>NZ_CP065053.1:0-619367 GCF_015689335.1 Massilia antarctica | reverse complement strand
CCAGCTGGCGCAATCGCAACTGTTCGACAGCGCCGACAGCGCCCTGATTTTGATCAATGGCAAGGCTGTGATGGTCAAGGTCAATGCACTGAGCAACAATCCAGGCGTGGCCAAGCCGGACGGCAAAGTCCAGGTCAAGGATGCGAACGGCAATGTGCTGCGCGAAATCGCCTTGAACAAGCCGGCCGGTGCGCTTCCCGCCAGCGTGCCCGTCGTGCCCGATGCGAACACTTCCTACATCGCGCTGCTGCCGTCCGACCTGGTCCGCCCTGGCTTGCGCCTGAGCGTGGTCCTGTCGAATGGCCAGAGCAAGACCATCAACCCGCGAGTCGGCGGTGGGGTGCCGATGGAGCTGGTCTCGATTCCGGTCCAGATCGGTACCTCGGTCGGCCGTGTCGTCAGCAATCTGCGCGAGTTCGTGCAGGATCGCATTCCGGTGTCGAACGTGAACCAGCGCGCCCGTGCCACCTATGTCTCGTCGCGCGTGACCCGCATGCCGGTCAATGAATCCGAGTGGAGCGATGCGTTCGGCAAGATTCTGGGCGAAATGGCCGACTTGCACACCCTGGAAGGCGCCAACGATCGCCAGCATTACTTCGGCATCATTCCGAAAGCGACCTACGGCCTGGCCGGCCTGGCCTATGTGCCGGGAACCAGCGGCGTTGCCGCCGATATTCCATCGATGAACGAAGATGGCTTGCGCGGTATCGTCGTCCATGAACTGGGCCACAACTACCGTCTGAACCACGCCGCTTGCGGCGGCGCCGGCTCGCCGGATCCGAAGTATCCCTACCCTAACGCCCAGCTGGGCACGGGCGCCCACTACACCTGGGGCTATCTGGTCAGCCGGTCCGCCTTCTTCGATCCGCGCAACACCAATACGCATGACATCATGAGTTATTGCGGCGGCAGCACCTTCTCCGACTACAACACCCATCTGATGCAAGCCTTCCTGACCCCGGCCGATGCGCTCATGACGACGGCGGCGGTGAATGAGGGACCGCAGGATCTGATCCTGGTCAGCGGCCAGATCAGCGGCGACGCGGCTACCTTGTCGCCGGTGAAATCGTACGTCGGCCGCGCCAGGCTGCCGGCCAAGGGCGAGTACACCTTGCATATCGTAACCACCAAAGGCGTGCTCGACTATCCGTTCGCCACCCTGGTGGTCGACCATGCCGAGGACATGAAGTCGCAGAACTTCAGCTTGTCGATTCCGAACCCGGGCCAGATCGTCAGTATTTCCGTGGTCAAGGGCAAGTCCAACCTGATGCAATCGAGCGCCCGTCCGATCCCCGAGATCGGTCTCCAGCGCGCGGTGGCCGCGGTGCAGGTGCGCGAGCAAGCCGGCAAGGTGCAACTGAGCTGGGATCACACCCGCTATCCTTACCTGACGGTGACCCTGGTCACCGATACGGCGCGCTCGACCCTGGCCCAGGATCTGCGCAATGGCAGCGCGGTCTTGTCCACGGGCCCGCTGCCGGCCGGCGGCGTGTTCGAGTTCAGCCTGTCCGACGGCGTCAATACGACCTTGGTCAAGCAGGCGCGCGACAGCGCACTGTAACAAGATGGGGGCCAGCGCCCCTTGGTAAGCCAAAGCGGCCCGCAAGGGCCGCTTTTTTTAATGGCGGCACACGACCGTCGATCGGCGAGCGCTGGCTTGTGATGGGCCCACTGTTGCGCTGTTGATGAAAGAGTATCCCGGGCGGCCCCGGCACCGGGATGCCAGGGGTGATCAGGCTGCGACTATGGTGTATATTCACGCCCGGCGCATGGCGCCTCTTCCCAACAAGAGAGACCACAATGACTACAGCAATTTTCACCATCGTCGCCTATCTGATCGGCTCGATTTCGTTCGCCGTGGTGATGAGCCGCCTGTTCAGCCTGTCGGACCCGCGCACCTACGGTTCCAAGAACCCGGGCGCGACCAACGTTCTGCGCAGCGGCAACAAGGGCGCGGCGATCGCCACCCTGATCGGCGACGCCGCCAAGGGCTGGTTCGCGGTCTGGCTGGCCATGCGCCTGGCGGGCGAGTATGGCGTGGGCACGGCCGGCATCGCGCTGGTGGCCGTGGCCGTGTTCCTGGGCCACCTGTGGCCCGTGTTCTTCCGCTTCGTGGGCGGCAAGGGCGTGGCGACCATCCTGGGCGTGCTGCTTGGCATCAATGTCTGGCTGGGCCTGGCGGTGCTGGCGACCTGGCTGGTGGTTGCATTCACGACGCGCTACTCGTCCTTGGCGGCGCTGGTGGCCGCGATCCTGGCGCCGATTTACTACGGCATGGCATTCGGCATCGATGAACTGTTTTTCGCCGTGGTGGCCATGAGTTCGCTGCTGCTGTTCCGCCATAACCAGAACATCGCCAACCTGATGTCCGGCAAGGAAAGCAAGATCGGCAGCAAATCGGCGGGCGCCAAAAAATAGGCGTGCAGGTGCGATCCCGCGCTTGGGGCTAGAATGGAAGGCCCGACCGACAGGAGCACCTGGTGACCAAGCTGAAAATTGATTTTGTATCCGATATCTCCTGCCCCTGGTGCGTGATCGGCCTCAAGTCGCTGGAACAGGCGCTGGGCCGCCTGGACGGCGTGGCCAGCGCCGAACTGCACTTCCAGCCCTTCGAGCTCAATCCGAACATGGTCGCCGAAGGCCAGGACATCGGCGAACACCTCACTGAAAAATACGGCGCCACGCCGGAGCAGGGAGCGCAGACGCGCGAGATGATCCGCGCCCGCGGCGCCGACCTGGGCTTTCGTTTCGACATGGATGCGCGCAGCCGCATCTATAACACCTTCGACGCGCACCGCCTGCTGCACTGGGCCGAGCTGCAAGGGCGCCAGCGCGAATTGAAGATGGCGCTGTTCGAGACCTACTTCACCAAGGGCGAGAGTCCGGGCGACCATGCCGTGCTGGCGCGGGTGGCGGGCGAAGTGGGCCTGGACGCCGCGCAGGCGGCCGAGGTGCTGGCCAGCGGCGCGTATGCCGGCGAGGTGCGCGAGCGCGAGCGCTTCTACCAGCAGCAGGGCATCAGTTCGGTGCCGGCCATCATCATCAACGACCGGCATTTGATTTCGGGCGGGCAGCCGCCGGACGTGTTCGAACAGGCGCTGCGCCAGATCGCGGCCGAATCCATGTCGCAGGAGCAGTGAGATGCCTACCGCCAGCTGGCGCGGCGCCGTGATCGCCGAAGCGCCTGACGATCAGGTGCAGATCGTTGAAAACAATGTGTATTTCCCGATGTCGGCGGTCAGGCAGGAATACCTGCAGCCGAGCGCGACCGAGACCAAGTGTCCGTGGAAGGGCACGGCGAACTATTTCAGTTTGCTGGTCGATGGGGAAACCAACCGCGACGCGGTGTGGACCTACCGCGCGCCGTTCGATGCGGCCAAGCAGATTGCCGGGCATGTGGCGTTCTGGAAGGGCGTGACCGTTCAGCGCTGACCTGTCGTTTTTCCAGGAACTGGCCTCTGGACTCGTTGGCGTCAGGTTCAGCGTTGTTCTGACCACAAACTTCAAAACCGTCGTTCCCTGCGCAGGCGGGAACCCAATTCCGTAGCGCAGTCACAGGCGGCTCGACGAACTTGGACTGCCGTGGGGGCGCCTAGCCCTGCGCGGGAGCGACGGGTCATAGTCAAGTGAGCACAACGGGCGCTTTTGGTGCGCCGCACAATAGCAGTGCCGAAAACCTCCCATCACGGCGCCTCCCGCCCTTAATTTCCCTCTTCCTCACTCTTGTTTCCCGCTGGCACGCCATTTGCTGATGCCCTGGTAAAGGCGCACCCCGCGCCGCGCTTGCCAAACGAGGGAACCATGACGACCGACCGCACCATCCCGACCCGCCGCACCCTGCTCAAGGCCGGCGCCGCCGTCTCGCTGACCGGCCTTGTCAGCGGCGGCGTGTTCGCCGCCGGCTCCGACAAGCCCGAAAAAGAAGACATCAAGATCGGCTTCATCCCCCTGACCGACTGCGCCTCGGTGGTGATGGCCTCGGTGCTCGGCTTCGACAAGAAATACGGCATCAGGATAGTCCTGAGCAAGGAATCGTCATGGGCCAGCGTGCGCGACAAGCTGGTCAACGGCGAGCTGGACGCCGCCCACGTGCTCTACGGCCTGCTGTACGGCGTCCAGATGGGCGTGGGCGGCGCCAGGAAAGACATGGCGGTGCTGATGAACCTGAACCACAACGGTCAGGCCATCACCCTCTCCAAAAAAGTGGCCGACAAGGGCGGCGTCGACGGTGCCTCCCTCGCCAGGCTGATGCAGACCGATAAACGCGACTATTCCTTCGCCCAGACCTTCCCGACCGGCACCCACGCGATGTGGCTGTACTACTGGCTGGCCACCTACGGCATCAACCCGCTCAAGGACGCCAAGGTGATCACCGTGCCGCCCCCGCAGATGGTGGCCAATATGCGCGTCGGCAATATGGATGGCTTTTGCGTGGGCGAACCGTGGAACCACCGCGCCATCGTCGATGGCGTGGGCATCTCCGCCGCCACCACCCAGGATATCTGGAAAGATCACCCGGAAAAGACCCTGGGCACCACGCTCGAATGGGCCAAGAAATACCCGAACAGCGCGCGCGCCCTGATCGCCGCCGTATTGGAGGCAAGCAAGTGGATCGACGCCGGCCTCGTCAACAAGAGCCGGATGGCGGCCACCATCGCCGACAAGGCCTACGTGAACACCTCGGTCGACGTGATCAACCAGCGCATCCTGGGCCGCTACCAGAACGGCATGGGCAAGACCTGGGACGATCCGAACTACATGAAGTTCTACAACGATGGCGCGGTCAACTATCCCTACCTGTCGGACGGCATGTGGTTCCTGACCCAGCACAAGCGCTGGGGCTTGCTCAAGACCGAGCCCGACTACCTGGCCACAGCCACCAGTGTCAACCAGATCGGGCTGTACACCGAGGCCGCCGCCATGGCCAAGGTGAGCGTGCCCACCTCGCCGCTGCGCACGGTGAAAATGCTCGACGGAACGGTCTGGGATGGCAAGAACCCCAAGGCCTACGCCGATTCCTTCAAGATCAAAGCCTGAACCGGGAGCCCATGATGAGTGCCGTGCTGGAATCGATGTCGACTACCCCGAGTGCCGACGCGCTGGCCGCGCCGGTGCCTGAAAAACGCCCGCGCAGCCAGCGCCTCGCCAGTCAGGGCGTGACCTTGAGCAATGGCAAGTCGCGCCTGCGCGGCGTGGTGCTAACCGTGCTGCCGCCGCTGATGGGACTGGGCCTGCTGGTGCTGCTATGGCAGATTGTGTCAGTCAACAACAGCAGCTTTCCCTCGCCCGCCGTCACTTTCGCCGAAGCGCTGCGCATGTTTGCCGATCCCTTTTACCGCAACGGCCCCAACGACCAGGGCATCGGCTGGAACATCCTGGCCTCACTCAAGCGCGTGGCGCTCGGCTTCGGCCTGGCGGCGGTGGTCGGGATTGCGCTCGGGTTCATGATCGGACGCTTCAATTTTCTGGCGGGCATGTTCAATCCCATCATCAGCCTGCTCAAGCCCGTCTCGCCGCTGGCCTGGCTGCCGATCGGCTTGCTGGTGTTCAAGTCGGCCGATCCGGCGGCGATCTGGTCGATCTTCATCTGCTCGATCTGGCCGATGATCGTCAACACCGCCGCCGGCGTGCAGCGCGTGCCGCAGGATTACATGAACGTCGCGCGCGTGCTGCAACTGTCGGAATGGAAAATCTTCACCAAGATCCTGCTGCCCTCGGTATTGCCCTACATGCTGACCGGCGTGCGCCTGGCCATCGGCACCGCTTGGCTGGTGATCGTCGCTGCTGAAATGCTGACCGGCGGGGTCGGCATCGGCTTCTGGGTGTGGGATGAGTGGAACAGCCTGAACGTGCCGCACATCCTGATCGCCATCGCCGTCATCGGCGTGGTCGGGCTGGCGCTCGAACTTGCCCTGGTGGCGCTGGCCAAGGCCTTTACCTACGAAGAAGCGGGGAACTGACATGAACAAGAAATTCATTGAAGTGCAGCACGCCGAGATGGTGTTCGAGACCCGCAAGGGACGCTTCCACGCGCTCCACGACATCAACCTGACGGTGGCGCAGGGCGAATTCGTCACCCTGATCGGTCACTCGGGCTGCGGCAAGTCGACCCTGCTCAACCTGCTGGCGGGCTTGACCACGGCCACCGATGGCGCCCTGATCTGCGCCGGCCGCGAGATTGCCGGACCGTCGCCCGAGCGCGCGGTGGTATTCCAGAACCACTCGCTGCTGCCGTGGCTGAGCTGCTTCGAGAATGTGTACCTGGCGGTCGAGCGCGTGTTCTCGAACAAGGAATCGGCCAGCCAGCTGCGCGAGCGCGCCAGTGCGGCGCTGGCGCTGGTGGGGCTGGGCGCGGCGGCGAGCAAGCGGCCCAACGAGATTTCGGGCGGCATGAAGCAGCGCGTCGGCATTGCGCGCGCGCTGTCGATGGAGCCGAAAGTGCTGCTGATGGATGAACCCTTCGGCGCGCTCGACGCCCTCACGCGCGCGCATCTGCAGGACGAACTGCTGCGCATCGTGGCCCAGACCGGATCGACCGTGGTCATGGTGACCCACGACGTGGACGAGGCGGTGCTGCTGTCGGACCGCATCGTGATGATGAGCAACGGGCCGGCGGCGAGCATCGGCGACATCGTGCAGGTGCGGCTGGCGCGCCCGCGCGAGCGGGTGGCGCTGGCGCACGACGCGCTGTACATGGAATACCGCACGCGGGTGCTGGAATTCCTGTATCAGCGCCAGTCCAGGCCGCAGGCGGCCTGAGCAAGCTGTTAAGGCTCAGGCAATATCGAGCACGATCGGCTGATGGTCGGAGGCCGCCGTTTCCGACTGCACTTCCACCTCCGTCACGCGCTGGGCCAGATCGTCGGTAACGAAAAAATAGTCGAAGCAATCGGCCCGCTCCGGCCACTTGAAACCATGCAAGCCGGCGGTCGGCGCACGCGCGATGTCCGGATGGCGCAAGCGCCAGGCATCGACCAGGGGCAGCGCGATGCTGTCGTCCGGCGCGATCAATTCCTGGTAATCGGGCGAATCGGGCGTGAAATTGAAGTCGCCGCAATAGATCGCCGAGCCGGGCCGGTAGCCGAGCTGGTAGGGCGGGTCCATGGTCGGGTCCGGTTGAAAGATGCGCGCCCGTTCGCACGCTTCCCAATGCAAATACTTGATATGCCGTACCTGCGCCATGCGCTGCACCGGCGAGTAGTATTCCAGGTGCGTGGTCAGCACGCGCACCCGGCCGCCGGGCGCATCGATGACGGCTTCGATCAGCCCGCGCGGCATGCCGGCCGGACTGCCCGGGTCGGGCGGCCACGGCAGCAGGTAGCGGTGCACCTGGTTGATCCGGAATTTTGAGAGCAACATATTGCCGAACTGGCGAGGCATATTGTTTTGGTAGATTTCGCTGGTCGGTTCGATCACCGGCTGGTAGCCGCCGAAGGCCCCGGCCAGCTGGCGGAACTGGTTGGCGTTGGCGTTGCCTTCGAGCTCGGCATGGTTTGACGCAACTTCCTGCAGGCAAATCACATCGGGATTTAATTTGCGCAACACATCGATGATGGCATGGATGCGGATCCTGCCATCCTTGCCGCAGCCCCAGTGAATATTCCAGCTAACAACACGCATACAGCACCTCCGGAAAAACAGAACCGGGCGAGTGTGCCATTCTTTGGAAAAATACGGTACACGGTAGGATCGTCGGCGGCGCCGCGGCTTGCCGGCATGGGCGTCGTTCAGACCACCTTGATCTCGTCCAGCGGCCAGCGCGGGCGCACGTTGAAGCCGTAGTCGCGCGTGGCGGCGTTGGGATTGATCTGCAGGCGCATGGCGCCGGCGAAGGCGATCATGGCGCCGTTATCGGTGCAAAATTCCAGCTCCGGATAGAACACGCGGAATTTCTTGGCGGAGGCGGCCGCATTGAGCGAGGCGCGTAACTGGGCGTTGGCGCCCACGCCGCCGGCGATCACCAGGCGCTTCAAGCCTGTGTGGCGCAGCGCGCTGATGCACTTGGCGGTCAGCACATCGACGATGGCATCGACGAAGCCGCGTGCGATGTCGGCCTTGTCCTGCTCGCAGATATTGGCGATGACTTTTTCCTCGTGGTTCTTCACCACCGTCAGCACGGCCGTTTTCAGGCCCGAGAAGCTGAAGTTGAAGTCCTTCGAGTGCAGCATGGGACGCGGCAGCTTGTAAGCCAGCGGATCGCCGAATTCGGCCAGGCGCGAAATGGCGGGGCCGCCTGGGTAGCCCAGGCCGAGCAGCTTGGCCGATTTATCGAAGGCTTCGCCGGCCGCGTCGTCCAGGGTTTCGCCGAGCAGGGTGTACTGGCCGACGCCGTCGACCCGCATCAGCTGCGTGTGACCGCCCGAGACCAGCAGGGCGATGAAGGGAAATTGCGGCGGATCGCTCGCCAGCAGGGGCGATAGCAGGTGGCCTTCGAGGTGGTGCACGCCGAGCACTGGTTTATCGAGCGCCAGGGCCAGGCTGCACGCGATCGAGGAGCCCACCAGCAGCGCGCCGGCCAGGCCCGGACCTTGGGTGTAGGCGATGGCGTCGATATCGGCCATGGCGACATTCGCGCGCGACAGGGTTTCTTCGAGCAGCGGGATGGCGCGCCGGATATGGTCGCGCGAGGCCAGTTCGGGCACCACGCCGCCGTACTCCTCGTGCATGGCGACCTGCGAATGCAGGGCGTGGGAGAGCAGGCCGCGTTGCGTGTCGTACAACGCAAGGCCGGTTTCATCGCAGGAGGATTCGACGCCGAGAACAATCATGGGAGGGTGCGCAAGATAAGAAGGAATGCGCCATTGTAAAGCACCGGGTGTGCCGTCGCTAACCACGTCGTTACACTTCAAACCGTCGTTCCCGCGCAGGGCTAGGCGCCCCCACGGCAACCCAAGTTTATGGCGCAGCTAGCGGCTTATTGACGGACTTGGGTTCCCGCCTCTCCAGGAACTAGTCTTTGCCGCTAATTTGAGCAGCTTTGCGACTACAAACCTCGAAACCGTCGCTCCCGCGCAGGCGGAAACGCATGCGTTTCCCCCATAGCACCGTCGATATACGAATGTGCTATGGATTCCCGCCTGCGCGGGAAGTCATTTCTGCCAATGGCAGGAATGACGGAGCTTAGGTTAGCGCCATTTGGAAGCGCCCTCGCACTTTGCACAGTTCCAAGAGATTTGAGGAGTTTCATAGAAACTGGGACCTGCGCGGGAACGACGGTTTTTAAGCTACGGGCTTTTATAGATTTTAGCGGTTTACGGACGCTGCAACAGCTCCGCGTGCGCGGCACGCAGCATCGATGCGGTCGCATCCCAATCGATGCAGCCGTCGGTCACCGAGCAGCCATACTTCAGCTGCGACAAATCCGCCGGAATCTTCTGATTGCCGCCGACGATGTTCGACTCGATCATCACGCCGACCAGCGACTTGTTCCCGTGACGGATCTGCTGCACCACGTCCGACATCACCAGCGGCTGCAGTTCCGGCTTCTTGTAGCTGTTCGCATGCGAGCAGTCGACCACCAGGTTGGCCGGCAGCTTGGCCTTTTCCAGCGCCTGCTCCGCGATCGCGATCGACACCGAATCGTAATTCGGACGTCCATCGCCGCCGCGCAGCACCACGTGGCCGTAGGCGTTGCCGCTGGTGCGCACGATCGATACCGTGCCCTGGCCGTTAATGCCCAAAAACGAGTGCGGATGCGCCGACGACAGAATGGCGTTGATGGCGATGCTGATGTCGCCATCGGTGCCGTTCTTGAAGCCGACCGGCGTCGACAAGCCCGACGACATCTCGCGGTGCGTCTGCGATTCGGTGGTGCGCGCGCCGATCGCGGTCCAGGCGATCAGGTCGCCCAGGTACTGCGGCGAGATCGGGTCGAGCGCTTCGGTGGCGGTGGGCAGGCCCAGCTCGCACACGTCGAGCAGGAAGCGGCGCGCTTTTTCCATGCCTTCGTCGACGCGGAAGGAATCATCCATGTGCGGGTCGTTGATATAGCCCTTCCAGCCGGTCGTGGTGCGCGGCTTTTCGAAATACACGCGCATCACCAGCAGCATGGTGTCGGCCACCTCGGCCTGCAGCGCCTTGAGGCGGCGCGCATAGTCGATGCCGGCCACCGGGTCGTGGATCGAGCACGGGCCGACGACGACGAACAGGCGCTTGTCCTTGCGGTCGATGATGTCGCGCAGCGCGGCACGGCCCTGCATGACCGTGGCAAACGCGCTGTCGGTCAGGGGAAGGCGCTTGTGCAGCTCTTCCGGGGTCGGCATGGTCGCGAACGACGTGACGTTGGTATTTTCGATGTCTGGAGTAGTAATCATGAAGGCTGCTTTTTCTCGTGTTTTTCGGCGTGGATAGAGGAGTTTAGCCCGAATCGGTCCTTCTTGCACCGCTTGCATCAAAAACGGGCCGATTGCGGCACATTGTCATCAGCAAGTCATGCCGCTCCTTTAAGCTTGCCGGCTTCTCAACTGCCCATCACGAACCGTCATGACCCAATCGAATTCGCGCCGCACATTCCTTCGCAAGCTCTCGCTCGGGACCGTCGCGGCGTCCGGCGTCGCACTGGCCGGCTGCGGCGGCAGCGATGGCGGCGACATCGATGTCCGCTTCGCCCACGGCGTGGCCAGCGGCGACCCGATGAGCGACCGCATCATCCTGTGGACCCGCGTCAGCACCACCGGCAGCGGCGACATCGAGGTCAAATGGGAGCTCTCCGAAGACGCCAATTTCGCCGTCACGGCCGCCACCGGCACCACCACCACCGGCCCCGCGCGCGACTACACCGTCAAGGTCGATGCCACCGGCCTGGCCGCCAACCGCGTCTATTACTACCGCTTCGGCGCGTACGGCGTCGCCTCGCCGGTCGGCCGCACCAAGACCCTCGGCACGGGCAACCTGGCACAGGTCAAGCTGGCCGTGTTCAGCTGCACCAACTACCCGGCCGGCTACTTCCATGTCTACGCCGAAGCGGCAAAGCTGAACGACATCGACGCCGCCATCCACCTGGGCGACTATATCTACGAATACGCCAGGGACGGCTACGCCACCAAGGACGCCGAGGCGATGGGCCGCGTGCCGGTACCGGCCAACGAGATCATCACCCTGAGCGATTACCGGCGCCGCTACGCCCAGTACCGCACCGACAAGGACTTGCAGGCGATTCACGCGCGCATGCCCTTCATCGCCGTGTGGGACGATCACGAACTGGCCAATGACACTTGGCGCGAAGGCGCGGAAAACCACGATCCGGCCACCGAAGGCCTGTTCCTGGCGCGCCGCCAGATGGCGATCCAGGCCTACAACGAATGGATGCCGATCCGCCTGCCCGACGCCGGTAAACCCGACCGCATCTACCGCTCCTTCGACTTCGGCAACCTGCTGTCCCTGCACATGCTCGACACGCGCATCATCGGCCGCGACAAGCAGCTCGGCTACGCCAGCTACGTCGGCGCCGGCGGCGCCTTCAACGGCGCCGCTTTCGCGGCGGACGTGGGCAACCCGGCGCGCCAGCTGATGGGCGCCGACCAGAGCGCGTGGTTGACGAACCAGATGAGCAAATCGAGTGCCACCTGGCAGATGCTGGGCCAGCAGGTGCTGATGGCGCGCATGAACCTGCCCGCGCCGCTGGTGCTTGGCGCAATCGGCTTCGGCGCCTACGTCGCCCTGTTGGCGAAGGCGAAGAACGCGCCAGCGACCTTGACGGCCGCCGAGCAGCAGATCCTGGCCCAGCCATCGGTGCCGTACAACCTCGATGCGTGGGACGGCTACCAGGCCGCGCGCGAAACCGTGCTGGCCACGGCCAGGGCACTGAACAAGAACCTGGTGGTCCTGGCCGGCGACACCCACAACGCCTGGGCCAGCGACCTGGCCGACATGACCGGGCAGGCGGTCGGGGTGGAGTTCGGGGTGTCGTCGGTGACGTCGCCGGGCTTCGAAGAGATCTTCAAAAATGAAGATCCGGCGCTGGTGGCGGCCGGCCTGGAACAGATCATCGGACCGCTGGTGTATGCGGAAACGAGGTCGCGCGGCTTCATGGTGGTGACGGTGACGCCATCCGAAACGCGCGCCGAGTACCGCTATGTCAGCACGGTCAAGTCGCCCAGCTACACGGCCGTTGCCGGCAAGGTCCTCAAGACCTTGCCGGGCGCCGCCAACCGCAAGCTGATCGCGCTGTAAAAAAAGGGAACGGAGCGCACGGCGGAATGCGGCTGCGTCCCCCAAACCACGCACTTACCCTTTACACGGGCAGCACTTTCATATCGAAAGCGCGCTCGAACAGCCAGACGGCGGCGACCAAGGCGATGGCGACCGAACCGGTGCTCATCAACTGACGGTAGAACCAGGTGCGGCGGGCCAGGTACGCGAGCGGCAGGAATGCCGCCACGATGGCCAACTGCCCCAGCTCCACGCCCGCGTTGAAACCGGCAAGGCTTAACACCAGTGCCCCTTGCGGCAAGCCCAGGTCGGCCAGCACGCCGGCAAAGCCAAAGCCGTGAATGAGCCCGAACGCAAACGCCGCCAGCGGCCGGCGCCCGCGAAACAGCGGAACGATGTTGTTCACCGCCGCCAGCACCACCGAGGCCGCAATCGCCGATTCCACCCAGCGCGACGGCAGCGACAGCACCTGCAGGCTGGCCAGGGTCAAGGTCAGCGAGTGGGCCAAGGTGAATGCGGTGACCACCTTGAGGACATCGATAAAGGCCGCCCTGAGCGACTGGTCCTGTTTCGTCGCGCCTGGCGCCAGCACCGCCGGCAGCAGCAGGGAGAGCAGGAACAGGATGTGGTCGAAGCCGATCCAGATATGCCACACGCCGTGTTTGACGTAGTCGGCGAACTGCGTCAACTTGCCGGGCATGCGCAAGGACAGGTCCTGGCGCGCCGCCTCGGGGCTGAAGATGGCGGTCGAGGTCACGCCCTCGTGTTCCAGCTTGACCAGCCCCTTGTGCTGCGGATCGAGATCGGCGAACAGGCGGTAGCCCACGCCCAGCATGGTCACGTTAGCCGCGCAGGTGGCGCGAAAGCGCAGCACCGTGTAGGCGCCGTCGGTGTGCTGGTCGATCAGCTGCTCGCCGGCGACGATGGGGCAGGCCGCCGCGCCGCTGGTGAGCGCCAGGCGCGCCAGCGCGTAGTTGGCGATGGCCGCATGCTGGCCGCGGACTTCATCCCAGGTCAGCTCGCCGTCGCCGTTCTGGTCGAGGTTCAGGGCAAAATCGAGGTCGCGCAGGGCGATGTCCCACTGGCCGTCGACCTGCTGGCCGGCGACCTTGAGGGTCAGGTAGCTGTCGCTCGGCTTGTGTGCGCGCGCCGGCGCGGCCACCAGGGCCAGTGCCAACATCAGCAGGCCGATGAGGTAGCGGCCCATCATGCGCCCGCCTTGATCTGTTTCACCATGCGCGCCACGGCCACGTCTTCCACCGCGTGTTTGGCCACCCAGTCGACGACCGGTGCGGCGGCGGTCTTGTCGCCGGCCATGGCGGCCGCTTCGAGCAGCACGCGCATGTCGGCCGATTCCTTCTGCACCGCCCAGTTTTGCTGCGCCAGCGCCAGCGCCGTTTTGGCGTCGCCGCGGATGTGCAGCTCGTAGCGCGCCTGCTCGCGCTGGTGGACGGTGTCGCCGCGCTGCATGGCGGCGTCGAAGCGCGCCTTCAGTTCGGCGTCGGCATTGCGCAGCGCGTCGCCGGCCGCGCCGCCCTGGCGCAGGGCCAGCGCGTGGCGCAGCAGCAGGCCGTCGATGCGGGAGTGGTCCTTGACGAGGGCAATGACTTCGGCCGCGCGCCGCTGCTCCAGCAGGAAGTCTGCGTAGGCGCCGAGCAGATAGCTGTCGCGCGGGCTGAGGGCCAGGGCGCGCTTGAAGCGCTCCTCGGCAGCCTTTGTGTCGCCGCGCCGCTGCGCCATTTCGCCGAGCAGGGTCAAGACCCAGACCTGCATCTCGCTGTCGGCTTCCTGGTTGCGGCGCAGGGTGAGGTCGAGCAGTGCTTCGCTCCTGGCCGAGCGTCCGGTCATGGTGCCGACGTTAGCCACGCAGGTAATCGTCACCAGTTCGGTCGACAGCGACGACAGGCGTGCGCAGCTCGCGGTGGCGGCCTGGTAGTCGCCGCGCACGGTCTGCACGATGGCGCGCGTGAGCCAGGCTTGCGGGTTTTTCGGATCAGCGCTGACGATGGCGTCCAGGTCGCGCAAGGCTTCGGCGAAGTGGTGGGTGCTTTGCAGCAAGGTGGCGCGCAGCAGGCGCACTTCCGGCGCAGGCGCCGGCATCGCCCACCATGGCGCCAGCGCGGCCTGGGCGTAGCCGAAATAGCGCGGATCGGTTTCCTGGCGCGCGACCGTGATGTAGCGCTGCGCGGTACGTGTGGCCAGCGCCACGTCGTTGGGACTGGCGGCCAGTTGCGCGCGCAGTGTGGCCAGTTCGCGTTGAAAAGGATCGGCGCGGCGCGGCAGTCGTTCGATGACGGTGCCGCCGCTGGCGGGAATGTGGGGTGCTGCGTGAATGGCCGGCGCAGCGAACGCGTACAGCAGCAGCGCGGGCACGGCAATGCGGGCGAATCGTGTCGGCATGATGTGTTCCCGGTGCGTGAGAAGATTTTTCTTGGGTACGGCACCGGCCGCGAAGCATGCCTCGCGGCCGGATTGGCTACAGGCTTACAGCGTTGACGGCTCCGTGTCTTCCGGCGCGGTGCTGGCGATTGTGTCGATGCTGGCCGCTTCGCTATCGTCGGGCATGGCCGCCACGGTGGTTTTCACCGAGTTGTAGAAGGCATCGGCGACCGGGCCCGCTGGTGGCGGCGGTGGCGTCGGTACTTCCGGCGGGGACGAGGTGCGGGTATCGCTGCCGCACGCCGTCAGCAGCAGCAAGGCACAGATCAGGCTCAGTTTTTTCATGGTGCTCTCCGGTTCATGTGATTGCGGTGGCCATTACTTCTGTGGCGAACCCGGGATCGGCGATTTGAGGTACGGGAAGCTGGTGTTGACCATGGTCTCGTCCAGATACGCTCCGTCGGTAAAGCGCAGGGCGCCGGCCGGTGCATCGGCTGGCGCGCAGCCGATGTTGAGGGTGCACAGCTTGCCCATGACGACGCGCAGCGCGACGTCGACCACGTCGTCGCCCGGACGACGCCCGTTCGGAAAGCCCGCGTTGTCGCCTTCAATCACGCCGAGGCGTTTTTGCATGCCCGCTGCGGTCGGGGCGATCGAGGTGTTCAGGCGCAGCATTTCCGAGGCGGTGACGGTCTTGGGCTGGTTCACGCCCTTGATCCCGGTCAGGAAGGCGGCCACCAGGTCGTTGCGCGGGAAGTTGGTCGGGGCCTTGGCACCGGCGCTGCCGTACAGGATTTCGACCAGCGCGGGCAGGGTCGGGTTGGTGACGTAGTCGGCGAACTGGCCGTCGGCCGATGGCTTGCTGTGGTTGAAGCGGTCCTTGTCCTTCAGGCCGATGACGACTTCGTTCACCAGCGGCATGCCCAGGCGCGATACCTGGACCCAGGCGCCGCCTTCTTTCGAGACGTCGGCGTCGGACTTCGGCGTCGGGTTGATCAGGCGGCCCTGGCGCAGACTGGCCGTGGTCCAGCCGCCGATCACCGGGTCGCCCGCGGTGGCGCTGACCAGGCACGCGGTCGGCACTTCCATGCTCAGGGTAGTCACGTTCTTGTCGGCCAGGTCGTCCTTGGCGCCTTTTTCGGCGTTGGCGCTGAACTCGACGGCCGGGGCCTTGATGTTAATCAGGTCGAACGTTTCGCCGAGGTTGACGACGAACGGATCCTTGCGCTGGCCGACGAACAATTTGCCCGGCGCCGAGCAGCCGGGAACGGTGATGTTGTACAGGTGCTTGGCGGCGTAGGCGTCGTAGTTGGGAATCGACTTGTTGCCGATGTTATCCAAAGGCTTGTCGAAGGCACTGTGGCCGCTGTCGGCGTTGACCACCATGGCGCGGGTGCCAGTGCGGCGGTCGCCGCGCACCACGGTGACGGTAAAGGTTTCGCGCACATTGGCGCCGGCGGCATTGGTGTCGGCGATCGGGCCGCCGTTGATCACGAGGGGAATCGAGACTTTTTTACCGCCCACGGTCAGCTGCGTATCTTTATTGGTATTCTTGAAGCGGAACTGGAAGGTGATGTCTTCCTTGGCGTCGCCATTGTTATCGACATGGATTTCGTAGAGCGCGTCCGGGTCCATCATGAAGTAATTCGGGCCGCCGTAGGCATCCTGCAAGGGCACATAATTGGCGATCAAGGTTGTAAAATCGCTGCGGCCAGCCTGGTAACTGCGGAACATGTAGAAGTCGGTGGCATCGATCTTCGGATTGCGCGTGATGAACGGCGCTTCCCGGTGGCTCGATGCGAATGCCGACGGCGCGAACGCGCAGGCCAGCAGGTTACCCGCCAGTAGCGCGCCGATGGTGGCCCGTATTCTCATCTGGTTCATGTTGCTCTCCTCGTTATAGGGTTTCACACTGATGTGTATGCAGATATACGGGGCGCTGCCGTCGCCGGATTCACTTTATGCCAAATAATTTTTTCTCCATGCAGTGTTAAGCTGAACCCCATGAACAAAACAACCGAACCATTCCCGGCAGCCACTTTCATCAAAGAAATCGGGCGCGGCAAAAAAGGGGCGCGCAACATGACGCGCGAAAACGCGCAAGCGCTGTACGCAGCGATGCTCGACGGCCGGGTGTCCGACCTGGAGCTGGGCGGCATCTTGCTGGCGATGCGCTTCAAGGGCGAGTCGGTGGACGAGATCGCCGGTTTCCTCGATGCGGGCCTGGCTTCGTTCGCGCCGCTGGCGGCGCCGGCCGGCCTGTATGCGCCGGTGCTCGTTCCGAGCTACAACGGCTCACGCAAGATGGCCAACCTGACCCCGCTGCTGGCGCTGCTGCTGGCGCGCGAAGGCGTGCCGGTGCTGGTGCATGGCGTGACAAGCGATCCGGGGCGGGTGACGACGGCCGAAATTTTCGCCGCGATGGGAATCGGGCCGGCGCGCTCGGCCGATGATGTGCAGGCCGCGTTTGCCGCGGGCAAGCCCGCCTTCATGCCGATCGAGACCCTGGCGCCGAAAATGGCGCACCTGCTGTCGCTGCGCCGCATTCTGGGCGTGCGCAACTCGACCCATACCCTGGTCAAGATCCTGCAACCGTTCGCCGGGCCGGCGCTGCGGCTGGTGTCGTACACGCATCCGGAGTACCTCGAGATGCTCGGCGAATACTTCACCACCATCGCGCGCGAAGGGCGGGGCGACGCCTTCCTGATGCGCGGCACCGAAGGCGAAACGGTGGCCAACGCCAACCGGGCGCAGCAGATCGACTGGTTCCACGGCCTTGAACGCACCGTCCTGGTGCAGCGCGATGCACCAACGGATGACGTGGCGGAGGGACCGGCCGAGCGTGACGCTGCCACCACGGCGGCCTGGATCGCCCATGCGCTGGAGGGCAAGGTGGACGTGCCGGCCTCGATTACCGAACAAGTGGCACAGTGCTTGCTAGTTTCAAAGTCAATACAAGCAAACACGGGTGCGCATCATGGAGAACAAGGGTAAGGTTTATCTGGTCGGGGCCGGTCCGGGCGATCCGGAGCTGCTGACCTTGAAAGCGGTGAAGGCGATTGCGGCGGCCGATGTGCTGCTGGTGGACGACCTGGTCAACCTGGCGATCCTGGAGCACGCCTCGCCGTCGGCGCGTATTGTGCCGGTGGGTAAGCGCGGCGGCTGCCGCTCGACCTCGCAAGAATTCATCGAACGGCTGATGGTGGCCGAGGCGCGGGCCGGGCGCACAGTGGTGCGGCTCAAGGGGGGCGATCCCTTCATTTTCGGGCGTGGCGGCGAAGAGCGCGCGCACTTGATGGCGGAGGGCATCGCGGTCGAGGTCATCAACGGCATCAGCAGCGGGTTGGCGGCGCCATCGTCGATCGGCGTGCCGCTGACGCACCGCGACTGGAGTTCGGGTGCCATCTTCGTGACTGGGCATGAGCGTGGCGACGAGCCCGGCAGCGCCCGCACGCCGGACTGGGCCTTGTTGGCGCAGACCGGGCTGACCTTGGTGATCTACATGGGCGTGGCGCGCTGCCGGCAGATCCAGGCGGCGCTACTGGCGGGCGGCAAGGCGGGCAGCACGCCGGTGGCGGTGATCCACTCGGCGACCGGGGTGGGTCAGACGCAGCTGCTGACGACCCTGGCTGATTTGGCGGAGGATCTCGCCGCTTCCGGGCTGGGCAGTCCCAGCATCATCGTGATTGGCGACGTGGTGCGCTGCGCCGACGGCGCGGTCGAGCATATCCAGGCACTCGCACGGCCAGCCTGAATTTCCTACCCTGTGCAGAGTTTCACTGAGCCCGACCACCTTCAAACACCTACAACCGGGGTCTGACCTCTGATTAGCAATTATTTGTGTTGCTAATCAGAGGTCAGACCCCGGTGGTAGGAATTTCTACCGCTGGTTCGGACACGTTCGGGCACTTGGCGGCTCCGGCGCGGTTTACAATCACTGTTTTAGTGATTAGCGGAAACCGGCATACGCCATGGCAAAACAATTTGATGTAGCAGTGATCGGCGCGGGCGCGGCCGGGATGATGTGCGCGGCCGTCGCCGCCCAGCGCGGCAAACGCGTGGTGTTGATCGATCATGCGGAGAAGCTTGCAGAAAAGATCAGGATTTCTGGCGGAGGACGTTGTAACTTCACTAATATCAATGCCGCGCCGCAGAATTTTTTGTCGGATAATCCCCATTTCTGCAAGAGTGCTTTGTCGCGTTACACGCCGCAGGATTTTCTGACCCTTGTGAAGAAACACCGTATCGGTTTTCACGAGAAGCATCGCGGCCAGCTGTTTTGCAATGAGTCGGCCGAGCAGATCATCCAGATGCTCAAGGCCGAGTGCGCCAGCGGCGATGTGACCTGGCGCATGCCGTCCAAGGTCGAGTCGCTCGACAAAACCGCCGAGGGCTTCTTCATCCTCACCGACAGCGGCGAAATCCTGGCCGACAGCGTCGTCATCGCTACCGGCGGCTTGTCGATCCCCAAGATCGGCGCGACCGATTTCGGCTACCGCATCGCGGACCAGTTCGACCTCAAGATGGTCGAGCCGCGCCCTGGCCTGGTACCCCTGACGTTTGACGGCCCCGGCTGGGAAGCCTTCGCGCCGCTGGCCGGCATCGCCCTCGAAGTCGAGGTGGAAACGGGCAGCAACAAGGGCAAGGGCAACAAGCGCGGCCATTTCCGCGAGGATTTGCTGTTCACTCACCGCGGCCTGTCGGGCCCGGCCATCCTGCAAATTTCCAGCTACTGGCAGCCGGGCACGCCGATC
This sequence comes from Massilia antarctica, assembly GCF_015689335.1. Lineage (GTDB taxonomy): Bacteria > Pseudomonadota > Gammaproteobacteria > Burkholderiales > Burkholderiaceae_D > Telluria_A > Telluria_A antarctica. The sequence goes on along the minus strand of NZ_CP065053.1, from coordinate 600,084 downwards.
ATCGTCAACCTGCTCCCGGAGATGGATGTGGCGCAGGAGTTGATCGAGGGCAAGAGCACGCTCAAGAAGCAACTCGGCAACGTGCTCTCGCAGTGGCTGCCGGCGCGCCTGGCCGAGGTGGTGATCGCCATCGCCGGCCTGACGCCCGATGCACGCCTGGCCGACCTGCCGGACGCAAAACTGCGCAAGCTGGGCGACGCTATCAACCGCTGGGCCATCGTGCCGACCGGATCGGAAGGCTACCGCAAGGCCGAGGTGACCCTGGGCGGCATCGATACGCGCGAGCTGTCGCAGCAATCGATGATGGCCAACAAGGTGCCTGGCCTGTATTTCATCGGCGAGGCGGTCGATGTGACCGGCTGGCTGGGCGGCTATAACTTCCAGTGGGCATGGGCCTCGGCTGTGGCGGCCGGGCAGGCGGTGTAATGGGCGGCGCTGTGGCTGTTGCGAAACAGCAAAAACGGAAGAGGAAAAGCGAAATACTTCCAAAGCTGTGTGATCGGTGCTATTATCTCGTTCTTCCCTAAATCTAACGGTTTGATTTTTACATGACCACTATTCGCCTTAAAGAAAACGAGCCGTTCGAAGTCGCAATGCGTCGCTTCAAACGCACCATCGAAAAAACGGGTCTGCTGACCGAACTGCGCGCACGCGAGTTCTACGAAAAGCCAACGGCTGAGCGCAAGCGCAAGCTGGCAGCTGCCGTTAAGCGCCACTACAAGCGCATCCGCAGCCAGCAACTGCCTAAGAAATTATTCTAAGACTGTCCAGTCGAACCTGATCCGGTGACGGCCAACAGCCTGTCCGGGTCATTGTTTTTACTGTAGTCGCAGACCCGCTCCGGTTTACCGCAGCGGGTTTTGCTATTTGGTTTTTTGCTGCGTGTACCTGCTATTACATCACTTATCAATACGAGGATTGCCATGGGCTTGAAAGAACAAATTACCGACGACATGAAAACGGCGATGCGCGCGAAAGAAGCGGCCAAGCTGGGCACGATCCGCCTGATCCTGGCCGAGATCAAGCGCCGCGAAGTCGACGAGCGCATCGAGCTCGACGATGAACAAACCCTGGCGATCATCGAAAAAATGATCAAGCAGCGCAAGGATTCGATCAGCCAGTTCGAAGCGGGTAACCGCGCCGACCTGGCCGATATCGAAAAGGCCGAGCTGGTCATCCTCGCCGCCTACATGCCAGCCGGCCTGTCGGAAGAGGAAATCGCCGCCGAAGTCGCCGCCGCCGTGACCGCCTCGGGCGCCGCCGGTCCGCAAGACATGGGCAAGGTCATGGGCTTGCTCAAGGCGAAATTGCCAAAAGGCACCGACATGAGCGCGGTTTCGGGCTTGATCAAGAAGGCGCTCGCGCCTGCCTGATCGTCCTGGGGACATCCTTACGGACCGTTCTTACGGAAGCCGCAACGGCTAGCCGAGGCGCCAAGGCGGAGCGCCAAGGCGGCGCACCCAGGCGGCGCACCCGCGTCTTGTCGCAGATCAAACCTGTGGCGGGCGCGGCGGTATAGTCTGACCTGACACAAAGACTGTTCATCGAACGTGATTCCACAATCCTTTCTGACCGATTTACTCAACCGCATCGACATCGTCGATGTGGTCGGCCGCTACGTCCAGCTGAAGAAGGGCGGGGCCAATTTCATGGGCTTGTGCCCGTTTCACAGCGAAAAATCCCCCAGTTTCACCGTCAGCCCGACCAAGCAGTTTTACCATTGCTTCGGTTGCAGCGCGCATGGTAACGCGGTCGGCTTCCTGATCGAGTATTCCGGCATGGGCTTCATCGATGCGGTCAAGGATCTGGCCCAGGGCGTGGGCATGGTCGTGCCCGATGCGGACGACAAGATTCCCCCCTTGCAGCGTGCCGCTAACCAGGCCCAGGCGCTGGCCCTGACCGAAGCCATGACCCAGGCCTGCGATTACTATCGCGGCCAGTTGCGCGGCGCCACGAATGCCATCGCCTACCTGAAAAACCGCGGCTTGACGGGCGAAGTGGCGGCCCGCTTCGGCATGGGCTACGCCCCGTCCGGCTGGGATAACCTGCGCACCGTATTCCCCGATTACGAGGCGCTGGCCTTGGTCGAGTCGGGTCTGGTGATCGACAAGGTCGATGAAGACGGCGGCAACAAGAAGCGCTATGACCGCTTCCGCGAGCGCATCATGTTCCCGATCCGCAATACCAAAGGCCAGGTGATCGGCTTCGGCGGACGCGTACTCGACCAGGGCGAACCAAAATACCTGAATTCCCCGGAAACCCCGCTGTTCCAGAAGGGCCTGGAGCTGTACGGCCTGTTCGAGGCGCGCCAGGCCATCCGCGACGCCGGCTATGTGCTGGTGACCGAAGGCTATATGGATGTGGTCGCGCTGGCCCAGCTCGGCTTTCCGCAAGCGGTGGCCACCCTCGGCACCGCCTGCACCAGTACCCACGTGCAAAAGTTGCTGCGCCAGACCGATAGCGTGATCTTCAGTTTCGACGGCGACAAGGCCGGCCGCCGCGCCGCCCGCCGCGCGCTCGAAGCCTGCCTGCCGCAGGTGAGCGACAACAAGATCATCAAGTTCCTGTTTTTGCCGGCCGAGCACGATCCGGACAGTTTCGTGCGCGAGTTCGGCGCCGATGTGTTCGAGCAAGAAATTCACGAAGCCATGCCCTTGTCGCAGTTCTTGCTGCGCGAAGTGTCGGGCGAGCATGATCTTTCCACGCCGGAAGGGCGCGCCCGGGTCCAGTTCGACGCCAAGCCCTTGCTGCAATCGATGACACCGACTTCCCTGCGCCTGCAGATCGTGCGCGGCCTGGCCAGCATGACCGAGTCCACGCCGGCTGAAATCGAAGCCCTGTTCGAGCTGTCCAAGCCGGTCTCGGTGGCGCGCCGGGCGCCGCCGCGCCAGGGCCGGCCGGAGCCGGTCGGGCTGGAATTGCAGATCTTGCGCCATCTGGTGGCCCATCCGCCGCTCAGCCTGGAGCTGGACGAGGCGGCCCTGGCCGCGTTCAGCCATTTCGGCCCGGAATCTGCCGAGCGTCTGTTGTATCTGGTCGCCTGCGGCCAGGCGCTGGGGGCGAACGGCAGCTTTGCCGCCTTGTCCCAGCATTTGAAGGATACGAGCAACGAATACGATGGCTTGATCGCCGAGATTGCGTCCGAGCCCGAATCGGACTTCGACAGCGTGAAATTGTGGCTCATCGGGGCTGTGAGGCAGATCAAACTTGCGGCGCTTAAACAGGAGTTGACCCAGTTGTTTTCCGCCGGCCTGACCTCAGATCAGGTGGGTGTGCGGTACCGCGAAATCATGGCGGAGCAAAAGCGCCTGGAAGACGACGGCGTGCCGAGTTAGGCCCCTTCTTCATAGGGGAAATCGGGGTCCCGCACAGGGGGCGTTTGGCACTGGAAAAAGACGGACTGCGTGCTATAATAAAACGATAAGTGTTGTGTTCGCAGAAATTTTTTCGTTGTCCGTAAGTTGTATTTCTTTCAGTGAGTTAGGCTCTTGATCGGCGCAAAGATGGTGGGGCGTCGGCGGCCAGGGCCAGCTTTGGTTGCGACGGCGTTGCGCTGTCGATGGCAAACATCGGTTTGCTTTCCAGCCACGCACGGCTCGCGCCTCCAACCGCCGTTGTTTGCAGTAGACTACTGCCGAAATCGCGCGTGTCGTGCCCGTAAGGTGATGTAAAGGTGTATGAGTGCAGCAATGCCGGAGCGGTCTGCGGGCCGATTCGGGACGTAGGGCCCAAAAGGCCGGCAACAAACTTTATCTTAATCCACCATAAAGCTAGTCGTTGTGACATCGAAAGCGCCTGTGCCAATCAAGAAACCTGAAACCCAAGCGGCTGATAAGCCAACGAGAACGTCCGCCAAGGCGGATAAAGCGCAAGACAAGGCCGAAACGCGCAGCACGAGTACGAGTGCGAGCGCCACGCCTGCCGTCAGCCAGACCACCGATGCCGCCACCCTGGCGGCGATCGACACGTCCGGTTACGTGCTGCCCTCAGTCAAGGTACCGGGCCGGCGCGGGCGCAAGCCGAAAGAATTCCAGCCCGAGAACGATGAAGTGGCGGCCCTCAACGCGGTCGAGCGGGCCGAGCTGAAAGCGGTCGACAAGGCCAAGGCCAAGGACCGCAAGGCCAAGGAAAAAGCCCTGCTGAAAGACGCGTTCTCGTCGGATACGGAAGCGACCGAGGAAGAACTCGAGCGGCGCCGCCAGAAACTGAAAACCCTGATCAAGTTCGGCAAGGAACGCGGTTTCCTCACCTACGCCGAAATCAACGATCACCTGCCCGAAAATATCGTCGATCCGGAAGCGATCGAAGGCATCATCGGCACCTTCAACGACATGGGGATCGCGGTCTACGAACACGCGCCCGATGCCGAGACCTTGCTGCTGTCGGACAATGTGGCCACGGTCACCAGCGATGACGAAGCCGAGGCCGCTGCCGAAGCGGCGCTGTCGACGGTCGACTCCGACTTCGGCCGCACCACCGATCCCGTGCGCATGTATATGCGCGAGATGGGCTCGGTCGAGCTGCTCACGCGCGAAGGCGAGATCGAGATTGCCAAGCGCATCGAAGATGGCCTCAAGGACATGATCCAGGCCATTTCCGCCTGCCCGGTGACGATCGCCGAAATCATTTCCGCCGCGATCCGCATCCAGAACGACGAAATCAAGATCGATGAAATCGTCGACGGCATGGTCGACCCGGACGAACCGCTCGAGCCTGTCGTGGCGCCGGTCGCCACCGACGAGGATGAAGACGAGGAAGAGGCCGACGAGGAAGAAGAGGAAGAGGAAGAAGAGAACAACGCTTCTGGCGCCGCGGGTTTCTCGGCCGAACAGCTCGAAGCGCTGAAAAACCAGGCGCTGGAAAAATTCGACATCATCTCGGTGCAGTTCGACAAGATGCGCAAGGCCTTCGAGAAAGATGGCTACAACTCGAAAGCCTATGTCAAGGCGCAGGAATCGATTTCCAACGAACTGCTCGGCATCCGTTTCACCGCCAAGGTGGTCGAGAAGCTGTGCGACACCCTGCGCGGGCAGGTTGATGAAGTGCGCCATATCGAGAAGCAAATCCTCGACGTGGCCGTAAACAAGTGCGGCATGCCGCGCGCCCACTTCATCAAGGTATTCCCGGGCAATGAAACGAATCTGGAATGGGTCGATGGCGAAGTCAACGCCGGCCATGCTTACTCCGCCATCCTCGGACGCAATATTCCGACGATCAAGGAACTGCAGCAGCGCCTGATCGACCTGCAGGCTAGAGTGGTGTTGCCGCTGCCGGACTTGCGCAACATCAACCGCCAAATGGCGGCCGGTGAAATGAAGGCGCGCAAGGCCAAGCGCGAAATGACCGAGGCTAACTTGCGCCTGGTCATTTCGATCGCCAAGAAGTACACCAACCGCGGCCTGCAATTCCTCGACCTGATCCAGGAAGGCAATATCGGCTTGATGAAGGCCGTGGACAAGTTCGAGTACCGCCGCGGCTACAAATTTTCCACGTATGCGACCTGGTGGATTCGCCAGGCCATCACGCGCTCGATCGCCGACCAGGCGCGCACGATCCGCATTCCGGTTCACATGATCGAAACGATCAACAAGATGAACCGCATCTCGCGCCAGATCTTGCAGGAAACGGGCGCGGAACCCGATCCGGCGACTCTGGCGATCAAGATGGAAATGCCGGAAGATAAGATCCGCAAGATCATGAAGATCGCCAAAGAGCCGATCTCGATGGAAACGCCGATTGGCGACGACGACGATTCCCACCTGGGCGACTTCATCGAAGACAACAACACCCTGGCGCCATCGGACGCGGCGCTGCACGCCTCGATGCGCGGCGTGGTCAAGGATGTGCTCGATTCCCTGACGCCGCGCGAAGCGAAAGTGCTGCGCATGCGTTTCGGCATCGAGATGTCGACCGACCACACCCTGGAAGAAGTGGGCAAGCAATTCGACGTCACACGCGAGCGGATCCGCCAGATCGAAGCGAAGGCGCTGCGCAAGCTGCGTCACCCATCGCGCTCCGACAAGCTCAAGAGCTTCCTGGAAGGTAATTAAGCCTTGACGGGCTGATGCGAAAAGCCATATCCTCTCGCCACTTTGTGACGGGAGGCTATTTTTCATGATGGCCGTGTCAGCATCCCCGTCGCACCGATTTCGGGCCTCTAGCTCATGCTTGGTTAGAGCAGCGGACTCATAATCCGTTGGTGCCGTGTTCGACTCACGGGAGGCCCACCAGCATTCAGTAGTTGAAAAAAGGGACATGTTTATGCATGTCCTTTTTTTTCGCTATCGGACTGTAGGATGGGCGGACCGTTCCGTCGATTCGATGCTTAGTGAATCAAATTCCCAAATCATGTTCTATTTCTGGCTCTAATCATTCGGGTCGGTTCATCCCATACTGTGTTTCAGGGAGTTGGCAAGGTGCCTCTCCAAGGACATCAGGGAAGATCATGACTATCAGCAAAGTACGTAAGGCCAGCATTGCCATCGCGATGACAGCGATCCTTGCCGGCGCAAGTTTTTCAGCGTCGGCGGCACCGGATGCAAAAGCAGCGGCGGCCGACGCCCTCCCGCTGCTCATCAATCCAGACGGGCTGCACTGGGTTAAAACTATCCCCGAAGCCGGCGACAAGTCGCCCGAATATGCCATTCTGCGCAGCGATCCGGACATCACCCTGGATATCTCGCTCACCGATGCCAAAGTCGACTTGCAACGCGAGCGCGTCGATGTGGCGATCCGTATGGGCTCGCTACAAGACGCCAGTTTTCATGCCCGTTTGCTGGGACGCAGCCGGCGCGCCGTGGTGGCGTCGCCTTCCTATCTGGCAGCGCGTGGCATGCCAGACACGCCGGCGCAGCTTGCGCAGCACAGCTTCCTTGGCTTTAATTTTCGCCGCACGGCCGCTACTTGGCCATTCCTGATCGATGGCGAGATTGCGCAGCTGCCCATCCGCACCGCCATGCTGACAAATAATGGCGAAACCATGCGCCAGTTGACCATCGACGGACTTGGCATCAGCCGGCTTGGCATGTTCCACGTGTACGACGATATCCAGGCGGGCAGGCTGGTTGAACTGCTTCCTGCCCATAATGCCGGCGATATGGAGGAAGTGAGCGTGATTTTCACGAACCAGCGTCATATGCCGCAACGGGTACGCGCGTTCATCGATTTCGCGGTCGAAAAGCTGGTGCCGCTTCTTGACGCTAAAGGCGATGCTCGCCCGCGCAATCAATGATCGGACAATTCGCACCTTGAGCATCGGATGGCCAAATGGCTCGCCGATCGTATGGACAAAGTGGAACAGCACAGCGACGATAATAATCGCTCCACCCAGCATGATCTGCGCGCCTGGTTTTTTGTCGACGATACGCCGTATCCAGAACGGCGCAAGCGCGGTTTTCAGCAGCAAGAAAAGCCCGGCTGTATCCCAGGCCGAAAGCGATTCGCCGCCGCTGGTGTAATTGCGCGTATCGCTGCATTTGAAGCGCGCAATGGCAGGCTGGCACCGGGCCGGCATGCCGAAAAACACCGGTCTCAGCAGTTGAGAAGCCTCAAACGGAGGCCAGTATCGACCGATACACTCGACCCTTGAAGCAGCCAGTTTGCACTCCGTGCACGGCGGCATCGACCTTTCGCTGCCACCTTTTTTGCGCAGCAATTTCAAGGAGAAACTCATGAAAACAATACTATCAACCATTGCCGCGGCGCTTGCCATGGCCTTTGCCAGCGGCGCGGTGTGGGCCCAGGCGACCGTGACCACTTCACAAGTCGGCACCGGCAACACCTTGTACGTGGACCAGAAGGCGCCCGACTACGAATTCTATGAATTGACCGCCACCATCAAGCAGACCGGCAATAACAATGTCGCCGGCGATCCGGCATCGAAAACCCCGGGCATTCTCCAGGTGCGCTCCTACGATGCCTATGCCGAGATTATCCAGACCGGAAACAACAACGCGGCGAGCATAGCGCAGGACAATATCACCCGCAGCGGCACGATCATCCAGCAACTCGGCAGCGAAAACAAGGCGGTCGTGAAGCAAAAGGATTCCGGTGAAGTGGGCAATACGATCGCGCAAATTGGCAACCGCAATGCCGTCAATGTCGATCAGCTCGGATTATTCCCTTTCAGTATTACCGCTCACCAGACCGGCAATGACAACGCCATCACGGCCAAGCAGGTCAATTCGGGTTTCGGCGGACCGCTGGTCGACCAGACCGGCAATGGGAACAAAGTCACGATCGACCAGAATGACGCCGTGTATTCGGGTGTCCAGGTGCAGCAGGTGGGCAATGCCAATAACGCGAGTGTCAAGCAGCATCATTCCTACTTCACGCGCGAACAGACGATTATCCAGAAAGGAAACGCCAACCTCGCCAGCAGCGACGAGCAGGGCCAGGATAACGCCAGCAGCATTGTCCAGACCGGCAATCTGAATAAGGCCACTGTCGTGCAGCGTCTGGACTATAGCCGCTCGCTCGTGAGCCAGACCGGCAACAACAATATCGCTTCCGTCACCCAAAACGGCGGCAATAACTACGACACGCCGAACATCGCGACGATCACCCAGAACGGCAACGGCTTCTCTGCCGCCATTGCGCAATCGGGCAGCGGCAACCAGGTCGGCATCGTGCAGCATTAGGCGGTCCCGGTCCGTGGGAGCCTGACCTTTGGCAGGTTCCCTGGCGCAGACGGTTCCTACTCGCCCCGGTTCAGATTGTCCTTCACCTGCAACAGCAGACCGAGCAGCACTTCCTGCTGCTCCCCGCTCATCCCCCGTACCGCCTGCGCGTTCAGCTTGCCCGCTTCGGCTTGCGCCGCCTGCTGGATGGCCCGGCCGGCATCGGTCAGCGACAGGCGCGTGTTGCGGCGGTCGGCCGCATCGGCTTCCCCATGCAGCAAGCCGCGTTCGCGCAGCGCCGTGATCAGGCGCGCCACCTGTGCCTTGTCGCGTCCGCTGTGGCGCGCCAGCTCGCTCTGGGTCGCGCCCGGACGATGGCCGAAAAACGCCAGCACCTTCGCTTCCATATGCGTCAGTTCGTGCTGGCCGTCGCGCAATGCCTGGAATTGCTGCGACCGGTACTGGTGCATGATCGAATGAATCAGTTCCAGAACGGCATCCTGCCGCGCCGCGCCAGAATGGTTGACATTGTCATTCGATTCGCTCATGATAGGGGACATTGTCAACCAACTGAAAGATAAAGACATGAGTATAGACTCTCCCGTCAGCCGCGTGCAGCGTGTGCGCCACGAGCTCAAGATGCGCCAGGTCGAGGTGCTGAGCGTGCGCGCCATCGGCAGCCATTTCCGCAGCATTACTTTCGGCGGCCCGGCGCTGCACGACTTCCATAGCGCCTCGTTCGACGACCACGTCAAGTTCATCCTGGGTGACGGGCTTGATGCCGTCCGGCGCGACTACACCCCGCGCAGCTTCGACCCGGCAGCCGGCGAACTGGTCATCGAATTCGCCCTGCACGGCGACGGCCCTTGCGCGGCTTGGGCAGCCCAGGCACGTCCCGGCCAGCAAGTGACCATCGGCGGCCCGAAAGGTTCGCTGATCATTCCGGTCGATTATGAGTGGCATTTGCTGGTCGGCGACGAAACCGGCTTGCCGGCGATATCGCGCCGCCTGGAGGAGTTGCCCCCCGGCGGCCGCGCCACCGTCATCGTCAAGGTCGACGATGCGGCCGACCGCCGTGCTTTCGCCGGCCAGGCCGAGGTGGACTTGCACTGGGTCGCCAAGGATGCCGAGCTGCTGGCCGCCGTGCAAGCCTGGACTTTGCCGGCTGGCGACGGCTACGCCTGGTGCGCGGGCGAGGCCGCGACCATGGCCGCCGTGCGCCGGGAACTGGTGGAGGTCAAGGGCCTGGACAAGTCCGCCATCCGCGCCGCCGCCTACTGGAAGGATGGCGGCAGCGGCTATCACGCCAACCTGGAGTAAGCCGGCGCGGCCACTGGCGGCGTCCGGCCGTAAGCGCCGGCCTCAGGCGCCGTGCACTTCGCCGTCCGCGGGGGCGTCGAACCAGATGCCGTAGCGGTCCCCCTGCCACGACAGCAGGTAAAACAGATACGCCGTCGACAGCATGATCAAGCCGCCGGCCAGGGCCGCTTCGCTGACAAGGCCCAGCAGGCAAAACAGAAACCCGGTGGCGTGCGACACGAGCTCGATGCGTTTGGCCACGCGCCGGGTTGGGTGAACATGCAGAAAGCTGAAACCAAACCAGCAGCGCAGCCACAGCGGTAGCGCATGCCAGTTGTCGGCGTGCTTGTCGATCACGAATGTCTCTTCGTTCAAGGTTGACAGCGCCACTTCGAGAACCGCCGCCACACATTTGAGCGACTCGACACTGGCCTTGTGGCCGCTTTCCATGCGCTGGATCGTCCTCACGCTCAAGCCCGACATGTGGGCAAGCTGTTCTTGAGAAAGCTGGCGGCTGATACGCAGTTGTTTAAGAATCATCATGGCTCCGAGGCTGGTGATCCACGAGTATCGACCGATTTGGTCCGTGTCGGTGACGAAAATCACCCGACAGCGCCCCGACAGTGCCTTCGTTCCCCCTGTTTTCCCGCAAAATCATGCGCCCCGCAAGACGTGTGCGACCGCCGCGACCGCGCGCGCGACATCGGCATCGCCGGTCTGCCAATTGCATACAGATACCCGCATGCAACGCTTGCCGCGCCAGCTCGTGTTAGTGAACAGCGCCTCGCCGCCGGCCAGCACGGCGTTGGTGACCTGATCCGTCCACCGGTCGTGATCGCTCTGCGTGGCTCCCGGCGTGCGATCGAGAAAACGCAGCAGTCCCTGATTGACCTGCGGTTTCCACACAAGTTCAACGCCGGGCAGGGCGGCAATGCCGGTCACGAGTGCGTGAGCGGCCGCGCAACAGCGGTCGATCATGGCTTCGATTCCGTCGCGTCCGAGCTCGCGCATGGCGGCATAGGCGGCCACCCCACGCCCGCGCCGCGACCATTCCGGATTCCAGTCTTTCGGCTCGCGCACCTGATCGTTGCGGGCGACATAACTGGCTTCGAAAGACATGGCGCGGCGCTGCGCATCGGCATCCGCAATAAAGGCAAACCCGCTGTCGTAGGGCACGTTGAGCCACTTGTGACCGTCGGTTGCCCAGGAATCGGCCTGCGCCACGCCGGCCAGCAGATGGCGGTAACGCGCGCTGGCGTTGGCCCACAGGCCGAAGGCGCCGTCCACATGCACCCAGGCACCGTAGCGGTGCGCCAACGGAATCAGGTCGGCGAAACAATCGTAGGCGCCGATATTGAGGTCGCCCGCCTGCAGCAGCACGATGACGGGCGCGCCGGAGCTGTGGACCAGCGCCTGCTGCAAGGCCGCCGGTTCAAGTTGGCCTGCCTGGTTCACGGGCAGGCCGATGACGGCGCCCGTGCCCAAGCCCAGCAAGCGGGCTGCGCGCGTAATGCTGCCGTGAAACTGATCGCCGCTCAGAATGCGGATCGGCGGCGCGCCGCACAAGCCATCGCGTTCCACATCCCATCCGCGCCGCGCCAGCAGCGCATTGCGGGCCGCCGCCAGGGCGGTCGCATGCGCCATCTGGCAACCGCTGGTGAGGGCGAAGCTGGCGTCGCGCGGTAAACCCAGCAATTGTTTCAGCCAGGTGCCGCAGATTTCTTCAATCACGCTCACGGCCGGCGCGCAGGCGTATGTGGCTGCATTCTGATCCCAGGCGCTGGTGAGCCAGTCGGCCGCCAGCGCGGCCGGCAAGGCGCCGCCGATCACCCAGCCAAAAAAGCGCCCGCCGGCGCTGCCGTTGATGCCGCCGGCCGTGTCGGCGGCCAGCTCGTCGATCACTTGGGTGGCCGGCACGCCCGTGTCCCCCAGCGGCCTGGACAGCCGGGCGCGCAGGGTGTCGAGGCTGGCGCGGGCGCCGACCGGTTGCTGTTCCAGATGATCCAGATGGGCCAGCGCGTGGCTCAGGGCACCTTCCAGTGCCGGGCGAAACGGGGAAGTGGGGTTCATGGCGATCCTTGGCGGCCTTGTTCAACTGTGAGGTCCCGAGCGTAAAGCCGGCGCTTGGTGAGCGCAAACGATCTGTTGCCCGTGTCACGATAGCTGAGCTAAAGTGACGCCATGTACATCCCGCTCCAGACCTTCTATGCATTCTTTGTCGTTTGCCGCGCCGGCAGCATGAAGGAGGCCGCGCGCGAACTGCATGTCAGCGCCGGCGCCATCAGCCAGCGCATGCGCGAGCTGGAACTGCGCCAAGGTCAGCGCCTGTTCGAGCGCACCCGTGCCGGCGTCACGCCAACGGCGGCCGGCGCGGCCTTGTATGCCGATCTCCGGGCGCCGTTTCAGCAGATCGAAACCGTGTCGCGCCGCGATCCGCACGATCCCGCGACACGGCAACTGGTGGTGAGTGTGATGCCGTCGTTCGCTTCCGGATGGTTGTTGCCGCGCCTGGGCGATTTTGTCGGCCGCCATCCGGACGTGTCGCTCTCGATCGACAGCGATGCGCGCGTGGTCGACCTGACAAGCGAAGCGGTCGATTTCGCCATCCGGCACGGCCTCGGAAGCTATCCCGGACTCGCGTCGCGCTGGTTGATGTCGCCCGAAATGATCGTGGTCGGCGCTCCGGCCTTGCTACGCCAGGGGGCGCCGATTCGCTGTCCGGCCGATTGCCTGGCCTACCCGCTGCTGCATGACAGTGAACGCCGCGATTGGTCATTGTGGCTGCAGGCTCACGGCAACGCATCGCCCAAGGCGCGGCGCGGCCTGTCGTTCAGCGACGAACATTTGCTGGTGCGCGCCGCCGCCGAAGGGCAGGGGCTGGCGCTGGTGCGCGACATCTACGCCGGTGCCGACCTGGCGCAAGGTCATCTGTGCAAGGCGCTGGAACAGCAATGGCCGACACAGTTCGGCTATTACCTGGTCGGTTTGCCCGGGTCCTTTGCCGCACCGGGCGCGCGCGCTTTCGTCGAATGGATCGAGGGCGAAGCCGCCCGGCCGCTGTCGGCATCGGCGGCGCATGCAATTCTGCGTGGCGTTGATGCTTCGGTTTAACCACCGTTGCCGCATGTGATGCAAGGATTCATGAAAAGAACCATCACAATCAACACCGGTGCTGCCAGGATGAGAAGAACGTTTTCCACTGTCTCCTTTGCGCTGGACGTTCTCTGCTTCGGTATTTCCCGTGCATCGCCGATCATGTCGACTGTCACGACATAGTTCTGATTCAAGGCCGAGGCGTCCATGTCCTTGGCCAGCGCCACCGATTCAAAACGGGTGCCGCCGATCCGCGCGGCAATTTCAAAACGGCCATCGGGCAGTTCGCGCAATCCGAGGCGCCGCGCTTCTTCCCCTTGCTCGGTGCTGAGTGCATTGCGGGTCTGGATACGGTAGCTGCCTACGATAATATCGTCGCGATCGACCGTGAATTTGCCGAAGGAGCCAGCCAGCTCTTTTTTGAAAGACGCGCCCATGATTTTTTCCAGTCCGGCTGCGTCGTCGAACAGATAGTGGTAGCGCTCGCCGAGCACGATCAATTTGCCCGTGGATGGCGAAAGCAGGATGTTCATGATTTTTTCGTCGTAGCTCAAGCGTATCCGCGGCTGCGACTGGGACTCTGCCTGCGCCCTTGCGCCACCCATCATCAATAGTGGCAAGGCTGCGCCAGCGAGCAGCAGCTTTCTACGTGTATTGCTTGGTTCATGGTGCATCGCGCATACCAGTCAGGAAAATGAAGATGGTGGATGGTACGGCACCGCCATCGGGTGTACTTTGCGCTTCTTTTGGTATTGGGATGTGATGCCGGCCGTATAGGGGGAATACACCTGCCTTGTTCCGGTAGGCTGCGCGCTGTCGTTCCCCGTCCGGGACCGAAACAATCCACGTCGGATTCCACAACGGAGGGCAATTCGGTGCCATCGAAAATCAACAGAGTCAGTTTCAAACAATATGTGATGCCGGCAGCCTGCATCGTTCTTGCGCTGAGCGGCTGTTCCGCGCCAAGGATCCATCCCATCTACGATCAGATAGACACGGAAAAGAAAAGCCTGCCCGACAAGGTTTCGGCCGAGTCGCTCTCGCTCAGCGGCGGTTTTCTGCGCACGGAAATGATCGTCGAGCTGCTCAGCGACCGGAATCTGACCATGCTCGAAGTGACCCCGGTACGCTCGGCGTCCGATCCGCAATTGGCGAGGCTGGCGTGGGACGAGCGGGAATGGAGCATGCCGGTCGCCTTGTTCAAGTTCGTGCAGCTGCGCCTGGCGGCCAAAGGGGATGCGACGTGCATTCCGGACGAAAAGCTGCCCCCTCGCTTGCGCGCGGTATTAGTGCATCCACCGATCGTTGCGGGTACCTGTCTTTCCATGTCCATCTCGCCGGTCAGCAGCGCGCGGCATGCGATTCGTCTGCGCAAACGCGAAGGGGAGATGGCGTATGACCGCTGGGAGCTGGTCGATACAGCGAGCAACAGGGTAGAAGCATTCATGAGTACCAGTGCGCCGGAATTACGGGACGGGCCTAATAGGGATTTATGGCAGTTCGACAACCGCTACCCGCATACCAATCTGCTCCGCCTGGTCGACCGCAGCGACGCGGCGCAAGCGCCTTTGGGGCGGTTTTACATGAAGCGTGTCGTTACCGCGTCTGCCGACCCGGATCCGCAACTATCTGGCAAGAGTGGACCGGACATGCCGGTGTCGACGCGTTGGGTGGCTTACCCGAAACCCAAGAGCGGCTTTTTGGATAGCGAGGATTGGCCAAAAGCCGTCGCCGAGGCGCGTACCACGGGGTGGGGTTATTACCAGCGCGACTTGCTTGAACGAGCCAGCGGCGTACGCTGGAATCTGAACCTTGCGCAAGTCAAAATGGTCAACACAGGCTTTGATCGATTAAGTTATAAGGTCGAGGCTGGCGACCGGGGCTTTTATGTTTCGCCAGCTAGCTTTGACCCAGAGAAACGATATTGGCTGAGTCACTACGATGCGAAGGGACAGCTGCTCTGGCAGGTATTTGTTCCCCGTGTGACCTATCAATCCGGGCGCCGTTCCTGCTCCGGGGACTTTACACTTGCGCGCGCCACCCCTGAGGAAATCGTCTTTCAGCGGAACTGTTACGCGTCCGATGACGTTGAGGGGATGCAGCAGGTAGAAGAACGGGTCTTTAAAAAGAAAGACATCGCCGCGCAGCTGGGGCGCCCGAACCTGAACTGACCGTGGGCGGCGCCCGGATTGCCATCCCGGCTACGTGCGCTTCCGAACGGACGGGCCCGCCTTGCGCAGGCACAATGGCTTCATTCGATTGCAATGCGCCGGCCCCCAGCCGGTGCAGTTTCCGTTTAAGGCGCGGCCCAGAATGCCGCGCCGTCTTTTTGCGTCGCGCCTTGCAATCCCGGCCGCCGTCCGCGCACGATCACGCTTCATCTCAAGGAATCACACCATGTCATTCAATCACGTCGTCGTCTGGCTCGACCAGGCCGAAGCACACGTTATCCATTTCACGCGCGAGGCCGCCGAATCGGAAGTCATCAAGACCGCCTCGGTCCACGCGCGTCATAAAAAAGCCGGCGTCGATGCCAGCGTCGAATCGAAACAGGATCCCGAATACCTGAACGAGATCGCCGCCGCGATCGAAGCTGCCCAGGAAATCCTGATCGTCGGCCCTGGCCAGGAAAAGCTGGTCTTCATCAAGCACCTGGAAAAGCACCACGCCGCCGTGGCTGCCAAGGTGGTCAGCGTCGAAACGGTCGACCATCCGAACGACGGCCAGCTGCTCGCTTTCGCGCGCAAGTATTTTGTCAAAGAAGACATCATGCATTAATTGATGCGTAAAAAAGCCGGGAGCGCCGTTAGCGGGTGCTCCCGGCTTTTTTTTGCCCGGACTGAACGCGTCACGCCACCATCAGTGCGGCCCGGGGCCGTCCAGCCGCGCCGCGCGCGGCGCACCGGTAGGCACATAGCGCAGCAGATACATCGTCACGCCGGCGCCGATGCACAGCAGCATCAGGGTCAGGCCGGTGCGCTGCAGGCGCAGCATCGAATACCCCATCGACGCCCACATCAGTACCAGAATGGTGATCTTGGCGCGGCGCGGAATGCCGCGGCCCTGCTCGAAATCGCTGAGATATTTCCCGAAGACTTTGTTCCTCAGCAGCCAGGCGTGCATGCGGGGCGAGCCGCGCGCGAAACACGCCGAGGCGAGCAGCAGGAAGGGCGTGGTCGGCAACAAGGGCAGGAAAATGCCGAGGATGCCCAGCAGCACGGCAAGGCAAGCGATCGTGTTCAGCAGCAGCTTCATGGAAGTCCTTGGTGGCCGTGGAGGAGGGCCGCGCATCCTACCATGGCGGCCAGGGCCGCGCCTTACGCCATCAGGAATACGGGCGAGTAGCCGTCATGCGTTCCCACAGGCGTTCGAGCACTGCCTGTACGAAGTAGGCGGCGCGGTTGACGGCACCCTTGTACGCCACCATAAACGGCGACGGCATCTGCGTCCGTGCCCGCGGAGCGGCAAGACGTGGCGCGGCGGGCGCGGCAGCCGCCTTGGCCGCCGCTTTCTGCGCCGAGCGCGACGGTTCTTTCTCGACCTTGCAATTGCAGCCGAGCAGGTGCAGGGTGGCAACCAGGCGCTGCGCCGTGACGTGGTCGAGCCGGCCGCGCAGGACGGCGTTCGGCGTGGCCAGCAGCGCTGCCGCCTGTTCCGGCGTGCATCTGAGCAGCGGCGCCAGCTTGCCCAGCATGGCTGTCGTGTTCACGTTTTTCTGGATGCTGGCCAGCACCACGCGAAAGCGCGCCGGACGGTACACCAGGCCGGCCTGGGTGTCGATCACGGTCAGCGACAGCGCGCCGGCGCGGCGCAGCACGAAGGAGAGCACTTCGATATTCTTGTACGACAGGCTGATCACGCCGATGTCGCCCGTCAGGCAATCGATCAGGGGCGTGTCCGCCCACGGGCAGGCGGCCGCGCTGGCGGTGCTGTAGGCGCCGCTCGACGCGCACGGATACCTTGCCGTGATGGCGTCGTAAAACTGCAGCAGCCGGGCCGACGGCGGCAAATCCATCGACGTATGCGCGAGCGTGTTGGCAAACCCCCGCACCGACAGATTGTCGGAAGGGACTGGCGGTACCACCACTTTCAAGATGTAGGTCATCCGAAATATTGATGCTTTGGAGAAACACGTAGTGTATGCCATTTGGAGGCGTGCGCGGAAGAAGCACGCAGCAGCGTGGCGCGATTGAGACAGAAAAGGGAAAAATGCCGGATTGGCATGGTGGGGATGGCAAGCTTGCCCGGCAAGGGCGGCGCTGCGCCCTTGCCGTTCAGATAAAAGTGGGCTCTTTACACGACATCGTTCGGCGTGGGCGACGCCGTGCCGCGTTCCAGCGCGGCCGCCACGCCGGCGCCATAGGCCGCGTCGGCCTTGGTGCAGTTGGCGATGTGACGCTCCTGCACCGCGCGCGAGGCGCCACTGAGCGAGCGCGCCGTATTGTCCATCAGCACCTGCTGCTGGGCCGAGGTCATCAGGCGGAACAGGTCCCCGGGCTGGCTGTAATCATCCGCGTCGGCGCGCTGGTCCCAGTGCGCGGCGGCGCCCTCGATGGCCAGCGGCGGCTCGGAAAAATCGGGCTGCTGCTGCCACGCGCCTTTGGAATTGGGCTCGTAGCCGATGGTCGCGCCGTGGTTGCCGTCGATGCGCATGGCGCCGTCGCGGTGGTAGCTGTGCACCGGGCAGCGCGGCGCGTTGACGGGAATCTGGTGATGGTTCACGCCGAGCCGGTAGCGCTGTGCGTCGCCGTAGGAAAACAGGCGAGACTGCAGCATCTTGTCCGGCGAAAAACTCACGCCCGGCACCACGTTGGCCGGCGAAAATGCCGCCTGTTCCACGTCGGCAAAGTAATTCTCGGCATTGCGGTTCAGTTCCAGCACGCCCACATCGATCAGGGGGTAATCCTTGTGCGGCCAGACCTTGGTCAGGTCGAAAGGATTGATATGGTAAGTCGTCGCATCGCGTTCCGGCATGATCTGCACCTGGAAGCGCCAGCGCGGGAACTCGCCGTTCTCGATGCTGTCGAACAGATCGCGCTGGTGGGTTTCGCGGTCGCGCCCCACCAGGTCGGTCGCTTCGGCATCGCTCAGGTTTTTGATGCCCTGCTGGCAAACGAAGTGGAGCTTCACCCAGAAGCGTTCGTTCGCGGCGTTGATGAAGCTGTACGTGTGCGAGCCGAAGCCGTGCATGTGGCGGTACGAGGCAGGAATGCCGCGTTCGCTCATCACTATGGTGACCTGGTGCAGCGCTTCCGGCAGCAGGGTCCAGAAGTCCCAGTTGTTTTCGGCGCTGCGCAGGTTGGTTTTCGGGTCGCGCTTGACCGCGTGGTTCAGGTCGGGGAACTTGAGCGGGTCGCGCAGGAAAAACACGGGGGTGTTGTTGCCGACAATATCCCAGTTGCCTTGTTCCGTGTAGAGCTTGATGGCAAAACCGCGGATGTCGCGTTCGGCGTCGGCAGCGCCGCGCTCGCCGGCCACGGTGGAAAAGCGCATGAACAGCGGCGTTGTCTTGCCCACGTCGGTAAACAGGGCGGCCTTGGTGTAGCGCGTGATGTCGTTGGTGACGGTAAACGTGCCGAAGGCGCCCGAGCCCTTGGCGTGCATGCGCCGTTCCGGGATCACTTCGCGGTCGAAGTGGGCCAGTTTTTCCAGGTGCCACACGTCCTGCAGCAGCAGCGGGCCGCGCGGGCCGGCGCTTTGCGTGTTCTGGTTGTCGGGCACCGGTGCGCCGGCGGCCGTGGTCAGTTTGTTCATGTCAGGTTCTTTCAGAGAGGAATGGATGGAGTTGGCGGCGCCGTCACAGGGCGCCGACCGTTTTTTATTGGTGAAACCTGGTGCGGCTGGAAGACGACGTCCGTCTGGCCGGACCGCGCTCGGTACGAGCCAGGACCGCCGTGCGGCGCCGGCCCTGGCGCATTGGCTCGCCCGGACGGGCCGGCGTGCGGGTGGCGTGCGTGCGGACAGACCGTTGCCGACGCCGGCCAGGGCGTTCCACGCGCTGGTCCGGACGCAAAGGCAGCTAGCTGTCAGCGTCCCGACCAGCGAGCTGCCTGACGGCACGTGCTATCGCCCGCCGCACCGGACGTTGCCTGCGGCGAGCGTGCTATCGCCCGCCGCACCGGACGTTGCCTGCGGCGAGCGTGCTATCGCCCGCCGCACCGGACGTTGCCTGCGGCGAGCGTGCTATCGCCCGCCGCACCGGACGCTGCCATGACGGCTTGCGTCGACGAGCGGCTGGACGACGCGGTAGGCTGATCAGGACTTGATAAACGCCAGCAAGTCCGCGTTCACCTTGTCCTTGTGGGTATCGGTCAGGCCGTGCGGTGCGCCCGGGTACACCAGCAAGGTCGCCTGTTTTACCAGCCTGGCCGCCGCCTTGCCCGCCGCCTCGATGGGCACGATCTGGTCGTCGTCGCCATGGATGATCAGGGTCGGGATGGTGAATTTTTTCAGGTCGTCGGTAAAGTCGGTTTCCGAGAACGCCTTGATCGAGTCATAAGTGTTCTTGTGCCCGCCCATCATGCCCTGCATCCACCACGCCTGCACCAGGCCTTCGGATCTGGTCGCGCCCGGGCGGTTGAAGCCGTAGAACGGTCCGCCGGCGATATCGCGGTACAGCTCGGAACGGTTGGCCAGCGCGCCGGCGCGGATGCCGTCGAACACGCTGATCGGCAGCCCGCCCGGATTGGCTTCGGTCTGGAGCATCAGCGGCGGCACCGCCGAGATCAACCCGGCCTTCGCCACGCGTTTGGTGCCGTGGCGGCCGATGTAGCGCGCCACTTCGCCGCCGCCGGTCGAAAAGCCGAACAGCGCCGCATTCTTGATGTCTAGCTTGTCGAGCAACTGGGCCAGGTCGTCGGCGTAATGGTCCATGTCGTTGCCGCTCCACGGCTGGCTCGAACGGCCATGCCCGCGGCGGTCGTGGGCGATGCAGCGGTAGCCCTGGCTGGCCAGGAAGATCATCTGCGATTCCCAGCTGTCCGAATTGAGCGGCCAACCGTGACAAAACACGACCGGCTGGCCCTGGCTCGGGCCCCAGTCCTTGTAATAGATATCGACGCCGTCGCTGGTCGTAAATGTGCTCATCGGTGAATCTCCATGGGATGGTTGAGAAGTGCGGGGTGCGGCCGCCGCCACGCCGGCAGGGCGCGCGACCTGGAGCAGAATAGAACGATGCGCGCGTTCCCGCATCACCTCAACAAGGGAGCGCCGGCTAACCGGAAAGAGGGATGGTCAAATCGGCAATTATGTGGCAGGCGGCAGAGCGCCGGCCGTATTCCGCACGGGTTTAGTTGGGAACACTTCTCCTTTGCGCTTGAAGCCGCATGCCTCCCGCCGAGCTCGACCCGACGGCATGAGGGCCGGCGACATCGCCGTCCTGCCCGGCGTGTCCGGCAGCACCGCCAAGCGCTACATGAAACAAGCCTTCCTGCACTGCCTGATACTGGCCGACGCGTGAGCGCTGTCGCGCCCCTGCCGGTCCGCGCGGTGGCGGCTGGTCGCGCCGTGACGCCGTTCTTGCCGACGGAGATGAGCATGCCTGCCGTGCTGATCTTGGCGCCGTGCGCGGTAAAGCGGATCCGCGGCGGCGCCTGCGCGCAATCGACCCGCAGCACGGCCACGAACAAGCCCTGGCCGGCGGCTTGGCGGTAAGCGAAGCGGCTCCAGTAATGCGGCTGCGCCGGCTTGGCCGGCGCCGGCGTGTACCCGCTGGCGCTGAACAGTTCCAGCGGATCGCGCGATGCGACCACGCCGCACAGGCGCACGGCCCCGGCCTGCGTCATGAAATCGGCGGGGCTGCCGGCGAGCGGGGTGCCGGTATGCAAATTCCACTCCCACTTGCGTGGCTGCGCACTGGCGAGCTGGTCGATGACGAACAGGGTCGAGGGCCGCAGGTAGACCATGGTGCGGCGCGCCTGCTCGACCCCGTTACCGTAAGCATTGGCCGCATCCCCGGCCGCCAGGGTCCAGCGCGGGTGCTCGCTCAAGCGCACGATAGTGCCGTTTGCGCTGCGCTGGCCCAGGCCCGAGGTGCCGAGATCCTGGCCTTGACCGCCGTCGAAGGTAATGGCGTTATGCGCCCTGGTTTGCTTGTACCAGTTGCGTCAATGCGGCGAATCGTAGAAATCGTAGACGCCGCTGTCCATCGCCAGCACTTCGCCCTTGGCATACAGTACGAAGCTGTTCTGATCGGCATGGGCGTGATTGAGGGAACCGAAGGGGCTGCTCCTGAACAGCAGCGACACCCGCTGCGGATCGGCCAGCGCGCTATGCATGGCCACCACGCCGACCGAGGGAAAGCTGGCGCTGTCGGGCTGGGCGCGCGGCCAAGCGCACGGCATGGCGTTTCAGGTAGTCGGCCAGCCCGGCCAGCCCCCTGGCGAGTTCCGCCCTGGCGGCAGCGACAATGCCGGCCGCGTCGGCCGCGCCGCCGAACAGCCGTGGATGGTTCATCGGGGCAGGCGCGCTGTCGAAGCGGGCCAGCGCCTCCGCCACGGCCGTGGCACTGTATTTTTCAGCCCGCGCCAAGCCCCGCACATTGCCCTGCGCCGCCGCGGCGTGGGGCGCAATGGCCGGGCATAGCAGCGCGGCCCAGAATGCCAATGCCATCATCAAGCGCATCGCGGGCTCCTCAAAAAAACGCTGCCCTGGTTTGATATGCGAATCGCATGATAAATTCATGGCGAGCGTGGTCCGCGCCCGACCGGCGCTCCCGGCCTGCCGTCGCCGCTGACATGGCGCCTGTTGCGCGTCCAGCGCTTTTAAAGAGTCCCCCGTGGCCGTCGAGCAACAAAATAATGCATTGCATCAGGGCGGCGATGGTACATTGGACACACCCCCCAACCCTCTGGCCAGCCCATGTTCAAGCGTTCCGCCTGCCTTGCCGCGCTGATTGTCCCTCTCGCAGGCACCGCCGCGCCGGGCGCCGACCTGGTCATGATCGCGCCCCTGAACCAGACCATGCCGCTGGCGCAGTTCCGCAACGATAAGCTCAGCGGCGGCATCCTGAAGGACCTGGACGAGGCGATCGCCCAGCGCCTCGGGCGCGGCGTGGTCCATGTCAGCGTGGCGGGGGAGCAGGTGAGCGAGGTGCTGGCCGCCGGCAAGGCCGATGGCATTTGTTATGTGCGCCCGTTCTGGATCGACGGCCAGTACGACTGGAGCCGGCCGCTCATTCCCGACGCCGAACTGGTCGCCTCGGTCGTGGGCGCGGCGCCGGTGCGCTCGCTGGTCGACCTGCGCGACCGCCCGGTCGGCACGGTGGCCGGCTACCGCTATCCGAGGGTCGAGCAGGTACTGGGGTTGCGTTTCCACCGCAGCGAATCGCTCACGATGGAAGAGAACCTGCGCAAGCTGATGGCCGGCGCCGTGCGCCATACCGTGATCGCGCAGTCGACCCTGGCCTACCAGATGCGCATCAACAAGGCCTTGCGCCTGCGCCGCGACCTGGTGTTCGCCTCATTTACGGCGCAGTGCGCGTTTTCGAAAACGGCCGGGGTGCCGTTCGAGGAAATCAACCAGGCCATCAATGGCCTGGTCGACGACGGCAGCGTGAACCAGATCCTGGCACGCTACCGCTGAGCGCCGGGTGCCGGCTCGGAATCAGCTCAGAAGTAGCTCAGTCCCATCGCGCGCTTGACCTCGTCGGCGGTGCGCGCCGCCACCTCGCGCGCGCGCGCCGTGCCTTCCTTCAGAATCTGCATCACGTGGCCGCGATCCTTTTCCAGTTCGGCGCGGCGCGCGCGGATCGGGGACAGGAATTCTTGCAGGCACAGTTCCAGGCGCGCCTTGACGATGCTGTCGGCCAGGCCGCCGCGCTGGTAATGCGCCTTCATCTCGGCCAGCGCGGCTTTTTCCGGATCGAAGGCATCCAGGTAGGCGAACGCGATATTGCCTTCGATATGGCCGGGATCGGCCACGCGCAGGTGCAGCGGGTCGGTGTAGACCTTCTTGACGGCCGCGCGCACTTCGTCGGCGCTGGCCGAGAGGTTGATCGTGTTGCCGAGCGACTTGCTCATCTTGGCCTTGCCGTCGATGCCAGGCAGGCGTCCGATTTCCGGCACCAGCGCCTTGGCCTCGACCAGCACCTCGGCGCCGGCGATGCGGTTAAAGCGGCGCACGATTTCATTGGTCTGTTCGATCATCGGCACCTGGTCTTCGCCGACCGGCACCAGCACCGCCTTGAACGCGGTGATGTCGGCCGCCTGGCTGGCCGGATAGGTCAGGAAACCGGCCGGAATGTCGCGCTCGAAGCCGCGCAGGCGGATTTCTTCCTTGACCGTCGGGTTGCGCTCCAGGCGCGCCACCGTCACCAAATTCAGGTAGTAAAAAGTCAGTTCGGCCAGTTCCGGAATCTGCGACTGGATCAGGATGGTCGACTGGGCCGGATCGATCCCGGTCGCCAGGTAGTCGAGCGCCACTTCGATCACGTTGCGCTGGACCTTGGCCGGGTCGTCCATATTGTCGGTCAGGGCCTGGGCGTCGGCCAGCATGATGAACTGGCGGTAGTCGCGCTGGTAAGCGACCCGGTTGCGCAGGCTGCCCACGTAATGGCCAAGGTGGAGCGGGCCGGTCGGGCGGTCGCCGGTCAGGATGATGGGTGCTGCGGTAGTCGCTGGTGCGGGCATGTCGATCGTCTCTCGGGTGATGCCCCGATCGGAAAACGCTCATGAAAAACGCCGCCCAATCGAGGCGGCGTTCATGGAAAACACATGATGGTGCAGGCGCCGCGCGATGTCAGCGCCGCCACCAATTCGAACCCAAGGCATGTGAATTAAACATTGTCATGCGCGTATCCTCGCAGTTTTGCGCGCCCCTGTCAATCTGGCCGGATGGGCTCACACGGGGTGCCCGCTGGCGTGGCGCAGCGCGGCGCGCGCCAGCAGGCGGGTGGTGTCGAGCGTGGGCAGGGGCGAATTGCCATTATTCATGAGCAGCGGAATTTCGGTGCAGCCCAGCAGCACCGCATCGCAGCCGCCATCTTTCATGCGCGCGATGGTTTTCTGGAAGTACGCCACCGCCGACGGCTTGCACTCGCCGCTGACCAATTCATCCATGATGATGCGGTTGATTTCGATGCGCGCCGCCAGCCCGGGCCGCACCGTGGCCAGTCCGTGCGCGGCGAAGCGCTCGGGGTAGACCTCGCTGTCGAGCATCCAGCGGGTGCCGGTCAGGCCGATGCGCTGGTAGCCGCGCGCCAGCGCTTCGGCGGCGGCGACATCGGCAATATGCAGCCAGGGCAGGGGCGAGCGCGAGCGCACCAGCGCCAGCGCCTGGTGGATGGTGTTGTCGGGGCAGATCAGGAAGTCGGCGCCGGCGGCTGCCAGCTTGTGCGCCGATGCCAGCATCAGTTCGCCCACCCCGTGCCAGTCGTCCAGGTCGATGCAGCGCATGTAGGCCGCCAGCGAATGCGAGTGCATCGACAGCTCCGGATGTTCGTACGGCCCGAGCAGGCGCGCGCCTTCGTGGCAGATGCTGCGGTAGCACAGCGCCGCGCCCTCGGCCGAGCAGGCGACGACGCCGATGTGCTGATAGCTGTCGGGCAGGTTCATGTGGAATATCCTAGCATCTTGTGGCGCGCAAACGTTTTGTTACCTCGAATTTCTTGTCGGCGCTGTGGTGCGCCACTTACAATTCTTCCTCATACTGACTTTTGCCCGGATTGACCATGCATGCCCGTCTTCGCCGTCTCGCCATCGTTCTCCTGCTGCCAGCCGTGCTGGGCGGTTGCGGCGTGCTGGCCGCACCCTGCCGCGTCGGTTCGGCCGTGATCAAGATGGTGCCCGTGGTCGGCAAAGTGGCGGCCCTGCCGACCGACGCCTGCGCCGCGGTCATCGATCCTTGAGCCGCCGCTTGCCGGCCTTGACGGCGCGCGGCTAGGCGCATGGAACAGCACCTGCGCCGCCACTGGCTCGCCTCGATCCTGCTGGGCTCCTGCCTGCTGCTGCTGGTCTGGGCCGCGATGGCGCCGATCCCGCCGGGCAGCCGCGACTTCCTGCTCGACATTCCCGAACACGCCGCCGAACGGCGCCTGGCGGGCGAGCGCGCCGAGGTGCTGCCGCCCGTGGTGCGCCTGACCGTGGGCTTGCGCGACGTGCTGCTGCTAAGGAACAGCGACAAGGTGCCGCACCAGGTCGGCGGCCTGCGCCTGATGCCGGGGCAGCAATTCCGCCTGCCCTTCGAGCGCGCCACCGAATTGCAGCTGCCGTGCAGCGCGCGCGTGAGCGGCGAGCTGACCGTGCTGGTCGGCCTGCATCCGAATCCCGGACCGGACCGGCTGCGCTGGCGCCTGCACGCGCTGGAACAGGCCGTGCGCGCCTACTGAAGATCGGGCGCGAGGTCGAGGCGCCGCACTTCCCTCAGGCGCCCGTTCTTGAGTTTGCCTTCCACCAGTTCATCCCCCATCAGCGCGAACACCCGTCCCTGCACGAACAGGGGCAGGGCGGCGCTGGCGGCGGCATTCTGTGCGCCACCCTGCGCCTTGAGGCTGCCCAGCTCGCGCAGCTTGAGCGCGGTATTGCGCAGGTACAGGACCGATACGGCGGCGTCGGGCGTATCCGGCTGGCGCGTTTCCACGACCGGCAAGCCGACCATGCCCTGGCCCGGCCGCTGCGAGGTGTAATGGAAGCCATGGCGCACGGCGGCGCTGTCCTCGTCGATCGTGTGCACGTGGATGTTGGCCAGGGCCGCCTGCGGGCCCAGGCGCACGCTGCTCAGGTGCAAAGCGCCCTGGGCCTGTCCGCTCACCACGGCATCCTCGCCCATGGCCTCGATGTGCTCGGCCGGATGCGCCAGCGCCAGCCGTTGCGGCGCGCCCGTGCCATCCCAGCGCAGCGCGTACAGCGCCGTGGCGGCCCCCTCGGCGCTGCCGTACAGCAGCCAGGGGCCGATATAGCGGCTGCGCAGCTGCGCCGCCAATCCGGGCAGGTCCCGGTAGCTGGCCGGCGCCGCGCTGTCGCTGCCGTCCGACAAGGCCGTCAGCGGCAGCCGCAGCAGCGCCAGGCCGTCCGCGCCGGCCTTCCCGACCAGCACGTTCACATGGCCATCGGCGCTTTCGTGGAAGGCGGAAGGATCGTGCGGCGCACCCGCCACGCCGATGGCGCCGGGGGCGCCGCCGTTCAGGGGAATCCGGTACAGGCTGGCGCGGCCGTCGTCCTGGCGCGCCCGGGTCCAGACATACACCGCCTCGGACGCCATGTGGAACATGCGCGCCGGCGCTCCCAGCACGGCGCTGGCATCGCAGCGCAGCGCGCGCGTGGCCAGGTCGCAGATGGTCACGCTGTGCAGCACCAGGCCCGCCTGCGCGTCGGGCGCAGTGTCGGCGCGGTAAATCCGGCTGGCCGGGGCGATGCGGGTGAAGCGCGCCGCCGCCGGGTCGGCGCCGGCCAGCGACCCGCGCAGCGCCGGCAGGGCCGCCAGCGGGCCGGGCCCCGCCGCATCGAGGGCGAGCGGGGTGTACAGCACCAGCCTGGCGCCGATCTGGCGCACGCTGGCGTGGATGGCCGGCGCCTGCGCGCCGGCGCGCAGCTGGTAGCCGGCGCGGTAGCGCAGGCGGCCGGCCGGATCGATGTCGAACAGGACGATGGCGGTGCCGTCCGGACGGCGCCCGACCAGCGCCACGCTGTCGCCGGCCACCACCACCTGGTCCCGCCCGTCCCCGCCCGCGAGGTGCGCATCGACCGCCGCCACCAGCTTGAGCTGGTCCTTGCCGATATCGACCGTCAGCAGGCGCCCGCGCCGCAGCAGCAGCAGATGGTGTCCATGTTCGCCCACGCCCGCGCCCGGCTCGGGCGCCGCATCGTCCGCGGGCGTGGGCGCGGCCGCATCGTCCGCGCGCGCGCCGGCCGGCCCGGCCAGGTCCTGGAGGAAGGTCTCGAGCTGCGCCTCGTCCTCGAAAGCGTGCAGGGTCTTCTGCGGCGCCGGCCCGCTGGCACGCGGCTGGCAGCCCGCAAGCGCGGCCAGCGACAGCGCCAGGCCGGCGGCGAGATAGGTCGACATTGAATGGCTCTCCTGTTTTTATGTCTGTCCGCTGCGACTGGCGCGCATTGGCGGGACATGGAATGTAACGGATGCGGCCCCAAAAAGGGGTTGCTTGATGTAAAAAAAGTAAAATTGCGACACATCACCCGCCGCGCATGGACAGCCACAATCGTGCTTCGCCGGCGGCCCGGATTCTGGCATCATGGGGCGATGGCGACCCTCTCCTTTCCCCTCTTTCCTCTTGGTACGGTCCTGTTTCCGGACGGCGTGCTGCCTTTGCAGATTTTCGAGGTGCGCTACCTCGACATGGTGGGCAAGTGCATCGCCAACGGCACCCCGTTCGGCGTGGTCCTGCTCACCGAGGGCCACGAGGTGCGCACGCCAGAGGGCCAGGAGCGCTTTCAGCCGGCCGGCACCCTGGCCTCGGTGCAGGACAGCGGCATGAGCGCGCCCGGGCTGCTGCAAGTCACCTGCCGCGGGGCGGCGCGCTTTCGCATCCTGGCCAGCGAGCGCCGCGCCAACGGCTTGTGGATGGCCGAGACCGAACTGCTCGAAGACGACCATGCGGTGCCGGTGCCGTCCGAACTGCAGGGCGCGGCCGACGCCCTCGACCGCGTGCTGGCCTCGCTCGACGAGGTGCCGGAACAGCGCTGGCCGGTGCTGCCGCCGTTCCGCCTCGACGATTGCGGCTGGGTCGCGAACCGCTGGTGCGACTTGCTGCCCTTGCCGAACGACCAGAAATACCGCCTGTTGATGCTCGACAATCCGGTCATCCGGCTCGAATTGCTGCACGACATGCTCGACGAACATGGCTTGATCACATCCTGAGGGATGGCGCACCGGGTTCGGCCATGGCTGAATGATAATATAGCGATCAGCCCCGCAGCGTGCAATACCGGCCAGCGGCGCCCGCCCGGGCATGCCGGGCATCCCGATCAGACGAGGACGGCAGCATGAGCTTTTCCGATGACATCCTGATGGCCTACGCCGACGGCGCGCTCGGCGACGCCACCCGCCAGGCTGTGGAACAGGCGCTGCGCCAGGACCCTGTGCTGGCGGCCCGTTTGCGCCTGCTGCTGTCCCAGCGCGGCAATGCGTTCGTCGGCTTCGGCCAGGGCGAGGGCGCGGCCCAGCGCCAGCCGGCGCCGCCGCGTTCGGCCAAGGTGGTGCACCTGCATGCGGTGCGCGCGGCGCGCGCCGCGGCGCCCGCCGCGCCGGCGGCGCAGCTCGATTCGCTGTCGGCCAGTGGGGCGCCGCGCGACTGGTCCTGGAGCGCCTGGAGCGGCCTGGCCACCACCCTGGTGCTTGGCCTGCTGGCGGGCGCTGGCATCGGCATGGCGCTGCAGCGCGACGGCTTGGCCCTGATCGATGGCGACGGCGCCGCCATGACGGCGCGCGGCGCGCTGGCGCAGGCGCTCACCGGGCAGCTCTCCGGCACGCCGGAGGCCGACGCGCCGGTGCGCATCGAGATGAGTTTCCTGTCGAAAGAAGGAGCGTATTGCCGCAGCTTCCGGCTGGCCAACGGCGGCGGGCTGGCCTGCCGCAGCGGCGCCGGCTGGCACATCGCCCTGTATGCGCGCATGGACGGCGCGGTCGACGAATACCGCAGCCCCGGCAGCGGCATGCCGCGCGCGGTGCAGGACGCGGTCACCCTGCGCAACGCCGACACGCTCGACCCGATCGCCGAACGGGCCGCGCGCGACCGCGGCTGGAAGCGCTGAGCGCTATCGCATCATGGTTGCTGCGCAGCGCCCCGACAGTCACAGGCCGGCCAGCCGCGGGTGTTGGTGGGCATCTGCACCAGATGGCGTGTGCCGTGCGGCCGCGACCCACACCAGTGCCGGCGCAATCCTCGGCGGCAGTCTTGCTGATGGCGCAGGAGAACGCCCGCGATTATTTTCAGGGCGAGCTGTATCAGAAAGATGGTAAGCAGCGACTGGAAGGCATCACCATTGAAAGGCCCGGCGATGCGACGTTGGAACTCGACGAAGCGGAGACGGGCAAGTTGTTCATGATCCCGGACGGTTCAACCGTATGGGCGCTCGCCGTGAGGGAAAAAGAAGACGCGCCGGCCGGCCTGGACGTCATGTCGAACAACGTTTTCATGGCCGAGAACGAGAACGCCAGCGTCATTGTTTACAGGGATGAAGAGGGTACCTCCCTTCGCGTCGACGCGCTCTATATTCGCAGGCTGATTCTGTCAGCCGACGCTCCCGAGCGCCTGGCGACCGTGTCCTTTGGCCTCATGGCCATCACGGCATACCGGCTGGGCTTCGACCATATCGAGCTCTTTGCCGCTGGAAACGGACCGGTCGATCCGGACGATCCTGACGGCTTCGTCGGATTTGCCGTCTGGCCGAAGTTCGGCTTCGACGCCGGGCTCAATCCTGTTGAACTGAGCATAGCGCCATCGGAAGCGTTGCGGGCCTGTGAAACGGTCCAGGACGTGCTTGCAACCGATCCGGACTGGTGGGCGCAGCATGGTCGCGGCAGGGAGATGCGCTTTGACCTGCGCGCGTACAGTCGCAGCTGGAGGATTCCGCTAAACTACCTATACGACGTACTGCCTCTGCCGGAGATTGAATCATGACCGCTCTTAAGAAGACGCCACCTGGCCAGAACAGCGCTTACAAATTGGCGGCGGCCGTCCGCCGCGCCAGGGTTGCCTCCATGGCCACGCCAGTTGTTGGCGAGCTCAAGCCGTCCCAAGGTCGTATCCGGGTCACCCTGGCCGGCAAGCCCATCAGCCGCGACCGCAGGTCGGCGGCGTTCGGACCGTCGTCGATCGACATCCCGGAGTTTTCCAGCGTCCGGAAACCCAAGTGAGCATGCAACGAGCGGCCAACAGGCCGCTTTTTTTGGGCCCGGAAATTTCTCCTTGAGTGATCATCCTATGTATCACTCGGTTTTAAAGCGCATGAGGGACATCGAAAAAACTGTAGCAAGCGGCGCAAATTTCGTTCAGGAAGCACAGCCGTACGAGCTACGGCGCGCTACACGCGCGCTCACGAACATCGGAGCCACACACTGGCCAGCTTACGCCGTGATCAATTCAGGCGCACAAGGCGCGGTTGCGCCCTTCGGTCTTGGCGCGGTACATGGCGCGGTCGGCATGCTCGACCAGCTGTTCCGGGCTGCCCGTCTCGTCGGCCATCAAGGACACCACCCCGATACTGATCGTCACCACCCCGTACGGCGACTTGGCGTGCGGCAGCGCCAGCTGTTCCAGCGCATGGCATAGCGCGCTGGCCAGTTCCAGCGCTTCGGCGGCGCTGGTGGCGGGCGCCAGCAGCGCGAATTCCTCGCCCCCGTAGCGCGCCGCCAGGTCGGTGGTGCGGCGCGCGTGCGCCGCGATCACCCCGGCCACCGCGCGCAGACACTGGTCGCCCGCCTGGTGCCCGTAATGGTCGTTGTAGCTCTTGAAGTGGTCGACGTCGAGCATGGCCAGCGCCACCGGATAGCCGTTGCGCGCGGCGCGCCGCCATTCGGCTTCCAGCGCCGTGTCGAAGCCGCGCCGGTTGCTGATGCCGGTCAGCCCGTCGGTACTCGACAGCGCCGCCAGCTTGGCGTTGCTCGCTTCCAGCTCGGCGGTGCGCTCGGCCACCATGTGCTGCAACTGCTTCTGGCGCCGGGTCAGGTCGCGCACGCGGGCGCGGTAGGCGCTGCTGACCAGGCCCAGCGCCAGCAAGGCCAGGATCAGGCGGAACCACCAGGTTTTCCACCACGGCGGCAGGATCGTCACCGTCATGCTGGCCGCGTTCTCGCTCCACATGCCCTGGTGATTGGCGGCGCGCACCGAAAACACATAGGTTCCCGGGTCGAGGTTGGTGTAGGTGGCGCTGCGGTGGGCGGCGTCGGTCACCACCCATTCGCGGTCGAAGCCGGCCAGGCGGTATTTGTAGGTGTTGCGCACCGGGTCGGTGAAGTGCAGTGCCGCGAATTCGATCGAGAATACCGAACCGTCGCCGGCCAGGGTCAGGTTGACCGGGGCCGTCACCGCGCCAGCGAGGCGCAGCCCGGGCACCGCGCGGCCGTCGCGCAGCGAGCGGTTGAACACGCTGATATCGGTGATCGCCACCTGCGGCGGGGCCGACACGCTGCGCACCGCCGCCGGGGTCACCCCGGTGATGCCCTTGACGCCGCCGAAGTACAGGCGCCCGTTCGGCGCGGCGTGGGCGGCGCCCGAGGAAAACCCTTCCGACAAGCCATCCGCGGCAGAAAAGCGCGCCACCTTGCCGCTGTCCGGGTCGAGCCGCAGCAAGCCGTTCGCGGTGCTCAGCCACAGCTGGCCGGCCTGGTCGCTGCGCATGGCCAGGATCTTGACCTGGCCCACGCTGTCGGCCTGCTCGTAGCGCTGGAAGCGGATCGCGCCCTTGGCATCGGTGAGGATCTGGTTGACGCCGCGCGCGGTGCCGGCCCACAGCCGCCCGCGCGGGTCCTGGTACAAGGACACCACGTTGTTGTCCGACAGCGAAGCGGGGTCGCTGGCGCGCTGGCGCAGGTGGCGGAACTTGCCGCTGGCCTGGTCCAGCACATCGAGCCCGCCGCCGCCCCATTCCGAGCCCATCCAGACGCGCCCGAGCCGGTCTTCGACGATGGTGGTGGTGCCGGTCACGCTGCGGCTGTCGGGCTGGGCCGGGTCGGCCGGGAACTGGGTGCTCTCGCCCGTGGCCGGGTCGTAGCGCACCACATGCTGGCCGGTGCCGAGCCAGAGGGCGCCGCCGGCGGCCGGGGCGATGGTGTTGATGAAGTCGCTGCCGACCGAGCCGAAACTGACCACCTTGACCGGCGCATCGACCGCATCGAGCCGGTTCAGGCCGGCCGCGGTGCCGATCCACAGGGGCCCGGCCGGCTGCTGGTACAGGCTGTAGACGATATTGCTGCTGAGCGCACCCGGCTTGCCGTCGGCGCGGTAGCTGCGCAGCACCGCGCCGCTGGCGCTGTCGAACAAGGACAGGCCGGCATTGTTGGCCAGCCACAGGCGTCCCTCGGGCGCGCCTTCCATGGCGCGCATGGCATTGTTGGGACGCAGGTTGTTGGCCTCGACGTCGAAGGGAATGTAGCGCTGGAAGCCTTCGCTGTTCAGGTTGACGAGGCTGATGCCGTCGGTGATCGAGCCGATCCACAGCATGCCGCTGCGGTCGTGCATGACGGCGCGGATATCGTCCGACGGCAAGCTGTAGGAATCGTTGGCGCGGTGCACGTAATGCACGGGCGTGCTGCTGCCCTGGTCTTTGGTTTTATCCCAGCGCAGCAGGCCGGCCGCCAGGGTGCCGGCCCAGACGGTGTCGTTGCGGTCGCCGTACAGGTAATTGATGCGGGTGGCGGGCGAGGGCACCCGCATGCGCGCATTCCAGGGCAGCTCGCTGCGCCAGGTCACCACCCCGGTTTCGGTGCCGATCCAGAGCGTGCGGTCGGGCGCGAAATGCAGGGCGCGCACGATGTTCAGCTTGGGGTCGGGCGACTCGGGCCGGTCGACCCGGTAGTGCACGAACTGGTCGGCGCCCGGGGGCAGGTAATCGAGTCCGCCCGGCCAGGTGGCGGCCCACAGGCCGCCGCGCTGGTCCATGGCGACGGCGTTGAGGTCATTGGAAGCGAGGCTGCCCGGGCGCGCAGGATCATGCAGGTAGAGGGTGAACTTGGCGCTGGCGGGGTCGAAGTGCTGCAGGCCGCCCCAGGTGGCCAGCCACATGCCGCCCTTGCCGTCGCCAATGATTTCCTTGACGATGCGCTGGGCCCCGGGACCCGGCGGCGGCACGAAGCGGGTGAAATTGTTGGTTTCGGGATTGAAGCGCGCCAGTCCGTTCTGGGTCGCCACCCAGATGGTGCCGGCCGCGTCTTCGTACAGGTCGGAGACGCGGTCGTGCGGCAGGTTGCCGCCGCTGTTGGCGTTGCTGAGGTACTTGACCGCGTGGTAGCCGTTGTAGCGGTACAGCCCGCCGCTATGGGTGCCGATCCACACGAAGCCCTGGCGGTCCTGCAGCAGCGCCAGGATGGACAGCTCGTCCGAGTCGAAGGAGGCGAGGCGCTTGAAGCGCAGCGGCGAGGTCGGCGTGGCGCTGGCGTGGGCCGCGCCCTGCAGACACAGGCAAGCGCACACACAGGCGCACAGCAGCAGGCGCAACAGGGCGGACAGGCGGTGCGCGGAGGCGGTAAATACGGTTGGCATGTCAAATAGGTGTCTACAGTACCGGTCACCCCAGGAATGCCGGGGAACCCGGGCAGTGTAAACCAAGTTGACTCTGCGGCAATACCTCTTTCTGGACCTTATATCGATGTACAGTTGCCGGGATTTAGGGTATCGTTTACGGCACTATTATTGCATCTACGTCCGTGCGCCCGGTTCTGCCGACGCTGTCGTGGCACACTTCGAGCTGGCCGCCGGTCTTGCCACTGCCCGGCTCGTTCCCGTCCATCCTGGAAGTTCCCCGCGTCGGCTTGTCCGGACGTAGAGCAGATCGAACCAACGCCCGGAAAACTTATGTCTGAAACACCGATTACCATCGAAGCCGACAGTGAACCCACCGTCAAGTTCGCCGATTTCGGCCTTGCGCCAGAGATCCTGCGCGCACTGACGGACCAGGGCTACATCCACCCGACGCCGATCCAGGCCGCGGCCATCCCGATCGTCCTGCAGGGGCGCGACGTCATGGGCGCGGCCCAGACCGGCACCGGCAAGACCGCCGGTTTTTCGCTGCCCATCATCCAGCTGCTGCTGGCCCACGCCAGTCCGAGCATGTCGCCGGCGCGCCATCCGGTGCGCGCGCTGGTGCTCACGCCCACGCGCGAGCTGGCGGTGCAGGTGGCCGAGAACGTCAAGGCCTACGCCCAGCACACCCCGCTGCGCTCGACCGTGGTGTTCGGCGGCATGGACATGAAGGGCCAGACCATCATCCTCAAGGGCGGGGTCGAGATCGTCATCGCCACCCCGGGCCGCCTGCTCGACCATATCGAACAGAAAAACGTCAGCCTGGGCCAGGTGCAGATGCTCGTCATGGATGAAGCCGACCGCATGCTCGACATGGGCTTCCTGCCGGACTTGCAGCGCATCATCAACCTGCTGCCGAAAAAGCGCCAGAACCTGATGTTTTCGGCGACCTTCTCGCCGGAAATCAAGAAGCTGGCCAACAGTTTCCTGACCGATCCGGTGACCATCGAAGTGGCGCGCAGCAATGCCACCGCCGACAAGGTCACCCAGATCGTCTACAAGGTGGCCGAGGAAGCCAAGCGCGACGTGGTCGAATTCCTGATCCGCGGACGCGACCTGAAGCAGGTGCTGGTGTTCTCGAACACCAAGATCGGCGCCTCGCGCCTGTCGCGCCACCTGGAGCAGGGCGGCATCAAGGCCACCGCGATCCACGGCGACAAGACCCAGCAGGAACGCATGGCCGCGCTCGACGCCTTTAAAAAGGGCGAGATCGACGTGCTGGTCGCCACCGACGTGGCCGCGCGCGGTCTCGATATTTCCGACTTGCCGTGCGTGATCAACTTCGACCTGCCCTACAACGCCGAGGATTATGTGCACCGGATCGGCCGCACCGGCCGTGCCGGCGCCTCGGGCGACGCCCTGTCGGTGTATTCGGACAAGGATGAGCGCTTGCTGGTCGATATCGAAAAACTGATCAAGCAAACCATCACGCGCGGCGAACTGGCCGGTTTCGTGGCCAGCAGCAGCGCCAGCGCGGGGCGCGGGGAGCCGTCCGGCGAGCGCCGTCCGCGCCGCGACGATAGCGCTGCCGGCAGCGGCGCCGCCCGCCCGCCTGGACGTACGCCCGAGCGCGAGCGCAGCGGCGAACGCAGTTTCACCAGCAGTTCCTCCGGCGGTTCTTCCGGTCCGCGTTCGGGTCCGTATCCGCGCCGCGACAAGGTCGATCCCTGGTTCCTGACCCCGTACGAGCCGGCCAAGAAGACGACGCCGGCGGTCGCCGACCAGGTCAGCACCAGCACCAAGCCCAAGCAGAAGATTGCCGTGCTGCTCGGCGGCTCGCCCAAACAGTAAACAGCCGGGTCCGGCGCCGCTCCCAGCGCGCCTTGCTGTGGACTGGTTGTTGCCAGGATGTATAATTTGCTTATATGTAATGCCGCTACCCGCCTGGCTTTCCGGCCCGGCGCCGCGGCGTTTCTCTTTTTACTCAATGTCTAGCCATGAACAAACTAATTAATCAAAGCATCGCCATCCTCGTGCCTTGTTATAACGAGGAATTGACGGTTGCCGCGATTGTTCGCGACTTCAACGCCTGCCTGCCGCAAGCCGTGGTGTATGTTTTCGACAACAATTCCAAGGATGCCACCGTGCGCCTGGCGCTTGACGCCGGCGCCGTGGTGCGCAATGTGCCGCTGCAAGGCAAGGGCAATGTGATCCGGCGCATGTTCGCCGACGTCGATGCCGATATCTACATCATGGTCGACGGCGACAATACCTATGACGCCAGTGTGGCGCCCCAGCTGGCCGAAAAACTGGTCGACGAAGGCCTCGACATGGTGGTCGGCACGCGCGTGTCGACCGAGCATGAAGCCTACCGCTTCGGCCACCGTTTCGGCAACCGCCTGCTGACCGGCTCGGTCGCCGCGGTGTTCGGCAATACCTTCACCGACATGCTGTCCGGCTACCGCGTGTTTTCGCGGCGCTACGCCAAGTCCTTCGCCGCCCACTCGGCCGGCTTCGAGACCGAAACCGAACTGACTGTGCACGCGCTGGAATTGCGCATGCCGGTGGCCGAGGTCGAAACCATCTACCGCTCGCGGCCGGAAGGCTCGGTGAGCAAGCTCAATACCTACCGCGACGGCGTGCGCATCCTCTGGACCATCATCAAGCTGTTCAAGACCGAAAAGCCGCTGGCCTTCTTTTCGCTGGCGTTTTTCGCCTTCATGCTGGCCGCCGTCGGCTTTGCCTTGCCCTTGCTCCAGACTTACCTGGAAACGGGCCTGGTGCCGCGCCTGCCGACCGCCATCCTGTCGGTTGCGCTGAGCCTGTTCGGCGTGATTTCGCTCAACTGTGGCCTGATCCTCGATACCGTCACCAAGGGCCGCATCGAACAGAAGCGTTTCGCCTACCTGGCCATTTCGGCTCCGCGGATCAAGCATGCCTGATCCGGGCGCTCACTGATGAAGCTCGGTACCCAGGTCCTGCGCTTCGGCGTGGCCGGCGTGGCTGGCCTGCTGGTCGACCTGGCCGTGCTCGCACTGGCGCTGCGCGCCGGCATGAATCCGTATGCCGGCCGCGTGCTGTCCTTCCTGTGCGCGGTGTTCGCCACCTGGCAGATCAACCGCCGCTATACCTTCCATCCGGCCGGCATCTCGCTGTGGACCGAATGGTGGCGCTACCTGCTGGCCATGAGCGGCGGCGGGGCGGTCAACTTCGCCACCTACAGCGCCATCGTCTGGAGCTTCCCCGGCGTGCCGTACATCACCACCCTGGGCGTGTGCGCCGGTTCCCTGGCCGGCATGGCGGTCAACTTCGCCGGCGCGCGCTGGTTCGTCTTTCAACGTTAATCGCCCTTTTTATCGCAGGTATGGCATGAATGCAGTGACTCGAGCAATTTCCCGCGTGGATGCCGGCGTGGTGCGTCTGTGGGATGGGCTGGACCGCGCCCTGGTGCTGCGCCTGTCGATCTGGTTCGCGCCCGTGCTGGCCGGGCTGGCATCGATGTGGCTGGGGCAGGATGCCAACTGGGATTTGCGCAACTACCACTGGTATAACCCGTACGCCTTCCTGAACGGCAAGATCGGCCTTGACCTCAATCCCGGCCAGTTCCAGAGTTACTTCAATCCCACCATCGACCTGCTGTACTACGGCCTGGCCACGCATTTCCCGACCCGGGTGACCGGCTTCGTCATGGGCTTTTTGCACGGTCTCAATTTCGTGCTGCTGCTCATGATTACGCGCCAGGTACTGGGCGCTGGCGAAGCGGCTGCGGCCGGCGCGGCGCCGCGGCGCCTGGCCCTGATGCTGGCCTTGGCCGGCTGCGCCGGGTTTTCCTTCCTCAGCCAGCTCGGCAACACCATGGGCGACAATCTGACCTCGCTCACCGTGCTGGGCGCCATCGCGCTGCTGCTGCGCCAGTGGCCGCAACTGCTGGCCGGCGGCGTGCGCGGCGCCATGGTGGCGGCGCTGGCGGGCCTGATCATCGGCGCCGGCACCGGCTTGAAACTGACCAATGCCAATTACGCGCTGGCCCTGTGCCTGGCCTTGCTGACCCTGCGCGCCAGCCTGTGGCGGCGCTTGAGCACCGCCTTCGTGTTCGGCCTGGGCACCCTGGCCGGCATTGGCGCGAGCGCCGGCCACTGGTACTGGCTGATGTGGAAGCAGTTCGGCAATCCCTTGTTCCCCCAATTTAACAATATCTTCAAGAGCCCGCTGGCCGCGCCGATCAGCGTGGCCGACATGGGCTGGATCCCCAAGGACTGGACCGAATTTCTGCTGTGGCCGTTCATCTTCACCTTCAATCCGCGCCGCGTGATCGAACTGCCGATGACCCAGATCCTGTGGCCGATCGTGTACCTCGCCTTCATCGCCTTCATCGCCCAGCGCCTGCGCCGCCTGTGGCTGGCCGCGCCGGCGCCGTCCGCCGCGGCCACGGCAGGCGCCGATACGGCCGGCGCGCGCATGCTGCTGGTGTTCTTCGCGCTGTCGTATGTGATCTGGCTCAAGCTGTTCGCCATCTACCGCTATCTGGTGCCGCTCGAACTGCTCGCGCCGCTGGTGCTGTGGCTGCTGCTGCACCGCCTGTGCGCGCTGCCGGCCGCGCGCGTGATCGGCGCCAGCTGCCTGCTGCTGGCCGTCATCGCCGGCTTTCCGAGGGTGAACTGGGGTCACCATGGCAATGCGCCGCGCAGTTTCCAGGTCCAGGTGCCGGCCTTCGCCGATCCATCCCAGAACATGGTGTTTACCGTGCATGGCGACCCGCCGATGTCGTGGCTGATACCGCATTTCCCGGCGCGCCTGGCGTTTGCCGCGCTCGGTTCGGGCTTCCCCGAGTCGCCCCAGTTCGCCGCCCGCGTGGCCGCCATGGTCGCCGCGCGCAAGGGACCCTTGTACGTCATGCTCACCGCCAACGGCCTGGCCCCTGGCCCGCGCCAGGGCGGCGCCGTGCCCGACCCCGACACCATCGCCCGCCAGCTGCGCGTGCATGTAGCCGGCCAGGAAATCCTCAAGCGCTACGGCCTCACCTTCAATCCGGCCAGCTGCGTGGTCTACGAGGCCGGTTTCGGCGGCGGCAGGAACAGCGATCCCTATCAATTGTGCGAGGTCGGCAAGCTGCCCTGAACTGTTGCTTTCGGGGCGGTTGTCTCATAGCAGCATTCGATTCTTCATGACATGGCAATGTATAATGACGGGTTAATCCGGCTCCGCCGTTGCCGCGGTTTCCATCTCACGAGACACTCTATGGTATTCAGTTCGGCCGTCTTTCTTTTCTATTTTCTTCCCGGCTTTCTGCTGCTGTATTACGTCCTTCCCTGGAAAAACACGGTCTTGCTGGTCGGCAGCCTGCTGTTTTATGCCTGGGGCGAGCCGCGCTTCGTGCCGCTGCTGCTGCTCTCGGCTTTTCTCAATTACAGCGTCGGCTACCTGATCGCGCGCGCCGGACCGCAGCGCAAGAGCTTGCTGGCGGTGGGGGTGGCGCTCAACCTGGCCATGCTGGCCTACTATAAATACCTGGGCTTTTTCGCCGGCATCCTGCAGGCGCTGCACTTGCGCGACGGCGCGCTGCCGGCCATCGTGCTGCCGCTGGGGATTTCCTTCTTCACCTTCCAGGGTATTTCCTACCTGATCGACGTGTACCGGCGCGACATCGCCGCGCAAGGCAGCTTTTTGCGCTTTGCCATGTACAAGGCCATGTTCCCGCAACTGATCGCCGGTCCGATCGTGCGCTACGCCCAGATCGCCGATGAAGTCGATCACCGCACCCTGGACAATGCCCGCATCTGGAAGGGATTTCGCCAGTTCGTGCTGGGCCTGGCCCAGAAAATCCTGATCGCCAATTACGTGGGGCTGGCTGCCGACCGCATTTTCGCGGTCGATCCGGTGGAACTCAACGCCATCACCGCCTGGATGGGCATCGCCTGCTATTCGATCCAGATCCTGTTCGACTTCGCCGGCTACTCGAACATGGCGATCGGGATCGGCCACATGCTCGGCTTTACCTATCCGCCCAATTTCAACCGTCCGTACGCGGCGCTGTCGATCACCGATTTCTGGCGCCGCTGGCACATCAGCCTGTCGACCTGGTTCCGCGACTACCTGTACATTCCCCTCGGCGGCAACCGGGTCTCTGCGCTGCGCACCTACTTCAACCTGGCGCTGGTGTTCCTGCTGTGCGGCCTGTGGCATGGCGCGGCCTGGACGTTCGTGATCTGGGGCGCGTGGCACGGCGCCCTGCTGGTGCTCGAACGCCTGGGCGGCGCCACCGTGCTCGCGCGCCTGCCCGCTTTCGTGGCGCAGGCCTGGACCATGCTGTGCGTGATGATCGGCTGGGTCTTTTTCCGCGCCCCCGACGTGCCTTACGCGCTGCGCTACCTTGGCAGCATGTTCGGCGGCCATGACGGCCAGGCCCTGCTGCATACCTGGCGCCTGGATCTACCGAATACCTCGCAGGTGGCGCTGGTGGCGGGCATCGTGCTGGCCTGCTGGCGCTGGCGCGCTTCGGCGCCGCCGCAAACGGGCGGGGGCGGCGCGCGCATGCCGGCGCTGCTGGCCCAAGGCGGCCATCTGGCATCGACCGCGGCCCTGGCGCTGCTGTGCATCGGCAGCCTGGCCGCCGGTACCTACAACCCCTTCATTTATTTCCGCTTCTGACATGGGCAACTCTGTACTCACATGGCTGGGCCGGCACGCGATGAAGCTGGCCGTGGTGGCCGTGCTGGCCGTGCCGGCCGTGGTATCGGTGTACGACGCCCGCACCAAGCCGAACGATCCCAATCTGGCGCAACTGCCGGCGCCCCCCGTTTCGTGGCGGCAGTTGCGCGAGGCCCCGGGCCAGCTCACCAACTGGGTCAACGACCATTTCGGCTACCGCAACGACCTGGTGAAGCTGAACAATCGCATGCGCTTCGCGGTGTTTCACGAATTCCCGTCGGTGCAGATGGCGAGCGGACGCAATGGACGCTACTTCCTGGCCGCCCACGGTCCCGACGAGCTGCCGTTTCAGGCCATCCGGGCCACTTGCGCCGGCGCGGTGCTCAATCCGAAAATCGCGCCCTACATCAACCAGCTGTTCGATTCCTACCGGGCGGCCGGGCTGGCGCCCAAGCTCTTGATCGCGCCATCGTCCCCGGTGGTTTATCCGGAAGACTTGCCGCGCTGGCTGGCGCCGCGCTGCATGGGCAGCGACACGCCGGTCAGGACCATGCTGGCCTCGCACACGCTCAATGCCACGGCGGCGGCCTCGATCCTGTTCCCGCTCGAGCAGGCGCGCGAGATCAAGAAGAGCGCGACCCTGTTTCCGAAAACCTGGTTCCACTGGACCGGCGAGGGACTCGACCAGATCGCGCGCCTGAGCCTGAGCACTTTCTGGCAACGCCCGCTCGACCAGGCGCCGCCGCTGCGGATCAAGAAGCACCTGGAGTATTCGGACGTGTCGCATCTGTTCGACGGCGTGCCGCTGCAAAGCGAGACGGTGGAACCGGACCTGGAAGGATCGCACGTGAAGGGCTGCTGGGGGGAGAGCTGTTTTCCAGAGGTGGAGGCGGGCAAGCTGCTGCGCGACGTGAGCCGTTTCAGCAATCCGCAAGCGCCGGCGCGCCGCCTGCTGATCATTTCCGATTCCTTCGGCTCGAAGATCTCGCCCTGGTATTCGCGCTACTACCGTGAGGTCGAGCAGTTCGCGACGAACAATGGCGACCGGCTTTCGCCGGCGCAGCTCGAGCAGCTCAAGACGTATATGTACCGCGATCCGGCCGGCACCGACATCCTGCTGCTGTACCACGACGCCGGCGCCATGTACAAGGACGTACTGCGCTACGCCACCGAGCGCATGCTGCCGGTGCCGGTGCCGGTACCGGCCAGCTAGCGGCGCGCGCCGGCGGCCGTGTCAGGCGGCTGGCCAGCGCACTTCCTGGCGCCGTCCGGCCAGCACGTCGAGCAGCTGGGCGGCGTTTTCGCGCCAGGTAATCCAAGGCATGCCGCTCGACGCCGGCGCCGTGCCGGTGCCGTGCTGTTCCAGCCACTCGCGCAGCGCCGCCGCCAGGTCCGCGCCGTCCATGCCGCTGAAATAGGCGGCGTGTTCGCCCGCTACTTCGCGGAACACCGGAATGTCGCGCGCCAGCACCGGCAAGCCATAGCGCGCCGCTTCGATCAGCGGCAGGCCGAAGCCTTCCCCTTCGCTCGGCACCAGCAGGCAGGAACTGTTCTGGTACAGGTCGAGCAGTTCGGCGTCGCCGATCCCCTTGAGCCATTGCAGGCGCTGCCCCAGTTGCGGATGGCCGCGCAGGCGTTCGACGATGCGCGGAATGGTGCGCCGCGCGCCATCGGGCAGCGGCGTCCAGCCTTCGGCGCCGACGATCACCAGGTTCGCGTCCACGCCCTCGCGCCACAGCTGCTCGAAGGCGTCGAGCGCCTGCAGGTGGCCCTTGCGCGGCTCGATGGTGCCGACCATCAGGAAGGTGGCCGGGCCGCCCGTGGCCGCCGCCACGCGCGCGGCGGCAGGCGCGGGAATGGCTTGCGCACCGCCGATATCGGCGCCGTGGTGCAGCACCGCCAGCTTCACTTGGCCGTGGACCTCGGGCCGGGTGTGTTCCAGCCAGGCTTGCAGTTCATTGCGCACGGCGTCCGAAATGCACACCAGGCGGTCGGCCTGGCCGGCGATGCAGGCCAGCCAGGCGGCATGGCCGTGATCGGCGCCTTCGGGGAAGAATTCGGGGCGCAGCACCGGCAGCAGGTCGTGGATCAGGAAATTGACTTCGACCCCGCGCGCGCGCCAGTGCGCGTACATGCCCTTGCGCGCGGCGGCCATGATGGCGCCCGGCGCGTAGTCGGCGCTGTAGAAGCGGTCGCCCGCCTGCACGTCGACCGCCTGGTCGGGCGGCAGCGGGCAATCGATGCCGAACAGGCGGCGCGCATAGTCGCGCGCGTAGCGGTATTCGCAGCGCCCATCCTGGTCGGCCAGGTACACCGGTTCGATGCGCAGGCCCGGTTCGACCCGCGCCAGCAGCTCGATGAGCTGCATGCGCACCACCCGTTCGATCCCGGTCTTGAGGTCGTGGCGCGCGATCGATGTGACGTCGACCAGCAGCTGGCGCGGCGCCAGCGCTTCCGGCAGCGCGGCCAGGCACTGGGCGCTGCGCCGCACCAGCGCGTCGTCGGCATGCAGCGAAGGCTGGTCCGCCAGCGCCGCCAGCAGGGCGCCGCGCGAAGCGGCCGCCGGCGCATAGGTCGATTCCAGCGCCTCGGCATACAGGCGCGCGCTGTGGGCGGGGCTGTGCACCGTATGGAGCAGGGTGCGCGCGCGTGCGCCCAGCGCGCTGCGGCGGGCCGGATCGGCGTGCAAGCCTTCCAGCGCATCACGCAGCTGCGCCATGCTGAACTGGTCGGGTAAGCCCCATACCGCATCCTGCGGCAGTTCGGCCATCGAACCGTTGGCGTTGACGATGGTCGCCAGCCCGTAGTTCAGGCAGTCGAGCACCGCGGCCGAGGTTTCGCCGCGCGACTGGCAGCGCAGTTGCACGCCGACGTCGGCCGCCTGCAGATACTGGTGGTACACCGCTTCGTCGGTCCAGCCGGCGATGCGCATGCGCTTGCCGCCGGCGCCGGCCAGGGTGGCGTTGATCGTCACGCCATACTCGCCGCCATCGTTGGCGCCGACCAGCACCAGTTCGCAGCGCGGGTTGGCGTGCAGGGTCGAGCCGATCCAGGCGTCGAGCAATTCCTGGCTATGCTTGGTGTGCGCCACGAAGCCGAAGCTGCACACCAAAAACACGTCGTCGGCGATGCCCAGGGCGCGCCGGGCGCTAGCGCGGTCCTCGGCCTGCGGCAGGGCGCGCGGCAGCGGCACCACGCTCCAGTCGCCCGCGGCCAGCGGTCCGTACCACTGGCGCGCCAGTTCGCGCGCATGCTGCGAATGGACCACCACGCGGCGCGCCTGGCGCAGCACGGCCAGGTTGCACGGATACTGATTGCGGGCGTCGAGCGCGCGCGCCGGGTCCAGCCCGGCCAGCAGTGCGGCCATGCCGTGGCCTTCGTAGAGGGCGTCGGTCCAGCCGTT
Organism: Massilia antarctica; assembly: GCF_015689335.1. Lineage (GTDB taxonomy): Bacteria > Pseudomonadota > Gammaproteobacteria > Burkholderiales > Burkholderiaceae_D > Telluria_A > Telluria_A antarctica. Next base: position 556,895 of record NZ_CP065053.1, on the reverse strand, counting down.
GGGAATCGCGCCGTTCATCTGTTCGTAGGCCAGCACGCTGCTGATGAAAAAGTCGTGCAGCACCACCACGCCAGGATGGCGCGCCAGCAGCCCGAACATGTGGCTGTGGAAGGGGCTGTTACCGAACTGGTAGAGGATGCGGTCGAACTGGCCGGCGTTCTGGTCGAACCAGGCGGCGCTGCGGCGCGGCAGGGCGGCCAGGGATGGCGGCAGCACCACCTTGTCCTGCTGGACGATCAGTTCGATGTCGTAGTGTTCCATCATGGCCGGCAGCACCTGGGCCGCGTAGTCGGCGATGCCGGTGCGCTCGGGCGGCAGCGGCGAGACGAACGCCAGGCGCGGCCGCTTGGCCGGCAGCGGCACCACCGGCGCGGGCACGTCGCCGAAGCGCGCTTCGAGCGCGCGCAGGGCCTTGGTGGCGCTCGCGTCCCACGAAAAGCGCGCGGCCTGGGCGCGCCCGTGCACGCGCAGGCGTTCCTGCATGGCCGGGTCTTGCAGCACCTGGGCGATTTTTTCGGCGATCGATTGCGGACGGTCGGCGTCGAACAGCGCTTCGGCGCAGCCCACCACTTCGGGGATGCTGGTGTTGTTGGCGCCGATGACCAGCGCGCCGCAGGCCATCGCTTCGAGCGCCGGCAGGCCGAAGCCTTCGTGGCGCGAGGGGAAGATGAACAGGGCGGCGGCCTGGTACAGGCGAATCAGGTCGGCGTCGCTGACATAGCCGGTCAGGATCAGCTGGTCCTTTTCGAGGCCGCGCTTGGCCGCGTGGGCCACCAGCTCGGCGCGTTCGCGCTCGCCCATCTTGCTGGCGATGAGCAGCTGGTGGGGGTCGCGCAGGGCCGGCGGCAGCAGGCAGTAGGCGGTGATCAGGCCATCGATGTTCTTGCGCGCGTCGAAGCCGCCCGGCGCGTACATCAGCATCTGGCGCGTGATGCCGAAGCGCGCCCGCAGTTCGGCCGTTTGTTCGGCCAGTTGTTCGGGGGTGCTGTCGGACGGGCGGAAGCTGTCGTCGACCGCGGTGGAGATGGCGGTGACCGATCCGGGTGCCAGGCCGAGGGCGTCGATCGCTTCCTGGCGCGAGTAGTCCGAGATCGACAGCAGCAGGCCGGCCTTGCGCAGCGAGGCGATCTTGCGCTCGTAGTAGGTGCGCTGGGTCTGGCTGCCGAGGTAGGCGGCGGGATTTAAAAACGGGATCAGGTCGTACAGCACCACCGCCGTGCGTTCGGCGCCGTCGAAGGCGCCGACCGACACCACGGCATCGTCGACGAAGCCTTCGAACAGGCTGGTGACCAGCACCGCGTCGGGCTGCAGGCGGGCGATGAAATGCTCGCGCATCAGTTCCGCCGCGCGGCAGCGCGCGCTGTTGCCTTCGTCGATTTCGGCGACCGGGCCGACGATGTCGAACACGCGGATGCGTTCGGGCGGCACCAGGCCGGCAAAGGCGCGCCGCAGTTCGGCGATGGCGCCGCCCAGCGCGCCGTTCAGGACCAGCCAGACTTCATGCTCGCCGGCGTTGCGCGCCACGCCCAGCGCCAGGGCCAGGGAATAACGGCCGATGCCGCGAAAACGGCTCTCCGACTGGGCGCCCTGCAGGTCGATCACAATCCGCATCACTTATTCCTTGCTTCCATGGCTTGTTTGAGTTCGTGGTACATGCGCTGCTCGCGCGGCGACAGGTCGGCCGCGCTGCTGCCGTGGGTGGGCGCGGCGGCCGGCGGCGCCGGCGGCGCATTGCCGCGCCGCAGAATGCCGTACAGGCGCGCATGCAGGCCGGGAAAGCGCCGCAGTACCGTCAGCGCCATCCGCTTGACGCGCGGGCGGCGCAGCATGGCGCGCATGAAGGTCAGCAGCGGCCCTGCCAGGCGCCGTTTCGCGCCGCTCGCCAGGCGCCCGTCGCGCGCGGCGCTGCCCAGGCGGTAGGCGCTGCCCGCCACCATGCGCAGCGGCGCCGTCACTCTCCAGGAGGTGCTGGCCAGCATGGCTGCCACGTGGGCGTCGGCCTGCTGGGCGCGCGCTTCGGCCACGCCGATGCGATGTCCGAGCGCATCGAGCTGGCCCTGGACCTGCCCGTTATGGGCCTGGAACTGGGTCTGGACCTGCAGCGCCAGCTGGACTTGCTGCACCATCTGCCCTTGCAGCTCGGCCAGGCGGTCGGCATTCGGGCCGACCCGCTGCAGGATCGGTTCGGCCATGTCCTGGCGCTGGCGCAGGTGATCGACCCCGCTCGCCACCCGCGCCACGCCCTGGTGCGCGGCGTCGAGCGAGACCAGGCCGGCCTGCAGCGCGTGCTCGACGCGGTCGATCGAGGCATGCAGTTCGGTGCGGCGCCGGTTATCCTGCTCCTCGAAACGCAGCGCCAGGTCGGACAGGCCGATGCCGAATTTGGCGGCGAAGGGCGCTTCGAACGCGGCCAGCGCCTCGGACGGCGCATCCTTCTGGCCCACCACCGCGTAATCGGGGCTGACGCCATCGAGCACGTTGATCAAGCCGATCGGCGCATCGGTGTGCAGCTGCGCCGCTTCCTGCAGGCGCAGCACCTTGTGGCGCGGGAAGCCGGCAAAGCCCGTCACGAATTCGAGCAGCGGTGACGGAATCGGTTTCAGGTGCGAGGGGTCCATGTAGAAGCTGGACGCGCCGACCACCAGGTTTTCGGGATTGGGCGTTTCCATGATCAACAGGCCGCCCGGCAGCAGCACGCGCAGCGCTTCGGCGATCAGGAGCTGGACCTGGTCGAATGGAATGTGCTCGACCAGGTGGAAGGCCGAGACCATGGCCACGCTGGCGTCCGCCCTGGCGCGCAGGGCGGAGAGGGCGTCGGTCAGTTCGGCGTGCAGGCCGCGTTCGCGGCAGGCCGCCAGCATGCCGGCGTCGAGGTCGACGCCGAACGGGGCGAAGCCTTGCCCGCCCAGCAGTTCGAGCCATTCGCCGCGTCCGCACCCGAGATCGAGCACGGCGCCGCCCGGATACAGCGCCGCCAGCGGCGCGTAGAAGGGCGCGTAGCTGGTCAGGCGCGTCGTAATCAGCTCGCGCGAACCGCGGTAGCGGTCTTCGAAGGCACGGTAAAAATTGTCGCTCATCGCAGGATCTCCACGCGCGGCTCAAGCCAGTTGGTGCCGACGAATTGTCGGCGGTTCATATTCATCACGATGAACAGGAAGGCCAGGTCGCGCCACTCGTAGTTGTCGCCCAAATGGGTTTCGGTGCTGGTGAGCGCGGTGGTGAGCGAATAGCTGCCTTCGCCCAGATTGAGCGGGAAGGCGAAGCGGAAGGTGATTTCCTCGCCGGGGGCCACGTCGTGCAGCGCCATGTCCATGTGGTGGGTGTTGGTGCCGTACATCTGCTGGCCGAGGCGGTCCTTGATCATGTAGCCGAGCACCAGGCGCGCCACCGGCGCGTGCACCTTCACTTGCACGCACAGGGTGACGGCGGCGCCGACGTTGACCGTTTCCAGGGGGCGCCCGGCCTCGTCTTCCAGGGTGATGCGGGTCACGCTCGCTTCGCCGGTGCCGGAACTGGTCTGGGTGCGGCCGGCCTCTGTGACGACCTGCTCGACCCCGGCACCGTCGCGCGCGGCGATCAGGGCGTTGTAGTAATCCATCACCTGTTCCGGGCTGCCTTGCGAAGCCAGGCGGCCGCCGTCGAGCAGCAGGGCGCGTTCGCAGATCGACTGGATCGCGGCGCGGTCGTGGCTGACGATGAGCAAGGTGGTGCCGAGCTTCTGGAACTGGCGGATGCGTTCGAAACTCTTGTGCTGGAACCAGGCATCGCCCACCGATAGCGCCTCATCGACGATCAGCACGTCGGGCCGCTTGACAGTGGCCACGCTGAAGGCCAGGCGCATCTGCATGCCCGAGGAATACACGCGCACCGGCTGGTCGATGTACTCGCCGATGTCGGCGAACGCTTCGATCTCGGGCATCAGGGTGGCGATTTCATCGACCGTCAGGCCGATCAACTGGCCGGCCATGAAGCAGTTCTGGCGCCCGCTGAAATCGGGATGGAAACCCATGCCCAGTTCGAGCAGGGCCGCCACCCGCCCGGTGATCTGGACGCTGCCCGTGGTCGGGGTGGTGGTGCCGGTGATCAGTTTCAACAAGGTGCTCTTGCCGGCCCCGTTGATGCCGATGATGCCGACCGCTTCGCCGGGCGCGAGCTGGAAGCTGACATCCTGGATCACCCATTTCAGGCGGTGGCGCTGGCCGAGGAAGGGCAGGACCCATTCCACCAGGCGGCCCCAGCGGTTGCTGTATTGTTTGTAGGCCTTGCCCAGTTGATTGACGCGTATGGTACCCATCAGAGTTCATCCACCATTTCGCCGGAGCGCTTGCGGAACAGTAAAAGACCCATCATGCAGCACAGCACGGTGAGTATGGCAATCGGCAGCAGGCCGGCCCAGTCGGGCGCGCGCCCGTGCACCAGGATGGTCTGGTAGGCGCCGATCACGGCCGCCATGGGATTGAACACGAGCAGCTCGCGGATCGGTTTGGGCAGCGCCGTGACCGGATACACGATGGGGGTAAACCAGAACCAGAATTGCAGCAGGATCGAAAAGAACTGGCCGACGTCGCGGAAAAACACATTCAGGACACCGAGCACCATGCCCAGCCCGATCGAAAACAGGATTTGCAGCGCCAGCACCGGGAACAGCAGCAGGTAGACCGCGCCCGGAAAGGTGCCGGACCAGACCAGGAACAGGGTAAACAGGCCGAAGATGATGGCGAAGTTGACGCAGGCGTTGAGCACCACGATGATCGGCAGGCAGATGCGCGGAAACTGCAGCTTCTTGATCAGGTTAGCGTTTTCGATGAACACGGTTTGCGCGCGCGTGGTGATTTCGGCGAACAAACCCCAGGTCAGGGCGCCGGCGCACAGGTAGATGCTATAGGCGAAGGCCTTGTCGACCCCCTGCAGGCGGCTACCCATGACTTCGGAAAAGATCACGGTATAGACGGTGATCATGGCCAGCGGGTTGAGCACGGTCCAGAGCGCGCCGAACAGCGAGTTGCGGTACTTGGACTGGAATTCGCGCTTGACGCTGCCGAGCACGAAGCCGCGGTAGCGCCAGACGCCGCGGAACATCGACAGCGAGATCATGCGCGCGGGGCGCGGCGCGCGTGCAAGCTGATGGGAAGCGCAGGCGCACAGGCGGCGAACGGCAGGGTCATGGTGTGGGTCGTTTTGTTTAGCAAATGGGGAAATAACAGCTCGTGCCCGCCACCAGCCCGCGGGCCGGCGCCGCGACCGGCCGCGCCGCTCCGCGCCTGGTCGTGCCGGGGCTGCGGGGCGGAAGATTATAGCATGCAGCTTTTGGGCTACAACGGCGCATCCGGGCGGCCGGCGGCCCGCAATGGCGGCGTCGCGGCGCTGTATAATCTTGCAACTACTCCAGATGTTTTTCTACGATGCACACTCACGATACCGTTTCCCCACCCCTTGCCCTGAACCTGGCCGGGATCGACCTGCTGCGCTTTGCCAGTGCGCTGGCCGTGCTGTTCTGGCATTACCAGCATTTCTCCTTCGTGGGCGCGGTGCCCTTCGAGTTCGATAACCGGGAAGAACCGTTCTACGGCGCCCTGTCGACCTTCTACCATTACGGCAAGTTCGGCGTGCAAGTGTTCTGGAGCATCTCCGGTTTCATTTTTTTCTGGAAGTATGGCGAGGCGCTCGCCGCCGGACGGATCGAGGCCGGGCGCTTTGCGCTGTTGCGCTTTTCGCGCCTGTATCCGCTGCATATATTGACCCTGCTGCTGGTGGCGCTCGGGCAAGCGCTGTTCCGCGCCAGCCATCCCGCGTACTTTGTGTATCAGGACAACAGCTTGCCGAGTTTTTTCCTGCAACTGGGCGTGGTCGGCCACTGGTTTTATCCGCTGCTGAGCAGCATCTCCTTCAATGGCCCGATCTGGAGCGTGGCGCTCGAGTTGCTGGCCTACGTGCTGTTCTTTTTCCTGAGCCGGCGCATCGGCGTGGGCGCGCGCGCGACCCTGGCCACGGTGGCGCTGCTGGCCCTGGGGCACTATGCAAGCGGTTTGCCGGCCTTTGAATGCCTGCTGTTCTTTTACCTGGGCGGGGTGGTGTGGCTGGCGGCCTGCCGTGCGGCGCCCTGGAGCCGGCGCCGCCACCGGATCGTCAACGTCGCGCTGGCGCTGCTGTTCCTGGCCGTGTGCGCGGCGGTGCGCTTGCGCCTGGTGTGGGCCGACCATGTGGTGGTGCCGATGGTGCCGCTGCTGGTGTATGTGTTCCTGCAAGGAGTGCAGCCGGCCGCTGAGCGGGTGCGGCGTGTTTTTGGCGAACTGGGCAACCTGACCTACGCCAGCTATCTGCTGCATTTTCCGCTGCAGTTGTATATTGCGCTCGCCTGCGGCTGGCTGGGGCATGCGGTGCCGTGGCGCTCGCCGTGGCTGTTTCTCGGTTTCGTGACGGCCACCATGGTGTTGTCATACTGGTGCTACCGCCATGTGGAGCGGCCGCTGCAGGACTGGATCCGGCGTCGTTGGGGCACGTCGGCGGCTACGTCCACCCAATTGGGCGGGAACGTGGTGCCGATATGACATCATCCAAGTTTGATTTTGTCGATTCGTGAGCGATCGCCCCGCGACGAGGCTCCACATCCTTCTTCAAGCCGCCGTAGCTGTCGATGATGGCATTGGTGCTCCGATGCCGTTGTCATAGCCGACGCTTGCAACGGCCGCGCCGCGCTCGCCCGCACGGCAGGCGTCAGAATTGCCGCTCGCGGGATGAACTGCTATCATCAATGCCAATAAAAAAATAACAAATAAGCAAGCAGCGGCGCTTGACAAGCAGCGGGACTTTTAGGAAAACGATGAAACGATCCTGGGTGTATGTCCGCTTTAATACGCGTAACGATAACGATAATCCCCTGCCGTGGCGCGTGCTGACCGAGCGCGGCCGGGTTGATGGCGTGCTCGAACTCGACCAGCAATTCGCCGCCGAGGTGTGCTTCACCGCCAGCGCCGTGACGTCCTGCGATGAAGTCGAAGCGGGGGTGCTCAAGTGGCACCTGAAGGCCCACGGCTACCTGGCCTGGGACGGCGACGTGTGCACCGTGTGCGACCAGCCGGCGGCGCCATGAGCGCGCCTGTCCATCCCGATCTGACGTGGCAGCAGCACCCGGTCGACCGCGCGCGCCGGGCCGCCAGCAAGCAGCAACATCCCTGTTTATTGTGGTTGACGGGCTTGTCCGGCGCGGGCAAGAGCACGGTGGCCGGCATGGTCGAGCACAGCCTGGCAGCGCGCGGCGCGCATACCTATCTGCTCGATGGCGACAATCTGCGCCACGGCCTGTGCCGCGACCTGGGCTTTAGCGCGGCCGACCGGGTCGAGAATATCCGCCGCGCCGGCGAAGTGGCGCGCCTGATGACGGACGCCGGATTGATCGTGTTGAGTGCCTTCATTTCACCGTTCCGCTCGGACCGCGAGCTGGTGCGCAGCCTGATGCCGGCCGGCGAATTCATCGAGATCTTTGTCGACGCGCCCCTGCACGAGTGCGAGCGGCGCGATCCGAAGGGCCTGTACGTCAAGGCGCGCGCCGGGCAGTTGCCCAATTTTACGGGACTCGATTCGCCCTATGAGGCGCCGCAGCAGCCGGAAGTGCGGCTCGATACGCTGCGCGACGATGCCGAGACTTGCACCGCGCAGGTGATGGCGTATCTGGAACGCTGCGGGCTGCTGGAGCGATGAGGAAGACCCGTTAGGGTGGGGCCGTGACATCGTTGGCAGCTGTCAGAACTGAAAGTAAATAAACGGATTGAAGCCGCCTTCGACCACTGCCAGGCAGGACAGCAGGTACAGCAGGCAGGAGTACACGCCCATCATCAAGGGCTGGCGCAGGCTGCGCCGGCGCAGGCGCTGGAAGGGCTTGTCGCCGAGCAGGCAGATCAGGCCGGCCAGCGCCAGCAAAAACATCACCTTGGGATCGGCCAGCACCCGGTTGGCGTCCTGCCACAGCGGCACCGCCGGGTCGAGTCCGCTCATGGCGCGCAGCAGCTTGCCGGTCTGGCCCAGGTCGACGGCCCGGAACGGCACCCACAGCAGGGTGGCCAGCACGAACACCGGAAGGCTGCCCAGGCGCCAGCGCGCCGAATTGAGCCAGCCGGCGCGTTCGAACGCCAGCAGCGCCCCATGCCCCAGGCCCCAGATCAGGAAGGTATAGGCGGCCCCGTGCCAGAGCGCGCACAGGCCGAACACGATGAAGCTGTTGCGGTAGGTCGCCAGGTTGCCGCGCCGGTTGCCGCCCAGGGGAATGTAGACATAGTCGCGGAAAAAGCGCGACAGGGTCATGTGCCAGCGCTGCCAGAATTCGGTGATGCTGGCGGCCGCGTACGGGCGGTTGAAATTGCGCGGGAAACGGAATCCCATCATGCGCGCCATGCCGATGGCCATGTCGGTGTAGCCCGAGAAATCGAAATAAATTTGGAAGGAATAGCATAGCGCGCCGAGCCAGGCGGCATAGGTGCTCATCGCCACCGTGGGGCCGTGCACCACGTCCACCACCGAGCCGAGCGGGTCGGCGATCAGCATTTTCTTGGCCAGGCCGATACAGAAAATCACCATGCCCCAGAAGACGTCGCTGCCGACCAGGCGCCGGTACTTGAGGTTGAGCTGTTCGCGCACCTCGGCGTAGCGCACCACCGGGCCGGCGATCAGGTGGGGAAACAAAAAGATGTAGATGGCGAACTTCTGGATGCTGGTTTCGGCCTCGATGCGGCGCGCGTACACATCCAGCAGGTAGGACAGGAAATGGAAAACGTAAAACGAAATGCCGAGCGGCAGGACGATTTTCCAGGTCGCCGCCGTGGCGAACGGCGCCGCGCCCGACACGTCGTGCAGGACCTGGGCCAGGAACAGCAGATATTTAAAGAAAATCAGTGGCGCCAGGTTCATCACGATGCCGGCCGCCAGGGCCAGCCGGGCCGCCCCCGGCCGCGCGGCGGCGCGAGCTTGCTCGCGGCGCAGGCGGGCGATCAGCTGGCCCAGCAGCCAGTTGAGCATCAGCAGCACCAGCGCCACTGCGGTCAGGGCGCCGGCGCCCAGGATGTAGAAGGCGAAGCTGGCCAACAGGATGTAACTGTTGCGCGCCGCCCGCGGCAAGACGAAGTACAGCGCGAAAAACACGGGAAAGAACAGGAACAGAAAGCCGGGAGAAGAAAAAACCATGGGTGATCCATCGGCGCGGGCCTGGGCCCTGCGCGGCAAAAAAATTATCGGTTAACGGGTGGCGCGCTGAAACGGGGGCTGCGCTCCGGTTCAGCGCCGGGTGGCGAAGGCGACCCAGCGATCGGCCTGGATGTCGAGCACCTGGACGATCAGGTATTTGCAGCGCCCGGCGACGAGCGCCGGGACATCGTGCAGTTCGTGGCTGCGGCTGATCTTGGTAAATTTCTGGAAGTGCTCGACCAGGCCGGCGCGCAGCATGCCGTCGCTGAAACTGTTACCGTACAAGCAGGTCGGCGGCAGCAGGTCGGCCCGTTCGACATTGCCAGTATCAAATTCCAGGCCGGTGGCGGCGGCATCGAGCTCGCGCCGCTGGTGCACATCGGTCCAGGTTTTCTTCAACTGCGGCTCGAGCACGTCCTGGTGCATGTTCAGGCGTCCGGCAAAGCGCATTTCGACGCCGATAAAGGGCTTCACCTCGAGTTCGAGCCGGTGGTGCCAGCGCAGGGGCGAGCCTTCCAGTTCGGCGATCACGCGCACCGCGTCGGCCGCCGCCGCCATCGCCATCGGTTCGGACCAGTGGAAATCCTGCTTGAAAAACGGCGCGAACTTGCCTTCGTTTGTATGCATCAGGGCGATGATATCGACAAAATGCAGCTCGGGCGTGGCCTTCAGGCGCTGGTAAAAGTGCATGAAATGCGAGTCGTCGGGTACCCGCGGCGCGAAGAAGGGCAAGCGCTCGCGCGTGAAATACTGCTTCTGGACCGGCGTCATCGTGACCATGGTGATGCCGGCCGCGCGCAGGCGCGCCGACAGGTCCAGCACGCCCTCATAGGAGGCATCCTGCTGCTCTTTGGTAGCGAGAACCTTTTCCGTGAGCGGCAATTCGGCATCGGCGATGCTGCGGCCGTACAACTCGCCTTTTTTGCCGTAATACACCCGGCGCGAGGTGCGGAACAGGCGGAAGTCGATTTCATTCTTGGTGCGGATCATCAGGCTGCGCAAGCCCAGTTGATCGGCGAAGGCTTTTTCGAAGCGCGCGTAGTTTTTGTCGGCGTCGAAGACACTGCCTTCCCAGGCGCTCGGATAGGCCGCCAGCGGACGCAATTCCTGAACCGGCGGAATCTCTTCCGTGGTCCAGCCGTTCAGTGCGGGCATGGCCGGGATCAGGCTGACGGCGAAGATCGCCGCCACCAGCAGCAGGCGCAGCAGATGGCGGGCGCCACGGCTGCGGCGCCGCAGGGCCAGCGCCAGGGCGCGCCACGGCGCCACGCGCGGATGCAGGACGGCTCGGGAAAGATGGTCGTTCATGGGGACTGCAATTCCTTGCGGGTTGGTCGGGCGGGGGCGACTCGGCTGCCGTGGCGCAGGCGCTCTCGAGGCATGCACCGGCGGCGCCTGCCGGGATGCGCTTGCCGTCCCGGCCAGGATGGGCTGTGCCCTGGCTCGCCCCTGCCTCACTACGATGATGGGCCGGATGAAACGGTACGCATCATACAATATTTCCTTCGGTCGAAGCGAGGGAAACGTGTCGCCGCCATGGCGCCTAGGGTGTGTCTGATTGAATCGAAGGGAAAACTACAATTGTTCCGTCGTTCCTGGCACTGCCAGAAACGACTTCCCGCGCAGCGCCCAGTTTCAAGGAAACTCCTCGAATCTCTTGGAACTGTGCAAAGTCAGAGGCCGGTGCCAAATGGCGCTAACGTATGCTCCGTCTTTCCCGCGCAGGCGGGCATCCAAGTCCGCACCGCAGTCACTGGCGGCTCGACGAACTTGGGTTCCCGCCTGCGCGGGAATGACGGTCTTGAAGTTTGTGGTCAGAAAAACGCTGAACCTAACGCCATCGAATCCAGAAACCAGTTCCTGGAGAGGCGGGAACGACGAATTAACGGTATCGAAATGGAATCTGTTCGCGCCGATTAGTCAGACACACCCTAGTTCTGCGCCAGCTTGTGCAGTTCCGCCGGGTTCAGGATGATCAGGCGGTGCGTGCCCTTTTCGATAATGCCTTGCTGCACCAGCGCGAGCAGGGTACGGGTCACCGTTTCGCGGCTGGTGTTGATCATGTTGGCGATATCCTGGTGGGTCGGCAGGTTTTCCACCACTTCCAGGTCGCCCTCTTTCTTTTCCTTCATCAGTTCGAGGAAGGTGTAGATGCGCTTGGCGGTGTTGTGGATGCTCAGCAGCGCGCGAAATTGCGAGTCGCGCTGCACTTTCTCGGCCAAAAAGCGCAGCATGTGCTTGGCCACCGACGGCGAATGCGAAAACAGGTGCAGCGCGGTGGCGCGCGGCAGCAGCGCCACCATCACCGGACTCAAGGCCACCACCGAGGCCGAGCGGGTCGAGCCGTTGATGACGGCGATTTCGCCGAAGAAGTCGCCCGGCGCGAGCATGCGCAGGCCGATCGCGCGCCCGTCTTCGGTCACGTCGATCACTTGCAGCTGGCCCGACAGTAAAAACAGCAGGCTGTCGCCGCTGGCGCCCTTTTGCAGCACCACGTCGCGCTTGGCGTAGGTGCGGATGCGCAGGTCGGTCATGACCTGGCGCATTTCTTCCTCGCTCAGCTGGGCCAGCAGGGGAATCTTGCGCAGGTGGATCTGGACGCTGACCTTGTTCTGCGAATCCTTGGGCACCGGCATGACCGAGGCATCCTCGGGCCCGAGCGGAACCCCGTTCTTGGTTGCGGTAACGATGAAATTATTTATACTCATGCACTGATTCCGTCATAGATAGGCATGCGCGAGCGGCGCGCACAGCGCCACCGTCGCGATGCCGGCGGCATTGGCCGCCATGTCGCGCCAGCAAAACGCTCTTCCTGGTACTAGATTCTGCAGGATTTCGATGAGGAGGGCGGCGCCCAGCAAGCCCAGCAGGCAAAGCTGCAGGAACCAGCCGCCCGGAACCATGCGTGCCATCAAGAGCGCAAGCAGGCCGAACGCCAGGAAGTGCAGGAGCTTGTCGTTCGGCAAGGGCGGCAGCCATTCGTTGGGTACCAGACAGCCCGCTACGATGGCCACCGTCGCGAGTAAAAACACAATCAATTCCCAAGTCATCATATCCACATCAACAGTCGGTCCGCCAGCGCCGGGGTATCCCGCGGGGTATCCCGTGCTGGCGCCAGCAGACGTGCTGGAGCGGTATCTTACCAGTTGTCGGTGCGCCAGCTGAACTGGAACCAACGGCTGTCGTACTGGAACAGGGGAATGTTCTCGCGGTTGAAGGTGCGCCGCAGCTCCAGCTGCAGGGCGCTGTGGGTGCCGACCGGGAATAGCAGGCTGGCGCGCAGCTGGCTGGTGTCCTGGGCGCGCCGGGTCTCGATAAAGTCCTTCGAGTAGATCTGCGCGCCACGCCAGGACTGGCGCGAGACGCCCACTTCGGCGATGGCTTTTTCGCCCAGCAAGGTGACCAGGTTGATTCCGCCGTACCAGCCCTTGCGGTCGCCTCCCGGGCGCGCGGCCTTGCCGGCGTCGGCCAGCGCCCCGGCCGACAGCACCACCGTGCTCAGCTTGCTGCGCATGGCCAGGCTGGTGCCCAGGTCGAGCGTGCGCGCATCGTAGTAGCGCCGGGTCGGATAGATGGCGCTGCTGTAACCGGCGCTGAGCGACCAGCCGAGCGATTCGCCCAGGTCGAGCGGCGGCACGGCGCGCAGCAGCACCTGGGCCTGGCGCTGGTAGAGCTCGCCGCCGAGACGGACCAGGCCGTAGGCGGCGGTGGCGCGCCCGGTCCAGCCGCCCTCGCTCCAGGGGCGTTCGAGCGCGAGCAGGCCGGACTCGCTGTCCTGGCTGCTCACCTCGTTGTAGCGCAAGGCGCGCAGCTGGGCGATCAAGAGCATGCCGCCGCTGCCGATCGGCTGGTTGAAGTCGCCCGAGAGGACCTTGAAATGGTCGGCGCGCGGCAGCGAGTCCGGGCCCAGGGTATAGGTTTCCAGCTTGTTGACGCTGCCGAGCAGGACGGTGCTGCTGCTCGAACCCTGGTTGACGTTGCTGTCGTAGCCGGCGCCGAGCTTGAACGACATCGAGCGCCGATAGCTGCGCTGGCCCTTGCAGCCCGAGGCGCGGTAGTGCGCGATCAGTTCCAGGATCGAGGCCGAGGGATGGAAACGCTGTTCGATCTGGTCGAACAGGCGCTCGGCCTCGACCTTGTTGCCCAGTTCGCAATGGCTGATGGCCAGGTCGAGCCAGGCGCCGGCGTGCAGGGCGTTCTTTTCCAGCAAGCTGCTGAGCTTGCTGGTGGCTTCGTCCGGCCGTCCTTCGGACAGCGAGCGCAGCGCTTCCAGGTAGAGTTTTTCTTCCTGGGCCGCCTGCTCGTCGCTGAGCGCGCGCATGCCCTCGGCCGGCGCGGACTCGGGCGCAGGCATCTCCGCCGCCAGCGCCGCGCTGGCCCCCACGCTTTGCGCGCCGCTTGCCACCACCGCTGCCGACGCCGGCGTGGCGGGCGCGTCGCCCTGGCGTGCGCGGGCAGGCGCGAGCGCGCCCAGCGCCAGCAGCATGGCCAGCAGCGGCGGCAAGGTCGGGCGCCTCATGCCAGCGCCTCCAGGGTGTACAGGTCGATCGGATGCTCCTTGCCGCGCAGCGCGTGCCGGCCCAGGCTCAGGAAGCGGTGGCGCCTGGCGTAGCCGACCGTGCCCTGGCCGATGATCACATCGTGCGGGAAGTCGCGCGCGGCCTGTTCCAGGCGCGAGGCGGTATTGACGCTGTCGCCGACGGCCGTGTAAATGCTGCGAAACGAGGTGCCGTAGTCGCCCACCATGGCCAATCCGCTTTCGATGCCGATGCGCACGCGCAGCGGCTGGCCGCCGGCGCGCACCCGGATGGCGCTCAGGATGGCGACTTCGCGCAGGATACTGGCGGCCGCGTCCAGCGCCAGGTCGGCGTGCTGTTCATTTGGAATCGGCGCGCCCCAGAAGGCCACCAGGCCGTCGCCCGTGTATTTGTCGAGCGTGCCCTGCTTTTCCAGGACCGGGCGGGTCAGGCAATCGAGGAAGTCGGTGGTCAGTTTCGCCGCTTCCTCGACCGCCAGCGCCTCCACCTGCGAGGTATAGCCCTGCATGTCGGCGATCAGGGTGGTGACCTGCAGCAGGCGTGGCGCGAGCGGGTCTTTCAGGCCGCTGCGCAGCAATTCGTCGACCACTTCCCCGGCCACGTAGCGGCGCATGGTGTCGAGCAGGCGCCGCGAGCCGGACTGGGCCAACTGCCAGTGGAAGGGCACGCCCACCGCCAGCAGAAATCCGAGCGACAGCAGCGGGCCGCTCACCGAAAAGCCGGGATCGTGGGCCGACAGGCCGTAGGCCAGCATCAGCCAGGTCAGCGCGGCTGCCGCCAGCATCAGCACATTGACGGCGGCCGACAGGCGCGCGAAGGTGTAGCCGGCCAGGGCCGCGACGGCGCTGGAGAACAGGACCGCCATCAGGCGTCCGGGCCAGGGCGCCGGGGCCAGCCCGGCCTGGCGGTCGAGCAGGGTGGTGAGCATGGAGGCGTGCACCAGCAGGCCGGGGCTGGAGCGCCCGAGCGGGGTGGCGACGCGGTCGCCGATGCTCAGCGAGGATGAGCCGATCAGCACCAGGCGTCCGGCCACCATGGCCGGATCGACCTTGCCGTCGAGAATCTGGCCGGCCTTGGCCACGGTGTAGGCGTCGAGCGAACGGCTGAAGGGCACGCGCTGGTAGCCGTCGCCGGTGTCGGGCACGGCCGCGGCGGTGGCCGCGCAGCAGTCGAGCAGGGCGCGCGACAGGGTCGGAAAGCGGCGCTGTTCGAACCAGGTATACATGGGGACGCGGCGCAGCACGCCGTCGGGATCGGGACGTACGCCGATGTTGCCGACATGCGGGGCCAGGGCCAGCCCGGCATGGTTGGCGATATAGCCGTAGGCCGGCACCGCGCCGCCCGCCTCGCGCGCCGCCTGGCCGCCGGCGGGGCGGCCGAAGCGCAGCGCTTGCGGGCGCTGTTCGTAGTCGAACAGCTGGGCCAGAACCAAGGGACCCTGCTGGGCCAGCACCGCCAGGCGCATGTCGCCGGCCGGGTCGCCCGGCTCGCCTTGCAAGATATCCAGTGCGACCGCGCGCGCGCCGTCGCCGATCACCGTTTCCACCAGCTCGGCCAGGCGCTCGCGCGACCAGGGCCAGGGATGGGCCGCCAGGCTGGTCTCGTCGATGTCGACCACCAGGATGCGCGGCTCGGGCGTGTCGGCCGCCTGGGCCGCCACGAAGCGGTCGCGCAGCCATTCGTCGGCGGCGTCGAGCGCCGATGCGCCGCGCGGCCATTGCGCCCAGACGGCCAGCAACAGCGCCGCCAGCGGAATCGACAGGTGCAGCAGGTGAGAGGGAGAAAAGGAGCGCAAGTGGGCCAATGGGTTTGTCGTGCCGGCGGAGGGGAGGGGGCTCCGGGCGCCGCCGCGCGACCTGGAAAATGACGCAAGTATAACGCCACACAGGCAGTAATACCACCAAAGCAAGTCTTTTTGCAATATTGCTCTACGCATAAGCCGACGGCGGCGCAAGGGCAAGGTCATACTAAGCGGCAAGGGAGCGCCGGAGATGTTGCTAAACCGTCCCAGATTTGTATCAGAATGCAATAATGTGACGAGCAACACATTTTGAGGGGTTTTGCAGGCGCATAATCCGGGGATCAGGGAGAATTTATGTTTAATCAATCGATTGCCACATTCCGCTATTTGCCGCTTGCGCTGGCGCTGTCGTTCGGCGCGGCCGGGCAGGCCGGCGCCGCCGAAGCGGGGCGCATTGTGTTCGTCACCGGCGAGGTGCAACTGGCCAGCAAGGCGGCCGTGCTCGATTCGGCTGTGCAGGAAGGCGATGAGCTCAGCACGGGCAGCCAGGGTTACGTCTATATGAAGACCGTCGATGGCGGCTTCCTGATCTTGCGTCCGAACAGCAAGGCGCGCGTGATTGCCTACAAGGTTGACGCCGACAATCCGGCCAATACCCGGGTCAAGCTCGAATTGCTCAGCGGCGTTGCGCGCAGCATTTCGGGCCAGGGCGTCAAGCTGTCGCGCCAGAATTTCCGCTTCAATACCCCGGTGGCGGCGATCGGCGTGCGCGGCACCGACTTCATCGTCTCGACCGACCAGCTGACCACGCGCATCGCGGTGGTGTCCGGCGGGGTGGTGGTGAGCGGCTTTGACGGCGCATGCGGACCGGAAGGCGGCGGGCCGTGCGAGGGACGCGGCAGCCGCGAACTGTTCGCCGGCCAGCCCGGCATGCTGCTCCAGGTCGACAAGGGCCAGAACGTGCCCAAACTGCTGAACAATCCGGGCGCCAGCCCCGACCAGGCCGCGCCGCCGCGCAGCGACGAGCCGAGCGGGCGGGTCGCCACGCCGGCCACGACGGTCCCTACCGTGCCGGGCACTGCCGTCAACCTGGACGCCAAGAAAGACGCGATCAACCAGCTCAACAAGCCGCCGGTAGCCCCGGTATTGCCGCCGGTGCCGCCGGTGGTGGTGGCGCCGGAGCCGAAAGGCCCGGACGTGATCTGGGGCCGCTGGGAGCGCATCGCCAACACGCCGCCTGACCCGGCGGTGGTGGCCAGGCTGAACAACCCGGCATACGACGACGGTACCGTGGTCGGCTCGTATGCGATCAAGCGCCGCCTCGACAGCAACCTGGTGCTGCCGGCCGAAGGCAAGGTGTCGTTCGAGCTGGCCGAGAGCGAGGCCAGCCTGCAGCGCAAAGGGGGCGACGCGCTGCAGGCCAAGATTACCGATGCCAGCCTGAATGTCAATTTCGGCACCAGGAGCTTTAACACCAGCATGCTGGTATACAGTCCGGAAGGCGAAACGCGGGTGCGCGCCACGGGCGATGTGCATTCCAAGGGAAATCTGGTCAACAATTCGGCCTCGAACACCACGGTTCAGGGTTATCTGACCGGTGCCAAAGCCGATGGGGCCCAGTTTATCTTTAAAACCATCGACGGCCAAAGCTGGAATGCCGAAGGCTATACGCGCTGGACCACCCCGACCCGTTAATGCCGGCGGCGCTGTCCGGCCAATTTGGCGGCGTCTATTTATGTCCGATTATGCCCGAGAAATGGCCGCCGATATGGCGGCCGTTTTTTATGGCCTTGCGCGCGCGGGCTGATTGGCATGCCATGGCGGCGCTTCACGCCCTTGCGGCAAGGGAAAATCGCCCTGGAGGCGCGCCCTGCGAGAGGGCGCGATGGCGCCCTCCATCGGCCCGCTGCGACGTTGCCGGCAAGCTGCCGGGATTATCCGCGCGAGCGCCCGTTTGAATAGAACCATGTTATTCCCGCCAGTTGTCCGGCGCGTGCCCATACGGTATGGCGATGGGGCGCCGCTGACGGCCGGTCTTTACAAAGATTGCTCAATTCGACAGCAACTGCCAAAGAAAAAGGCAGAAACATGTTCAGTATCAAATTAAATTCACCAAATTTCAGTGAAATATGCGAATTAATCCGTAATTTGTGATGGTGGTCACAACCCGTGGCCCACGATGTGGCAATATACTCCCTGTTCTGCAAAAAAGGGCTCGGGAGAGGTGGTTTTCACCCCCACCGCGCCGCAGAAATTTGGTTATATCTAAGCTCAACTAAAGGATCTATCATGGCCGTAGCAACCGAGTACACAAAAGTAGCACAAGAACTTTACCTCTCCTATTTTGGCCGCCCAGCTGATGCAGACGGTCTGGCAGCAATGACCAAAGCCCTGGCAGATGCTAAGGCTCCTACGGACACGGCAGGCCTGAGCGTTGCTTACAACACCAACAGCACCGTCAAGGCGCTGATGGACAGCTTCGGTACCAGCGCTGAATCCGCAGCCCTGTATCCAGGCTCGACCGCTGAATTCGTCAAAGCCGTCTACGCCAACCTGTTCGGCCGCGCTCCTGATGCAGAAGGCGCAGCTTATTGGACCAAGCAGATCGACACCGGCGTCGTCAGCAAAGGCGCAGCTGCCTACAACATCCTGACCGGCGCAATCGACGCTAAAGGCGCCGATGCAGCTACCGTGAACAAGAAGGTTGTCGTTGCAACCAACTTCACCACCGCCATCGACACCACCGCTGAAGTCGGCGCATACAGCGGCGCTACCGCTGCTGCCGAAGCACGCAAGCTGCTCGTCAACGTGACCGCCACCACCGACGCAGTCGCTTACCAGGGCACCGTCAACGCGGTCCTGGCTAACCTGGTTCTGGGCACCACCCCTGGCTCGACCTTGACCCTGACCTCGCTGAAAGATGCACTGGTCGGCACCGATGCCAACGACGTCTTCGTCGGCCGAATCTTCGACAACCAGAACTCCCTGCAAGGCGGCGACAATATCGCTGGCGGCGGCGGCAACGATACCCTGAACGCCGACGTTGGCAATTCGCAGAAATTTGCTTTCCGCGCAGAAACCACCAGCGTTGAAAACGTCGTTCTGAGCGCACAAACGATCTCGGAAGACCGCACCGACAACAACACCACCGCCACCAGCGAAGTCCAGATCGACGCTGAGCGCATGAATGGTGTTAACCGTTGGGAAGACAGCAACAGCCGCGCCGACCTGCTGATCGAAGATATCCGTATCCTCGACGCACAGATCACCCGCGACATCACCATCGCCATGGTCAGCACCGACCCAGGCAACGTTGACTTCGGCGTGTACTTCGACCAGCACTCCCTGCGCGCAGCTCCGGTTGCCGCCAGCGGCGCAACCCTGCGTCTGCAACTGATGGACACCCGTTCGAGCGATGCCGGCACCGCGCCGCTGCTGAACAACCCGTACAACGGTTTCCAGTTCACCTTCAATGGCGTGGCTGTCCGCGTTGCTTCGGAAGCAATCGATCAAGCACAAACCTACGCTGACCTGCTGGCCGCAATCAAGACCGCTGTCGCCAACACCCCAGCCATCTCGAACTTCGTCGTGACCTTGGGCAGCGGCTTCACCGCAGCTGATACCCTGTCGGGCCGCGTACAGACCGGTAGCGAAATCGTCATCACCAACCCAGGTGCTGGTTCGATCGTTCTGGACAACACCTCCGGCTGGCTGGCTAACGCTCCAGTGCCACCAAGCTCCGGTCTGCACACCGCGATCCTGACCGCACCAGCTTCCACCACCGCATTCAAAATCACCAGCACCGTCATCCTTGACGACGTGGGCCGTGGTTCGAACGGTGGCGATCTGGTCATCGGCGGCCTGTCGGTCGGCGACACCTCGTCCTCGATCGGCGTTGAGCGTTTCGAAGTCACCGTCGAGCGCAACAGCAAGCTGCAGACGATGAACTCGACCGACAACAAGCTGGAAGAAGTTGTCTTCGTCAACGGCGTTACCAAAGGTAACGTCACCGTCATGGGTAACCAGAACTTTGGTGCCAACGTCGGTACCAACGCGTACAACCCAGCCCTGATGCCTAACAACGGCCTGCCAAAAATCCCACAGACCGCCGCTGGCACCCCAGTCGGCACCTTGGTTGACACCGCACTGCCAGGCACCATCAGCGTTAACGGTGGCGTCCAGCATGGCGACATGTATGGTTTCCACGACGTTCGCCTGATCGATGCACAGACCATGGTCGGCAGCTTGAACATGACCGCAGTCATCACCGACCGCGCAGTGACCAAGTACATCACCAAAGTCGACACCCAAGCCAACTCGGCAGCTGACAATGTCGCCTTCAGCTACACCGGCGGTGGCAACAACGACGTCATGACCGTGGACCTGGACGCTGGCGTTGCCGGCAGCCGTAGCCACATCCTGAGCGGCCTGGAAGACTTCACGTTCGCCCTGAACGGCGGCGCTGGTAACGATCAACTGACCCTGCGCGTTGTTCCTGCAGTCGCTGGCAGCGCAGCGCCGACGACCAACTGGCAGAACAACCAGGATCTGAACAACAACATCACGGTCAGCGGCGGCGACGGCAACGACACCATCCGCAAACCAGGTAACGGCGATGTCCGCATCGACGCCGGCGCAGGCGATGATACCGTCTACACGGAAAACACCGGCTCGCTGCCACTGACGATGGAAGCTTACAACAGCACCACCGCACAAGTAGCGACCAACACCACCGCAACCTGGGCGTTCAACACGACCAACCAGACCGCGCTGACC
Source organism: Massilia antarctica (assembly GCF_015689335.1). Lineage (GTDB taxonomy): Bacteria > Pseudomonadota > Gammaproteobacteria > Burkholderiales > Burkholderiaceae_D > Telluria_A > Telluria_A antarctica. The sequence goes on along the minus strand of NZ_CP065053.1, from coordinate 536,666 downwards.
ACGTTCGCCGAAGAGCGTTACATCGGCAACGTCCGTGCTGACCAGAACGACAGCTACAACCTGTATGGCACCAAGGTATCGGTGACCTACCGCGGCATCACCAGCGTGGTTACGCTGACTGACACGGTATCGTACAAAACGACCGACCTGCAGATCAACCAGGCTATCAAGAACGCGATCAACACCAACCCAGTGCTGAGCAAGCTGCTGCTGGCTTCGGATTCCGCATCGGGCGCCCTGATCGTCGGTTCGATCACTGACGGCGTGCACGTCGCTGGCGACCTGACCGTGACCCTGACCGCTCCAACCTCGACGGTGGGCGCGCTGTCGGCTGGTGACTTGACCGCTGCTGCTACCGCCTACGGCGTGACCGCTGACGCTACCGGCGCCAATGTGTACGCTGCCATGGCAACTGCCCTGGCCACGTTCAACACCAACGGTGACTATGCTTCGGCATTCGCTACCGCCAATGACGGTGCTCTGGTTAAACAACTGATGACCGGCGCCGATGGCACCGCGATCAGCGACAACATCGTTACCGGCGGCACGGGTAATGACGTTATCGTTCTGGGCACCAACAGCACCGTTGCTGCGATTCCTGCTTCGCCAACCGCTGCTGAATACGCTATCGCGGACAACGACACCGTTGTCTTCGCTCCTGCATTCGGTAACGACACGATCCTGAACTTCGACGCAACCGGCGCTGGCATCGACCACCTGGACTTCACCGCACTGGGCGGTTCGGTCTGGACCGCTGCAACGACGACCGACAAGTCGATCACCGTTGGTGCTCCAGTCGCTACCGCGTCGGCACTGAGCACGACCGCTATCGCTGCGCTGTACGCTGCCGATAACGCCGCTGCACAGACCCACGTGTACGTTGCTGTGAACATGGACAACATCGGTACCGTGTACCAGATCACTGACGGCGTTGGTGCAAACAACGCAACGGTGACCGCTGCAGGCACGATCGATCTGGCTGACAGCGCATGGGCCACCCTGACCCAGGCTAACTTCGTCAACTCGGCTGCCGCCAACTACTTCCTGGTCGAAGGCGCTTCGGCGTTCGTCGCTCCTGTCGTCGTGCCGCCAGTCAGCACCGCTGCTGTTGCGCTGAACAACACCGTTCCAGGCTACAACGCTGGTAACAATGTGAATGTCACGTTCACCGCTGCGAACCAGAACTTCTCTTCGACTGTCAGCAACTTTGCTGCTGGCGACAAGCTGGTCTTCGCACAAGGTTCGGTCATCTCCGTGATCGACACCGTTGTTGGCGACAACACCGTGGTTGTGCAGGGCGTGCTGGGTGGCTTGACTTCCAGCGTCACCGTGCAGACCCAGTCGCCTGCAGTGATTGGCGTTCAGACCGATACGGTTGCTCTGTTCAACACCTTCTTCGGTGCTGGCTCGCTGACCACTTCGGCAAACAACGTTGCAGTCAGCAGCGGTAACACGAGTTTCGATGCAGCATCGTTGGGCTACACGTTCAATGTTGCTACCGGCACCTACACCGCCAACATCGCTAACTTCACCGCTGGCGACGTCCTGGCGTTCGTCAACGGCAGCGCTGTCACCATCAATAACGTCGGCACCGCTGACGGTATCGTTGACATCGTCGCTGTGAACGGTGGCACCACCACCACGATCCACCTGACCGGCGTTGCTGGTGCTGAGGACGTCGCTATCGGCGCCAACCCAGCAGCTACCGTTGCAACCTTCAACACCGCCTTCGGTGCTGGTTCGCTGGTAATCGCTTAAGTCTTATAAGTAGCAAGTCGTCGCAAGCCTCCGGGCTTGCGGCTGCTCGCCACCGGAAAAGCCAGGCTCACGCCTGGCTTTTTTTATGCCCCCGCCGTTCGTGCCGGGGCGCACGTTGCTGTGATGCTGCGTTCAGTTTAATCTTCTCTGGCGTAAAAACGTGCCGTGTGCTAACCTTTCGAACTTGTGATCCACATCACATTTCCAAGCGGATTTTTTTGACATCCTGTCGTCCTGTCCACGTCGACCTGCGCCGACCGGCAATGACGAACGCCCATGCCAGAAGCGGGACGTTGCCGCTTTCCGCGCCGCCTCGTGAATTACTAATGAATTGTGTTGGCCTCTAATGAAAAAACTTCTCGATAAAAAGAACGAAATTGGGCAGGCGCTGCTCATGTTCAAAGGCACCTTCTACACAGTCGGCATCTTCAGTGCGATCACCAATCTGTTGATGCTGGTGCCCTCGCTGTACATGCTGCAGGTCTACGACCGCGTGCTGGCCAGCCAGAATGAAATCACCCTGCTCATGCTGACCTTGCTGATGCTGGGCGCCTACGTGCTCATGAGCGCGCTCGAACTGATGCGCAGCATGATCCTGGTGCGCGTCGGCGCCCGTTTCGACATGAAAATGAACCGCCGCGTGTACACGGCCGCATTCGAGCGCAACCTGAAAAAGGCGGGCGGCAATGCCGGCCAGGCCTTGAGCGACCTGACCAATATTCGCCAGTTCCTGACCGGCAGCGCCCTGTTCGCCTTCTTCGACGCGCCCTGGTTTCCGATCTACCTGCTGGTGATCTTCTTCTTCCAGCCTCTGCTCGGCTGGTTCGCGGTCGGCGGCACCCTGATCCTGGTGATCCTGGCCGTGATCAACGAAAGGGTGTCGCACAAGCCGCTGGCCGAGGCGAGCACCACCGCCATCCTGGCCGGCAACATGGCCACCAACAACCTGCGCAATGCCGAAGTCATCGAAGCGATGGGCATGCTGCCGAACATGCAGGCACGCTGGTACAAGCTGCACTCGAAGTTCCTGCAATTGCAGGCCGAGGCGAGCGGCAAGGCCGGTACCGTCGGCGCTGTCACCAAGTTCTTCCAGGTTTCGCTGCAATCGCTGATCCTGGGCCTGGGCGCGCTGCTGGTCATCGAAGGCAAACTGACCCCCGGCATGATGATCGCCGCCTCGATCCTGGTCGGACGCGCCATGGCGCCGGTACAGCAAGTCATCGCCGTGTGGAAGTCGGTCGCCGGCGCGCGCAGTTCGTACGAGCGCCTCAGTGCCTTGCTCGAAGAAAATGAAGAACGCAAGGAAGGCATGACCCTGCCGAAGCCGACCGGCCACTTGACCATCGATAACATCACCGCCGGTCCTCCGGGCGCCACGATACCGGTCCTCAAGGGCGTCAGTTTCGCGATCCAGGCCGGCGACGTGCTCGGCGTGATCGGGCCTAGCGGCTCCGGCAAGTCGACCTTGGCACGCCTGCTGGTCGGCGTCTGGCCTGCCCTGATCGGCAAGGTGCGTCTGGACGGCGCCGATATCTACCAGTGGAACAAGGATGAACTCGGCCCTTACGTCGGCTACCTGCCGCAGGATATCGAATTGTTTGGCGGCACCGTCAGCGAAAATATCGCCCGTTTCGGCGAAATCGAACCGGAAAAAGTCGTCGAAGCGGCCCAGCGCACCGGCGTGCACGACATGATTTTGAAGATGCCGCAAGGCTACGACACCATGCTCGGCGACGGTGGCGCCGGCCTCTCCGGCGGCCAGAAACAGCGCCTCGGCCTGGCGCGCGCCATGTACGGCGATCCTTCCTTGCTGGTGCTGGACGAACCGAATTCGAACCTGGACGACGTGGGCGAACAAGCCTTGATGATGGCAGTGCATGAGCTGCGCCAGCGCGGCAAGACGATCGTGCTCATCACCCATCGCCCGGCCGCCATCGGCGTCTCGACCAAGCTGCTGGTGTTGCGCGACGGCGCCGTACAAATGTTCGGGCCGACCAACCAGGTATTGCAAGCGATCCAGGAAGCCAATCAGAAGATGGTAGAAGCACAGCAGCGCCAGCAACAAGCGCCAGCGGGCACCCAGCCGGCGGCGGCGGGGCAGCCCCAGGCGGGCCAGCCCCAGGCAGGCCAGCCCCAGGCAGGCCAGCCACAGCTCAACAGCGGCGCTGCGGTAACAACGGAAAAGGAATAAGTCATGAGAGAGCTGAAAAAAACAAGCAACGCCACCGATGTCGTGGTGCGTGACGTGATGCCGCTGAACGGCGCCAGCGTCGACTCGGGCAAGTATGCCCGCATGGGCTGGATCATCGTGCTGGTCGGCTTCGTCGGCTTCATCCTGTGGGCCTCCTTGGCGCCGCTCGACCGCGGCGTGCCCCTGTCCGGCACCGTCGCTACCGAAACCAGCCGCAAGGCCGTGCAGCACTTGGGCGGCGGGATCGTGCAAGACATCCTGGTCAAGGATGGCGACCATGTCAAGGCTGGCCAGGTGCTGGTGCGCATCAATCCGACCGTGGCCCGTTCCGCGATCGAAATGAGCCGCTCCCAATACTTCGGTTCGCTGGCGGCGGAAGCGCGCATGCAGGCCGAGCGTAGCGGCAAGACCGCGATCACCTTCCCCAAGGAATTGCTCGATAGCAAGGACGATCCACGTGCCATCGAAGCCATGGAAGCCCAGAAGCAGCTGATGGCGTCGCGCCAGTCCGGCCTGAGGAGCGAACTGGCCGCGCTGGAAGAAAACGTCACCGGCCTCAAGGCCCAGACCAAGGGTCTGCAGGAATCGCTCGCCGCCAAGAAGAGCCAGGCCGCGATCATCAAGGAGCAGCTCGAGGGCATGCGCGAACTGGCCAAGGATGGCTATGTGCCGCGCTCGCGCCTGCTGGAAATGGAACGCACCCTCATCTCCCTGCAAGGCACCATTTCCGAAGATATCGGCAATATCAGCCGCGCCCAGAACCAGGCGATGGAACTGAACCTGCGCCGTATCGTGCGCACCCAGGAATACCAGAAGGAAGTCAACGCCCAGCTGGCCGAGGTGCAAAAGGAAAGCGGCGCCCTGGCCAGCCGCATCCAGGCCCAGGATTTCGAACTGGCCAATGCCGAAGTCAGGGCGCCGGTCGATGGCGTGGTGGTCGGCTTGCAGATCTTTACCAAGGGCGGCGTGGTCGCGCCAGGCGCGCGCATGATGGATATCGTGCCCAGTTCGGACGCCATGGTGGTCGAGGGCCAGCTGGCCGTCAACCTGATCGACAAGGTGCATGTCGGCCTGCCGGTCGAGTTCATTTTCTCGGCCTTCAATACCAACAAGACGCCGCATATTCCCGGCATCGTGACCCAGGTCTCGGCCGACCGGACGGTCGACGAGCGCACCGGCATGCCGTACTACAAGATCAAGGCCCGGGTCACGCCCGAGGGCGCCAAGCTGATTGCCTCGCACAAGTTGGACATCCAGTCCGGCATGCCGGCCGAGTTGTTCATCAAGACCGGTGAACGCACCATGATGAATTACCTGTTCAAGCCGATTTTTGATCGTGCCAAGACATCGCTGTCGGAGGATTAAGCATGACGTTTCGAATCACCGCCCCGGGCCGCATGAAAGCCATCGCCGCTTGCGCCTTGCTGCTGGCCAGCGCCAGCGCGTCCGCCATCAATCTGCAGCAGGCTTACGAGCAGGCGCTGCAGAACGATCCCACTTACCGTTCGGCTTTCTATGAAAACCAGAGCGGCAAGGAAAACGCGATCCTGGGGCGGGCCGGCCTGCTGCCGAACGTGCAGGCCAACTACAACGCCAGCAAGAACCGGGCCGATATCGAAACCCCGGTCGCGCTGACCCACCCTCAATACATCAGCCGGGTCTCCACCATCCAGCTGCGTCAGACCCTGTTCAATGTGGATGCGTACGCGCGCTACAAGCAGGGCAATGCGCAGGCCCTGCTGAGCGACCAGGTGTTCAGCGTGCGCGGCCAGGAAGTGCTGATCCGCGTCATGAGCGCCTATTTCGACGCCCTGTTCGCGGACGAGCAGGTGGCGCTCAACACCGCCCAGCGCGACGCCTACCTCGAGCAAAGCGCGGTCAACCAGCGCCTGCTCAAGCACGGCGAAGGCACGCGCACCGACGTGCTCGAAGTGCAGGCGCGCCTGGAACTGTCGGAAGCGAACCTGATCGAAGCGATGGATGGCCAGAGGACCACGCGCAATACCCTGGCCGGCATCATCGGCGGCGACCCGGGTACCCTGGTCGGCCTGAACGACACCTTCCGCATGCTGCCGCTCGCGCCAAGCCGCCTGGAAGAGTGGAAAGCCATCGCGCTCAAGGAAAATCCGGAACTCCAGGCCCAGACCACGGCGCTCGAAGTGGCCAAGCAGGAAATCCTGAAAGCGCGCGCCGGCCATGCGCCGCGCCTGGACTTCGTTGCCAGCTACAGCAAGAATTCGTCGGAGACGATCAATACCTATAACCAGGATTCGACCGTGCGTTCGCTCGGCATCCAGCTCAACGTGCCGCTGTACTCGGGCGGCTCGGTCAACGCGACCTCGCGCCAGGCTGTCGCGGGCCTGGAACGCAGCCGCGCCGACCTGCAAGCGAAGACCGACAAGACCTTGATCGAAGTGAGCAAGCAATTCTCCGCGGTCCAGAGCAGTATTGCCAAGGTCAACGCCTTGAACCGTGCGGTGGAGTCGAGCAATCTGCTGATCAAGGCGACCGAGCAGAGCATCAAAGGCGGGGTGCGCATCAATCTCGACTTGCTCAATGCCCAGCAACAGCTGTTTACGGCCAAGCGCGACCTTGCGCAAGCGCGATATAACTATATGATGGCGTCGTTGCGCTTGCGCGCAGCCGCGGGAACCCTGGACGCGAGCGATGTGACCCGCACCGCATCCTACTTCCGCTGATCAACCCCCAGCCGGCGGCCCTATGGCGCCGGCGCTTCTATCACAAGAGGAAACATGAGCACCAACGAACTTGAAATCACCACCGGCGGCATGAGCTACAAAGTGTCGGACCTGAGCCCTGAAGCGCAGCAGCAAGTGACCAACCTGCGTTACGTGGAATCGGAAATCGCGCGCCTGAACGCCCAGCTCGCCATCTGCGAAACCGCACGCGGCACCTACAAGACCGTGCTGAAAGACTTGCTGCCGAAAACCGCGCAATAAGACCCACCGGCCATGCCCGCGGCGCCGTCCTGGCGCTGCGGGCATGGTTGTGATTCCTTCGGTGCATTCATTGATGTAGAATGCGCAACGTTATTTGCGTTGTCACATCAATCGCCGGGCAACCCGGCATGCATGCACTAAAGGACCAGCAGTTGAAACTCATCCCTACCATTTTATGCGGCGGTGCCGGCTCGCGCCTGTGGCCCGTATCGCGCGAACTGCACCCCAAACCGTTCATCCGTCTCGCCGACGGCCACAGCCTGCTGCAAAAAGCCTGGCTGCGCGGCGCCGCCTTGCCCGAGGTGGCCGAGGTGCTCACCGTCACCAACCGCGAACTGTTTTTCAAGACCGAGGATGATTACCGCGCCGTCGCCGCCGGCCGTCAGGACCTGGCCAACAGCTATATCCTGGAACCGTTCGGCCGCAACACCGCGCCCGCGATCGCCGCCGCCGCCCTGCACGTGGCGGCCACCCATGGTCCCGACGCCCTGATGCTGGTGCTGGCCGCCGACCATTTGATTTCCGACCAGGCCGCCTTTGCGGCCGCCGTGGCCCAGGCCATTCCGCTGGCCCAGGCCGGCCGCCTGGTCACCTTCGGCATCGAACCGCATTCGCCCGAGACCGGTTTCGGCTACATCGAGGCGGAGGGCACGAGCGTGTTGCGCTTCGTCGAAAAGCCGAGCCTGGACAAAGCCCGCGAGTACCTGGCCAGCGGCCGCTACCTGTGGAATTCGGGCATGTTTTGCTTCACCGCCGGCAGCATGATCGCCGAGATGGAATTGCACTGCCCGCAGATCCTGGCCGCCACCCGCGCTTGCCTGGCCGCCTCGCGCAGCGCGACCGGCAAGAATTTTACCCAGTGCGAACTGGACGCTGCCGCCTTCGGGCAGGTCGCCGACGATTCGATCGATTACGCGGTGATGGAAAAATCGGCCAGGGTGTCTGTCGTGCCGTGCAATATCGGCTGGAGCGATATCGGTTCCTGGAATGCGCTGGGCGAACTGATCGCGCCTGATGCGGACGGCAACCGCATCGATGGCGAGGTGCGCCTGCACGACGTCAACGATTGCTTCATCCAGAGCGGCGAGCGCCTGGTGGGCGCGGTCGGCGTGTCGAACCTGATCATCGTCGACACCCCGGACGCGCTGCTGGTGGCCGACCGCAGCCGGGTGCAGGACGTCAAGCACCTGTACGCGAGTCTCAAATCCGACGGGCACGACGTGCACAAGCTGCACCGCACCGTGCACCGTCCATGGGGCACCTACACCGTGCTGGAAGACAGTACCCGCTTCAAGATCAAGCGCATCGAAGTCAAGCCGGGCGCCAGCCTGAGCCTGCAGATGCACCACCACCGCAGCGAGCACTGGATCGTGGTCAGCGGCATGGCCAAGGTGGTCAACGGCGAGCGCGAACTGTTCGTCTCCACCAACGAATCGACCTATATTCCGGCCGGCCACAAGCACCGCCTGGAAAATCCGGGCGTGCTCGACCTGGTGATGATTGAAGTGCAGAGCGGCGACTACCTGGGCGAGGACGATATCGTCCGCTTCGAGGATAACTACGGCCGCGTTTGACGGGGCAGGGTGGGCGGGCGCCCACCCTGGTAGGACGCCGCCTTGTTACGCCGCGTCCGCCGGCGTACTGGCGCGCTCCGGATGGCAATGCGGGCAGGATTTTTCGTACACGTACAGCGGCGAGAGCTGGTCGCGCGGCGTGACCACGGCGCGGCAGGCGAAGCATTGCACGGTCGTCACGCTCGCTTCGAGCTGGGGATTGAGCGCGGTGCGGTAATCGAACACGAAGCAGTCGCCCTTGTAGTGGGCGCCGCCGACTTCCTCGAAATACTTGAGGATCCCGCCGTCGAGCTGGTACACGCTCTCGTAACCGATATTTTTCATGTGGATCGCCGCCTTTTCGCAGCGGATACCGCCGGTGCAGAAGGTGACCACGGTCTTGCCTTCGAGCTCTTCGCGGTGCTGCGCCACGACCTCGGGAAACTCGCTGAACTTGTCGATCCGGTAATCGAGCGTGTTTTCGAAGGTGCCGACATCGACCTCGAAGGCATTCCTCGTTTCCATCATCACCACCGGACGGCCCTCGTCGTCGACCCCCTGGTCGAGCCAGCGCTTGAGCGTGGCGGGACGGACGAAGGGTGCGCGGCCTTTTTCCGGCTGGATCAGCGGCATGCGCATGGTGATGATTTCTTTCTTGATCTTCACCAGCATGCGCTTGTGCGACTGTTCCTCGGAATAGCTTTCCTTGACCTCGATATCGGCAAAGCGCGCATCCTGGCGTACCCAGGCCAGATACTCGTCGATGTGCGAGCGCGGGCCGGACAGGAACATATTGATGCCTTCCGGTGTCAGCAGGACCGTCCCCTTGAGCGCCAGGCGCTTGCAGATGTCCTGGTACAGGGGACGCATGTCCTCAATATTGTCGAAGGTGACAAATTTGTAGGCGGCGATATTGACGTGGGCGGCAGCTGCGGCGATGGCGGCATGCGCTTCAGCTTGTAAAGCAGTATTAGCTTGCATGGGAGAAGGATCGGTCGAGGATCGGGAAACGGGAAAGCCGACATTATACGTGCTATCGCTTGCCGGCTTCCAGCACATGCCCAAAAAACAGGCAAGGCGCCGCCATGCCGGTCCAACAAAAGATGCTTTTTCTCAATAAGTTGTTGCCGAGCATTGCCATTTTGGTTACGGTGTTTGACTTAAAATCAATTGCCCTTCTGATCATTCCTGTCAGCTGCGTGCGCATCGAGAGAGTTCCATGTCTGACAGTAAAGAGAGATTTCTTCCAAAACGGCGGAGATTTTGCGCCAGTGCGCTCGGCGTGGCCGCCCTTGGCCCGCTGAGCCTGACCGCATGCGGCGGTGGCGCGGACCGTGCCGCCAGCCCGGAACGCACCAGCGCGAGCGAAGCGAAGCAATCGGCCGCGATTGCCGGCGCCACGAGCCGCTTTGTCCACCCCGGCCTGCTGCACACGGCCGCCGACTTCGAGCGGATGCGCATCAAGGTCGCGCAAGGCGCCGAGCCCTGGGCCAGCGGCTGGCGCGCGCTGCTCGCGAGCGGACGTTCCCAGCTTGGCGTGATGCCGAGTCCGCTGCAAACGGTGATCCGCGGCGGCGACGGCGAAAATTTCCGCCAGATGTATACTGACATCGCCCGCGCCTACCAGCTGGCGCTGCGCTGGAAGGTTTCCGGCGACAAGGCCTACGCCGACCAGGCACTGGCCTTCCTGAACGCCTGGTCGTCCACCATGACCACCCTGACCGGCAATGGCGACCGCTTCCTCGCTGCCGGCATCTATGGCTACCAGTGGGCCAACGCCGCCGAAATCATGCGCACCTACAGCGGCTGGGCGGCGCCCGACCTGGCCCGCTTCCAGACGATGATGCTCACGCTCTTCTATCCGCTGAACCACGAGTTCCTGGCCACCCACAACGGCTCCCATGTCACCCACCACTGGGCCAACTGGGACTTGTGCAGCCTGGCCTCGATGCTGGCCATCGGCGTGCTGTGCGAGCGCGCCGACATCTATGACGAGGCGATGGTTTACTACAAGGCCGGACCGGGCAACGGCGCCAGCAGCCAGGCCGTCTACTACCTGCATCCTGGCCACCTCGGACAATGGCAGGAAAGCGCAAGGGACCAGGGCCATAGCACCCTGGGCATCGGCCTGGCCGGCGTATTCTGCGAAATGGCCTGGAACCAGGGCGACGACATGTATGGCTACGATAACAACCGCTTCCTGGCCGGTGCTGAATATGTCGCCAAATCGAATCTGAAAGATGCCGCGGGCGCCTTCTACAACGTCCCTTTCGCGACCTACCGGAACCTGCGCAACGATGTTCCTGTCTTCGCCAGCGGCGGCCAGGGCCACCGGCGCCCGGTCTGGGAACTGGTGCATCACCATTACGTCAACCGCAAGGGCCTGGCCGCGCCGTATTGCGCCCTGCAGACGCAACAGATCGGGCCGGAAGGCGACGCCGGCAATGGCGACCAGCTCGGTTTCGGCACCCTGACCTTCAGCCGCGATCCGGTCAAGCCGGGTGCCGCGCCGAGCGGATTGAACGCCATCGGGAGCGGCGGCCAGATCGTCCTGTCGTGGTGGGGCAGCGCGGGCGCTGCCAGCTACACGGTCAAGCGCGCCAGCGTGCGCGGCGGCCCGTACACCACGATCCAGAGCGGCATCATCGATCTGCTGAGCTACACCGACAGCGACCTCGCCACCGGCGTCTACTATTACGTCGTGGCAGCCCAGGGCCCGGCCGGCGAGAGCGCCGCCTCGGGCGAAGCGACCGGCTATGCTGGCGTGCATCCGCACACCCGCCTCTCCCTGAACCAGACAACGGGCACCACGGCGACCGACAGCAGCGGCAACGGCCGCAACGCCAGCCTGGTCAACGGACCGGCCTGGGTTGCCGGGCGCAACGGCGCCAGGGCTCTGGCCTTCGACGGCGTCGACGACTACCTCAGCCTGCCGCAGGATGCGCTGGCCGACCTGTCCGATTTCACCATCGGGGCCTGGGTCTACTGGAACGGCGGGCGCAACTGGGCGCGCATATTCGATTTCGGCTCGGGCTCGATGCATTACATGATGCTCTCCCCTTGCGGCGCGGACGGCCTGCCGCGCTTTGCCGTCACCACCAACCACGGGGTCGGCGAACAAGCCGTCGCGGGCACGGTCGCCCTGCCGGCCGGACAATGGGTGCACGTGGCGCTGACCCTGGCCGGCAGCACCGGCACCCTGTATGTCAACGGTGCCGCGGCCGGCAGCAATCCGGACATCCGGCACGCGCCGTTCAGGCTGGGCAGCACCGGCCGCAACTGGATCGGCCGCTCGCAGTACGCAGGCGATCCTTACTTTCATGGTCAGATCGCCGATTTTTGCATCTATCGCGGTGCGCTCGATGCGAGCGGGGTGGCCGCCCTGATGCATGGCCAGCTGGGCAATGCGGGTGCTGGTGAGCCGCAATCGGCCACGGGCGCGCAGCAAGTGAGCACCTACTGCGCGCGCTGAGGACAGCGCCATCCTCGCCGAACCCGGCGTCCCCCGACTTATTTTTTGAAGGAACCCGATGCCAACCAATGATGAGCAGAAATTCTCCCTGAAACGCAGGTCGGTTTGCGCAAGCGGCGTCGGGCTTGCCACCCTCGGCCCGCTCGGACTGGCCGGTTGCGGTGGCGGCGACAAAGTCGATCCGCCCCTGCCTGCGGCGAGCGCCGCGGCGATGGGCAGCATGACGGGCCAGCAGGCGGCCGTCGGTGCCCGCCGCTTCGTCCATCCGGGCTTGCTGCACACGCAAGACGATTTCACACGCATGCGTACCAAGGTCGCGGAAAACGCCCAGCCCTGGGCCAGCGGCTTCGCCAGGCTCACGTCGAATGGCCGCGCCCAGCTCGGCGCCAGGCCGCGTGCGCTGCAGACGGTGATCCGCGGCGGTCCCGGAGAGAACTTTGCCCAGATGTACATCGACATCGCCCGCACCTACCAGCTGGCGCTGCGCTGGAAGGTCACCGGCAACAAGGACTACGCCGACCTGGCGGTGGTCTTCCTGAACGCCTGGTCGTCCACCATGACGGCCATCAATGGCGACACCAACGCGGCCCTGGCCGCCGGCATCTATGGCTACCAGTGGGCCAACGCCGCCGAGATCATGCGCACTTATCCGGGCTGGGCGGCGCCCGACCTGGCCCGCTTCCAGGCCTTGATGCTCAACGTCTTCTATGAGGCGAACCACCGCTTCCTGGTCAATCACAACGGCGCCAAGATCACCAACTACTGGGCCAACTGGGATCAGTGCAACCTGGCGTCGATGCTGGCCATCGGCGTGCTGTGCGACCGCCCGGACATCTACGACGAAGCGCTCGGCTACTACAAGAGCGGAACCGAAAACGGCGCCAGCAGCCAGGCCGTCTACTACCTTCATCCAGGCTACCTCGGACAATGGCAGGAAAGCGGAAGGGACCAGGGCCATTGCACCCTGGGCATCGGCCTGGCCAGCGTGTTCTGCGAAATGGCCTGGAACCAGGGCGACGACCTGTATGGCTACGACAACAACCGCTTCCTGGCCGGCGCCGAATATGTGGCCAAATCGAATCTGCAGGATGCCACGGGCGCCTTTTATGGCGTGCCCTTCGCGAGCTACAGGAACAGCCACTACTTCACGGCCAGCCTGGCGCTGGGGGCGCAGGGCCACCATCGTCCGGTGTGGGAACTGATCCACAACCACTACGTCAACCGCAAGGGCCTGGCCGCGCCCTATACCGCCATGATGGCAAAACTGCTCGGCCCGGAAGGCGACGGCAACAATGGCGACCAGCTCGGTTTCGGCACCCTGACCTTCAGCCGCGATCCGGTCAAGCCGGGCGCCGCGCCAAGCGGACTGAGCGCCATTTGGAGCGGGCGCCAGATGGTCCTGTCGTGGTGGGGCAGTGCCGGCGCGTCCAGCTACACGGTCAAGCGCGCCACCGTGCGCGGCGGCCCGTACACGACGGTCAAGAGCGGCATCACCGATCTGCTCAGCTACACCGACAGCGAGCTGGCCAGCGGCGTCTACTACTATGTCGTGACGGCCCAGGGCCCGGCCGGCGAGAGCGCCGCCTCGGGCGAAGCGAAGGGCTATGCCGGGGTGCACGCGCATACCCGCCTCCCCATGAACCAGACAACGGGCACCACGGCGACCGACAGCAGCGGCAACGGCCGCAACGCCAGCCTGGTCAACGGACCGGCCTGGGTTGCCGGGCGCAGCGGCGCCAGGGCCCTGGCCTTCGACGGCGTCGACGACTATCTCAGCCTGCCGCAGGATGCGCTGGCCGACCTGTCCGATTTCACCATCGCGGCCTGGGTCTACTGGGACGGCGGGCGCAACTGGGCGCGGGTGTTCGACTTCGGCCTGGGAACGATGCATTACATGATGCTCACCCCATGCGCCAACGACGGTCTGATGCGCTTTGCCGTTACCACCAACCACGGCATCGGCGAACAAACCATCTCAGGCACGGCGGCCCTGCCCACCGGGCAATGGGTGCACGTGGCGGTGACCTTGTCCGGCAGGACCGGCACCCTGTATGTCAACGGCGCCCCGGTCGGCAGCAATCCGGATATCCGGCACGCGCCATTCAGGCTGGGCGCCACCAGCCAGAACTGGATCGGCCGCTCGCAGTACGAGAGCGATCCTTACTTTAACGGCAAGATCGCCGACTTTTGCATCTTTCGCGGTGCCTTGAGCCAGGGCAGCGTCGCCACCCTGCTGAGCGGCCAGCCGGGCAGCGCCGTTGAGTCCCCCGTGTCCCTCGATCCGAACACGGGCGAGTCCATCGGCGTGCAGCAACGCTCCACCTTTTGCGAGGTATGATGGGCTGGTAGTTTCTTTTGTGCAAGTGTGTCGGCGCTTGGCCACGCGGCCCGGGCGCTGCCATTCCCGGCCAGGATGGCGCCGGCGAGCGCCGCAAGCGCCCTGGGCGCTGCGCCGGGATGGGAGCCGACATGGGCGCGACTGCGCCGACGCGGTAAAATAGCACTCTTTGCACAGCAGGCGAAACACACAATGAGTATGGATGTCATCGAAGCCGGGAGCGCCACGCTCGCCGCGCCAGCCAAGCCGGCCGCACCGGCTTTCGTTCACCTGCGTGTGCACTCCGAATACTCCATCGTCGACGGCCTGGTGCGCATCGACGACATTGTCGCCGCCGCCGCCAAGGACAAGCAGCCGGCGCTGGCCATCACCGACCTGGCCAATCTGTTCGGCATGGTCAAGTTCTACAAATCGGCGCGCGGCAAGGGCATCAAGCCGGTCATCGGCGTGGACGCCTGGATCAGCAACGATGACAACCGCGACAAGCCCTCGCGCCTGCTGCTGCTGGCCAAGAACCGCATGGGCTACCTGCAGCTGTGCGAACTGCTGTCCAAGGCCTGGCTGAGCAACCAGCACAAGGGCCGCGCCGAAATCCGTCCCGAGTGGCTCGATGCGCTCGCCGCCAGCGAATCGTCCCTGTCGCCCGGCGAAAACCAGGCCAATGGCCTCATCGTGCTCTCCGGCGCCCACTTCGGCGACGTCGGCACCGCCATCGAAAACGGCAACCTGGCGCTGGCCGAGCGCTGCGCCCAGCGCTGGGCCGCGGTCTTCCCCGGCCATTTCTACATCGAAGTGCAGCGCGCCGGCCAGCCCAACCAGGAAGCCCAGGTGCGCCATGCCGTCGCGCTGGCCGCCAAACTGGGCTTGCCGGTGGTCGCCACCCATCCGGTCCAGTTCCTGTCGGCCGAGGAATTCGTCGCCCACGAAGCGCGCACCTGCATCGCCGAAGGCGAAATGCTGGCCAACGCCAAGCGGGTCAAGCGCTTCAACGAAGAAATGCGCTTCAAGTCGCAGGCCGAGATGGCCGAGCTGTTCGCCGACATGCCGGCCGCGCTGGCCAACTCGGTCGAAATCGCCAAGCGCTGCAACGTCGTGCTCACCCTGGGCAAGCCGCAGCTGCCGGACTTCCCGACCCCGCCCGGCATGAGCATCGATGAATTCCTGGTCGCCGAATCCCAGGCCGGCCTGGAGCAGCGCCTGATCCATCTGTATCCGGACCCGGTCAAGCGCGAAGCGGCGCGCCCGCGCTACGACGCGCGCCTGAAATTCGAGACCGATACCATCTGCAACATGAAGTTCCCCGGCTACTTCCTGATCGTGGCCGAATTCATCAAGTGGGCCAAGGAAAACGGCGTGCCGGTCGGCCCGGGCCGCGGTTCGGGCGCCGGTTCCCTGGTCGCGTATTCGCTCCTGATCACCGATCTCGATCCCCTGCAATACAACCTGCTGTTCGAGCGCTTCCTCAATCCCGAACGCGTTTCGATGCCCGACTTCGACATCGACTTTTGCCAGGAAGGGCGCGACAGGGTCATCCAGCACGTGAAGGATTTGTACGGCAAGGAAGCGGTCTCGCAGATCGCCACCTTCGGTACCATGGCGGCCAAGGGCGCGATCCGCGACGTCGGCCGCGTGCTCGATTTCGGCTACAATTTTTGCGACGGCATCTCCAAGCTGATCCCGTTCAAGCCGGGTAAGCCTGTGACCATCGCCGACGCCATCGAAGAAGAACCGATGCTCAAGGAGCGTCTGGAGAACGAGGACGAGGTCAAGCAGCTGCTGGCGCTGGCGCAGCAGGTCGAAGGCATCGCCCGCAACATTGGCATGCACGCCGGCGGGGTGCTGATCGCCCCGGGCAAGCTGACCGACTTCTGCCCGCTGTACACCCAGGGCGGCGACTCGGGCGTGGTCTCGCAGTACGACAAGGATGACGTGGAGGCCGTGGGCCTGGTCAAGTTCGACTTTTTGGGCCTGACCACGCTCACCATTCTCGACCGCGCGGTGCGCTACATCAAGCAGCTCGACCCGGCGGCCAACGCCGACTTCGCGTTGGAGAAGCTGCCGCTCAACGACAAGGCTTCCTACGAGTTGCTGACCAAGGCCAAGACGGTCGCGGTGTTCCAGCTGGAGTCGCGCGGCATGCAGGGCATGCTCAAGGACGCGCGCCCCGACCGTTTCGAGGACATCATCGCCCTCGTCGCGCTGTACCGTCCGGGCCCGATGGACCTGATTCCCGACTTCTGCAAGCGCAAGCACGGCGAACGTTTCGATTACCCCGATCCGCGCACCGAATCGATTTTGTCCGAAACCTACGGCATCATGGTGTATCAGGAGCAGGTGATGCAGATGGCGCAGATCGTCGGCGGCTATTCGCTCGGCGGCGCCGACATGCTGCGCCGCGCGATGGGTAAAAAGAAGGCCGAAGAGATGGCCGAGCACCGCGAGATTTTCCGCGCCGGCGCCGCCAAGGATGGCTTGACGGCCGAAAAGGCCGACGAGATTTTCGACCTGATGGAAAAATTCGCGGGCTACGGCTTTAACAAGTCGCACGCCGCCGCCTACGCGCTGCTGTCCTACCATACCGCCTATCTCAAGGCGCATCACACCGCCGCCTTCATGGCGGCCAACTTGTCTTTGGCGATGGACGACACCGACAAGATCAAGATCCTGGTCGAGGATTCGCTGGACGTGTGCGGCCTCACCTTGCTGCCGCCCGATATCAACCATTCCGACTACCGCTTCATGCCGGAAGGCCCGCCGCCGTCCGTCACCGGCAAGAGAGTGACCAACATCCGCTACGGCCTGGGCGCGGTCAAGGGCTCGGGCCAGTCGGCCATCGAAGCGATCATCGCCGCGCGCACCAGCGGCGGGCCGTTCACCGACCTGTTCGATTTCTGCAAGCGGGTAGACCGCAAGCAGATCAACCGCCGCACCATCGAGTCCCTGATCCGCAGCGGCGCCTTCGACTGCTTCAAGGTCGACCGCGCGATCCTGCTGGCGTCGGTGCCGTTCGCGGTCGAAGTGGCCGACCAGGCCTCGGCCTCGGTCAACCAGGTCAGCCTGTTCGGCGGCGACGACAGCGACCTGGTGGCGCCGCCCGAGTACGTGAAGGCGACCCCGTGGACCGACCGCCAGAAGCTGTCCGAGGAAAAGACCGCGCTCGGCTTCTATTTGTCGGGCCATATGTTCGATTCGTTCGCGACCGAGGCGCGCCGCTTCGCGCGCACCAAGCTGACCGACCTGGAACCGTCGCGCGAGCCGCGCATGATGTGCGGCGTGATCACCGGCGTGCGCACCCAGATGACCCAGCGCGGCAAGATCCTGATCGTCTCGCTCGACGACAAGAGCGGCACGGTCGAAGTGACGGTGTACAGCGAAGTGGTCGAGTCGAACAAGAACATCTTCAAGGAAGACGAATTCCTGGCGGTGGTGGGCAAGGTGTCGGAAGACCGCTTCAACGGCGGCCTGCGCATCACGGCCGAGAAGGTGTTCGACCTGACGTCGGCGCGCGTGCAGTACGGGCGCCAGCTCGGGCTGTACCTGCCGTCGCGGGTGGCGTCCTCGAAGATCGCCGAGGTGCTGCAGCCGCACCGCGCCATGAGCGGCCTGCCGGTGGCGATGCGGGTCAAGCCGCAGGGCGTCGATTGCACCTTGCAGTTCGGCGACGACTGGCGGGTGGCGCCCTCGGACGCGCTGACCCTGGCCCTGGAACAGGTGCTGGGCGCGCGCGAAGTCGCGGTGGAATACTAACTGAGCTAACTGAGCTAAGCCCCCAGCAACAGCTTGCGGTGGCGGCGCAGCCGCCTCCACAGCTTGATCTTGCGGCTGGCCGTTTGCCGCACCCGGAACACCAGGCTGCCCGCCAGCGCGCGTTCCACCTGGCGGATGGTGCGCGCGTCATGGGTCCTGTCGTACGAGACGGTCTGCGCCCCCTGCACCGCCGCCAGCATGCTGGCGCAATGGCCGTACAGGCTCTCGACGAAGATCGGCTTGATGCGCGCGCGCACGCGGCGTCCGACCGCGCGCGGCAGCTCGTACGAATCCTTGACCACGCCGATATACAAATGCGCGGCCGCGATATCGAAGTGCGTCTTCACCGATTCGTCCACCCCGCGCAGGTCCAGATGCTTGCGCGCCACCGACAGCGCGGCCGCCAGGTCCATGCACCACTTTTCCGAAATGAGCTTGGTGATGCTGGCCGCATGCTGGCGGTAATCGATGATTGCATGCGGCAGGTACACCAGGCTGGCGCACTGGCTGAGTAGCCGCGGCAGGGTCGACATGTCCTCGAACACGCGGCCGGGCGGAAACACAGGCATCTCCAGCTGCTGGTAGATGGCGCGCCTGAAGACATTGGCCCACACGTACATCTGGCGGTCGGCAAAGAAGGTATTGAGGATGGTGGCCTGGTCGCGCAGCAGCCCGGGCGGATAGCGCATGCTGACCCGGTTCGACTTGGCTTCCTGGTCCGGAAACCACACCCGGAAGTCGCAGGCGATGACGTCCGGATGGTGTGCGGCGATGGCTTGTTCGAGCGCCGCCAGCGAACCGGCCAGCAGCCGGTCGTCGCTGTCGACGAAGACGATGTACTCGCCGCGCGCGGCGGCCAGGCCGTTATTGCGCGCCACCGCGATGCCCTGGTTATCCTGCGCCAGCACCTGCGAGGCGACCCCGGGACGCGCGGCCAGCTGCGCGCGGATGCGCGCCAGGGTGGCGTCGGACGAGCCGTCATCGATGATGATCAGTTCATGGCCGGCGCCCATCTGGTCCAGCACCGAATCGAGGCACTGCCCGATGTAATGCTGCACATTGTAGGCGGGGACGATGATGCTCAGCAGCGGCTGGCGCGCCGGGGCGTGCGGGATCATGGGCGAGCGTTCTAGCGCGTCAGCCCGACCGGCGCGCGAATGACTTTGTTGACCTGGCTCTCGTGCACCAGCCGGTCGTGATGGGCGGCCTGGTCGCGTTCGCGCTCCTTGTGCCACAGGTGGAACACCTCGGTCGCGAAAGCGCCATCCTTGCGCCGCACGCCGGCGTTAAACAGGCGCACCACGAAGTCGGCATCCTCATGGCCCCAGCCGCAGAACGATTCGTCGAAGCCGTTCACGCGCTCGATGTCGCTGCGCCAGGCGCTCATGTTGCATCCCTTGATGCGGCGCATCGTAAAGCCGTTGCGCACCCGTCCCAGGTCCGGCAGGCGGATCGCCAGTTGCAGGATTTTCTGGATGTTCCCGGCGCGCCAGGCACGCCACCACGAGTCCAGCCCCACCGCCTGCAGGTCGCGCCGCTCGGCCAGGGTGGCGCGGGTGAAGTCGGGACACAGCAGCACGCGGCTGCCGGTGATCATGCAGCCCGGCTGCGCCAGGCGCCGGTGGCTCGAGATGAAATCCTTGCGCGGCACGCAGTCGCCGTCGAGGAACACCACGTAATCGCCGCGCGCGGCCAGCACGCCCTGGTTGCGCGCGCGCGACAGGCGGAAACCATCGTCCGGCTGCCACACATGGATCAGGCGGCGCCGGGTGCCGGCCGCGATGCGCTCGATGCACTGGCGCGTCGTGTCGGCCGAACCGTCGTCGGTGACGATGATTTCATAATCGTCGTCATCCTGCGCCAGGCAGGCGCGCAGCACCGCTTCCAGCGCGTCGGGCCGGTTGTAGGTGCTGACGATCAGTGAAATGGTGGTAGGGCGTAACACGATGGATTCCCGGTAAAGCGTCGTTCGGTATGTATGTATTATACGTGCCCGCCACGGCCAGTCCAGCCTATTGCGCGCCGCCGGGGCGATCCGGCTTCAGGCCAGCCCGCGCGCGGCGCGCACGGTGCGCTCGTCGGCGCGCCGGCGCACCAGCGCGCGGTTGCTCGACGCTTCGTCGCGCGCATTCTCGCGGTGCCAGAGATGAAACACTTCCGTGGCAAAAGCGCCATCCTTGCGCTGGACCCCGGCGTTAAACAGGCGCACCACGAAGTCGGCATCTTCGTGGCCCCAACCCTCGAAGCTCTCGTCAAAGCCGTTGACCGCCTCGATATCGGCGCGCCAGGCCGCCATGTTGCAGCCCTTGATGCGGCGCCAGGTAAAGCGCTTCTGCGCCCGGCCCAGGTCCGGCAATTTGAACAGCAGCTGCAGCACCTTGTTGATATGGCCGCGCGCGCGCAGCGCCAGCTTCTCGCCCAGCCCGAGCGCGTGCAGGTCGCGCCGCTCGGCCAGCACGCGCTGGGTGAACGCTTCATCGAGCAGGATGCGGCTGCCGGTGACCATGAAACCCGGTTGCGCCAGCGCGCGGTGGCGCGCAATGAAATCGCGCTGGGGAATGCAGTCGCCGTCGAGCAGCACAATGTATTCGCCGTGCGAGGCCAGGATGCCCTGGTTGCGCGCCATCGCCAGGCGAAAGCCCTGGTCCGGCTGCCACGCGTGGCGCAGCGGCACCGGCGCGCGCTGTTGCAGGCGCGCGATGCAGGCCTGGGTCGGCTCGCCCGAGCCATCGTCGGCGATGATGATCTCGAAATGGCGGTCGCTCTGCGCGAAGCAGGCTTCGATCACCGCTTCGAGCGCATCCGGCCGGTTGTAGGTGGCGACGATGACGGAAATGAGCGCATCCGGCCGCATGCTCATGTCCCCTGGGCCGGGCTCTGGGCGGCTTGCCGCGAAAAGCGGGCGCTCACATACAGGGAACCGGCCAGCAGCAGGAACCAGTACGCTTCCGTCACATCCCACAACAGGCTGTTGAACGAGGAACTGACCACGTAGATCGTCCACAGCAGCACCAGCGCATCGGCATGGAAGGAGCGCGCGGCCAGGGCAGGGCGCAGCAGGCTGCCCAGCATGGCGAAATACAGCAGCAGTCCGGTCAGGCCAAGCTGGGCGGCGATCAGCAGGAATTCGCTGTGCGGCTGGTGGCGCGTTTCGGCCAGCTTGTCTTCCGGCCAGTCGCGCCGTGCGATCGGCGCATACACTTCGGCGAACGAGCCGGTGCCCAGGCCCAGGAGCGGATGGGCGGCGACGACTCCGAGGCCGGAGCGCAGGTAACTCATGCGCAGGCCGTTGGGCGAGCGTTTCTGGTCGGTGCGCACCTCGGTGATCAGGTCATCGGTGCGCGCCTTGAAGTTGTTCGAGATGGCGTAAAAGCCGACGAACAGCAGCATGATGGCGCCCACCCCGAAAATCGTGCGCAGCACCGTGAAGCGCACGCGCAGCAGGAACAGCACCACCATGCCCACGAACAGGGCGACGTAACCGGTTCGGCCCTGGTTCAGGAAGATGATCGGCACGCTGAACAGCACCCCGGCCACCAGGCACGCCACGCGCGCCCGCGCGCCTTGCACATAGGACGCCCCGAGCACGCTGACCACGGTGGCGAAACTGAGCAGGATGCCGATCGTGATGTGATTCTTGAACGAGAACGCATCCTTGGCGTCGCCGATGCGCCACCAGCCAAGGCTGGAGCTGGGCATCAGGTTGTGCCAGACCAGGTAGTTCGAGGTGGCCAGCACCGCGGCGCCGCCGAGGAAGGCGGCCAGCGCGCGCGCCGCCATGGTGCGGTCGCGTATGCTGGTGGCCACCGCGACCGGCAGCACCAGCAGGCGCGAATATTTTTTCAGCGCCGAGACGATGTCGCCGTGCTGGCCGATCGACCAGCTCGCGCCGAGCACCAGCAGCGCCAGCAAACCCAGGGCCAGCAGCGCCGGCGGCGTGCGCACGGCGGCCCGCAACGGGGCGCTGCTAGCCAGCGCCCCGGCGAAGCACAGCACGCAGATGCCGGCGAAGACATTGGTCAGCCAGGTGGAGAACGGCACGCAAAACAGCGCCAGCAGAAGCAGGTACTGGACCGCGCGTTCGAGGCGGGAAATCGGAAACTCTGGAGAATCTTGCATTGTAGCAATAGCCTTGTAAAGCGACCTGGGTCGTGCATGCCGCGCCGGGAGCGTGGCGATACCGGGGGCAAGCGCCTTGCGGCGCCCACCCCCTGAAATTTGTTCGCCATTTTACAGTACCGTCGATGCACGGCGGCTGGCGCGGCGCCGTGTTTGTATGTACGGCGTCCGCTACGGCGTCCGCTACGGCGTCCGCTACGGCGTCCGCGCGATGTTGTTGTGGCCGCACCCGGACCGCCTGTGCGAGAATGTCGAGCCTCCGGTACCGGCCGCGCCTTGCGCTGGCGGCATGCCGCAACCGCACATGGCTTGTAGCCTGAACGCGAAAGAAAACGATGGAAAATAGTGTCATAGTCCGGCGCCTGCTGGCTATCGTCAAGCCTTACCGCGCGCGCGCGCTGATGTCCTTGCTGGCCATGGCCGGCACCGCCGTCACCGAGCCGTCGCTCGGCTACGCGATGCAACTGCTGATCGACAAGGGCTTCGGCCCGCACCGGGTCCCCTTTTCCCTGTGGCTGGTGCCGCTGGTGCTGCTGACGATTTTCGTCGGGCGCGGCATCTTCACCTTTTCCACCGCTTACCTGAACAACTGGGTGATCAGCCGCATCCTCAACGACCTGCGGCGCATGGTGTTCGACCGCTTGCTGCGCCTGCCCGTGGCGCGCTTTCACGAAGAATCGACCGGCAAGATCATCAACGTCGTCATCGCCGACGTGCGCCAGGTGGTCGACATGATCAACTCCGTGTTCGTCGCCTACGTGCGCGACTCGCTCGTTATCGTCGGCTTGCTGGCGATGCTGATGTGGACCAACTGGAAGCTGACCCTGATCGCCCTGGTGGTCTTGCCGGTCACCGCCGCCATCGTGCGCACCACGGCCAAGCGCATGCGCCGCCTGAGCCGCGACAACCAGCGCGTCACCGTCGAAATGACCCAGGTGGTCGAGGAAGCGGCGCGCGGGCACCAGGTGATCCGCGTCTTCGCCGGCGAGCGTTACGAGCGCGAACGCTTCGAACAGCGCAGCGACGCGCTGCTCGGCTTCTCGCAGCGCATCACGGTCGCCAGCGCCGCCACCGTGCCGATCACCCAGAGTGCCACCGCGCTCGCGGTGTCAGTGGTGATCGTCATCGCCATGACATCCGGGATGACGCAGGGAGAATTCATCAGTTTTATTACCATGATGCTGATGCTGCTCGCGCCGCTCAAGTCCCTGGTGGGCGTGAACGGTCCGCTGCAGCGCGGCATGGCGGCCGCCGAAACCGTGTTCGCCATGATCGACACCCCGGTCGAAGCCGATCCGGGCACGGTCGTCATCGAGCGCGCGCGCGGCCACCTGCAGCTTCAGAACGTGCAATTCCGCTACAGCGACAATAACCCGCTGGCGCTTAATGGCGTCACGCTCGAGGTGCTGCCGGGGCAGACCGTGGCGCTGGTGGGCATGTCGGGCGGCGGCAAGTCGACCTTCGTGAACCTGGTCACGCGTTTTTATTCGCCGCAGCAGGGACGCATCCTGCTCGACGGCGTGCCGTATGAAGAGATCACCCTGCAAAGCCTGCGCGCGCAGCTGGCCATGGTCAGTCAGAACGTGGTGCTGTTCGACGACACCCTGGGCGCCAACATCGCCTACGGCGCCGAACGGGTCGACCCGGCGCGCCTGGCCGCGGCCATCAAGGCGGCCCACCTGGACGAGGTGGTGGCGGCCCTGCCGCAAGGCGTCGATACCCCGATTGGCGAAAACGGCATGCGCCTGTCGGGCGGCCAGCGCCAGCGCGTGGCGATCGCGCGCGCCATCTACAAGGACGCGCCGATCCTGATCCTGGACGAAGCCACCTCCGCCCTCGACAACGAATCGGAACGCGCGGTGCAGGGCGCGCTCGACACCCTGATGGCCGGGCGTACCACCCTGGTCATCGCGCACCGCCTTTCGACCATCGAACGGGCCGACCGCATCGTCGTGCTCGACCAGGGACGGATCGTCGAAGCGGGCCGCCACGACGAGCTGCTGGCGCTGGACGGCATGTACGCCAACCTGTACCGCCTGCAGTTCGCCAACAAGGTCGAAGCATGAGCGGCGGGCGCACCCTGGTGATCTCGCCGAACTGGATCGGCGACGCGGTCATGGCCCAGCCGCTGCTGCAACTGCTCAAGCAGCAGCACCCGGAGCGCCGGATCGACGTGCTGGCGCCGCCCTCGGTGGCGCCCGCCTGGCGCGCCATGATCGAGGTCGACAGAGTGCTCGAAACCCCGTTCCGCCACGGCGCGCTGCAACTGCGCGAGCGCTGCCGCTACGCCAGGGTGCTGCGCGCGCGCGGCTATGTCGATGCCTACGTGCTGCCCAATACGATCAAGTACGCGCTGATCCCGTGGCTGGCCGGGATTGCGCGCCGGGTCGGCTACAAGGGCGAAATGCGTTACGGGCTGCTCAACGTCGTGCATCACGACGACACGCCCAAGCGGGCGATGGTGCCGTTTTACGCCGCCCTGGCCGGCGCGCCGGGCACCGCGCTGCGCGCCGACGTGCCGCGTCCGGCCATGCGTGTGGCGCCGGAGGAAGTTCTTGAGGTGCGCGTGCGCCACGGCATGGGTGGCGCGGGGCGCCTGGTGGTGTTTGCCCCGGGCGCCGAATTCGGCGCCGCCAAGCGCTGGCCGGCGCGCCACTTCGCCGCGCTGGCGCAATCGATCCGCGAGCAGGATCCATCCGCGCACATCGCCTTGCTTGGTTCCCCCAAGGACCGCGAGGCCTGCGCCGAGATCACAGCCCTCACCGGGACCGACGGCATCCATAATGTCGCCGGCGCCACCTCGCTGGCCGAGGCGATTGCGCTCATCGCCGGCGCGGGCGCGGTGGTCGCCAACGATTCCGGCCTGCTGCACATTGCCTCGGCGCTGAACCGGCCGGTGATTGCGCTGTACGGCCCGACCGACCCGGACCACGCGCCGCCGTTTTCCGATATCGCGCGCTCGCTCTCGCTGCGGCTGGCCTGTTCGCCCTGCCGCCAGCGCGAATGCCCGCTGGGCCACCACGACTGCATGGAAAAGCTTGAACCGGCCATGGTCTGGAATGAGCTGCGCCAGATGTAAATCCGTGCCGGCGTGCGCGCCGCGAGAGTGCGCCGTGGGAGTAAAATCACGGCGCGATGCCGTTTTTGACCAAGGTTAATTGATGAATCATCCTGTCATTCCGATCGTAAGCCAGGGCAGCAGCCGCCAACGCAAGCGCCAGGCGCCCAAGGGCCGCCGCGTCGATCCGCAAGCCCTGCTGGAGGTGCAGGGCTTGCTGGGTGCGCAATCGCGCCAGCGCGACCTGCTCATCGAGCACCTGCACAAGATCCAGGACGCTTTCGGCTGCCTGGCGCACGCCCACCTGGCGGCGCTGGCGCAGGAAATGAAGCTGGCCCAGACCGAGGTCTACGAGGTCGCCACTTTCTATCACCACTTCGACGTTGTGCGCGAAGGCGACAGCGCGCCGCCGGCGTTGACGGTGCGCGTGTGCGACGGCCTGTCGTGCGCCATGGCCGGCGCGCGCGAGCTGATCGACCGCCTGCCCGCCATCCTGGGCGCTGGCGTGCGCGTGCTCGCCGCACCCTGCATCGGCCGCTGCGAACAAGCCCCGGCGGCCGTGGTGGGCCAGCACCCGCTGGCCCATGCCAGCTGCGACACGGTGGCCGCGGCCGTGGCGCACGGCCACACCACGCACGCGCCTGGCGGCTACATCGACTACGACAGCTACCGCGCCGCCGGCGGCTACGTGCTGGCGCGCGAATGCCACGACGGCCGGCGCGACGCCGAAGCGCTCATCACGACCATGGAGGCATCGAGCCTGCGCGGCCTTGGCGGCGCCGGTTTCCCGACCGGGCGCAAATGGCGCATCGTGCGCGGCGAACCCGGTCCGCGCCTGATGGCGATCAATATCGACGAGGGCGAACCGGGCACCTTCAAGGACCGCTACTACCTCGAACGCGATCCCCACCGCTTCCTCGAAGGCGCGCTGGTGGCGGCCTGGGTGGCTGGTGTGGACACCATCTATATCTACCTGCGCGACGAATACCACGGCTGCCGCGCCATGCTCGAAGCCGAACTGGCGCGCCTGCGCGCCGATCCGCCGTTCCAGTCCATGCCCACGTTCGTCCTGCGCCGCGGCGCCGGCGCCTACATCTGCGGCGAAGAATCGGCGATGATCGAGTCGATTGAGGGCAAGCGCGGCATGCCGCGTCTGCGTCCCCCGTACGTGGCCCAGGTCGGGCTGTTCGGGTTGCCGACCCTGCAGCACAACTTCGAAACCCTGCACTGGGTGCGCGCCATCGTCGAGCGCGGCGCCGACTGGTTCAGCGGCCAGGGACGCCACGGCCGCAAGGGCTTGCGCTCGTTTTCGGTGTCGGGCCGGGTGCGCGAACCGGGCGTGAAACTGGCACCGGCCGGCATCACCGTGCAGGAACTGATCGACGAGTACTGCGGCGGCATGGTGTCCGGCCACCAGTTTTACGCTTACCTGCCGGGCGGCGCATCGGGCGGCATCCTCCCCGCCACGCTGAACGCGATTCCGCTCGACTTCGACACCTTGCAACCCTACGGCTGCTTCATCGGCTCGGCCGCCGTGGTGGTGCTGTCGGACCAGGATTCGGCGGTGGCGGCTGCGCGCAACACGCTGCGCTTCTTCACGGACGAATCGTGCGGACAGTGCACGCCGTGCCGCGTCGGCACCGCCAAGGCGCTGGCGCTGATCGAGCAGCCGCAATGGGACACGCCGCTGCTGGCCGAGCTGTCGCAGGTGATGCGTGACGCTTCAATTTGCGGCCTTGGCCAGGCCGCGCCGAATCCGTTCGACTGCGTCGTCAAATACTTTGCACATGAATTGGTGAAGCCATGAATGCGATCAGCAGGATCAAGCAAGCGGCGTTGCAGGGCGCGCCCGTGGAGCTGGAAATCAACGGCCGGCAGGTAGCCGCCTTTGCCCACGAAACCCTGATCGAGGTGGCCGCGCGCGAAGGCATCGAGATTCCTCGCCTGTGCTACAAACCCGGCATGGACACGGCCGGCAACTGCCGCGCATGCATGGTGGAGATCGACGGCGAACGGGTACTGGCGCCATCGTGCTGCCGCCATCCGGCCGCCGGCATGAAGGTAACTACCGACAGCGTGCGCGCCGTGGCCGCGCAAAAAATGGTGCTCGAACTGCTGCAGTCCGACATGCCCGAGCGGGCCTACACGCGCCACAACGAAGTCGATTTCTGGGCGCGCAAGCTGGCCCTGGGCCAGCCGCGCTTTGCCGCGCGCAGCCAGCCGGCGCGCGACGCCTCGCACGCCGCCATCACCGTCAATCTCGACGCCTGCATCCAGTGCACGCGCTGCGTGCGCGCCTGCCGCGACGAGCAGGTCAACGACGTGATCGGCCTGGCCTTTCGCGGCGATCACGCCAAAATCGTGTTCGACATGGACGACCCGATGGGCGACTCCACCTGCGTCGGCTGCGGCGAATGCGTGCAAGCTTGCCCGACCGGCGCCCTGATGCCGGCGCGCGACGCCGCCCTGGCCGTGCCGGACAAGCAGGTCGATTCGGTCTGCCCCTACTGCGGCGTCGGTTGCCAGCTGACCTACAATATCAAGGACAACAAGATCCTGTTCGTGGAGGGGCGCGACGGTCCGGCCAACCGCGAACGCCTGTGCGTCAAGGGCCGTTACGGCTTCGACTACGCGCACCATCCGCACCGCCTGACGGTGCCGCTGATCCGCCGCCTTGACGCGCCCAAGAGCGGCGACTTCACCATGGACCCGGCGCATGTGCTCGACGTCTTCCGCGAAGCCACCTGGGAAGAAGCGCTCGACGTCGCAGGCGGCACCTTGGCGCGCATCCGCGACACCCACGGCAAGCGCGCGCTGGCCGGCTTCGGCTCGGCCAAGGGCAGTAACGAAGAAGCCTACCTGTTCCAGAAGCTGGTGCGCACCGGCTTCGGCAGCAACAACGTCGACCACTGCACGCGCCTGTGCCACGCATCCTCGGTGGCGGCCCTGCTGGAAGGGATTGGCTCGGGCGCGGTATCGAACCCGGTGATGGACGTAACCCTGGCCGAGGTGGTGATCGTCATCGGCGCCAACCCGACCGTCAACCATCCGGTGGCGGCCACCTGGATCAAGAACGCCATCAAAAACGGCACCAAACTGGTGGTGTGCGACCCGCGCCGCTCGGACCTGGCGCGCAGCGCGCACCGCTACCTGCAGTTCAAGCCCGATACCGACGTGGCGCTGCTTAACGCGATGATGCACGTGATCGTGGCCGAAGGCCTGGTAGACCAGGACTTCATCGCCAGCCGCACCATCGGCTACGCCGAGCTGGAACAGAACGTGGCCGGCTACAGCCCGGAGCTGATGGCGCCGATCTGCGGTGTCGACGCCGACACCATCCGCTACGTGGCGCGCCTGTACGCGACTTCGAAGGCGTCGATGATCTTGTGGGGCATGGGCATTTCGCAGCACATCCACGGCACCGACAATGCGCGCTGCCTGATCGCGCTGGCGCTGATGACGGGCCAGATCGGCCGTCCCGGCACCGGCCTGCATCCGCTGCGCGGCCAGAACAACGTGCAGGGCGCGTCCGACGCCGGGCTGATCCCGATGATGTTCCCCGACTATCAGCGCGTCGACAATCCGGCGGCGCTGGCGAAGTTCGAGAAAGCCTGGGGCATGCCGCTCGATTCCACGCCGGGCCTGACGGTGGTCGAGATCATGCACGCCATCCCGCGCGGCGAGGTCCGCGGCATGTACATCATGGGCGAGAACCCGGCCATGTCCGACCCCGACGCCAACCACGCGCGCGCCTCGCTGGCCGCGCTCGACCACCTGGTGGTGCAGGATATCTTCCTCACCGAAACCGCCTACCTGGCCGACGTGATCCTGCCGGCCAGCGCCTTCCCCGAGAAAACGGGCAGCTTCACCAACACCGACCGCCTGGTGCAGATCGGGCGCCAGGCCATCGATCCGCCCGGCGAGGCCAGACAGGATCTGTGGATCATCGGCCAGATGGCCGCGCGCCTGGGCCTGGACTGGCACTACGGCCACGTGTCGGAAGTGTTCGACGAGATGCGCCGCATCATGCCTAGCATTGGCGGCATCACCTGGGACAGGCTGGAACGCGAACACGCCGTCACCTACCCGTGTACGAAGGAGGGCGATCCGGGCCAGCCGGTGGTCTTCACCGAGCAGTTCCCGCGCGAGTCCGGACGCGCGCGTTTCGTCCCGGCCGATATCATCCCGGCCGACGAGCGCCCCGATGCGGCCTATCCGATGGTGCTCATCACCGGCCGCCAGCTCGAGCACTGGCATACCGGCAGCATGACACGCCGCACGGCGGTGCTGGATTCGATCGAACCCGATCCGGTGGCGCTGGTCCATCCGCTCGACCTGGCCGCGCTGGGCGGCAAACCGGGCGACGTGGTGACGATCGCCTCGCGCCGCGGCGAAGTGGCCCTGTACGCGCGCGCCGACGACAGCTCGCCGCGCGGCGCGATCTTTGTACCGTTCTGCTATTACGAGGCGGCCATCAACCGCCTCACCAACGCCGCGCTCGACCCGTTCGGCAAGATCCCCGAGTTCAAATACTGCGCCATCCGCGTGGCCCTGGGTGGCGTGGTGGAGCAGCAGGGCAGCTTTGGCGGCGGCCAGGTGCTGGCGGCGACCTTGGCAACCGCGGCGGCGCCATGAGCTTGCCGCAACTGAGCGACGCTCGCGCCGCCTTGACCCACGAGGTCGAGGTGCTCGATGAACGCGGCCGCCGCTCGACCATTTCCATTCCGGCCGAGCGGCCGCTGACGGTGTATGTGGACAAGCGCGAGCTGGTCACCTTGATGACCCTGGGCAGCGCCCCGGAAGCGCTCACCCTGGGTTACCTGCGCAACCAGCGCCTGGTGACGTCGATCGCCGATATCGTCTCGGTGCAGGTCGACTGGTCGGTCGATGCGGTGGCGGTGGTCACGCGCGGCGGCATCGCCGACGTGGAAGCGCGCACCTCGAAAAAGGTGGTCACCACCGGCTGCGGCCAGGGTTCGGTCTTCGGTGGGCTGATGGACGATATCGACCAGATCGTGCTGCCGCCGGACGCGCGCATCGCGCAATCGACCGTGTACCGCATCGTCGACACCATCCGCACGCAGCAATCGATCTACAAGCAGGCCGGCTCGGTGCATGGCTGTGCGCTGTTCTCGAACGCGGGCGAGCTGCTGTATTTCGTGGAGGACGTGGGCCGCCACAACGCGGTCGACGCCATCGCCGGGCGCATGTGGTTGGACGGTGTGGCGGGCGCCGACAAGGTGTTCTACACGACCGGCCGCCTGACGTCCGAGATGGTGATCAAGGGCGCGCAGATGGGCATTCCCTTCCTGCTGTCGCGCTCCGGCACCACTCAGATGGGCCACATGGTGGCCGACAAGATCGGCATGGCCCTGCTGGCGCGCTGCAGCGGCAAGCACTTTTTGCTGCTGGCCGGCCATGGTCGTCTCGACTTCGAGCCGCTGCCCCCCTGATGTCGCTGCCGCAGGCCACGCACGCCGCGTTCACGCTGCTGCTGTCGGGCGACCCGGCGCTGTGGGGCATTGTCTGGATTTCTCTCAAGACCAGCATGCTGGGCCTGATGCTGGCGACGCCGCCGGCTGTGCTGCTCGGGTATGCGATTGCCAGCTACCGCTTCCCGGCCCGCCGCATCGTCATCTGGCTGGTGCAGGCCACCTTGTCGCTGCCGACGGTCCTCGTTGGCCTGCTGCTGTACCTTCTGCTGTCGCGTCACGGCCCGTGGGGTTCGCTGCACTGGCTGTTTTCGCAGCCGGGCATGGTGCTCGGCCAGTGCATCATCGCCACGCCGGTGCTGGTGGCGTTCACCTTGGCGGCGGTGCAGGCGCTCGATGCGCGCTACGCCGAAACCGCGACTGCGCTGGGAGGGTCGCGCTGGCGCACCATGCTCACGGTGCTGCACGAAGCGCGCTTTGGCGTCATGGCGGCGGTGATCAGCGGCTTCGGACGGGTGATTTCCGAAGTCGGTTGCGCGCTCATGGTTGGCGGCAATATCGCCGGCGAAACGCGCACCATCACCACCGCCATCGCGCTTGAAACGAGCAAGGGTGAATTCGCGCAGGGAATCGCGCTCGGCATCGTGCTGGTGGCCCTGGCGCTGGCCATGAACGGTGCACTGATGCTGCTGCAGGGCGATCCGCGCGCGGCGGGGGGCGGGCCATGAACCTGCTGCGCATCGACAAACTACGCAAGGCGCACGGCCCACGCGTGCTGTTCGAGCTTGAGGCGTTCAGCCTCGATGCCGCGCACGCCTACGTGCTCACCGGGATCAACGGCGCCGGCAAGAGCAGCCTGCTGCGCGTGCTGGCGGGACTCGAACCCGGCCAGGCGTCCGGCGTGACGTGGCAAGGGCGGCCGATGGCCTGGTCCCCGTATCCGCGCGCGCTGCGCGAAGCGATCGTGTATGTGCACCAGCATCCCGTGATGTTTTCGACCAGCGTGGCGGCCAACGTCGGCTACGGCCTGCATGCGCGCGGTGTCGGCAAGGCGCAGACGGCGCAGGCGGTGGCGCAGGCCATGGCATGGGCCGGGGTCGAACACTTGCAGGGCAGCGACCCGGCCCGCCTGTCGGGCGGCGAGGTGCAGCGCGTGGCGCTGGCGCGCGCCTGGGTGCTGCGCCCCGCGCTGCTGCTGCTCGACGAACCGACCGCCAATCTCGATGGCGCCGCGCGCGAACAGGTGATCGCCCTCATTCCCGCCTTGACCGCGGCCGGCAGCACGGTGGTGATGGCTTGCCACGACCGCGACCTGATCGGCATGCCCGGCGTGCAACGCCTTAAACTACGTGATGGAAAGCTCGAATACAAATGATCAGATATACAGCATTGGCACTCTGGCTCTGCATCGCCTCCCCGCTGGCCCTGGCCGGCGAGCAGGTGTTGCGCCTGTCCACCACCACCAGCACCGACAATTCCGGCCTGCTGGCCTGGCTGCTGCCGGCGTTCGAGGCCAGGACGGGCATGAAAGTGCAGGTGATCGCCGTCGGCAGCGGCAAGGCGCTGGAACTGGCGAAGAATGGCGACGTCGACGTCGCCTTGGTGCATGCGCGCGCCGCCGAGGATCGCTTCGTGGCCGAGGGCCATGGCGTCGGCCGGCGCGACGTGATGTACAACGATTTTGTGCTGGCCTGCCCGCCATCTGACCGCGCGGGAATCAAAGGCGGCACCGACATCATCGCCGCCCTGCGCAAGCTGGCCGCCAGCGAGGTGCGCTTTGTTTCGCGCGGCGACAACTCCGGTACCGACCAGATGGAAAAGAGCTACTGGAAGGCCGCCGGCGTGCAACCGCCGCCCGCGCGCTACCTGTCGGCCGGGCTGGGCATGGGCGAGGTCCTGACCATGGCGGCCGAGCTGCAAGCCTGCACCTTGAGCGACCGCGCCACCTTCGCCACCTACAAGGACAAGACCGGGCTGGCAATCCTGGTGCAGGGCGACCCGAGGATGTTCAATCCGTACGGGATCATCGCGGTCAATCCGGCGCACCATCCTGGCGTGAACGTCCAGGGAGCGCGCCAGCTTGTCGACTGGATCACGTCCGCCGACGGGCAGGCCAGGATTGCCGGCTTCAGGCCGGGCGGCCAGCAGCTGTTTTTCCCGTCGGCGCAAAGGTAGCGGAAGGCGTAAGATAGCGGCCTTGCGCGCGGAAGGAGAAAGACGACGTGAAAGTTCTGTTATTTGGCGCTACCGGCATGGTCGGTCAGGGCGTGTTGCGCGAATGCTTGCAGGGCGCCGACGTGGAGCTGGTGCAGGCCATTGGCCGCACACCGAGCGGGCAGCGTCATCCGAAGCTGCGCGATGTGGTGCACGCCGATCTGTTCAACTACGCCAGCGTAAGGGCGCAGCTGGAGGACTTCGATGCCTGTTTTTTCTGCGTGGGCGTGACGTCCTCGCGCGTGAGCGAGCCTGACTACACGCGCCTCACCTACGACATGACCCTGGCGGCGGCCAAGGCGCTGGCGGCGCTCAATCCGCGCATGGTGTTCGTGTATGTGTCCGGGGCCGGGGCCGACAGCAGCGAAACCAGCGCCACCATGTGGGAGCGTGTGCGCGGCCGCACCGAAAACGCGCTGCTGGCGCTGCCGTTTCGCGGCGTGTACATCTTCCGCCCGGGGATGATCCAGCCGCTCGACGGCATCAAGTCCAAGACCACCGCTTACCGCATCTTCTATTCGCTGATGAAGCCCGTGCTGCCACTGCTGCGCGCCGCCATGCCGAAGCACGTGCTGACCACGCGCCAGGTGGGGCAGGCCATGCTGGCGGCGGTGCGCAACGGTGCGCGCAAGCGGGTGCTCGAGAGCGCCGACATCGCGGCGCTGGGCCGCGCCGCCACGCCGCCGTAAGCCATCGATGGGCCGGCGCTACCACCACAAGGTGTACGTGATCGAGCTGTCGAAGGACGTGCTGTACGAACCGCGTTTCAAAAGGTCGAATCCGGATTACGTGACCGGAAAACCGTGCGTCTATGTGGGCATGACGGGATTGAGCGTGGACCTGCGCTTCGACAAGCACAAGGCCGGCATCCAGGCCAACAAATTCGTGCAGAAGTACGGCCTGCGCCTGCTGCCCGAACTGTACGCGGTCTACAACCCGATGCCCTACGCGGGCGCGGCCGACATGGAAGTCGAACTGGGCATCGGCTTGCGCGAGGCCGGCTACGGCGTGTGGCAAGCCTGAGGCTTCGGCGCTTTGCGCCAGCCATCCACCCGGCTGATAAAATAGCCGGTTCTGCTCAATGTGAAGATTCAAAATGGAAAAAATCATCCCTTACTTCGGCGCCATCGATCTGGCCTTGCCGAATGAATACAACGAAGCGAGCTATCTTGTCGATGGCCGGGAGATTGACCTGTCGCTCGCTTTCTTCAATGCATTCGAGGGCGAGGATGGCCTCACCGAATTTTCCGCGGTCAAGGACCTCGACCCGTCCGTGCTCGACCGGGTCGCCCGCTTCATGGAAGAGCTCGACAGCAAGATCGCACGCGCCCAGGCCGCCTGCATCGCCGACTTCCATGCCGGCGGCGAGGTCAGGGATACCTACATCGACCATCATCTGGCCGAGTTCTCGCCCGAGGAACTGGCGGCATTGATCGACGGCACCGATGCCGCGCTGCCGGTCGAGGAGCGCATGCTGGCCACGCTTCACCTGAGCCACATCGGCCTGCATCCCATGCCCGACGAGTCCGATGGCTCGTTCGCCATGTTCGATTTCACCTTCGGCGAAGACTTGACCAACTATGTGGTCGCGGTCAAGTTTGCGGAAGATGGCACGGTGCAGTCGGTCGACGTCGAAAGCTGAGCCGGCCCAGGGTCCGGGCCGTCAAGTACGTCAGGCGGCGCGCTTGCGGCGGCGCGCCACGCCAAGGCTGGCCGCACCTACGCCGGCCGCACCCAGCGCCACCAGGGCCAGGGAGGACGGTTCCGGTACCGGGTTGACCGCGCTGACTGCGAGCGTGGTCTGGCCGGTCCACAGCAAGCTGTGCGACTGGGCGCCGTTTGGACTGCGGTAATTGTAGACGTATTCTTCGCCGGTAATGGTCGAGCTGTTGATCTGGTAGCCGACGTCCGAGGCGGACCAGGTGGTGTAAAATTTCAGCGGACCGCCGATCCGGTAGCCGAAGCGTTCGATCGTGCAGTGCCAGAAATACTGGTCGCCCACGCCGCAACCGATGTAATCGTTGGAATCGCTGTACTTGAACGAGGTGAGCTCGTTGGCTGAGAACAGCCCGTCGCGGTTCAGGTCGTCCGCGATAAAACTGCCGGCGATCACCGCCGCCGGATCGAAGCGGTTGGCTTCCTTATCGAAAAAACCCGTATAGCTGAATTTGAACTCGCTGGGTACCGCCTGCGCTGTTGCTGCGCAGCCTGCAAGTACCGCCGCGCTGATGAATCTACCGAACATGGCTACCTCCGCTGAGGAATTCGACAAGCTGCCGGGGCGGACAATGCACCGGCCTGCCACGTGAAGGCCACGTGGTCAGCGGATCGTAGCAGGCGTGCCCGTGCGCCCGGTAGCATGCGCGCAACACGTAAACGATTTACTGTAGAAAAAATTTATCATCGATAATTTTAACGATGAGGAAATTTTATTGGCCGTTTTCTTGTGATGCGGCAAGAATTTCAGCGCGGCGCCATCACATCAGAATCACGTCGTACTGCTCCTGGTGATACGCCGTTTCCACCTGCAGCGAAATCTGCTTGCCGATGAAGTCGCCCAGCATCGCCAGGTGCTGCGATTCCTCTTCCAGGAACAGGTCCACCACTTCCTGCGAAGCGAGAATGCGGAACTCGCGCGGATTGAACTGCTTCGCTTCGCGCATCAATTCGCGCAGGATCTCGTAGCAGATGGTGCGGCTGGTTTTCACCTGGCCCTTGCCGGCGCAGGCCGGGCAGGGTTCGCACAGGATGTGGGCGAGCGATTCGCGCGTGCGCTTCCTCGTCATCTCCACCAGTCCCAGCGCCGAAAAGCCCGACACCGACACCTTGGTGCGGTCGCGCGAGAGCGTCTTTTTCAACTCCTGCAGCACCGCATGGCGATGCTCGTTGTTGTCCATGTCGATGAAGTCGAGGATGATGATGCCGCCCAGGTTACGCAGGCGCAGCTGGCGCGCGATCGCGTGCGCCGCTTCCAGGTTGGTCTTGAAGATGGTGTCGGCAAAATTGCGGCCGCCCACGAAGCCGCCCGTGTTCACGTCGATGGTCGTCATCGCCTCGGTCTGGTCGACGATCAGGTAGCCGCCCGACTTGAGGTCGACCCGCCGCCCCAGTGCGCGCAGGATCTCTTCTTCCACGCCGTACAGGTCGAACAGCGGGCGCTCGCCCGTGTAGTGCTGCAAGCGCGTGAGCACCGTCGGCGTGTAGGCCTTGGCAAATTCGACCAGCATGGCGTGGTTCTCGCGCGAGTCGACCTGGATGGTGGCCGTTTCGTCGTGCACGAAGTCGCGCAGCACACGCTGGGCCAGGCTCAGGTCCTGGTACAGCAGGCTGGTGGCGGGACGGGTGCGGGCGCCGTGGCAGATCGCCCCCCAGGTCTTGCGCAGGTAGTCCACGTCGGCCGCCAGGTCGCTGTCGGACGCTTCCTCGGCCATGGTGCGCACGATGTAGCCGCCTTTTTCCTCGGCCGGCAGCAGGCTGTGAAGGCGCGTGCGCAGCAGTTCGCGCTCGGACTCCTTTTCGATTTTCTGCGAGATGCCGATATGGCTGTCCTGCGGCAGGTACACCAGCATGCGCCCGGCGATCGAAATCTGGGTCGACAGGCGCGCGCCCTTGGTGCCGATCGGGTCCTTGATCACCTGTACCGTCAGCACCTGGCCGTCGAACAGGATCTTTTCGATCGGGGTCGGCGCCACGCTCGGGCCTTCGTGGGTGCGCGCTTCCCAGATGTCGGCCACGTGCAGGAAGGCCGCGCGTTCCAGGCCGATGTCGATAAAGGCCGACTGCATCCCCGGCAGCACGCGCACCACCTTGCCCGAGTAGACGTTACCGGCCAGGCCGCGCGTGAGCGTGCGCTCGATGTGCAGCTCCTGCACGGCGCCTTGCAGGATGAGCGCCACGCGCGTCTCCTGCGGAGTGATGTTGATCAGGATATCTTCGTTCATTGTTCAGGGCCGCCGTGCAGATGATAGTGTGAGGGACGAGGCCGGGAGCGGGGCCGCTGCGCGCGTAAAACGCATCAGGCCAGCGGAATGCCCGCTTCGCGCAGCAGTTGCGCGGTTTCGAACAGGGGCAGTCCGACGATGCCCGAGTGGCTGCCTTCGATATGTTCGACGAACAGCGCGGCCATGCCTTGCAGGCCGTAGCCGCCCGCCTTGTCGTAGGGTTCGGGGGTGGAGCAGTAAGCCTTGATCGAGGCTGGCGACAGCTTGGCGAAGCGCACCTGCGACACCTGGGTGATCTGGCGCTGCATGTCGGTGTGGTGGACCGCGATCGCGGTCAGCACCTGGTGCGTGCGGCCGGACAGGCGTTCGAGCATTTCCATCGCCTCGGCGGGCGAAGCGGGTTTGCCGAGGATGTGGCCATCGATGGTGACGGTGGTGTCGGCCGCGAGCACCGGACGCAGGGTCAGGCGGCGGTGCTGCACCATGTTCCAGCCGAAGGCCGCTTTTTCGTTGGCCACGCGCGCCACGTAGTCGATGGCCGCTTCGCCCGGGTGCACCAGTTCGGTCACGTCCGGACCGCGCGGGGTATCGTTGCGCAAGGTGAGCAGCTCGAACTCCACGCCGATCTGGCGCAGCAATTCCCGCCGGCGCGGGCTTTTGGATGCAAGATAGATTTTTCTGTCGATCGGTTTCATCGGATTCCCGGTTTCTCAGACGCGATGATAAGGGTGATTCTGCGTGATCGACCACGCCCTATACAACTGCTCGGCAAGCATAACACGCACGATGCCGTGCGGGAGCGTCATACTGGAAATACGAATCAGCCCCTCGGCGCGCGCCTTGAGTTCGGGATCGAGGCCGTCGGCCCCGCCGATCAGGAAAACGGTGTCGCGCCCGTCCTGCTGCCACTGCATCAGCTGTTGGGACAGGCCCACGCTGGTCAGGTCCTTGCCGCGTTCATCGAGCGCGATCAGGCGTGCGCTCTTGGGCAGGACCGCTTCGATGCGCTCGCGTTCGAGCGCCATGGCGGTAGCCGCCGTTTTGCTGCCGGAGCGTTCGACCGGCTTGATTTCCTTGAGCACGATGCGCAATTCAGGTGGCATGCGCTTCGTGTACTCGGAAAAGCCGGTCTCGATCCAACCGGGCATCTTGTGGCCGACCGCAGCGATAATGAGCTGCATCGGCGCTTACTCTGCGTCTTTTTTTGCGACGCGTTTGATGACTTTTTTGACCGGCACGGCGTCGGCTGGCGCTTTTGGCGCCTTGACGGCGGCTGCGCGTTTCGGCGGCAGTGCCTTGAGGGCCTTGACGGCGGCTTCTTCGGTCTTGGTCGCGGCGACCTTGACCACTTTGCCGACAGCTTTCGACGCGGCTTTTTTGGCCGGTGCTTTCTTGGCGGCGGCAGGGGTCTTGGCGGCAGCGGCTTTTTTGGCGGCTGGTTTGCGCTCGTTGACCGGCTTGACTTCAGGCGCCGCCTGGGTCGAGGCGAGGTGCTTCGACTTCGGCTTGGTTTCGGCCGCTTCGGCCGCTTCCACGGTGCCCTTGCGCTTGGCCGCGCCGAGCTTCACAGGCTTGTCGCCCCAGATTTCTTCGAGACGGTAGTACTGGCGGATCGCCGGCTGCATGATGTGGACGATCATGTCGCCCAGATCGACCAGGACCCATTCGCCGGTGTCTTCGCCTTCGATGCCGATCACGTCGCCGCCGGCGGCCTTGACCTTGTCGCGCACGGAGGCGGCAAGCGCCTTGGTCTGACGGTTGGAGGTGCCGGAAACGACGGCGATGCGGTCAAAAAGGCTGGTCAGGTGAACGGTATCGAACACGGTAATGTCCTGGCCCTTCACATCTTCGAGGGCGTCGACGACGAGGGTCTGCAGTTTTTTAATATCCATTAGATTTCGTATAAATTATGTTGTTGAATATAGTCTAGCACTACCGGGGAGATAAGCGAGTTTGCCTTCTCGCCCCGTTGTAATGCCGCACGAATCTGGGTGGCGGAGATGTCCACGTCCAGCGTCTCGGCCAGGTAAGCCCTGCCGGACGGGGTGTTACGCAATTGCGCCAGGCTGCCCCGGCGCAGGGTGAGTTCTTCGGCGACGGCCGCCGGCAATGCCGCATCGGCCATCGAAAATCCAGGGCGCGCAGCCACGCCGATATGGGCCAGCTCGAACAGCGCGCGCCATTCGCGCCAGCTGTCGAGCTGCTGCAACTGGTCCGATCCCATCAGGAAGACGATAGAGGCCTGCGGCCCCAGTTCGGCGCGCACGCCGCGCAAGGTGTCGATGGTGTAGGTCGGCGTGCCGCGTTCGATTTCCTGCAGATCCAGCACGACCGGGCGCGCAGCGCCGGCGAAGGCCAGGCGCAGCATGGCGATCCGGTCGGCGTCGCCGGCCTGCAGGCGGCTCTTCTGCCACGGACTGCCGGCCGGCAGGATGCGCAACTGGTCCGGTTCGAGCAGGGTGGCAAACAAGGTGGCCAGCGCCACATGACCGTTATGGACCGGGTCGAAACTGCCTCCCAGCAGCGCGACGCACAAGGTCACGTAAGGAGCCAGTCGCGATGGACCAGGAAGTCGCTGTACAGCTTCGCTTCGGCGCTGCCGGCTTGCGGATGCCAGTCGTAGCGCCACTTGACGATGGGCGGCATCGACATCAGGATCGCTTCGGTGCGGCCGCCCGACTGCAGGCCGAACAGGGTGCCGCGATCCCACACCAGGTTGAATTCCACGTAGCGGCCGCGCCGGTATGCCTGGAAATCGCGTTCGCGCTCGCCGTACGGCGTGTCCTTGCGGGCCATCAGGATCGGCAGATAGGCCTTGACGAAGGAATCGCCCACGCTTTGCGTCATCGCGTACGACAGGTCGAAACCGGCTTCGTTGAAGTCGTCGAAGAAGATCCCGCCCACGCCGCGCGGCTCCTTGCGGTGTTTCAGGTAAAAGTAATCGTCGCACCAGCGCTTGAAGCGCGCGTGCAAGGTGCTGCCGAAAGGCGCGAGCGCATCGTGGCAGGTCTGGTGGAAGTGGCGCGTGTCGGCTTCGTCGCCGTAGTAGGGCGTCAGGTCCATGCCGCCGCCGAACCACCATACCGGTTCCTCGCCGGGCGCGGTGGCGGTGAAGAAGCGCACGTTCATGTGGACCGTGGGGGCGTACGGATTGCGCGGATGGACCACCAGCGACACCCCCATCGCTTCCCAGGCGCGGCCGGCCAGTTCGGGACGCGAGGCCGCGGCCGATGGCGGCAGGTTGGCGCCCATCACGTGCGAGAAGTTGACGCCGCCGCGTTCGAGCACATTGCCTTCCTCGATCAGGCGCGAGATGCCGCCGCCGCCCTCGGGACGTTCCCATTCTTCGCGCAGGAAGGGCTTGCCGTCGGCGTCTTCGAGCGCTTGCACGATGCGCGCTTGCAGGTCGAGTAGCCAGGCCTTGACGGCCGCAGGGGAAGGGGATGACATCGGGGAGCGGGATCGGGGAATAAAAATTGAGGACGAATTGTACACCGTACAGGTGTTTTATGATATGTGCTGGATCGTTAAACTAAAAACCGTCGTTGTATACGCCGTCGTCCCCGCGCAGGCGGGGACCCAAGTTATTCGATTAGCCTACGACTGGGCACGAACTTGGGTCCCCGCCTGCGCGGGGACGACGGAGGTAAGTGGAGACAGTCGCTTAGTGCTTCAATCCCCGCCACCCAATATCGCGGCGGAACTGCGCGCCGTTGAAGTGGATATTGTCGACCGTCTCGTAAGCCTGCTTCTGCGCCATCTTCACGCTGTCGCCCAGGCCCACCACGCACAGCACGCGGCCACCACTGGTCACCAACTTGCCGCCGGCCTGCTGCGTGCCCGCGTGGAAGGTCACGCATTCCGGCGTCTCGGCTGGAATGCCGTCGATTACGTCGCCCTTGCGCGGATCGTCCGGATAGCCGGCAGCGGCCATCACCACGCCCACCGCCGTGCGGCGGTCCCATTCCAGTTCGACCGTGTCGAGCGTGCCATTGACCGCATGCTCCATCACCGTCACCAGGTCGCTCTTGAGGCGCGCCATGATCGGCTGCGTCTCCGGGTCGCCCATGCGGCAGTTGAATTCCAAGGTCTTCGGATTGCCTTTGTCGTCGATCATCAAGCCCGCATACAAAAAGCCGGTGAACTGAATGCCGTCCTTGGCCATGCCGTTGATGGTCGGGTTGATAATCTCGCGCATCACGCGCGCATGCATGGCCGGCGTGACGATCGGCGCCGGCGAATACGCGCCCATGCCGCCCGTGTTCGGGCCTTCATCGGCATCCTTGAGGCGCTTGTGATCCTGGCTGGTCGCCAGCGGCAGGATGTTCTTCCCGTCGCACATGACGATGAAGCTCGCTTCCTCGCCCGCCAAAAACTCTTCGATCACGATGCGCGCGCCGGCGTCGCCGAAACGATTGTCCGCCAGCATATGGTCGACCGCCTGGTGTGCTTCTTCCAAGGTCATCGCAACAACCACGCCTTTGCCGGCCGCCAGGCCATCGGCCTTGATGACGATCGGCGCGCCGTTAGTGTCGATGTAGGCGTGCGCCTGCGCCACGTCCGAAAACGTCTGGTAGGTCGCCGTCGGAATGCCGTGGCGCTGCATGAAGGCCTTGGCGAAGTCCTTCGAGCTTTCCAGCTGCGCCGCTTCCTTGGTTGGCCCGAAAATCTTCAGGCCGCGGCCGCGGAACAGGTTGACGATGCCGGCCGCCAGCGGCGTCTCGGGACCGACCACGGTCAGGGCGATGCCCTCGCGCTGGACGAATTCGGCCAACTGCTCCGGATCGGTCAGTTCGACGTTGACGAGGCGGATGTCGCGCGCCGTGCCGCCATTGCCCGGGGCGACGTACACCATTTGAATACGTTCGGATTGGGCCAGTTTCCAGGCCAGTGCATGTTCACGGCCGCCAGAGCCGACTACCAGGATTTTCATAGGAGCTTAATCTTCGATCAGGACGTTGGTATAGACTTCCTGCACATCGTCGAGGTTCTCGAGCGCGTCGAGAATTTTTTGCATCTTGATGCCGTCTTCGCCACCGATCACGGTTTCGGTCGACGGCTTCATGATGATCTCGGCCACTTCGGCCTTGAAGCCGGCTGCTTCCAGCGCTTCTTTCACGGTCGCGAAACCGAACGGGTCGCACAGCACTTCGAAACCGCCTTCTTCGTCGGCCACCACATCTTCGGCGCCGGCTTCGAGGG
The DNA here is from genome assembly GCF_015689335.1 of Massilia antarctica. Classification (GTDB taxonomy): domain Bacteria; phylum Pseudomonadota; class Gammaproteobacteria; order Burkholderiales; family Burkholderiaceae_D; genus Telluria_A; species Telluria_A antarctica. The sequence goes on along the minus strand of NZ_CP065053.1, from coordinate 494,681 downwards.
CCGCTTCCATCAACTTGTCTTCGTCCACGCCGGGCGCGAACAGGAACTGGCCGCAGTGCTTGAACATGAACGCGACCGAACCTTCGGTGCCCATGTTGCCGCCGTGTTTATTGAAGGCGTGGCGCACTTCGGCCACCGTGCGCACACGGTTGTCGGTCATGCAGTCGACGATGATGGCCGCGCCGCCGATGCCGTAGCCTTCGTAACGCACTTCTTCGTAGTTCACGCCTTCGAGTCCGCCCGAGCCGCGGGCGATTGCGCGCGTGACGTTCTCTTTCGGCATATTGGCGTCAGCCGCCTTGTCCACCGCCAAGCGCAGGCGCGGATTGGTGGCGATGTCGGGACCGCCCATGCGCGCGCCAACGGTGATTTCCTTGATCAATCGAGTCCAGATCTTGCCGCGCTTGGCGTCGGTGGCGGCCTTCTTGTGCTTGATATTGGCCCATTTGCTGTGTCCAGCCATGTCGAAATTTCCTTAGACGGTATGCATCAATGGCCGACATTTTACCATAGCGGCCTTGCCAGAATCCGCCGGCCTCCAGCCGGTTTGCGCGATTCGTTCTACAATCGCTGCATGAACAAAAGCGCAACGGCCCCCGCCGCCCACTCGACCCCGCGCCCGGCCCTGCTGGCCGGCCTGGCCCTCGCCATCGCGGGCGCGGTACTATTTTCGGCCAAGGCGGTCCTGGCCAAGCTGATGTACCGCTACCACGTCGATGCCGTCACCGTGATCGCGTTTCGCATGCTGTTCTCGCTGCCGGTGTTCGCCGCTGTCGCGCTCTGGAAGATGCGCACCGAAGCGCCGCTGTCGAAGACCGACCGCTGGCGCCTGGTGTTCCTGGGCGTGATCGGCTACTACCTCTCCAGTTATCTCGACTTCCTCGGCCTGCAGTTCATTTCGGTCGGGCTGGAACGCCTGATCCTGTTCCTCACGCCCACCTTCGTGCTGCTCATTACTTCGGTTTTCCTCAAGCGCCACATCAGCCGAATCGAGTGGCTCGCGCTGCTGGTGTCCTACTGCGGCATCGTGCTGGTGTTCGTGCACGACTTGCACGGCGGCGCCGGCAGCACCGCCGTCGGCGCGCTGCTGGTGCTTGGCTCGGCCCTGTCGTACGCGGTCTACCTGTTGATGTCGGGCGAGATGGTGCGCCGCATCGGCTCCCTGCGCCTGGTGGCGTATGCGATGTGCGTATCGAGCGTGGTGTGCATCGGCCAGTTCTTCCTGCTGCGGCCCGTGGCCATGCTGGTCCAGCCGGCGGCGGTGTACTGGTACTCGCTGGCCAACGGGATCTTCTGCACCGTACTGCCGGTCTTCATGACCATGATCGCGGTGCAGCGCATCGGCGCCTCCACCGCCTCGCAGGCCGGCATGATCGGCCCCGTCTCGACCCTGTTCCTCGGCGCGCTGGTGTTGAACGAGCCGATGACCGCCGTGCAGGTAGGCGGCACCGCGATGGTCCTGGCGGGTATTTACATGCTGTCGAAGAAGAAATAGTCACCCCACACCCGCCCCCAACGAAAGCACACGAATGAGCCACCCGACCAAGCCCCGCCTCGCCCTGATCGCCCACGACAAGAAGAAGGATGACATGATCGTGCTCGCCGCCGAGTACATCGATTTCCTGCGCGGCTGCCAGCTGATGGCCACCGGCACCACCGGCGCGCGCCTGATCAAGGAACTCGGGCTCACGGTCGAACGCAAGGAATCGGGCCCGTTCGGCGGCGACCTGCAGATCGGCGCGGCCCTGGTCGAGGGCGAGATCGATGCGGTGGTGTTCCTGCGCGACCCGATGACGCCGCAGCCGCACGAGCCGGACATCAACGCGCTGGTGCGCGCCTGCGACGTGCACAATGTGGCTTGCGCCACCAATCTGTCGACCGCCCATTTGCTGCTCTCGCAGCTCAGGCTCGCGGCCGCGAAACCAACCCAGGAAACAGACAGGAGTCCAGCATGATGGCAAAAGCAATCCGTATCAATCGCACCGGCGGCCCCGAAGTGATGGAATACGTCGACGTTGAAGTCGGCGAACCCGGGCCGGGCGAAGCGCGTGTGCGCCATGCCGCCTGCGGCATCAATTTTATCGACGTCTACTTCCGCACCGGCCTGTATCCGCAGCCGCTGCCGGCGGGGCTGGGCATGGAAGGCGCCGGCGTGGTCGAGGCGGTGGGCGAGGGGGTGACCGAGGTAGCCGTGGGCGACCGCGTGGCCTATGCCGGCCGTCCGAACGGCGCCTATGCCGAAGTGCGCAACCTGCCGTCCGCACTGTTGCTGCGCTTGCCCGACGCGATCTCGTTCGAGACCGGCGCCGCCATGATGCTGCAAGGCCTGACGGTGCAGTACCTGTTCCGCCGCACCGTGCCGCTCAAGCGCGGCGACACCATCCTGTTCCACGCGGCGGCCGGCGGCGTGGGCCTGATCGCGTCGCAGTGGGCGCGCGCGCTCGGCGTGAACATGATCGGCACCGTCGGTTCGGACGAGAAGGCGGCGCTGGCCAAGGCCGCCGGCTGCAGCCACGTCATCAACTACAACACCGAGGATTTCGTGGCGCGCGTGATGGAGATCACCAACGGCGAAAAAGTCTCGGTGGTGTACGACTCGATCGGCAAGGATACCTTCACCAAGTCGCTCGACTGCCTGCGCCCGCTGGGGATGATGGTCAGCTTCGGCAGCGCGTCCGGACCGGTGCCCGATTTTTCGCTGGCCGAACTGTCCGCGCGCGGCTCGCTGTTCATCACCCGTCCGACCCTGTTCAGCTATGCCGCCAAGCGCGCCGACCTGGAAGCGATGGCGGCCGATCTGTTCGCGGTGGTCGCCAGCGGGGACGTGAAGATCGATATCAACCAGACCTATAAACTGGCCGATGCCGCGCAGGCGCATATCGACCTCGAATCGCGCAAGACGACCGGCTCGTCGATCCTGGTGCCATGAGCGCGCCCGGCATTGACGGCTCGCCCAAGTTCGGGCGCCTGTTGATCGGACTGGTGCTGGCGGTGCTGCTGATCGTGGGAATCACGTTCGGGTCGGAGGCGTGGCTCGGCCATCCTTGAACGAAAAACGCGCTCCGTGGAGCGCGTTTTTCGTGATAGGCAGGTGAATCAGCCTTCGCGTTTGAGTTCGACCCGCCGCGCGACCCCGCTCACACCAGGGAATTCGGCAAAGGCGCTTTGCACCAGCGCCGGCATCAGCGCCGGCGTGGACATTTCGCGGCTCATGTTATGCACGGTGACGTCGAACAGGCGCTTGCCGTCGGGGATGGACTTGATCGCCACCTGCAGTTCGCGCCGGTACTGGTGGTCGATGCGCTCGCGGTACATCGGGGCGCCGCTCCAGAATGGATCGTAGAAGGGGCTGTGCCAGCCGCCCCAGTAGCGCCGCGCGCCCCAGTAGCGGCCGCGGTAGCCGTAGCCATAGCCGCCGAAAGCGAAGCGCGGGTTCGGGATGAAGAAGGGATCGACCACTTCGACCACCCGCGCCGGCACGTCGGTGGTGGTGAATTTCATCGAGATTTTCAGGGTCGGCTTGCCGCTTTCGCCGGCGTCGCGGAAACCCAGGCGCGCCAGCTGGCCGCGCACCAGGTTCTGGTAGCTGCGCAGTTCGAGCGTGTCGTCCTGGATCGGCGGCGCCTCGAATACATAGGTTTTATCCTGCAGCTCGGCCGGCCACTGGTGGAAAGTGGTCACATCGCTGCGGATCGTGGTCGCGCAGCCTCCCAGCAGCAAGCTCAGTGCCGCACCGGCAGCCATCAATAATCGTCTCATCGCACTACTCCCATACTCAAAACGGATTTCACCGAAGCTAACTTTATGTCTCACGGTCTATTTTCGCAGAAATTTTACAAGTTGTTACCCTGTTCACACTGCGATACAGGCAATGAGGAACGGCGCACGGTGGCGGTATTGGTAAAATAGGCACCCGACTCACCGTCCTTCCCGAGATCCCATGCGCACAGACACTCCGCAAACCATCTATCGCAAAGATTACACCCCGCCCGGCTTTCTGGTGGAAACGGTCGAACTTGGCTTTGATCTCGACCCGCAGCGCACCATCGTCGCCAGCCGCCTGACCATGAGCCGCAATCCCGACAGCAAGGTGCGCGCGATCGAGTTGCACGGAGAGAATATCGTCCTGGTCGCACTGCGCATGAACGGCAAGACCCTGTCCAAGCGCGATTACCGGCTCGACGACAAGATGCTGGTCATTCCCGAGGCGCCCGACGAGGTCACCCTGGAAATCGAAACCCTGACCGCACCCGCCAAGAACACGACCTTGAATGGCTTGTACGTGTCCAACGGCAATTTTTTCACGCAATGCGAGGCTGAAGGCTTCCGCAACATCACGTATTTCCCCGACCGTCCTGACGTGATGGCGAAATACACGGTGATGCTGCGCGCCGACAAGGCGGCCTATCCGGTGCTGCTGTCGAATGGCAACCTGATCGAGGAGGGCGACTTGGGCGATGGCCGCCATTACGCCAAGTGGGAAGACCCGTTCAAGAAGCCGTCTTACCTGTTCGCCCTGGTGGCGGCGCGCCTGGTATGCCAGGAAGAGACCTTCAAGCTGGCCGACGGCCGCTCGGCGCTGTTGCAGGTGTGGGTGGAGGAGGGCAATCTCGACAAGACCGATTACGCCATGCAGTCGCTCAAGAACTCCATCCGCTGGGACGAGGAGCGCTTCGGGCTCGAACTCGACCTGGACCGCTTCATGATCGTCGCGGTCGGCGACTTCAACATGGGCGCGATGGAAAACAAGGGCTTGAACATCTTCAACACCAAGTTCGTGTTGGCCAATCCGCGCGTGGCCACCGACATCGACTACGCCGGCATTGAGGCGGTGGTGGGGCATGAGTATTTCCACAACTGGACCGGCAACCGGGTCACGTGCCGCGACTGGTTCCAGCTGTCGTTGAAAGAAGGGTTGACGGTGTTCCGCGACCAGGAATTTTCGGCCGATATGATCGGCACCGACAGCGGGCGCGCCGTCACCCGCATCGACCAGGTGCGCACCTTGCGCCAGGCCCAGTTCCCGGAAGACGCGGGGCCGATGGCGCATCCGGTGCGGCCCGACTCTTTTGTGGAGATCAATAACTTCTACACCGTCACCGTGTACGAAAAAGGCGCGGAAGTGGTGCGCATGTATCAGACCTTGCTTGGGCGCGAGCTTTTCCGCAAGGGCATGGACCTATATTTCGAGCGGCACGACGGCCAGGCCGTGACCTGCGACGATTTCCGCGCCGCGATGGCCGACGCCAGCGGGCGCGATCTGACCCAGTTCGAACGCTGGTACAGCCAGGCCGGCACGCCGGTGGTGCGCGCCGAAGGCCGCTACGACGCCGATTCGCTCACCTACGAGCTGACCTTGACCCAACGCTGTCCGGCCACGCCGGGGCAGGAAAACAAGCTGCCGTTTCATATTCCGGTGGCCGTGGGCCTGCTGGGCGCCGACGGCAGCGACCTGCACCTCAATGTCGATGGACTCGATGCCGTCACCGCGGTGCTGGAACTGACCGAAGCGACGCGGACCTTCCGCTTTTCCGGCGTGAAAGAAGCGCCGACGCCATCGATCCTGCGCGATTTTTCCGCGCCCGTGGTGCTCGAATACGACTACACCGACACCGAACTGCTGCACCTGTTCAGCCATGACAGCGACCCGGTCAACCGCTGGGAAGCCGGCCAGCGCCTGGCGATGGCGCGCCTGCTCAAGCTGACGGCGGCCGTGGCCAAAGGCGATACGCTTGAACTGGACACCACCTTCATCGAGGCGCTGCGCAAGATCCTGGCCGACGAATCGCTCGATGCCGCCTTCCGCGAACAAGCCTTGCTGCTGCCGTCGGAGAGCATGATTGCCGATCAGATGGACGTGGTCAATCCGCAAGCGATCCACCAGGCGCGCCAGTTCGTGCGCCGTACCATCGGCGAGGCGCTGCAGGTGGATTTGCGCGCCCAGTACGACGCCAACCAGACGCCGGGCGCGTACAGTCCCGATGCGTTGTCGGCGGGCCGGCGCGGCCTGAAAAACCTGGCGCTGGCTTATCTCGCGTCCACCTCCAGCGAAGAGGGCATCGCGCTGGCGCAGGCGCAGTTCGACAGCGCCGGCAATATGACCGACCGGGTCGCCGCGCTGGGAGCCCTGATCCATGCCGGCGCGGCTTCGGCGCAGGCCGCGCTGCAGGCTTTCTACGCCGACTTCGACAACGAGGCGCTGGTGATCGACAAGTGGTTCGCGATGCAGGCTTCCGCCCCTGCGACCGGCCTGGCGGCGGTGCGCGCGTTGATGCGCCATGCGGCCTTTAACATCAAGAATCCGAACCGGGCGCGCAGCCTGGTGTTCACTTTCTGCGTCGGCAATCCATCGCAGTTCCACGCGCCGGACGGCAGCGGCTACGCGTTCTGGGCCGAGCAGGTGATCGCGCTCGACGCCTTGAATCCGCAGGTGGCCAGCCGCCTGGCGCGTTCCATGGACCGCTGGCGCAGGTACGCGCCGGCGCTGCAGGCCCACATGAAAAAGGCCTTGCAAAAGGTGGCGGGCGTGAAAAAATTATCGAACGACGTGCGCGAGGTGGTGAGCAAGTCGCTCGCCAATTAATCGCCGCGATAAGCAAAGAATGCTAAACAAACCAAAGGGAAGTGAATGAAACGCGTCAGTCTCACGCAACACCTGGTCGAAGAACAACGGCTGCATAACTCCATCCCGGCCGAACTGCGCCTGCTGATCGAAGTGGTCGCCCGCGCCTGCAAGACCATCAGCCACTCGGTCGGCAAAGGAGCGCTCGGCGATATCCTCGGCAGCGCCGACACCGAGAACATCCAGGGCGAAGTGCAGAAAAAGCTCGACGTGATCTCCAACGAGATCCTGCTCGAGGCGAACGAGTGGGGCGGCCACCTGGCGGCCATGGCGTCGGAAGAGATGGAATCGATCCATCCGATTCCGAACCGCTATCCCATGGGCGAATACATGCTCTTGTTCGACCCGCTCGACGGCTCGTCGAACATCGACGTGAACGTCTCGATCGGTACCATCTTCTCGGTGCTCAAGGCGCCGGAAGGCATGGGCACGCCGACCGAAGCGGACTTCATGCAAGCTGGGAGCATGCAGGTCGCCGCCGGCTACGCCGTGTACGGCCCGCAAACCATGCTGGTGCTCACCACCGGCAATGGCGTGAACTGCTTCACCCTGGACCGTGAAATGGGTTCGTGGGTGCTGACCCAGCGCCACATGATGATTCCCGAGGCGACCAAGGAATTCGCGATCAATATGTCGAACCAGCGCCACTGGCATGCGCCGGTGCAGCGCTATGTCGACGAGCTGCTGGCCGGGTCGACCGGCGTACGCGGCAAGGACTTCAATATGCGCTGGATCGCCTCGATGGTGGCCGACGTGCACCGCATCCTGAACCGCGGCGGCATCTTCATGTATCCGGCCGATACGCGCGACACCTCGATGCCGGGCAAGCTGCGCCTGATGTACGAAGCGAACCCGATGGCGATGATCGTCGAGCAGGCCGGCGGTGCCGCTACCGACGGGCGCACCCGCATCCTCGATATCGCCCCGCACAAGCTGCACCAGCGCGTGCCGGTGTTCCTGGGATCGAAGAGCGAAGTTGAGCGTGTGAGCAGCTATCACGCCGACTAAACGTAGTCATTTTTACAAAAAAGCAAAAGAACGCGCATTCGCACTAGCAATTTTGCAGGGTTCTTTGCTAGAATACGCGTCTTCGCCGATTTAGCTCAGTTGGTAGAGCAGTTCATTCGTAATGAAAAGGTCGCCAGTTCGATTCCGGCAATCGGCACCAAGTACAAGCAGCAAGTCAGAACCCGCACGCCTCACCGGCGTAGCGGGTTTTTTCTTGTCTTGTTGCCGCCGCTTGTGCTTCGGTGCGCTGCATTGTCATTTTCAGAAGGCGACTGCCCCATTTTGCCGGATCAGACGGCGACTGTGCGCAAGAATTCTGACGTTCCTTAATCAGCCGTCGTCTTCATCATCAGCGTCCAAGCTAAATACGCCTATGCACAGACCTGAGTTGCGGGCGTGGCAACGGAAATACAGCGCATAGCCGAGCAAGGGTCTTGACACTGCCGGATGCCGCCTTGGGAGCGGGCAGGGCTCAGGCTTGCTCACGGACCTCGCGCGGGCGCAATCGAGCGGCGGTAAAGACAAGGACCGCTTATCGGAGCCGGTCGAACTCGTCATCCGCGATCTGTTACAAAAGCGATTCCTGACCCGGCAGGAGCGCAGCCTGGCGGCCCTTTATCGATCTGAACATCGTCGATGAGCGCGACAGGCAGCCCATCGGGCGCCCCTGCCGGGCGGTCGCCATCGATGTACTCACGCGCTGCGTACCCGGCATGGTGGTCACGCTGGAAGCACCGTCCGCCATTTCCATCGGTCTGCGCCTCGCCCATGCCGCCTTTGCGGCCAGCTTCAACAAACTATGGCTTTAAAGCGAACAGCCCGAATTCGGAAAGCGCCGTGAAGCTGCTGTCGCCGTTATTGGCTGTGATGTTCAGCCGGTAATAGCGATACGAGCCCGGACTCGCGACCGAGTACATCTTCAACTCGGAGCGTTTCTGGTTACTTCGCGTGTCGATCGTGGTCCAGGTGGAGCCGTTGTTGGAGCCTTGGAACTGCCAGTTCCTCGGATCGCGTCCTATGAGGTTGGCGTCCAAGGTGCTGATGACCGAATAGCGCAGGACGCGCTCGGCGTGGCCGAGGTCATACTGCAGCCAGCCGCTTGTGCCGGCGTAGAGCCATTGCGACCAGGGGTTCTGGTCGAAAGCGCGTCTGGCGTTGGTCGCGTTGCCTGCACTGTCGTTGGCGGTGCCACCGCTGACGACGGTCACCACTTGTGGAACCGGTGTGGCGCTGTCCTCGGGAGAGTTAGCGCTCGTGCCGGCGGAGTTGGTCGCCGTGACGGTGTAGTAGTAGGTTGTGCCCTTGGTCGCGGACTTGTCCGTGTAGCTGGTGCCCCTGATGCCCGATGCAATGGTTGAAGGTGGGCCGCCGCTGAAGGTGGAGCGCTTGACGGTGTAGCTGGTGGCGCCGAAGGACGCCTGCCAGCGCAGCGGCACGGCGCCATCGCCCGGTGAGGCCAGCAGCATGGCGGGCGCTGCCGGAATGACGCTCGCCGCACCACCGTCGCCGCCGGTGATCTGCACGTTGCTGAAGGTGGAGCTGTTCAGGGCACCACTGACTGAGGTGACCACCAGGCCAACATAGATCGTGTCGGGAACGGGGCCGTCGATGCGCCCGACATCGGTGGCTGCCCAATTGGTGCCATCGGGAGAAACGTAGCCGGTGATGATGTTCCCGATGCGTTCGAGCTTCACCCAGTACGAGGGCGTGGAACTGGCGATGCCCATGGCTTTGGTTCCGTAGTTCGAGCCACCATACACCGCGAGTTTCTGCATGTTCTGTTTGGCCTTGCCACTGTTGTCGATGGCCATCCAGGCGCGGGGAGCGCCTCGTTCCAGGCTTGTTCGCATCATCACGCCGGCCACTGCGGCAGGATTGGTGTTCTGGACGGACTCGACTTTCGCGATGATGGCGCTGTTGCCGGTGATGGCCTTATAGGCGAAGTGGCAACCGTCTTGCGTGCCCCAGAATATGTCGTTACCCGCTCCCTGAACCGTCCATTTGCCGTTGGCGTAGGTAGCCACGCCCGCCGGGGAGGCGCCCCCGATGTTCGCACTGCTGAACCCAGTGGTGATCGAGGTGGTCGAAGGAATGGGCAGCGCCGCCGGCGCCGCCGCCTTCGAGGTGTCGGAATCCTTGAGGAACATGAAACTGTCGCCGCTCACCCCCACCCAGAGACGTCGCTGGGCGATGAAGGGTGCCTGGAGACCCTTGCGCAGGACGTAGGCCCCATAAATTTGAGTCAGCGCCGTGGCTCCGCCATTGGCGCCCTGCCAGCCGTGCTCGGTAACGTCGGAGGTGTAATAGGCATCGGTGGTGCCGAAAGGAAGCGCTGTCGTGGGCACAAGCTCGTTCACCCTCGCGAAATATTCACCCGCCGCCAGCAGGCGGTTGTCAAAGTCGGAATAGATGTCAATGCCTTGGCTCCAGAGCGCTTCGGCGAGCATGGTCAGTGACTTGAGCTGCCCATAGGCATGCCCCTGATCGCGGAGGTAGTCGCCAAGCATGCCGATGTCATTGGAATTTCGCAGTCCGACATGGGCCAGCGTGCGGGTCTGATAAACGACCCTGTCCAATGTCTCGGTATCGTCGTTGTAGATCGCCATCAGCCCCTGGGCGGTGAGGGCCAGTGCGCCCTTGTTGGCAGCCCCGTACGAGCTTTCGCCCCAGGGGTTCGCTGCCGGCATCAGGACGTCCTTGAAGTACTTCTTGACGATCGCCGTGTCGGCCTCCTTCCAGCCGGGCCATGTGCCGCGCAGGATTTCCGCGCCGCCCACGAACTGCATGGCGTAGTCGCCCAGATCGAGCATCGACTCGCGACCCGAGAACTCGGTATGGGTGGTGGCCCACCTAAGCAGAAACTTGCGCGCATTCTCCGCGTATCGCTCGTCCCTGGTGAAGTACCACATGCGCGAGAGATTCCAGATCGCGACCATGTCGGTGCGCCAGGCGTGCAGGTTCTCGTCAGGGGCGCGGCTCACTTTCGCGAACGGGCCATACCCTCCGTAGCTGAGCCTGGACATGGGACTACTCGCCAGTTGGTCGTAGCCGGACTTCCAAGGCTGCCTGCCTTGATCGACGTACCCCTTGAGAGTCTTGAGATCCAAGAGGGTAAGCGGGGCGCCTGGATGCGTGAAACTGCGGGCCACCGGGATACCCCCTGTGGTCGCGGGGATCCCGGAGGGCGGCGGCGTGATAACTGGGGGCAGCGCGCTACCCCCTGTGGTCACTGGGACCGCCGGGGAGGCTTCCGGGGTAACCGGGACCGCCGGGATGCCCCCTGTGGTAGCGGGGGGCACAGAGGGAGGGGGCGTGGTAACTGGAGCCGCCGGGGTATCCCTTGTGGTGGCGGGGGGCACAGGCGGGGGCGGCGCGGTAACCGGGGCCACCGGGGTAGCCGCTGTGGTAGCGGGGGCCACCGGGGGGGCTTGCGTGGTCACTGGGGCCACCGGGGTAGCCGCTGTGGCGGCGGGGGGCGCAGGGGGGGCTTGCGTGGTCACTGGGACCGCAGGGATACTCCCTGTGGCAGCGGGAGCCGCAGGGGGGGCTTCGGGGCTAACGGTGACCACAGAGGGGTCTTTCATTGCGGTAGACTTTACATCGTCACCGCCACCGCAACCCGGGAGCACGGCTGAGCTCAACAAGAGCAGTGCAGCAGCCAAATCAGTTCTCTGAAGCATAGGAGCATTTCTATCGAAAGGGTGAAAAAATAGCGGGCCTTGGCTCGGTCTTGTGCCGCCAGTTCTCCATAAGGTTGTGATTTCAATGACGCCAAAAATTTTTCGACGCGACACGCAATTAATTCGCTTGATTAAGCAAGTATCGCGCCAGGATAAATTGGCGACTGACAGGGATATTCTGCATAACTCTACGCGAGGTCATGCAGTGCGGCTCGGGAGCCAAGGCGCATGTGCCGCCAATGGGCTTTGCTATTGGCCGGACATAAGGCGCCGCAGCCCCCCCCAGCTCGTGCAACCAAGGACCGCGTGGAGTGAAGCAAAGCATTCCGAGATGACAATTAGTGTCAGCACCGCCAAAATTGTCAGTTTCTCCATTTTTTGTCAATCTTGTTTATCTGAAGACGGCCGCTCAATACTTCCTGACGTTTGCAGTCGTCTCTTTCTTTGCTAAAGCCAGTCACTCTGGACATTTGAACGCGACCCGTTGATCGAGCGCACCGACGCCGGTATCGCTCGCGCACGCGCTGAAGAAAAGGTCTTGGATCGTCCGTCAACGCTGACAAAAGTGCAGCAAGTCGACGCAACGGGCCGCCTCGCGGCAGGGGAGACCGTGGCCTAGGTAGCCCGTGATTTTGGCACGACGCGCCAGTCCATCATGCGGGTACGAGCTGGGCATATTCCGATGGTGCCACTGCCGGCGCGAGCGTGATCGCGCCGCCGAAGGGAAGCGGCAGGCGCATTTTCCCGCCCTGGGCCGCCGCTCCGCTTCCAAACGGTCGCGCTCATCCATGCGCACGAGCAGCGTTTTTACATCCATGTCGATTGCCGCGACGCGCGTTTGGGTCCAGCTTTTCTGGGCTGCCAGACGTGCTTCGATTTCACCTCGTGACGGGCCGTTCATTGGTCCATCCTGGCGGCGCCCATCGGGGCGTCAAGCGCGCCCGTTTGAAAGGGCGCAAGCTGTGCCGGCACCGCCAGCCGGCAATACCGGCCTTGGTGCACCGCAGCCGGCCGGGGCGGGCTGCAGATAGCTGTCGATGCTGCTGATCTGCCTGCGGAAGTAGTGCCTCCCGCCGGACTCGTCAGTGACCTCAGACGCGGCCTATCAAGGTGCGCGCTTCCTGGCGCACCACTCTTCCGACGATGATGCAGTCGCCGCCGCGGCAGGCGCGCCGGTGGTAGGCCGGGTCCGGATTCATGGACGCCAGATACCACTCGCGGCCGTCGCGCACCAGGCGCTTGACCACGGCTTCGCCCTCGAAATTGACGGCGTAAAACTCGTTGTTGATGGGCTTGGTATCGGCAATATTGACGACCACCACATCGCCTTCGATCATCAAAGGCCACATGCTGTCGCCCTTGACGCCGATGGCCAGCAGGCATTGCGGCACCAGCTTGTTTTCCTCGATGAAGCGGCGCGGCAGGTCGATCGTGCTGTCGGAGGAATCTTCCTGCGAGGCCTCGAAGCCCATCACACCGGCGCGCAAGGTCAGGCTGACCTTCTTGATGGGGATCTGTTCGGCCTGCTGCGCATCGACCGTGATGCGCTTGCCGACGATGCCGAAGTCATGCTCGCGCGTTTGCGCCATGGCCATCGCATCCTTGGCGGCGGCGAAGTCGTCGGCGTGCGCGGCGAGCGCGGGGCTGAACGCCGAGATCGGCACCCCCAGCAGTTTCGAAAACTTGATGCCGACGTCGATATTCAAGGGGATTTTCCCGTTGAGATATTGGTTCAAGGCGCTTTGGCCGAACTGCAGCTGGTTGGCGGCTGCTTCCTGGGACGCCGGCAGCCCTTGGCTGCGGCGCGCGTGTTGCCACTCAATAAAGAGTTGCTTGAGCTGCGCTGCTTCCGCGAGCTCGTGTTGGTTTAGGGGGAGGGCTGGCATAGCTCGCACAATATAAGGAAAACTAATAAATATCAATTAGTCGGACTGTTGACAAAACAAATTAGTAAGACTAATATAGCACCTATGAACTCCATCGCACACATCCGGGTCCGGCTCGGCATTACCCAGGCCGTGATGGCGAAGGGGATCAATGTTTTACAAGGCAATGTTTCCAACTACGAGGGCGGGCAATCGATGCCGCCCGATGTGCTGGCCCGGCTGATCGGCCATGCGGCACCGGCCGGCTCCACGATCAGCCACAACAATGTGTACGCGCCGCCCGGCGGCGCACACGGAGACGCCCGCCGGGCCTGACCCGGCTGTTTCGTTTTACCCGGTTTCATCCCCCGCCCAGCGCCATCGCCAGCAGCGATGGCGGCTGCGCCCCCATGTCCGCGCCCCTGGCGCTCACTTAAGCGAGGAAGATACATGACCGTTCTACCGGAACTCAATCACGAGGCACGCCAGGTGCTCGCCATGGCGTGTGCCTGGCGCGACGGCCGCAACGCCACCTTTGCGCTGCGCGGCGTCAGCGCGGAACTGATGCAGCTGCGCCAGCGGCTCGATGACGACGCCCTGGCCAACGCCATCGACAGCTACTGGAGGATGGCATGAAAGCCCTCAGGATCGATGCACTGCGCGCCAGCATCGTCAGGGCCCTGGACGACGGCCCCACGCAAGTCATTCCGCTGGCGCAGCGGCTTGGTGCGGACGCCGAACAGGTGCGCCAGCAATGCCTGCTGCTGTTTCGCGAGGGCGTCATCGCGCGCGATCCGCGCACCCGGCGCGCGCGCATGGTGTACAAGGCCGCCAATGCGCCCGCCGCCGAGCACGACCCGCACCCGATCCAGCGCCTCCTGGCGGCCGAATGGAAGGGCCACCCTTTCCGCGATCCGCTGGTCGCCGCTTTGTTCGGGCGGGCGGCGCAGCATACTCACCATACCGCTGGCTGATAGCGATTCTGGAACGTGCTGATCTGCCACGGAGCTCATCAATGGCGCGAGAATGGATCAAGATGCCTGCCAATCCGTAGAGCGATCCGCGCGGCTCCAGGCTGTACGACCTGAGCGGCAAGGGCAAAGCGAGGGTGGCCGGCGCGCCGTACTGGCCGTGGGCCACGGCTGGCGAACATACCCGCAGCGCTCGCATGCCGGGAGCGGGCCTGGCCGGCATCGATGCACTAAAACAATGCCTGCTGGCATGCATGGCAACTCTGTTAGTCAGCGCACAGTGAACGAAGAGTAATCGTTATATTTTTTGTATTCGGCGTCGTTATGGGCGCCACCACCCGCGCTGGTATAAAACTTTTAGAGGAATGGATCATGGACAATCAGAAATCGAATGGCGGCAACGCAAGCAATATTGGTAGCGAAGGTTCGGGCAGCAGCATGGGCAAGGATCTCGGCGCCGGCCGCAACGATGGCAACAAGGGTAGCGACGACAATAAAGGTAGCGATCTGAGCAAGGGTGCGGCCGACATGCACAAGACCATCGACAAGGCAGCCGATGCTGCCCAGCCAGTGGTCGAGCGCCTGGCCTCCAGCGCACACGCCAGTGTCGACAAAGTCAGCGGCGCCCTCAATGGCGTCACCGGCCGCATGGACGAAAAAGCGCGCCAGTTGACCGATGCCTATAAAAATTTCGCAGAAACCGGCCGCGACTATGTCCGCACCAGCCCGGCGACCTCGGTCCTGGTCGCCCTGGGCATCGGCTATACGCTCTCGAAATTGCTGGGCCGTCGTAACTGATCAGCGCGCTCATGCGCCCGCATGGCCCGGCCGGCTGACGCCGTCCGGGTCAAGCCGCTACGTCCCCACACTCCCGTTTTGATCGTTTCACTACCGTGCCCAGGCCGGTGGTGTCGCATTCCCGCGCCGGTCTCTCGTCATACACTTTCTAGTTGAGGTATTTAATGGTCACACGCAAGAAAACGGGCGCCACGGAAGATGGCGCCGGCTCCATCCTGAGCACCGTCTCCGGTCCCTCCAACGCCCAGCCTCCGGCTAGCCTGGGCAGCAGCGATCCGGTCGCCGCGCAGTTGCTGATCAAAACCGTTGCCGGTCAACAGCTCGCCGCCGCGATGCCCTTCAACCCCAACAAGCCGGCCGAGTACGGCGATGCAGCGCGCACCCCGCCGCCTGGCGCGACGGCCGAGCCATCGACCCCGGCCGCCACCGGCAGCACCAGCACCGAAACCATCGCCTCCGCCAAGCTCGGGGCCGGCGTGCCGCCGCAGGGTGCCAACCCGACCGTGGGCCCGCTCGACAGGGTGCGCGTCGACGGCGGCGGCCAGCGCCTGACCACCAACCAGGGCGTGCCGATCGCCGACAACCAGCATTCGCTCAAGATCGGCCTGCGCGGACCGACCGCGATGGAAGACTTCATCCTGCGCGAAAAACTCACCCATTTCGACCATGAGCGTATTCCCGAGCGCGTGGTGCACGCGCGCGGCTCCGCTGCCCACGGTTATTTCGAGAGCTACCAGGACTTGAGCGCGGTGACGCGCGCCTCGCTGTTCGCCCAGCCCGGCAAGCGCACCCCCGTGTTCACCAGGTTTTCGACCGTCGCCGGCGAACGCGGTTCCTCCGATACGGTGCGCGATGTGCGCGGTTTCGCCGTCAAGTTTTACACGGACGAAGGCAACTGGGATCTGGTCGGCAATAACATGCCTGTCTTCTTCATCCAGGATGCCATGAAATTCCCCGACCTGGTGCACGCGGTCAAGCCCGAACCGCACCACGCCATGCCGCAAGCGTCGAGCGCCCACGATACCTTCTGGGATTTCGTTTCCCTGATGCCCGAATCGACCCACATGCTGCTGTGGCAAATGTCGGACCGCGCGATTCCGCGCAGCTACCGCACCATGCAGGGTTTCGGCGTGCACACTTTCCGCTTGGTCAATGCGGCAGGCGAGTCGGTGTTCTGCAAATTTCACTGGACCCCGCTGCAGGGCACCCACTCCCTGGTCTGGGACGAGGCCGCCAAGCTGGTGGGCGCCGATCCCGACTACCACCGGCGCGACCTGTGGGAAGCCATCGACGGCGGCAATTTCCCCGAGTGGGAGCTGGCGCTGCAAATTTTCACCGAAGAGCAGGCCGAATCGTTCGCCTTCGACGTGCTCGATCCGACCAAGCTGGTGCCCGAGGAACTGGTTCCCCTGACGCCGGTCGGCAAGATGGTGCTCAACCGTAATCCGGACAACTTCTTCGCCGAAACGGAACAAGTCGCCTTCTGTACCGCCCACATCGTGCCCGGCATCGATTTCAGTAACGATCCGCTGCTGCAAGGCCGTATCCATTCCTACCTCGATACCCAGATCAGCCGCTTGGGTGGCCCGAATTTCCACGAAATCCCGGTCAATTCGCCTGTCGTGCAAGTGCAAAACAACCAGCGTGAAGGCATGCACCGCCAGGCCATCCACCGCGGCAGGGTCAACTACGAGCCGAACTCGCTCGCGGGCGGTTGCCCCTTCCAGGCGGGCATGAAGTCAGGCTTCACCAGCTTCCCGCAAACGATTTCCGAAGACAAGGTGCGCGGCAATCCGGAACTGTTCGCCGATCACTATTCCCAGGCGCGCCTGTTCTTCAACAGCCAGAGCCCGGTCGAACAAGCCCATATCGCCGCCGCCTTCCGCTTCGAGCTCACGCGCGTGCAGACTCCGGCCGTGCGCGAGCGCGTGCTGGCCACCCTGGCCAATGTGAACCCGGTGCTGGCTGGTGCCGTTGCGGGCGGCCTGGGCATGGAGGTGCCGGCGCCGCTGCCGCTGGCGAGCAGCCGTCCGATGCACGAGTACGAGCCGTCGCCGGCCCTGTCCTTGCTCAGCCGTCCGGGCGAAACCGGGATCCGCACGCGCAAGGTGGCGCTGCTGGTCGCCAATGGCGTCGATGGCGCCATGGTGCGCGCGATTTACAGCGCCTTGCTGGAAGATGGCGCCGTGCCGCGCGTGGTGGCCAGCCAGCTGGGCAAGGTCAAGACCAGCGATGGCGCTACCCTCGACGTCGAAATCACCCTGGAAGCCGGACCATCGGTCTTGTACGACGCGGTGGTCGTGCCCGATGGCGACGCTGTCACCGTGCTCGGCCGCGATGCCCATGCGCTCGACTTCGTGCGCGAACAGTATCGTCATTGCAAGCCGATCCTGGTGGTGGGAGCCGGCGCGGCGCTGCTGAAAGAGGCGGGTGTGCCGCCGGCGCTGCCGGACGGATCGGCCGACCCGGCCCTGATCGGGACCGAAGCGGGCGCACTGGCGCCGGCGCTGGCCGCGTTCAAGACGGCACTGGCCGCTCATCGCTCTTTCGCGCGCGAAACCGATCCGCCGGGAGTCTGAGCGGACAGGCCAAAAAAAACGCCAGCGATGCTGGCGTTTTTTTGGTCCCGGGAAGCCGATTGCGAATCAGCGGAAGGTGTCGTACTCGCCCTTGCGGCGATTCGACATGAAGCCGATCATGCCCAGGCCGGCCAGCAGCATGACATAGCTTTCCGGTTCCGGAACCGGGGTGGTCGGCACCTGGAAAGCGGTTTTGCCGAGGTCGCGCGCGAAAATGGTCAGGTTCGAGTAATCGGCCAGTTTGCCGCCCGGGTTAAGTGCGTTCAGGGTCCAGCTGCCCGTGCTTTTCGCGCCGGCGCCGAGCACTTCGTTATCGAACAGCCAGGCCGAGCTGCCGCCGCCGGTGTGCATGGCAAACACCAGGTCCAGCGTGACATTGTTCTTGACGTCGTTGTTCACGGCAGTCCACGAACCATGGCGGCCGTCAAAATTGTCGAAGGTAAAAGTCAGGCTGGTGCCGAGTTTGCTCGTGGTGATCGCAACGCCATTGTCGGCCTTGCTGTCGAAGGCGGCGATCGAGGTCCAGCCCTGCTTCGAGCCGTACAGGGCGAAGTCGGTGGCGAAGCCGCTGCTGCCGCCTTTGGTGGCGTTGCCGCTCTGGGGATTGACGCCGCCGGCATAGTCGACCGCATCGGCGCTCACGCCGTTCAGGCTGACGTCGCTCTTGGCGGTCTTGCCGGCGCTGCCGCTCGCAGCCGCATGCGCGCTGCCGGCGAACAGCACGCCAGAGCAAAGGGCTGCGGTCAAGCTAATCGTTTTGGCAATGTTTTTCATGTCGTTCCCGATGATGGAGAAATGGATGGAGAAGCATTGCGGGGATTAGGCAGCGCTTGATGCAAATGCAGGGGTACAGGACAGATAGTACCGCAGGTATTGATTAGATTCAAGAAGGGAATTTATATTAATGTAATGAAACTGACGGTTATACAACTTTCATGCACAGTAAAATTGATACTGGGCAATGTACTGCGCGCCGGATACTGGCGCAACAGGCTCAACAGCGCGGCTGGCCTGGGTCCGGGCCAGGCAATGATGCCGATGGCGGGTGCCAGCGGGCCGTTGTTACGAACCAACAAAAACGCCAGCGCGGAGGCTGGCGTTTCTGCATGCATCACACCAGGCGGATCAGTGGAACAGCGGCTGCGCCAGCTTGCGGCGATTCGACATGAAGCCGATCAGGCCCAGGCCGGCCAGCAGCATGACATAGCTTTCCGGTTCCGGTACCGGGGTCGTCGGCACTTCGAAGGCGGTCTTGCTGACGTCGCGCGCGAAGATGGTCAGGTTGCCGTAGTTGGCTTTGTTGCCGAACAGGGTCAGCCCGTTGAAGGTCCAGCTGCCGTTGCTGGTGGAACCGGCGGCCAGGGTTTCGTTGTCGAACAAAAAGGCGGAACTGCCCATGCCGCCGTACATGGCGAACACCAGGTCGAGTTTGACATTATTCTTGGCGTCGTTGTTGGCCACGGTCCAGGAACCATGGCGGCCATCGGTCTTGTCGAAGGTGAAGGTCAGGTTGGTGCCCAGCTTGTGCGTCGAGACGGCATCGCCATCGTCGGCCTGGCTGCCGAAAGCAGCCATCGCGGTCCAGCCCTGCTTCGAGCCGTACAGGGCAAAGTCGCTGGCAAAACCGCCGCTGCCGCCCTTGGTGGCGAAAAAGCCTTGCGGATTGACGAGCAAGGCATAGTCGACCGCATCGGCGCTGGCGCCGTTGAGCTTGACGTCGGTCTTGGCGGTATTGCCGGCCCAGGTCGCGTGCGCGCTCGAAGCGAACAGGACGGACGTGCAGAGTGCCACGCCCATGGTGATATGTTTAGCAATGTTTTTCATGTCGTTTCCAGTGGAATTGTTCGAGTAGCATTGCGGGGGTTCGGCAGTGCTTGACGTAAATGCAATATGCGAGGCGCATACTACCTGACGCATGAGTGAGATTCAAGTAAATAAGTTATATTTTCATAACAAAGCTGACGAATTTACAACGAAATGCCTTGGGGTCGACCAATGAAAACGCCAGCACGAGGCTGGCGTTTCAGTTCAGGCAGGGGCGGGCAGCGTTTCTTACCCGGTCATTTACTCGCTCAGATCGAGCGCCTGTCTGCGCCGCGGGACGGCTTTGTCCTTGCGCAGATAGTGCATGCCGCGCTTGAGCAAGTGTTCCAGATCATCGATATAGGTGTACACCGCCGGCACCACGAGCAGACTGAGCAAAGTCGATGTGATCAGGCCGCCGATGACGGCAATCGCCATCGGCGAGCGGAAGCTCGGGTCCGCGCCCCAGCCCAGCGCCAGCGGCATCATGCCGGCGCCCATGGCGATGGTGGTCATGATGATCGGGCGGCTGCGCTTGTGGCAGGCGTCGACCAGCGCATCGAAACGGTCCATGCCGGCCTGGCGCGCCAGGATCGCGTAATCGACCAGCAGGATCGAGTTCTTGGTCACGATCCCCATCAGCATGATCAGGCCGATCATGGACGGCATCGACAGCGCCTTCCCGGTCAGCAGCAGGGCCACGAAGGCGCCGCCGATCGACAGCGGCAGCGCCGCCAGGATCGTCACCGGCTGCATGAAGTCCTTGAACAGCAGCACCAGCACGCCATAGATGCACAGCACCCCGATCAGCATCGCCAGGCCGAAGCTGGCAAACAGCGCCTGCATCTCCTGGGCGTCGCCCAGTTCGGCGATCTTCACCGACGCCGGCAGTTTCTGCATCGATGGCAGCTTGCGCGCTTCGTCATTGACTTCGCCCAGCGAGCGGCCCGACAGCTCCACTTCCAGGGTCACATTGCGGCTGCGATTGAGGCGGTCGATCTGCGCCGGGCCGCTTTCCATCGTGATTGCCGCCACGTTGTCGAGCATGACCGGGCCGTTCTTGCCCGGTACCGTCAGCCGGCCCAGCGCCGCCAGGTCGGCCCGCACCGCGTCCGGCAGCTTGACCCGGATCGGCACCTGGCGCTCGCTCAGGTTCATCTTGGTCAGCGCCGTGTCATAGTCGCCGGCGGTGGCCACGCGCACCGTCTCGCCGATGGCTGCCGCGGTCACGCCCATGTCGGCCGCCTTGGCAAAGTCGGGACGCACGATGATTTCCGGACGCACCAGCGAGGCGCTCGAACTGACATTGCCGACGCCCTTGAGGGTGCGCAGTTCGCGTTCCACCGCCTGCGCCGCGCCGGTCAGCGCCAGCGCATCTTCGCTGCGCAGCACCAGCTGCATCTTGACGCCGGTATCCTGCGGGCCCACGTTGAACTTGGCGCCGGGGATCTGATCGAGCTTGGCGCGGATCTGGCGTTCCAGCTGGTCCATCGATTCCTTGCGGTCGTTGCGGTGCAAGGTGGTCAGGGTCAGCACCGCGCGCCGCGCTTCGGCCGAGGCGCCCGGGGCGAAGGCGTCGCCGCTGGAACCGCCGCCGATCGAACTGAAGATGCCTTTGATGCCCGGCACTTCCATCGCCGCCACGCGGGCCCGTTCGGCCACCGCGCGCGTCTCGGCCAGGGTGGAGCCGGGTGGCAGTTCGACGTTGATCATGGTCTGGGCGCGGTCGGCCGCCGGCACGAAGCCGGTCGGCAGCAGCGGCACCAGCATGATCGAACCGACAAAGAACAGGCCCGAGCCGATCGCGGTGACCAGGCGGTGTTTCAGGCACCACTGCATGGCCGCCATGTAGCGCTGCATCACCCAGCCGTCTTTTTCCTCTTCATGCGGCAAGTCCTTGAGGATGTAGGCCGCCATCATCGGCGTGAGCAGGCGCGCCACCACCAGCGAAGCCAGGATCGCCAGCACCGCGGTCCAGCCGAACTGCTTGAAGAACAGGCCCGGGATGCCGCCCATGAAGGCGGTCGGCAAAAACACCGCGACCAGCGCGAAGGTGGTGGCGATGACCGCCATGCCGATTTCGTCGGCCGCTTCCATGGCCGCCTGCATCGGGGATTTCCCCATGCGCAGGTGGCGCGAAATATTCTCGATCTCGACGATCGCATCGTCCACCAGCACCCCCACCACCAGCGCCAGCGACAGCAGGGTCACGGTATTGAGCGTGTAGCCGAACAGGTACTGGCCCAGGAAGGCGGGAATCACCGACAGCGGCAGCGCGGCGGCCGCCACCAGGGTGGCGCGCCAGTCGCGCAGGAACCACCACACCACCAGCACCGCCAGGATCGCGCCTTCGTACAGCAGCTCCATCGAGCCGTGGAAGTTTTCCTGCACCGGCTGGGCATTGTCGATCACTTCCGTCAAAGCCACGTTGGCATGCGCCGCCCGCAGTTCGGCGATGGCGGCGCGCGTGCCTTCGGCCACCGCGATCTCGCTGGCGCCCTTGGTGCGGAAAATCTCGAAGCCGACCACGCGCTTGCCATCCTGTTCGGCCACCGAACGCGGCTCGGCCACGGTATCGGTCACGCTCGCGATCTGGTCGAGCCGCACGCGGCGTCCGTCCGGCAGCGGAATGTCCATCGCCGCCAGCTGGTCGGCCGTCTGCACGGTGGCGATGGTGCGCACCGACTGCTCGGCGCCGGAAACGTCACCGCGCCCGCCCGGCGCTTCGCGCTGCACGCTGCGCAGCTGGCGCGACACGTCCACGGCCGCCACCTTCAGCGCCGCCATGCGGGCATCGTCGAGTTCCACCCGGATCTCGCGCGCCACCCCGCCGACGCGCTTGACCGCGCCCACACCAGGTACATTGAGCAGGCGCTTGGCGACCGAATTGTCGACGAACCAGCTCAGTTCCTGGTCGTCCAGCGGCACGCCGCCCTTGCCTGGCGCCGCGGCGGCGGTAAAGGTAAGGATCACGCGGCCGGCCGTGGAAGCCTTGGTCACGGTCGGGTCGCGCATTTCGGCGGGCAGGTCGGCCTTGACCCGCGCCACCGCATCGCGCACATCGTTCACGCCTTCCGAGATATTTTTCTCGAGGATGAATTCGACCGTCACGGTGGCCACGCCATCGAGCACCTTGGTGTAGACGTTCTTCACGCCTTGCAAGGTGGCGACCGAATCCTCGATCTTGCGCGCCACTTCCGTTTCCAGCTGCGCCGGCGCGGCGCCATCGAGCGTGGCGGTGACGGTGACAATCGGCAGTTCGATGTCCGGGAAGTCCTGCACCGCGTTGGCCTTGTAGGCCAGCAGGCCGGCCAGGGTCAGTAACGCGAACAGCATGATCGCCGGTATCGGGTTCTTGATTGATAGGGATGAAAAATTCATGGTGGTTCCTTATTTTGCCGCGCCAGCCGGCGCGGTAGCCGACGCGGTCGCCGACGCGCTCACCGGCGCGGTCGCGGGGACATTGCGTACCAGGTCGCCTTCATTCAAAAAGCCCGCGCCGCTGACCACGACCAGCGAATCGGCAGTCAAGCCCTTGGTCACTTCGATGCGCTCGCCCAGGCGCCGTCCGGCCTGCACCTTGAGCTGGCTGACCCGGCTATCCGGGTTCAGGCGGAACACATAGCTGAAGCCATCGCGCACCACCACCGCCTGCTGCGGCACGGTCATGGCGTCCGAGGTGCCCAGCTCGAACTGGCCGCTGGCGAACATGCCGGCCTTGAACGGCGCGTTCGCCCCCGTAGCCGAAGCGGTAGCCGATGGCAGGTCCACATACACCAGCGCGGAGCGGGTCTGGGGATCGATGGTCGGCGCGATCATGCGCACCTTGCCGGTCAGTTCGCTGCCGTTGGCCGCCTTGACCACGGCGCTGGTGCCCGGCTTGATGCGCGCCAGTTCGGCCGCCGTGACTTCGGCGCGCCATTCCAGGCGGCCCTGGCGGATCATGCGGAACAGTTCCGTGCCCACGCCGACCACCGAACCGACGGTGGCCGCGCGCGCCGAGATCACGCCGTCGTCGGGCGCGACCACCTGCGTGTATTTCAGGCGCAGCTGCTGCGACGACAGGGCTGCCCTGGCCGAGGCGATGCGCGCCTTGGCGGTCTGCTCGGCCGTCTTGTACTGGCTGATCTGCTGGGCCGACAGCGCGCCCGAGGTTTCCAGGGTGCGGGCGCGGGCCGCATTGGCCACCGCTTCGGCGGCATTCGCTTCGGCTTCGAGCAGGCCGGCGCGCGCCTGCGCCACGTCGGCGTTGACCGAATCGGCCGAGAACACGGCCAGTACCTGGCCCTTCCTGACCACGTCGCCGACATTGACCTTGACATCGGTCAGGCGCAGGCCGCCCGACTCGCTGCCGATCACCGCTTCCTGCCAGGCGGCGACGTTGCCGTTGGCGCCCAGCTTGATGGCCAGGGAGGCGGGCGACGGTTTGGTGGTGGTGACCGTCAGCGCCGGCTTTGGCGCCGCGTCTTTCTTGTCGTCGGCGGCCATCGAATTGGACGACACGGCCATCAGTGCGCCCGATGCCAGTACCAGGCTGCCGATCACCAGCGCGGCGGCCGGTTTGAGTTTGAGGTTTTTCAAAGTGTAAGGGGTATTGTTTTTCATGGTGTTCTATCCGTAATCGTGTCGGGGCGGTCAGTTCGAGGCGGTGGTCCAGCCGCCGCCGGCGGCGCGGTACAGCGCCACCGTGGCGGCGCTGCGTTCGCGCTCCAGGGTCACGACCGCGTTCTCGGCGGCCAGGCGGGTGCGGCGCGCGTCTTCCAGTTCGAGCAGGCTGCCCAGTCCATTCTTGTAGCGGTCCTCGGCGGCGCGGAAGGCGGCGCGGTAGCCGTCCAGCGACACTTGGGCGTCGGCGCTGCGGTCGGCGGCGCTGTTCAGGTTCACCAGCGCCTGCTCGACTTCACTGACGGCGCGCCGCGCGCTGGCGCGGTACGACACCACGGCCGCTTCGTAGCGCGCCTTGGCCGCATCCACGTTGGCGCTGCGCCGCCCGCCGTCGAAGATCGGCAGGGTCAGGGCCAGCGGGCCGATCGACCAGGTATCGAGCTGGGTATTCTCGCCGCCGCTGCGAAAGTTGGCCGCCCCGATCGCGCCTCTCAAGGCCAGGCGCGGATAGCGCTGGGCCTGGGCGCTGCCGACGTCGAAGCTGGCCGCCGCCACTTCGCGTTCGGCGGTAAACACATCGGGCCGCTGCGCCAGCACCTGGGCCGGCAGGGCCGCGATGCCGAGCGGCGGCGGCGTGACCGGCGTGCCGGCCAGCAGGCGCGCGCGCAGGTCCGCCTCGTCGATCGCGGTCAGGGCCACCAGGGTCTTGACATCGATATCGCACAAGGCGCGCTGCAAGGTGGCGCGGCTCTTGCCCTCGGCCGCGCTGGCGCGTGCCAGGGCCGCCGTGGCTGGTGCCTGGAAGCCGGCATCGGCCGACAGGCCGGTCAGGCGAGCGGTATCTTCGCGCGAGGCGGCGTCGAGCCGGGCCACCGCCAGCAACTGCTCGCACGCGCGCAGGCTGTAATACTGGTTGGCCACTTCCGCCGCCACCGTCACCCTCGCGTCATGCCAGCTGGCGCGCGCGCCGGCCAGGCGTTCCTCGCTGGCGTTGCGGGTGGCGCGGGCGCCGCCGAACAGGTCGATCTCCCACGCGCTTTCCAGGCCCGCCTGGCTGGAGGTGCCGCCGGGCAGGGTGCTTTGCTGGTTGGCGCGGCTCACGCTCATGCTCGCGTCCAGGGTCGGGGCCAACGCGGCGCCGGCCGCGATGCGGTCGGCGCGCGACTGGGCGATGCGCGAACGCGCCGTGGCCACGTTGGGGCTGGCCGTTTGCGCCGCCTCCACCAGTTGCCCCAGCAGCGGGTCGCCCTGCTGGCGCCACCAGCCAGAGAGGTCGGTCAGGCTGCCGTTGTGCGGCAGCGGCGCCTGCCATTGCGGCGCTACCGGCGCCTCGATCTTGCCCGGCGGCGCCAGCGCGCACCCTCCCAAGGTCAGCGGCAGCAGGGCCGCACTCAGTACATGGATTATCTTCATGCTTTCTTCTTTCGTGGCTTTGTAATCGGTTGTGCGGCGCCGGCCTTGCGGCGCGCCAGTTCGGCCTTGACCATCGCCTCGCCGTAGTCGACCAGGCGCGCCATCCAGGCATCGATGGCGGCGTCGTTTTCCAGCAGGTGGGGATTGATGCGGTCGATCACGTCGCGCGTGACCATCAGCTGCACCGCCAGGCCGACCAGCGAAAAGGCCAGGCGCTGCAGGTCGTCGTCGGGCGCGGCCAGGCCAAGGTGACGGCCGAGTACCATCATCAGCGCCGCGTGGGCCGGCTTGATGCCGTTGTCGATTTCCTCGTCCCATACGCCGGTCGGTTCGAGCATCTCGCGAAACCACAGCCGCATCGACATGCGCGCCAGGTCGCCGCGTTTCAGGTCGGCCATCATGACGGCATAGAAGCCTTCGAGCGTTTCGCGCAAGGTGGCGTCGGTCGCGGTGAATACGGCCAGGTTCGGGTCGCAGGGCGACGGTTCGGTAAAGGCGGCACGGTACAAGCCCGCCTTGTCGCCGAAGTAGTAACTGATGGAGGCGATGTTGGTGCCGGCGGCCAGCGCGATCTCGCGGGTGGAGGTTTTGGCGAAGCCCTGCTCGGCGAACAGGCGGATCGCCGCCAGCAGCAGCCGCTCGCGCGACTGGGCGCCGTCCGAGCGCGTGCGGCGCGCATCGTCGGCCGGTAAAGTGGGTGTTTTTTCCATCCCGCGATTTAATCACGAAAATCAAACGATTGATATAACTAAAGCGTTCGTTTTAACTAAACGGCCGCAACTTTACATTCGGGTTACATTGTGAACCATCTTGTACGTAAATTAACGGGAACTTTTCGTCCGCTCGGGCGCAATACCTTCAAGGCAGGGACATTCCCGGCCATTTTTCGATCGGCTTGCCCATGAAACCGACTTTGCTCGCCTTGTTTTCCCTGTTCGCCGCCGCCTTGGTGACGGCCCATGCCGACCCGCTGCCCGCCCAACAGGCGGCCGCGCATGTGCTCAACCGGATCGCTTTCGGGCCCGCGCCGGGTGACCTCGAAAGGGTGACCCGCTCCGGGGTGCGCGCCTATATCGACAGCCAGCTCCAACCCGAAGCGATTGCCTTGCCGGCCGCGTTGAGCGAGCGCCTGGCGGCCCTGGAAGCGCCCAACCGCAGCGCCGGCAAGACCCTGGGCGAATTCGAGGAAGCGCGCCGCAATGCACGCGACGAGGGGCCCGACGCGCTGGCACAGCGGCGCGCGGTGGTGGCCCGCATTGCCCGCGAGACGGCCGAGGCACGCCTGCTGCGCGCCATCTACAGTCCGCGCCAGCTCGAAGAAGTCATGGTCGACTTTTGGTTCAACCACTTCAACGTGGCCGCCTCCAAGGGCAATGTGCAGGCGCTGGTCGCCAGCTACGAGCGCGATGCGATCCGGCCCTACGTGTTCGGCTCCTTCCGTCAGCTGCTGGGGGCCACCGCCAGGCATCCGGCCATGCTGTACTACCTCGACAATTACCTGTCGGCCGGTCCCGCGCCGGCGGACGCCAGGGCGGGGGCCAAAGCCAAGCCGCGCGGCCTGAACGAAAACTATGCGCGCGAACTGATGGAATTGCACACGCTCGGCGTCGACGGCGGCTATACCCAGCGCGACGTGACCGAACTGGCACGCATGCTGACCGGCTGGACCTACAACCAGCGCGCCCTGATCGGCGAAGACCAGCTCTTCCGCTTCGATGCGCGCCGCCACGACCAGGGTGCCAAGACTTGGCTGGGACGCGCGGTGCCGGCGCAGGGCCAGGCCGAAGGCGAGATGGCGCTCGACGTGCTGGCCGTGCATCCGGCCACGGCGCGCCACCTGAGCTACAAGCTGGCCCAGTACTTCGTGCAGGACGAGCCGCCGCCGGCGCTGGTCGAGCGCATGGCGCGCACCTGGCAAACCAGCGCCGGCGACATTCGCGCCGTGCTGCGCGTGCTGTTCGCCAGCGACGAATTCATGGCGCCGGCCAGTGTCGGCGCCAAGTTCAAGACCCCGTACCGGTATGTGGTGTCGGCGGCGCGCGCCAGTGCCGCGCCGCTGGACGACATCGGACCGCTGCTTGCGGCCATGAACCAGCTCGGCATGCCGCTGTACGGCTGCCAGACCCCGGACGGCTACAAGAATACCGAGGCGGCCTGGATGAACCCTCATGCGCTGACCCGGCGCATCGTGTTCGCCACGGCGCTCGGCGCGGGACGCCTGCCGCTGGGGGCCGGTGCGCAGCCGGCGCCGCTGCCGGCGGCCAGCTCGGTCACGCCGGCGCCGCTCGACCCGCAGCAGCTCGAATCGACCCTCGGTTCGACCGTGTCGGTTCGCACCCGGGACATGGTCGCGGCCAGTCCCATCGCGCTGCGGGCGGCAATGCTGCTCGGCGGCCCCGATTTCATGCAGCACTAAGCGAAGGAACATCCATGCAACGCAGAGACTTTTTATCCTCGATGGCGCTTGGCGCCAGCCTGCTGGTGCCGGTCGGGCGCAGCGCCTGGGCCGCCAGCGGCGACAGCGCCACCCGCCAGAAACTGATCGTCGTGATGCTGCGCGGCGCGGTCGATGGCCTGAACGTGGTCGCGCCGGTGGGCGACCCGAATTACCGGCGTCTGCGCCCGAGCATCGGCCTCGAACTGCCGGGGGCGGAGGGTGGGGCGCTCGACCTGGACGGCTACTTCGGCCTGCACCCCGCGCTCGCGCCGCTGCTGCCGCTGTGGCAGCAAAAGCAGCTCGCCTTCGTGCACGCCAGCGGCTCGCCCGACGACAGCCGCTCGCACTTCGACGCGCAGATCTATATGGAGACGGCCACGCCAGGACGCAAAAGCACGCCGGACGGCTGGATGAACCGGCTGGTGGCGGCGCTGCCGGGAGAGTCGACGGCGAGCCGCGCAATGAGCATCGGCCCGCTCATGCCGCGCATCCTGAGCGGCGACGCGCCGGCCATCAACCTGCCCAATGGGGCCGGCGGAACCCGCGCCGATGCACTCGACCGACCGGCGGTGGGCGCCGTGTTCGATCAACTGTATGGCGGCCATGCGCGTTTCGGCCGCGCCTATGGCGAGGGCAGGGTCGCGCACAAGGAAGTCATGCAGGCGGCGATGAGCCAGGAGATGCAGGCCGCCGACAACGGCGCGCCGCTGCCGAATGGCTTTCCCGACGATGCGGCGCGGCTGGCGGGCCTGATGCGCAGCGACCCGCGCATGCAGGTGGCGTTCATCGCGCTGGGCGGATGGGACACGCACGCCAACCAGGGCGCGGCGACCGGCCAGCTGGCCAACCGCTTGGCGCCGCTGGGACTCGGGCTGGCTACCCTGGCGCAGCGCCTGGGTCCGATGTTCGCGCATACGAGCATCGTCGTGATGTCGGAATTCGGCCGGACCGCGCGCCAGAACGGCAACGCCGGCACCGATCACGGGCACGGCAACGCGATGTGGCTGCTGGGCGGGAGGGTCGCGGGCGGCAAGGTGTATGGGGACTGGCAGGGCGTGGGCGACGATGCGCTCAACGAAGGACGCGACCTGCCGGTGACCACGGACTTTCGCTCGGTGCTGGCGCAAGTGGCCGAAAAACACCTCGGTTTGCCCGACAAGCAACTGGCGCGCCTGTTTCCGGACATGCCGCGCAAGGCGCCGGGGTTTCAACTCTTCCAGGCCTGACTCAATATATTTGTATCCACAGCGCAACATCGTAGAACTACCGTATTGCACCGCACCATAAATGAGAATATAGTGGACTTGTCTCCTCCAGTTTTCTCAGAAGATTGGATTGCCGCCCGCACCGTCAAGGTAGCGGGCGTTTTTTTGGGGTCAGACCCCGGTGTTGCTTGTCTGGGGCCTGGCCCCGGTGTTGTTGGGGTCAGACCCCGGTGTTTCTTTTAAGGGGTCTGACCCCGGTTTGCACCCGGTTTGTACCGTACCGATGGGCACTTTTTAACGTTTTTCGCGCAGGGCGAGGGTGAAGGTGCTGCCGGTGCCGTAGTCGCTGGTGAAGTAGAGGTTGCCGCCGAGGAGATTGGCCAGGTTCTGGCACAGGTATAGCCCCAGTCCCGCGCCCTCGGCATGGCGGGTCGAGGTCGAATCGAGCTGCGAAAACGCCTGGAACAGCTTCGACTGGTCCTCCGGCTTGATGCCGGACCCGCTGTCGGTCACGCTGAATTCCGTGAGCAGCTGGCTGGCGTCGAGCCGTTGCGAAAGCGCCACTTTCACCGTCCCCTGGTCCGTAAACTTGATCGCATTATTAACCAGGTTGATAATGATCTGGGTCAGCGCACGCCGGTCCGAATCGATCACGATCACTTCGCCCGGCAGCTCCACCGTCAGCGCCAGGCCCTTTTGCGCCGCCAGCGGACGCAGGGTATCGGCCGTATGATTGAGCAGGTCCTGGCACTGCACCCGTTCCAGCGCCAGGGTCACCTTGCCCGCCTCGATCTTGGCCACGTCGAGAATGTCGTTGATCAGCGAGAGCAGGTGGCGCGCGCTCGAGCGGATGGTGTTGAGCTGCTTGTCCTGGTCCGGTGTGAGCGGCCCGGGAAGCTTCATCAGCAGCGCCCCGGTAAAGCCGATGATGGCATTGAGCGGCGTGCGCAGCTCATGCGACATATTCGCGATGAAGGCCGACTTCATGCGGCTCGCCTCGGCCAGCTCCAGGTTCTTGAGCGCGATCTCGCGGTTGATGGTTTCCAGTTCGGCCGCATGGTGCGCCAGCCGCATATTCAGTTCGATTACCTGGCGCTCGCGCGCCTGCAGTTCGCTGTTGACCTGCACCGCCTGTTCATAAGTCGAAATGAGCAGGTCCAGGATTTGCTGGCGCCCGGCGTTGATGAAGTGCTTCTGGTTGCCGAGATAGAGCGCGATGCCCGCTTCCACTTCCACCGCCGGACCTTCGCGCAGGCGCAGGTTGAGCAGCATGTGGCTGATCCTGCTGAGCAGGTAGTCCTCGGCGTAGGGCTTGCGCACGAAATTGTCGGCGCCGCACTCGATGCCGCGGATGATGTCCTTGGGGTCGTTCAGCGCCGTCACCAGGATGACAGGGATGTCGCGCAGGGCCGGGTCGGACTTGATGGTACGGCATAATTCGTAGCCGTCCATCTCGGGCATGATGATGTCCGACAGGACCAGGTCGGGCTTTTGTTCGCGGATCAGGGCCAGTGCCAGCTGGCCGTTGAGGGCGACGCGCACGCGGTACGCCTTGGACTGGATCAGGCGTCGCAGGCGCTCGGCCTGGGTCGGGCTGTCTTCGACGATCAGTATCTCGAATTCTTCTGGCTGGATTTGGTACGTCGAGTCCACGACATGGCTCCTTGCACGACAGCTGCGTTCACATGACTATATCGGATTTGTCGCGCCACATGGTAAATTTAGAGCCTCGATCATGTCACTGTTTTTTACTCCGTGTCGCCCTGGAAGCCTCCCGTGCGCCAGGTCAGCACCAGGGTATCGCGGTGGCCGTTCGCGCCCTCGGGCTGGATCGGGGTCGATTCGTGGATGACGGTGGCATCGTCGAGCAGGATCAGGGTCCACGGTTCGAGCATGGTGAAGCGCTTGCCGTCCGGACCCTCGGCCTGGAAAATACGCGTTTCGCCGCCCTTGACATGGCTGCGCCCGACCAGCAGCACGGCCACGAAATCGACGCCGTCGCGGTGCGCGCCTTCCGGGGTGGGGCGGCCGATGCCTTCGAGCGTATCGATGCGGAACTGGTGCGCTTCCACGTACCAGGGCTGGCCCGCGCGCACGCGCGAGCAGGCGTCGCCCAGTGCGCGCAGCAGCTTGCCCCACGCGGGCAGCGCCACCGTGGCCGGGTCGACCGGTTCGAACAGGCGGTGCATGCCGCCATGCAGCGCGTTGTATTCAACCGGCTGCCAGTGCGCGCGGTGCGCGGTCTGGGTCAAGGTAGCGCCATCCTGGATGAAGCAGGAGTGGCGCCGGCGCCGGTAATTGCCGCCATCCTTGAGATAGTTGTCCGGCGCCAGATGGTCCCAGCTGGCGACCAGGGTGTTGAGTTCAGCGAGGCTGCAGCCGGCCAGGGTGGCCACATCGGTGGGGCGCAGCAGGGCGTAGCCGCTGCCGCGCAGCGCGCTGGTGAGCTGGGCGATATCGGTAAAAGGCGGTGCGTGTGTTGTCATCCCGATAGCGTAGCATTTTTTGCAGCAGGCCGTCAGGGCGGCCCTCACCACTTCTTCACAAGGGTCAGCCGCAGCGAGCGCGATTCGGTGGGGTGGAAGTGCACGTCCGCGCGCGCACCGCTTTCGTTGGGAAGGCGCGACGCATAATAATAGGCGATGGCCGAATCGCGCCGGTTGCTCAGATTGAAGCCTTCGATGTCGAGCAGCAGGCCGCTGGCGAGGCGGTAGCCGATGCGGCCATTCATAGTGGCGCTGCCGGGCGCACGCACGCTGTTGTCTTCGATGAGCGGACGCGCGCCCACATAGCGCAGGCGCAGCGCGCCGGACCAGGGACCACGCTCGACCGTCAGCGCGAACTGGCCCACGCCTTCGACCGCGCCGGCGATGCGGTCCTGGCCCGGGGCGACGCCGCGCGCGCGGGCTTTGGCGAAGGCCACGTCGAGGTCGAGCGAGAGCCATTTGAATGGTTTGTAGTAGTTCGACAGCTCGATGCCGGTGCGGCGGCTGGCCGGCCCGGCTTCGGTGTTGCCGGCGTCACCGACGAACACCAGTTCCGAACCGATGTCGAGCCGGTACAGCGACAGCGCGCTTTGCAATGTGGGCAGCAGTTCGCTGCGCACGCCCGCCTCCAGCCCGCGCGTGCGCGCCAGGCCCGGCACCGGCGCGATCCGGTCCACCGCGCCGCGCGCATCGTTACTGTGAAAGCCATGGCCCGCGTTGAGATACCACTCGGTGCGCGCCCATGGACCGAAGATCAGGTTCAAGGAAGGACTGAGCTGGCGGTCGTGCGCGCGCGCCGTGGCGTCGGCATCGCGCACGGCGAAGCGGTAAGTGTCGGCGCGCAGGCCGGCCACGCTGCGCAGCTTGTCGCTCCAGCGCACCTGGTGTCCGGCGAACAGGCCAAGACTCGATTCGACCACGTGGTCTTCGCGCGTGGTCGAGACGCGCTCGCGCCGGCGCGTGTTGTACAAGCCGTTGAAGATGTTGTCGTTCTGGAGCTGCAGGCCGACGGTCAGGTCGGTATTAATTCCGGTGCCGTGTCCGTGCCAGGTGTGGGTCGCATCGACGCCGCTGGTGACGCGCCGGTCCGGCTGGCTGAACTGGTCGCCGTTCACCGGGTCATGAAGGAAGTAGGTGAAGTTCGAATACAGGTCGAGCTGGTTGCGGATCAGGTAGGCGTTGACTTTCGATGCCTGGTCCGCACCGGTGCGGCGCCACACGCCGGACACGCTGTAGCGGCGCGCCTGGCCGCCGTCGCTGTCGTCGATTGTGTCGAAACGTCCCAAGGTGCCGTCATCGACGGCGCGCCGCGGGATCTGGTCGCTCGCGTTCCAGCTGGCGCGGTAAGCCATGGCGCTGACGGTGAAACCGTTGTTGGCGTAGCCCTGGCTATAGCGCAGCACGGCGTTAACCTTGCGGTAGTCGTCCGGACGGGTGAACGGGCCGTCGTTGTGCAGCACTTCCAGCGCGTACAGCAGGTTGCCGGCGCCGGCGTCGGGCGAGCCGGCCAGCAGCGCCCGGGCAAAGCCGTTCTGGCCGATGCTGGCGCTGCTTGTGGTCTGGGCCAGCCGGTTGGCGTAGGTAACGGCGGCGGCGCCGGCCGAGGCAAAGTCGCCGTCGCGCGCCGAGTACGGGCCTTTGCGGTAGTCCAGCCGCGCCGCCAGTTCGGGGATCAGAAAATTCAGGTCGGTCCAGCCCTGGCCATGCGCGTGGCTGCGCTGGTTGACCGGCATGTCGTCGACGGTGGTGCGCAGGTCGGTGCCATGATCGAGGTTGAAACCGCGCAGGAAAAACTGGTTGGCCTTGCCCTCGCCACTGTGCTGGGTGGCGACCAGCCCGGGCGCCGCTTCGAGCAACTCGCCCGGGCGGTACACGGTGCGCATCTCCAGCAGCTTTTGATTGACGCTGCCGGCATTGGCCGCATCGGCAATGCCCAACTGGCTGGCGCGCGAGCCGTCGATCAACACGCGCTGCATTACCAGGTCGTCGGCGCGCGCGGGCAGGTGGCACAGGGCCAGGGGCATGGCGAGAGGGATAAGGCGCCACACTGCTTGCGTCGTCACGGAAGTGCTTGTTCTTTCTTGCTGCGGTCGAACGTCAAGGTACCGATGGTGCCGCCCCGATTGACGTTGATGGTATTAATCTGGTCAGGCAAAAAATCGGACAGGACCTCGTCGTGCACGCGCGCGGCGCCGGTCAGCGGGATCTTCTCGACTTCCTGGTAGATCACCACCGTCTCCACATTGGTCGTCACGCCGACCCAGCGCAGCGGCAGGTGCGATGCGTCGGCGGCCAGGAGGTAGAACTGCTTTTCGACATACTTGCGCAGCACCGCCTCGTCCTGCGGGTCGGAGAGGTCGAACTGGCGCTGGTACAAGTTGGCCAGCAGCGCCTCGACATCGTGCGCCATGTAGGTGTGCACGACTTCGATGCTGCCGGTGCCCGGATTGAATGAGATGTCGGTGATCCCCGCGTGAAAGCGGTGGGCCTGCGCAGCCAGGCAGGCGCAGGCCAGCAGCGCGCCGAACACGAGGCGCCGCATCATTGGGCCGCTTTTTTATCCTTGGCGTCCTTCGGTTTCAAAGGCGTGTTGAAGTCCTTCATCAGGTCATCCTTGCTGCGGTCGGTCTTGAACAGCTCCAGGCGCGATGGCGTAATCTTGCGCGGCCATGCGTTGTTGCTGTTGTCGATATCGGCCGTTTCCCAGTACGGGTCCTGGGTCAGGCCCACCATCGGTTCATCGGTGACGATCAGCTTCGTGATCTTCTTCGACGAATAGCGCCACACTTCGGCGGGAATGCGCTCGATGTACTTTTTACCCGACTTGAGTTCGACTTCCAGCACCAGCGGCGTGACCAAACCGCCCAGGTTGGAAAAATCGACCAGGTACAGGTGCTTGCCCTGCGCTAGCAGCGCTTTTTCCCAGTCTTCCAGACCCTCGACCGCGTCGCTGTACGTATTGCGGTCCTTGTTGGTGACCGTGAAGTCGTCATGCTCGTTGTAGAAGTCCTTCAGCTCGGGATGCGCATCGACGCGGCGCGGCGTGCCCTTGTCGCGCTGGGTCGTCACCGACACCGGTTCGGCATCCTTCTGGGCCTTTTTCCACGCCTTTTCGATGTCCGGATTCTTGGTGTTCACGCCGTACTCGGTGATGCCGTCCACGCTCACATCGACCGCGTCGGTGGTGTAGAACCAGCCGCGCCAGAACCAGTCAAGGTCGGTGCCGGAAGCGTCTTCCATGGTGCGGAAGAAGTCCGACGGCGTCGGGCGCTTGAATTTCCAGCGCTGCGCGTATTCGCGGAAGGCGAAATCGAACAGCTCGCGGCCCAGCACCGTCTCGCGCAGCACGTTCAGGGCCGCCGCCGGCTTGGCGTAGGCGTTGTTCCCGAACTGCAGCAGCGACTCGGAATTGGTCATGATCGGCACCTGGTTGCGGCTACGCATATAGTCGACGATGGTGCGTGCTTCGCCGCGCGACTGCGGGTAGTTCTCTTCCCACGCGTTCTGCGCCAGGCCCTGGATGAAGGTGTTGATGCCTTCATCCATCCAGGTCCACTGGCGCTCGTCGGAGTTGACGATCATCGGGAAGTAGTTGTGGCCCACCTCGTGGATGATCACGCCGATCAGGCCATATTTGGTGCGTTTCGAGTAGCTCAGTTCACCGGTCTTCTTGTCCTTGAGCGGACGCGGGCCGTTAAACGAAATCATCGGGTACTCCATGCCCCCGATCGGGCCATTGACCGAGATCGCCGCCGGATACGGATAGTCCAGCGCATACTTGTTGTACTGTTCGATGGTGTGGATGATCGCCTGGGTCGAATATTTTTCCCACAGCGGATTGCCCTCTTTCGGGTAGTACGACATGGCCATCGTGTCGGTGCCGCCCTTCTTGTAGCCTTGCGCATCCCAGATGAACTTGCGGCTGCTGGCGAACGCGAAATCGCGCACGTTGTGCGCCTTGTAGTGCCAGGTGCGGGTGCCGCCGGCGCGCGACTTCTCGGCCGCTTCCGCTTCCTGCTGGGTGACGATGATGACTGGCTTGCTGCTGGTGCGGGCCTGTTTCAGGCGCTCGCGCTGGGTCGCCGTCAGCACCTCGCCAGGGTTTTGCAGCTCGCCCGTGCTGGCCACGATATGGTCGGCCGGGACGGTCAGCTGCACGTCGTAGTCGCCGAATTCGAGCGTGAACTCGCCGGCGCCGAGGAACTGCTTGTGCTGCCAGCCATACACGTCGTAATAGGCCGCCATGCGCGGGAACCAGTGGGCGATTTCGAACAGGTCGTTCTTGTCGTCGTCGAATTTTTCGTAGCCGGTACGCCCGCCCTGGACCTTGGCGTCGTTGATGTTGAAGCTGAAGTCGATATTGAACGACAGACGCGCGCCCGGCTTCATCGGCTGCGGCAGGTCGATCCGCATCATGGTCTTGTTGATCGTATAGCGCAGCGGCTTGCCGTCCGCGCCCTTGACCGCGCCGATGGCAAAGCCACCCTCGAAAGCGGGGTTCTCCAACAGCGAGCGCATGCTCTCGAAGCGCATGCCGTCTTCGTCGCTGCGCGCCTTGGCCCACGAGTCGCGCGAGGCCACCGTGGCCGACATGCGCGCGTCCGAATCGGGCTTGAAGATATTCTGGTCCAGCTGCACCCACAGGTAGGACAGGGTGTCGGGCGAGTTGTTGTGGTACGTGACCGTTTCGGTCGCGCTGATGGCGTGCTTGTTTTCATCGAGGCGCGCGCGGATCGCGTAGTCGGCGCGCTGCTGCCAGTAGGCGTGCCCGGGAGCGCCGGACGCGTTGCGGATCGTGTTCGGCGTCGGCAGCAGTTCTTCGAGCTGGCGGAACTTGTCGTCGAACGGTTCGGCGGCCGAGGCGATGCCCGACACAAGGAACAAGGCGGCTAAGACCGGGATACGGATCATGTTGTCTCTGACTTTTCTCGTGAAAAAGAGGAAGTATTTTAAACGTATCGATTAGTCAATTGTTTCAGGGAATTGTAAAAAAGCTGAAACATAGACGCGGGTGCACGCTATGATTGTCGAGGCCGAATTTTGCAGCGGGGAGTGTGGCGCAATGGAAATGAACTTCAAGGCAAGCATCCTGATTGTCGATGGCGTATCCGACAACCTTGTGCAAATGGAAGAGCTGCTGCAGGAACACTACCACGTGCGCCTGGCGCGCAGCGGCGAGGACGCGCTGCGCATCGCCCAGCAGGCGCCGCGGCCGGACCTGATCGTGCTCGGTGGCGCGCTGGCGGACGCCGACAGCGTGCGCGTATTCCAGGGCTTGACGTGCCAGGTGCTCAGTGCCGACATCCCAGTGATCATGCTCATTTCCGCCGGCGGCGCGGAGCTTGAACAGCGCGCCTGGCGCGAAGGCGTGGCCGACGTCGTGCAACTGCCGTTCGTGCCCGGGGCGCTGCAGGCGCGCGTCGCCACCCAGCTGCGCCTGCGCGCGGCCGATGCCATGCTCAAGGACCAGCACCGCCACTTCGAGCACCTGGTGGCCGAGCGCGCGCGCGACGCGGACCTGATGCAGGATGCCACGGTGCTGGCGATGGCGGTGCTGGCCGAATCGCGCGATCCCGGGGTCGGGCAGCATGTGCTGCGCACCCAGCGTTATGTGACGGCGCTGGCGCGCGAGCTGCGGTTTGTATCGGCCTACACGGCCGAACTGACCAACGAACATATCGCGCTGCTGCACAAGGCGGCGCCGCTGCACGACATCGGCAAGGTGGGCGTGGCGGACGCGGTGCTGTTCAAGCCGGGCAAATTGAGCGACAGCGAATTCGAGCAGATGAAACTGCACACCGTGTACGGGCGCGATGCGATTGCCGGCGTCGAACGCACGCTCGGCGGCAGCAATGGCTTTCTGCGCTACGCGCGCGAGATCGCCTACTCGCACCAGGAAAAATGGGATGGTTCCGGCTACCCGCAAGGTTTGGCGGGCGCCGCGATTCCACTGTCGGCGCGGCTGATGGCGGTGGCCGACGTCTACGACGCCATGATTACCGCGCGTGCCTACCGGCCGGCGTTCACCCACGAAACGGCGGTCGAGCTGATCCGCCAGGGCCGGGGCGAGCACTTCGACCCCGACGTGGTCGACGCCATGCTGGCGATCGAAGCGCGCTTCAAAGCCATCGCCGCCGAATTTCCTCCCCCATAACCGGGGTCAGACCTCTGATTCGAAACTTTTTTGTTTCCTAACCGAGGTCTGACCCCGGTTAGGAAACAGTTTTGTGTTCGCGAGACCGGCATCCGCAGCGCTCAGTGTGCATGTACGGGCGATTTGCACGTGCTGTCCTGCGTCGTCCTCATAAACAGGATACTGACCTGGTTTGTCAGTTTTGCAACCGGCTGTCATGGTGCAATGTTTCGAATCAGAGGTCAGACCCCGGTTGTAGGTGATTTGCCTGGTGTTGTAGGAAGCTTTGGCGGCGTGGAAGTGTTGTTGAACAGCGCCATTTGTGCGATTTCCGCATACCAATATGCTATAGTCAATTCGCATACCCGGGTGCGCCCGGCCTTCGGTACAACGTGGAGCGAACCGATGCGGACTCAAGGATACCTGGCTTTTGTAGTCGGTATTTGTCTGACCATGTGGACCTGCTTTGCCGTGCTCGATGCGCAGCAGGCGCGCATCTCGGCCATCTTCCAGCGCGATGCCGACAAGGTCGCCAGCGATACCAATGTGCGCCTGCAAACCTATTTCGACATGCTGCTCAGTATCAAGGGCGCCTTCGCCGTCAACGATCAGGTCGACCGCGCGCAGTTTGCCCGCTTCGTGCGCGAACTGAACCTGACCACGCGCTATCCCGGCTTTCAGGCGATCCAGTTCGTGCGCTATGTGCCGGCCGCCGACCTGGCCCGTTTCACCGAGGCGGTGCGCAACGATACGCATCTGACCCCCGGCGGCTATCCCAACTTCAATGTGCATCCGAAGGTGGCGCGCGCCGAACACTTCATCATCGAATACACCGAGCCGCTCAAGGGGAACGAGAACGCCTTCGGCCTCGATCTGGCCGCCCTGCCGCCGCACCTGGCTGCGGTCCGGACAGGCCGCGACAGCGGCGAGATCGTCGCTACCGAGCGCATTATCCTGGTCCAGGATGATACCGGCCAGCCGGGCTTCGTGGCGCGCGCGCCGGTGTACCGCCAGAACCTGCCCCTGACAACCGTGGCCGAACGGCGCGCCGCGCTGGTGGGCATGGTGGCGATCGTGTTCCGCGTGAAGAACCTGATGCAGGAGGTGATCGAACCGTCGCTCCTGAACCAGATGGCGTTTCGCATCCACGATGCCGGCAATGTGTCCGATGGCGCCAACGCGCCCTACGCCGCATCGAACGTGATGTTCGATACCAGCGCTGCCGGCGCGCCGCCGCTGCCCGGCTTTCAGACCGAGGCGCGCCTGACCGTGGCGCAGCGCCACTGGGTGATCCGCTTCCAGGCGCTGAGCGGCAGCCGTTACAGCCGCGATGTGCGGCCGGTGCTGGTCATCGCCGCCGGCGGCCTGGTGATCAGCACCCTGATCGCGGCGCTGATGATCGCCTCGCGCCGCAGCCGTAACCTGGCGCAGCAGCTGCGCGTGACGCTCGACGAGCAGCGCGCCTTCCAGGACAGCGCCAGTGTCGGCATCGCGCTGTTTTCGCACGGCGTGATCATGCGCTGCAACCGCGGCATGGAGGAGATGATGGGCTACGCGCCGGGCGAACTGACGGGCAAGGAGACGCAGGTACTGTCGCGCCCCGCGGCGGCCGGCGCGGCCGATCCGTTCGCGGTCGATCCGCAGACGCGGCGCTGGCAGGGCGAGCTGAAACTGCTGCGCAAGGATGGCACCACGATCTGGTGCCTGATCAACGGCAAGGCGCTCGACGCGTCCGACCTGTCCAAGGGCGGGGTGTGGGTGATCCAGAATATCAGCGACCGCAAACACACCGAGGCGGCCCTGGTCGACGCCAAGGATGGCCTGGAACACAGCCTGGCCGAACTCGAACAGCAAAAGGCCGCCGTGGAGAGCGCGCACCGCGACCTGTCGACGGTGCTGGTCACGCTCAAGCAGGCCCAGACCAATCTGATCACGTCGGAGAAAATGGCCTCGCTCGGGTCGCTCGTGGCGGGCATCGCGCACGAACTCAATACGCCGATCGGCAACAGCCTCTTGACCGCCACGGCGCTGGCCGACATGGTGGCCGAGTTCGAGCGCAAGTACGCGGGCGGCGGCATCAAGCGCTCGGCGCTGGAGGCGCACATGGCCGATACGCGCCTGGCCTGCGACATCATGGCCAGTTCGCTGCGCCGCGCGGGCGATCTGATTACCTCGTTCAAGCAGGTGGCGGTGGACCAGACCAGCGACCAGCGCCGCCGTTTCGACCTGTGCGATCTGGTGCGCGATACCCTGGCAACGTACGCGGCGCAGCTGCGCCGCGCGAACTGCGAAACGCGCATGAACGGCCCGGCGAGCCTGCTGCTCGATTCCTATCCGGGCAGCGTGGGACAGGTGTTGTCGAACCTGATCAACAACGCGCTGCTGCACGCGTTCGACGGGCGCCCGAGCGCGCTCATTACGATCACCGCGCGCGAGATCGAAGATGACCAGTTGCTGCTCATTTTCAGCGACGACGGGATCGGCATGCCACCCAAGATCCTGCATCAGGTGTTCGATCCGTTTTTCACGACCAAGATGGGGCAGGGCGGTTCCGGCCTGGGGATGAACATCGTGTACAACATCGTCACCGGCATGCTGGGCGGGAGCATCGAGCTCGAATCGTCGCCCGAGCATGGCACCAGCGTGACGATCCGTATTCCGCGCAAGGCGCCCAACCGCGAGAGCGAAGCGGCCGATGTCAACATGCTGCTGATGTAGGTTCAGGCGGCGTAGCGTTCCCTGAGCAGCCGCAGCATCGCCACGTTCAGTTCCCATGCGTCCGAGAGCGGTTCGCCGCTGAACGGCATGCTCTGGGTGTAGGGTGCCGGGCCGAATTCGGGCGTGATCGTTGTCGATTCGGCGCCGGCCGCGCGGCGCAGGGCGACGATGCGGTCCCACCATGCCAGATGACGGGCCAGCTCGGCCGCGAACTGCGGCGCGCGGAAGTCGCTCACCTGCGGCCCCTGCGCATGGCCCACGCGCGCGTGGATGTGGCGCACGTGGGGCAAGGTCGCCGTCACAGTGGCCGGCTGGTCTTCCAGCAGCGATTCGCAGGCGCAGCACCAGTGCGACAGGTCGGCCGTCAGCTCAAGCCCGGGCAGCTCGCGCAGGTACGGCAGTAGCAGCATCGGATGGCCGGAAAAGCGGCTGCGGTGGATCTCGTGCACGATCGGCACGCCATGCTCGCGCGCGATGCGCGCGGTCACCGCGATCAGCTCCAGGTTTTGTTCGTGTGTATAGAAGTCCTTGCCGGTGTGGGTGTTGACAAACAGCGGGCGCGCGGCGCAGGCGTTGGCCAGGTAGGTCGCCAGCGCGTCGCGGTGCGCGTCGAATTCGGGATGAAACACGGTTTCCCACTGCTGCGCGATGAGCAGGAGGCCGGCATCGGCGATGCGGGCGCGCCAGTCGTCGCGCTGGGCGGCCTCGAGAGGCAAGGACATTTCGATGCCGTCGAAACCGGCCGCCTTCACGCGCTCGATGAAGACTTCCGGGGCCAGGTCGTTGCTGCCCCAGTGCGGGGCGAAGATGCGGATATCCATGAACTAGTCGAAGCCCCGCACCGGAAAGCTTGTGTCGCGCTGGATCCAGTTCCGCGGCGAGTAGACGGTCGCGCCGTCGGTCGCATGCAGGGTGTAGGCGTGGCGCGATACGGGCGAGCGGTTCGGCGCGCTGTAGTGCGGCAGCAGCCCGTGAAAACATACCAGGCTGCCGGCTTTCGCTTCGAGCGGCACGGCGCTGCTGTCGTCCGGCCACGGCATGCTGTCGAGCGTTTCCATCTTGATGGTGTCGCCATGGCGCACGAAGCGCTCGCGCAGCGGGCCGCGCTGGCCGCCCGGTTCGACCCACAGGCAGCCGTTGTCGATGGTGGCGTCTTCCAGCGCGAACCAGAAGGTGGTCACGCTGATCGGCGTGGTCTCGAAAAACGTCGCGTCCTGGTGCCAGCGTACTTCGCCGCCGATGCCGGGCTGCTTGAAGATGTACATCGATTGCCACACCTTGGGCTCGGACAGGCCCAGGTCGCGTGCCACCGCGGCCAGCTTCGGATCGCGCGAAAAGGCGTCGAACACCGGATCGAGGTCGTGCAGCGCGTGGCCGATCTTGTTGATCGACAGGGCTTTTTCCTGGCGCAGCTGGCCGTCCGCCCCGAACGCTTCTTCTTCAAAAAAGCAGCGGATGGTGTTGTCCGAGCGGAGGAAATACTCGTCGGTGGCGGTGGCTTGGCTACGCGTGGTGAAGATCGAGCGACCTTGGCCTGGATCGAATTCGTTGACAATCTCGCCGGCGCGCTGGCGCAGCCGGGCGATCTCGTCCATGGTCTTGAAGCCGGGCACGACGAGGTAGCCGTCGCGCTGGAACTGGTCGCGTTGTTCGGTGCTGAGCATGGGGGTGGCTCCTGCCGTTGTGGAACCTGTCATTGTAGGGTTGGCGCCGCAGCGCCGCAATTGGCGTATCGGTTGACAGATTGTCGCCATCAGGTTGACAATCGGCCGCATGGATCAACTGCGCGCAATGGAGATTTTTGTCGAGGTGGCGCGCCTGCGCAGCTTTTCGGCCGCCGGGCGCCGCCTGGGGCTCACGCGCGCGATGGTCAGCAAACATATCATGCAGTTAGAAAGCAGGCTCGATGCGCGCCTGCTGCACCGCTCGACCCGCGAAGTGAGCCTGACCGACGCCGGCCAGGCCTATCTGGCGCCGTGCCTGGCGACGGTGGAGCAGGCGCGCGAAGCGGCGCGCGCCATCAGCCCGGCCGGCGCCGAGCTGGCCGGGGCGCTGCGGATCCAGGCGCCGTCCGGATTCGGCACGGCGTGGCTGGCCGACGCGGTGGCGCGTTTCAGCCTGCGCCACCCGCTGCTCACGCCATCGCTG
Source organism: Massilia antarctica (assembly GCF_015689335.1). Taxonomy (GTDB): domain Bacteria; phylum Pseudomonadota; class Gammaproteobacteria; order Burkholderiales; family Burkholderiaceae_D; genus Telluria_A; species Telluria_A antarctica. The sequence goes on along the minus strand of NZ_CP065053.1, from coordinate 452,210 downwards.
TTCGTCGACGATGCGTTGCTCGACCCGATCCGCCACGGCTTCGACCTGACCATCCGCGTGGGCGGCATCCCGGACAGCAGCGGCCTGGCCATGCGCCGCCTGGCGCCGTGCCGCGGGGTGCTGTGCGCCAGTCCGGATTACGTGGCCAGGTGGGGCATGCCGCACACGCCGGAAGACCTGCTCGATCACCAGTGCCTGCATTTCAGCCACCTGACCGACGGCACCAGCTGGCACTTCACGCGCGCGGGCGAGCGCCGCACGGTAAGGGTGAACGCCGGCTTCACCGCGAATAACGGACTGGTGCTGCAGCAGGCGGCCGAGCGCGGCCTGGGCATCGTCTATAACACGACCTTCCTGGCGTGGCAAAAGCTGATCGATGGCGCGCTGCTGCCGGTGCTGCCGGACTGGGAGCTGCCGCTGAACGACTTGTCGGCCTTGTATCCGGCCAGCCGCCAGCTATCGCCCAAGGTCAGGGCACTGGTCGACTTTCTGGTGGAGGAGTACCGCGCCGTGCCGTGGGACCAGGCGCTGGCGCGCGCCGGCATCCTGTAGTCATGCCCCGGCGTTACGCCTCGGGGCCGACCTGCCAGGCGCCATCCTTGTAGACCAGTTCCTGGTCCAGGTACACGGCTTCGGTCACGGCGAAGATGTCGACGTGGTAGCGCGCATCCTTGCGCTTGAAGCCCGGCTTGGGGTAGACGCCGTGCTTCGCCCCCAGCGACAGGTGGATGCCGCACATGCGCTCATACGTGCCGATGTCGTTGACCCGGCGCTCGCGGGTAAAGGCGCGGTTCATGCCGAAACCGAGTTCGCGCACCCATACTTCGCCTTCGTCCGCCCGGATGATTTCGAGCAGGCGCGCGAATTCCGGCGTTGTGTCGACCGTATCGACCACCCGCCCACGTTCGATCACCAGGGTGATCGGGGTCTCGGGCCGGTTGACCATGTACGAGGTGTCGCCGAAGACGTGCACGCGCACCCTCCCGTTGACCGCTTCCAGGTCTTGCGCTTCGGTGAACACTTCGCCGATCGGGAACTGGCCGCCGACATTGTTCATGCCGCTGTAGTCGCCCACATTCAGCTTGGCCGGCTCGAACGGCGAGGCGAAGACCAGGGTTTCGCCGCCGCTGTGGACCACGCCGCAGGACGCGGCATCGATGCGGCGCTTGAGCGCCTTGCCCACGCCGCGGTAGTAGGCGCTGTCGTAGGCCAGCGATTCGATGTAGTGCTCGCCCTGCGCGCCCGGCATGCGCGACAGGTGCACGTGCTCGATCACTTTCAGCCCCAGTTTGAACAGCTCGACCCGGATGCGGAAGGCTTCGAGGCGGAAGTTGGTGGACTGGATCAGCACCACCAGGTCGTGCGCCGCCATGCCCTTGAAGGCGGCCAGCACCTCGTCGGCGGCGACGGTATCGAAGTCGATGAAGACGGCATCGGGCAGATTGCGGCGATAGCCTTCGGTCAGCGCGCGCGCCAGGTCGCAGCGGCAGTCATACACCACCAGCGCGCGCTGCGCCGGGCCGTGTTCGACCACGGTTGCGAGCACGTCGTGCAGGTGGGCGGCGGCCGCATCGACGGCGTGCGCGGGAATCTCGCCCCAGGGGGCGGCAGTCAGGTCAGGGGAGGTCATGGGGCGGTGCGAGGGTCTTGGATGGTGTCCATTATACGTGGCGCGCAGGCACGGTTTTGCTTGGGAGCCACACTTCCTTGTCGAAGGAATAATGCTTTGTGTAATTTATTTCGATGACCCGACGGGCATATGTTAACGTCAGGTAAAACTACACGGTGCAAAGCCAGCCCCCATCAATCTGAAAAACCGCAGGAGATACAGATGAAATCATTGTTCAAGCAACTGATGTTCGCGCTCTTTGCCTTCACTCTTGCCGGCGCCGCCAGCGCCCAGGATGCCAAGCGCGGTACCGCCGATGAAGCGGTGGCCATGGTCAAGAAGGCCAGCGCCTACCTGAACGACAACGGCCGCGAGAAGGCGGTGGCCGCCTTCAACGATCCCAAGGGCGAATTCATCAAGGGCGATCTGTACGTCTTCATGTTCACCTTCGACGGCACCGCGCTCGCGCACGGCCAGAATGCCAAGATGGTCGGCAAGAACCTGATGGACCTGAAGGCCGGCGAAGTCTATCCGATCCGCGAATTCGTCAAGATCGCCAATAGTCCGGCCGGCAAGGGCTGGTTCGGCTACAAGTGGCCCAATTCGATCACCAAGGCCATGGAAGAGAAAAACACCTACATCGAGCGCAATGGCGATGTGCTGATCGGCGTCGGCACCTATAAATAGATGAACATGGCGCTGCCCCCTTGACAACCGTCGTCGTCGACGATGGCGGTTTCTCTCCAGGCATCCGGTCCCGCCCCCTGAAATACCGCGAAACGGTACCCGGCAAATAAACCGCGTAGCCAACCCGTTTGCGCTATGATTTGAAGAGCAACAACGGCCCGCTTTGACGGGCCGCGGCTTCTTATACATATATATGGCGGCAAGCGACATGGTACACCGATGGGAAACGCCCGCCAGCGTCTGGCTGGAAGATGAACACACGGCGCAGTTCGAACTGGCGTCGAGCGAAGGACTGGGCCGCGTCGAGCGCGAGGCGCAAACGCGCGGCCGCCTGCCCGACATCGCCCACCTGCTCGGCGCCTCCTTGCCGCTGTCGTGCGACTGCTCGCCCATCTATCCCGAAGGATTCGCGTTTTGCCCCACCTGCGGCGCGCCGCTCGACAAGCTGGCCGGGCGCGCCAAAACCCCGCCCGACTGGTGGGGTCCGTGGTCCGACCGTCTGCTGCCGCGCCACGTCCCGCATGGCTTGAGCGTGACCGCGCTGGCGCTTGGCGACAGCCTCGAAGAACGTCCCGCCGCGCCGGCCCCCGGCCGCCCCGACCGCAGCATGCCGGCCCCGCCCAACGCGCATTGCGTGTTCGCGGCCGGCACCTTCGGCTTTTCGGCGCAGCGCCTGATCGCGCTGGCCCACGCCCGCAACGTGCTGCAGTACTGGGACCCGCTGGGCGCGGCCTGGCATGTCATGGCGGCCGAAGACAATACGTCCGACCTGACCTTCAGCGTCCCGGCTTCGTGCTACGCCTGGCTGCCGCAGCTCGACCCGCTGCGCGGGGAAGTGGGGCTGGTGCCGACCGACCGCGGCCTGCGCCGCCTGTTCATCGATCCGGTCAGCGAAACCTGGCGCACCGAATCGGTGTTCGACGGCTTGCTGGCCAGCGCGCCCGGCGCCATGCGCCGCCACGTGGGGTGCCTGGTCAACGGCGAGGCCGGCGTGCGCCTGTGGAGCGCGCACAGCGACATGAGCAATGAAGTCGTCTATGAATGCGATGCCCCCGCCGGCCAGTGGGAGCGTCCGGTCGGCTACGACGGCAAATTATTCTGGCTGCACGCCCAGGGCCAGATGGTGTGGCAGCCGGGCGCCCCGCCGCAATGGATCGCGTGGCCGCCCGGCTGGTCGCCGCGCCTGCAGTTCGGCGGCCCCACGCAAAGCCGCGACGGGCGCCTGTGGCTGATCGGCCATGACGGCCAGGCCTATTCCTTCCTCGAACTGGGCAAGGCCGGCGGCCAGCTCGAAGCGCTGTCCGGCGCGCGCCTGGGCTTTGCCAGCCTGCTGTTCCGGCGCGGCCATGCGGTGGTGGGCGAGCCGTGGGGACAGGAACACGTCGAAGACCCGCACGACGACGATGCCATGGTGCTGCCGCTGCTGCGCGGCTTCAATAACAACCGCAGCCAGCCGAGTGGGCTGGTGCTGCGCTTTCACCAGTACACCGGCATGGCCGAAGATGCGCTGGCCGGCCGCATCATTGCGCGCACCACGGTCGAATGGATCGGCAAGCGCAACGTGATCCTGGACGACATCGCGCGCCTGGCGCGCCCGCTCGAATGCGTGCCCTTCGTCTACGACAACTGCCTGTGGCTGCACCATCCGGACTGGAACCAGGTGCGCGGCTGGCGTCTGGATTCGCTGTCGTGAGCCGGTCGCTGCCGCGCAGCGCGCGCCTGGCTGCCAGCGCCGCGCTGCTGTGCGCCGGCGCGCCCGCGCTGGCCGGTTCGCACGTGTTCCTGGTCCAGAACTCCGGCTGGATGGAGCCCTTCTATACCGATCCGGCGTCGCCCTTCAAGCCGCTGGTGGCCGAAATCGTCATGGCCGCCACCCGCCCGGGTGACCTGATGGTGCTGGCCGCGTTCAACCAGTCCTTGCCCGGCGCGCCCTCGCCCAAGGCGCTGCTCTCGCTCAAGGTCGACCCGGTGCCCACGCGGCGCCAGGTGGTCACGGCGCTGGCCGCGCTGGAGGTGGCGCACAAACCGGGCAGCACGGCGCTGGCCGACACCGACCTCAATGAAGCCGTCGGTTCGGCCATCGGCGCGGCGCTGGGCGGAAAACCGGGCCTGGTGTGGCTGTTGACGAACAACCGCAACAGCCCGAACAACGACCAGGCGACGGCGCTACGCAACCGCGACTTTTACCAGTTGATTCACCGCGGCGGCGCGATCAGCAAGGCGCTGGCGTTCCCGCTGCAGATGCCGGTGCAGGGCGCGCAGTACCGCGCCAACGGGCTGATGGTGTACGTGTTCGCGGTGGGCGAGCAGGGCGCGCGCGAGCTCGATGCGCTGCTCGCTTCCGGGCGCCTGCAACAGGTCATCACGGAACCGGCCGCGCGTCTCAAGCCGCTCGACCGCGACACTGTGCGCCTGCTGCCGCGCAAGGTCAGCGACGCGCCGGGTGTCGCGTTTTCGATGGCGCCGGGCGGCATGCTGCATGCGGACGTGGATGCCCAAGCGCGCAGCCCGGGCGCGAAGATCGAGTGGAACCTGGAAAACACCATGTACCCGTACACCATCGTCAGCGCCACCCTCGCTGCGCGTTCGCTGCTGGGCGGGGAGAACCGCCCGATCGAACTGGCAGGCACCCGGGTCAGCCAACTGGCGCCCGGCAAAAGCGCGCCGCTGGCCTCGACCATGCAGCTGCCGGTGAGGCAGCTGCCGGGCAAGTGGTCGATGCAGGCCGTCACCTCGGCCGGTTCGGCTTACGTGCTGCCGGGACGGATCGAGCTGCAACTGAGCGGCCAGCGCCTGGAACTGTCGCAAGCCTTCCGCCAGCGCATGGCCACCTTGTTCCCGGGCGACCCGCTGCCCGAGATCTTCACGCCGCCGGCGCAGATCATTGGTTCGACCGCCGTGCTGCCGATCGAGGTGCGGGTGCATTACGGCGTCATGCCGCTGGTGGCGCTGATCGGCGCCGCGCTGGCGCTGCTGGGCGCCGCCGCTGCCGCCATGCTGGCGCTGGCGCGCCCGCGCAAGGCCTTCGTGACGGTGGAGGATGAACTGCGTACCATGCACGCGCGCGCCGGCACGACCCAGCCGATCTACGACAAGGCGGGCAACAAGGTAGCGCAACTGAAAACCACGCTGTTCGGCCACCGGCTGATCGACCTGCGCGAAGGCGCGCAGGTCCGGCTGGGCCGCTGATCCACCTATTCATATCAGGACCATCTTCATGCAAAACCCCAAGGACCCCGCAAGCGTACCCGCCGATCCCGGCTTCAAGCTCCCTGGTGCCGACAGTGCGCCGGCGGACAAGCCACCCAAGGACGCGAACGGCACCGTCACCACCCCCGCGCCGATCGAAGTGGCGCCCTTGGCCGGCGCGCCCGTGACCGATACCTCGTCGCGCGACCTGGCCATCGGCGGCGCCGTGTTCCTGGTGCTGCTGATCGTGTACTTTTTCGTGCGTAACGCCTACGTGCACCATCTGGTGGTCAAGCGCGTGGCGCCGTCGACCGCCGGCAGCGCCGGATGGCTGATGTTCGTCGGCCTGTCGTTCGTGAGCGCGGCGGCGGTACTGGCGATCATCAACGCCAGCAAGTTCCTCACCTTCGGCATCACCGTGCCGCTGGTGCTGGTGGGCCTGGTCGCCCTCGGCGCCGCCCTGTTCGTGGGCCGGCGCTGATCCGGCACGCTCATGACGATTCAACGACTGAAAGAGATTTGACATGGCAGAATTTCCCAACACCGGCAGCGGCGGGGCCAAGGCGGAATTGAAGGTCGACCTGCGGCCTACCTTGTTCATCGGCGCCGGAGGCACCGGCATGGAAGTGATGCTGCGGATTCGCCGCCGCATCCTGTCGGAGGTATGGAACCGCCACAATCCGACCCGGGTCGAATCGATCGCGCAGTTTCCGGTCGCGCGCTTCCTCCACTTCGACCTCGATAACAACGCCATCATCGACGAGGGCAAGTCGCAGCGCACCGACCCGTGGTACGAACTGGTCAAGCTGGCCGACGACGAGCGCCTGATCGAGCCGCTCGACCTGCCCCAGTATCACGAATCGGACGACAGCCTGGCGCGTTTTCCGCTGATCGAAAACTGGATGCCGCTGCGCCCCAAGAAACTGCGCTCGCTCGGGATCGATCCGTCCAAGGGCGCGGGCCAGATCCGCGCGCTGGCGCGCCTGTACCTGTTCGACAAATATCCCAAGCTGCGCGGGCGGATTAAAGGTGCGCTCAATTTCTTGAGCAGCAATGCCGGCAACGAGCGCAAGGAAACCTACCAGCGCCTCGGCCTGCAGGTCGACACGTCCAAGTTCCGCATCGTCGTCATCGCTTCCTGCGCCGGCGGCACGGGCGCCGGCAGCGCCATCGACCTTGGCTGGATTTCCAAGGCCATCGCGCGCCAGGAAGTGTCCGACAACCAGGTCGACCTGGTGATGTTCATGCCGTCCGGTTTCGCCAAGGCCAACAAGGAGCGCACCGAGGCCAATGCCTACGCCACCCTGATGGAGCTGGAAACGACCATGCGCGACATGAACGCGCAAGTGCGCTGGGCCGAGCCGGACAGCCTGGTGGGCAAGGGCGCGCCGTTCGACGATGTGTACTTTGTCGACACCGCCAACCTGGCCAACAAGGCCACGGGCGACATCAAGGATGTCTACCAGATGGTGGCCGACACCCTGTTCGAGGATTTCGCCTCGGCCGATTTTGCCAACCGCAAGCGCTCGATCGCGGTCAACCAGCAGCAGCACAAGCTGGGGCCCTTCAATCCGAGGGTACCGGAACAGCGCTTCGGCGACATGCGCCTGTCGTACTCGAAGGTGTATTCGGCCTTCGGCCAGGCGGTGCTCGACACCCAGCAAAGCCTGCGCGACGATATCCGCGCCTACGAGCTGGCCGCGCTGATGGTCAAGGCTTTCTTTGGCCTGATCGGCAGCGACGGGGTGGCGGCGCGCCGTGCGGGCGACCAGGAACGCGACATCTTCATGCGCGAGCAGCTGGCGATGAGCGAGCATCCGTTCGACGAATTCCCCGACTTCAAAAAGGGCACGGTGGACCTGACGCCGTTCCAGGAATATGCGCTGACCGACCAGCTGCTGATGGACAAGGACCAGCGCTCCTTGCTGGAACGGGTCGAAAGCAAGGTGCAGCTGGAAATCGACCGCATCATGGGTTCCTACGACCTGGGCGTGTGGCGCGAAAAAGTGGCCGAGCTCTTGCCGCACCTGGAGCGCGACGCCATCCGCGAAGCCGGCGCCACCGCCGAAACCAGCGAAGACCGCATCAAGCGCCACACGGCCGAACTGAGCACGCGCCTGAAAGGGCGGGCGCGCACCCAGTTGTATGCGCTGCTGGACGACCGCAAGCAGGGTGGCCTGGAATTCGTGCTCTCGCTGCTGGAACAGATCAAGGCGCGCCTGCTGCAGCGCGACCTGGGCAACGCCGAACGCAATGGCAAGCGCTATCGCGACATCCGCGACGCGCTGCGCACGCGCCAGGTCGAGGAATCGCTGAACAACCTGTCGCAGGCGGCCAGCCGCCTGTTCGGCAAGGATGCCCAGGCGCGCGAAGTGATGGCGCACCTCAAGCGCGACATCGCCGACTACCTGCGCTTTCACCTGCTGGCGGTGGCGGCCGGCCAGTCGATCGAGGTGATGCGCGCCATGTCGGCCTGGCTGGGCGACCCGCAAAGCACCGACGAACAGGGGCAGCCGGTATGGAGCGGCATCGCCGGCGAATTCCAGGAAGGCCGCCGCTGCGTGCAAGCCATGCTCGGCGCGGTCGACCAGCGCATCGACCAGCTGCGCGCCGACGCGCGCCACGAACACGCCACCTGCATCAAGCTGGCCAGCGACGTCGTGCCCGAACCGGTTGCCTTGAGCGGCGACATCCACGCCTGGAGCGAGGAAGTGCTGCTCGAATTCGGCGGCTCGGCGCGCCTGTTCCCGCAACTGGGCGATGAAAAACTGCGCGCCAGCCTGCTGCTCAAGCTGTTCCGCCGGGCCCAGACCCAGCTCTCCGTGCAGGAGGCGGGCGGCTCGGAACCGGTCGATCCGCTGCTCGAACGGCTCGGCGCGATGTCGCCGCAGGAGCGCCAGCGCATCTTCAACGAGTGGCTCAAAAGCGCCATGCCGTGGGTGAATGCGCGCTTTTCCGCCGAGTTCACGCCCAAGGCCGACCAGTTCAAGTGCTTCATCGGCGTGGGCGACGTCAACGCCTGGCGCAAGATGGAAACCGAAATCCGCGCCGCCGTGCCGGCCGGCTCCTTCCACGGCGACCTGGTTTCGGTGGTCAACACCGGCATCAACGGCAAGGCCGTGTGCTACATCGAGCTGTCCGGCTTTCCGATGACGGTGCTGCGCGGCCTGCCGACCTGGCGCACCTCGTACCAGATCGAAAATCCCAAGATTCCGACCCACCTGCATTTCGATTCGACCCGTTTCCGCCATCCGATTTCGCCCTCGATGGATGAATTGAACCGCCTGGCCGACGACTACGAATGGTTCTTGCAGGCCAACGCGCTCGGCGTGATCCGCCGCAAGGGCGACCTGGCCGACCGCGAAGCGTCGTTCCAGCCGCGCGGGCAGTATCTGTTCGAAGTCGAGCCTGGGTCGGGCGAGTGGCTCCAGATCGGCAACGAGTTCGCGATCCGCTCGAACGGCTTGCCGCCGTTTTACCGCGAACAGGTGATCGCCGCCGTGCAGCAGCGCCTGGCCGGCCTGGGACCGGCCCAGCTCACCATGCTGGCCACCCTGATGCGCCACTTCCAGCAGCGCGTGTATGAACCGAAGCTCGACGTCGACGAAACCGGCGCCCAGCTGCCGTCGCCGTCGCTGCCCAACATCACCGCGCGCCGTTTGTACGAGCAATGGTTCAAGCGCGCCTGCGCCATGAATCCGGCGCTGTCCTTGCGCGACATCGACGCCGCCGGCGCAGCGCTGGCCCAGTGGAGCGAAGCGGTGCCCAATTCGGCCAGCGACGCCTACGCCTGGGAAGTCGAAAAACCAGTCGACAAACGCGCCATCCGCGCCGTTTACCTGGCCAGCGAGGCCGAGGCGGCGCAGGCGCTGGCCGGGCGCGCGCTCGCACTCGCACCGCCGCTGCGCGCGGGCGCCGGACGCTATAAACTGTTCATCAACGGCGCGCAGCAGGGACCGTACTCGATCGACGACATCGCGCTGCGCATCGCCCGCGCCGAAGTGGGTCCGCAAACCAAGGCGTGGAACATGCAATGGAATCCCAAGGCCGACAAGTGGCAGGTCGCGGGCGACCTGGCGGAGCTGGCCGTCTTGTTCGGCGATGCCATTCCCGACCCCGACTCCGACAACGACATACCCGATCCAGACTGACACAATGAACCTGCAAGACCAAGTGATCTACCGTTGCATCGATGCCGCCTGCGCGCGGCCGATGCCGCGCCGGGTCGATTTTTGTCCCTATTGCGGCACCGCCCAGCATGACGGGGCGCGCCGGCCGGCGCCCGCCGCCGTGGGCGAGCCGGCTGCCGCTCCCGCTGCGCCGGTGGCGGCAGCGGGAGCGCCGCCGCTCGACGCCCCCACGTTCGTGCAGGTGGTGCCAGCAGCGCCTCCGGTGCCGCCAGCGCCCCCCAAGGCGGCACAGGCCGCGCCGGCGCGCAAGAAGGCGGCGCGCTCTGCCGGTCGCGGCCTGCGTGAGCCGATCCGCCTGCGCTACTGGCTGATGGCGCTGGCGCTGCTGGCCGTGATCTGGTTCACCGCCAAACCGGCCCCCAAAAGGATCGAGGCGCGCATCGCCGAGGCCACCGAGCTGGCTGAAAAATGCAAGATCAAGGAAGCGCAGGACGAACTGGCCGCGCTCAAGGCCGACAAGGTAGGCGCCGCGCAGCTGCGCCGCTTGCAGTCGTCGATCAACGCGGCGGCCGACGCCTGCGAACGCAAGCACCCGCGCGCGGCCAAGCCCAAGCCCGCGCCGAGGATCGAGCCGGCGGCATCAATCAGAGTCGCGCCACGGCCCGTGGAACTCCCGCAGGACCAGTCGGCGCGCAACCTGATCGCCGAAGCGGAGCGCCAGATCGCGCAGGGCGATTACCGGGCCGCCGCCGCCACCTTGGAAACCTGCATCGCCATGGTGGAAGGCGGCAGCCGCGAGTGCGCCGCGTTCAAGAAATACGCCAACCGCCTGCAGAGGGAGATGGAGAGCTGCCTGGCCGCGGGACGTGACTGGAGCAAGGCAAGCTGCACGTAAATACAATCGTATCGTAAACCCCAGCGTAGCTCGTCTGACATGTATCTTTTTTGTAAAGATTGTCAAAGTGCTTGCGAGAATGTTGCTACATGGTCTAGGATCGACACTTTCCCTCTCATTGGAGACGTCGATGGCTTTCAGCAGAATTCTCCCGTCGCTGGCGCTGGCCTGCGGCGCAGCCTCGGCGCAAGCTGCCAGCTTCGATTGCGTGGCGCCCGAGTTCCCCGATAAATCGGTGTCGAGCCAGGCCGCGCGCCGGGTGGACGAGCAGGTGCGTGCGTGGGAAAAATGCTATGCCCAGTTCCGCGCCGGCCACTGGAGCATCGACGCCGCGCGCCAGAACGACGAAGTGGCGGCTGGCCTGGAACGCTGGATGACGCTCACGCGCACCCCGGGCCGCACGCGCAGCGCCGATACGCCGGTGCGCGCCAAACGCGATAGCCAGTCCGCGCACGTCGTCGAGCAGGCGCCGGTTCAATACGCGGTCGAACTGCCCTGAACCGAGGCCGGATCAGGCCACCGGCTGCATCCGGATCGCTATTCCCGACAGCACTGCGTTGCCCGACAGGGGATCGCGCAGATTTTCGTCCAGCAGGGCATTGAGGTTCACGCCCGGCCGCTCGGACGCCACCCGCATTTGCGTGCCTTCCAGGTTGTGGCCCCAGCCATGCGGCAGGCTGACCACACCAGGCATCATCTGCGCCGAGATCTCCACCTGTACTTCGATCATGCGCTCGCCATTGCGGATCTGCGCCATGGCGCCGTCGACCAGGCCAAGCCGCCCGGCGTCGATGGGATGGACCAGCGCCGTGCAGCGGTAGGCGCCCTTGGCCAGCACCGGCAGATTGTGCATCCAGCTGTTGTTCGAGCGTAGCTGGCGCCGGCCCACGATGACCAGGTCCGGCGCTTGGGCCTGCAAATCGGCGGCGGCGCGCGCCAGGTCGTCGAGCAGCGCCTGCGGCGCCAGTTCGATCTTGCCCGAGGGCGTGCGCAGCGCTTCCGGAATGCGGCTGCCCATCGGCCCCAGATCGATGCCCGAGGGGGCCGCTTTCAGGCGCGCCAGGGTCAGCCCGTCCGGGTTTTTGCCGAACTGGTCGCCGTACGGGCCGCTGCGCAGCGCCAGGTCGAGCATGCGTTCGGCGCCGCGCTGGCTGCCCAGGGCCGCCAGCAGCGCGGGGGCGGCCGGCCCGGCGGCACGCGCCACGTCTTCCTGCAGCAGTTCGTCGTCGAGAGAGTCGATGTCGGCTTTTGCCCCGAGTCCTTTGGCGATGGCGGCGATGCGCAGCATGCTTTGCCACTCGTCCGGCTGGTCGCCGGCGCGCGCCAGGACGGGGGCGCTGAAACGCGCGTGGTTACGGTGCGAGAACTGGGTGAAGCTGACGTCGTAGTGCGCGTCTTCCAGCGGCGAGACACCAGGCAGGATCACGTCGGCGTGGCGCGAGGTTTCGTTGAGGTAGATATCGAGGCTGACCATGAAGTCGAGCTGGTCGAGTGCTTTGGACAGGCGCGCCCCGTTCGGTGCCGACAGCACCGGATTGGCGGCAATCGCAATGAGGGCGCGGATCTGGCCGGGGCCGGGGGTGTCGATTTCCTCGGCCAGGCAAGTCACCGGCAGCTCGCCCGACACTTCGGCCGCGCCCGAGACGCGCGAACGAAAACGCCCGGTGGCCACGCCGCGCCCGATGCCCGGCGCGCCGCGCGTATTGGCGGCAAAGGCGGCCGCTTTCGGAAACATGGCGCCGCCTTCTTCATCGAGGTGCCCGGTCAGCACGTTGATGACGTCGATCAGCCACGAACACAGGGTCCCGAACTGCTGGGTGCAGGTGCCGATGCGGCCGTAGATAGCCGCGCGCGGCGTGTTTGCCAGGCTGCGCGCGAGCTGGCGCATGGTGGCCGCGTCGATGCCGCAGCGCGCTGCCACCAGTTCCGGCGCGTACTCGCGCACCGCGGCCCGTACCTGTTCCAGGCCCACGGTGTGCTCGGCCAGGCGCCCCAGGCGCACCAGGTTTTCGTCGAACAGCGCGTGCGCGATGCCGAGCAGGAAGAAGACGTCGGCGCCGGGCCGGATGAAGTGATGGGCGTCGGCCACGTCGGCCGTTTCGGTGCGGCGCGGATCGACCACCACCAGCTGGCCGCCGCGCGCGCGCAGGGCCTTGGCCTTGCCGCGAAAGTCCGGCACGGTCCACAGGCTGCCGTTCGAGACCATCGGATTGGCGCCCAATATCAGCAGAAAGTCGCAGCGCTCGATGTCGGGCACCGGCACCGACAGCCAGCTGCCGAACATCAGGCCGACCGACAGCATTTTTGGAACCTGGTCGACGCTCGACGCCGAGTACATATTGCGCGTGCCGAGGGCCTTGGCCAGGCGCGGGAAGTACAGCATCAGGCTCATTTTGTGGGAGACCGGGTTGCCCAGCACGGTGGCCACCGCATTGGCGCCGCCGGCGGCGATGACGGGCGGCAGGCGCGTCTCGATTTCGGCGTAGGCTTCATCCCAGGTGGCCGGCTCGAACACGCCGTTACGCTTGATGAGCGGCGTGCGCAGGCGATCCGGGTCGTCATGCAGGTCTTTCAGGCCGATCGCCTTGGGACACAGGAAACCGTGCGAGAACACGTCATTCGTATCGCCACGGATGCGCACCACCTTGTTCTGTTCGAGGTCGAGTTCAAGCCCGCAGCAGGCTTCGCAAAACGGGCAAATGCGGTGCGCGCTGGTAGTGGGCACGGCGGTAGGCACGGCGGTAGGCACGGCGGTAGGCGGGGTGGTGGACAAGGTCATGGGAGCGCTTTCCAAAAAATCGAACGGTCGTGCGATTGTGTGCACTTCGTGCCCAACTGTCAACCGGAATGTCGGGCGCGGGTGTATGCTATTGAGCAACAACAACCGTAGGGGAAATCATGAAAATCACATCGCTCATCGGCTGCGCAACGCTGGCCGTTGCGCTGGCCGCGCTGGCAGGCTGCCACAAGGACGAGCAGGGCATGGGACCGGCGCAAAAAGCCGGCGCCAAACTCGACAAGGCCGGCGACACGGTCGGCGACAATCTCAAGGCCAACGTCGACAAGGCCGAAGAGGCGGGCAAGAAGATCACCGACGCGGCCAAGGCCACCGGCGACAAGATCAACGAGGCGACCGAGGATGCCAGCAAGGGCTTGAGCCAGGCCACCGAGAATGTCGGCAAGAAGGTGGAACAGGCGGGCGAAAAAATCCAGGAAGCGGCGCGCAAATAAGCGCGACAATGGTGCGTGCCGGCGGCGTCGTCTGCGTCTGGGACGGAACCGATGACAATCCTTGAGCTTCTTGAACACATGCTACCTGATGGCTGCGACGCGTTCACCTCGCTGAGGGCGTCCGGAGCAGGCCCCCTGGTCTCCCAGGCAGGATTGACGTGCCCGACCTGGCCCCCCGATCTGTTTGCCGTGGTGGGGCGGATCATAGAAGAGTCAGCTTGCTATACGCTCGCCAGTCCCGACCGCGGCGATGTCAGGGCAAACAGGGGCACGCTCGACGAGGGTAAAGTTCTCGGGCACCGCGCAGCACTGGACGCGCTGGCAATCCTCGTGAACGCCTGGAGCGAGGACCCGCTGGTGCCGCCGGCCAAGGTAATGAGCTTATGGAATGAATTGGTGCAGGTTCACGGGAAACATCGGTGGCGCGTGTCGAGTCCGACCCTGCCGCGGCCAGCTGCCTGTTGAGATTGTTCGCCATCGCCGACGAGGCATGCAGAGGAATGGGCTGGGGTGACGACGAGGACAATCCTGTGTCGACCAGTTTTTCCCACATGCTTCTGATGCGTATGGGTGGATGGGCCGAAATCGACCTGCATTTACCGCATTCCCTATGCAGCAAGGTGTCCCCGGAAGCGGTGGTCGTGCTGCCGAAATCGATTACCGCATCCGTCGGTTGCACTATCCGCTCACTGAGCCATTATCTGGCACTGCTGCCGCCGTCGCATGTGGTCCGCACATCGTGGAATTTGGCTGCCGGACGTTATCTGGAGGAGGGCCAGGTCAAGCCCTCCGATCCCTACGATATCCGTCTTTTGCTGATCCCCTTCCCTTTCCACGTACCGAGCCAGAGTTTCGTCCTGAATACACCGCGTGCCGAGTTGGGAGGAAAGCATTTTTGGCCCGCCTACTTCGGTTTGGACCAGCACTGCTTGAATACGGCGTGCGGACCGTTGACTGGGGAGCAGCTGGCCCGGCAATTCGTGCGGCCGCTCATCGAGCAGGCGGAAAGGCAGACTGGTAAAAAACCGCACGGTATCGTGTTGCCTGAATGTGCGCTGAGCCGCGCGGTGGTCCAGGAGCTGGTGCGGGAATTGTCGGACTCGGGAATCGAGTTTGTGATTGCGGGGGCAATCCACGAGGAAGACGGAAAAACCTTCAATCAGGCGTGCACCTTCGTGATCGATCAGGAGCAGCAAGACGCCGCACCGTTCGTGCAGAACAAGCATCACCGGTGGCGCCTCAATCGGACCCAGGCCGATAGTTACGCCCTGGACTTCGACCGCAGTCACGACAATGACAAATGGTGGGAGGACATCGATGTCAGCAAGCGCATCTTGCCGTTTTTCGGATTGCGCAAGGAAATGTCGTTCGTCACCCTTATCTGCGAAGACCTCGCCCGTTCCGACCCCGCGATGTCCGCTGTCAGGGCGGTCGGGCCCAATCTGGTGGTGGCGCTGCTGATGGATGGCCCCCAGCTGGCTGTGCGTTGGCCGGGCCAATACGCGACGGTCCTGGCCGATGACCCAGGGTCGGCCGTGCTGACCCTGACGTGCGCCGGCCTGGTGGACCGCTCCAACTGGCACCAGTCCCGTCCGATTCGATCGATCGGACTGTGGCGCGAGGCCGGCGGCAAGACCCAGGAAATCGGCTTGCCCGAGCGGGCGGCGGCGTTCTGCTGACCTTGCAATCGAAAAAAAGCACCAGAGTACCTTGGATTTGCGGTCGGACAGGGAACTCGCCCGTCAGCTGGTTTTGCGCACAATTGTTCCCGTATTTCTTGATAATGTGCCCCCGTGGGTATAAGCTAGGGCGATCATGAAAGCAAAATTTAATTTCAATATTGGCAATAGAGGCTTGCTGGAGGAAGAGTTGGGCCTTGCCGAGCTTGTGAACGCGAGCTTGCGCGCTAGCGCGGAAAAACATGGCATGGACTTGAAGCCTGGGGTATTTGTGACGGTGAAGCGTGTGCCGACCGGCAATGGCAAGATCGTACGGCGCGTGAGCGCGGAAAATAAAGACCCTGTCGAGGTCCCTCTGGCTGCAGCCTGATCATCGTCATACTCGTAAAAAAACGGCCGCTGGCCGTTTTTTTTCGGATCTCGCGGCGATTTGACCGATCGCATATCGTTCCGCCGAGCGCCCCTAGCCGTGGCCGCGCGCCGGCTGCAGCGGGGCGCGCACGGCCATGGCGCGCCAGTCGTCGACCGCGTCCAGGCTCACCACCAGCGCCACCATGTTCGGAAAGCGCTCCAGCATCTGGTCCAGCCACGGCATGTCCTGCATCAGTTGATCGATGCCGGGCCGCGCCGGCTCGCGCAGGCGTGCCAGCACCCGGCGCCGTCGTGCCAGCGCCGGGTGGCCCTGGGCGTTGAACAGCGCCAGTTCGGCCACCGCGTGGTCGACCAGCACGCCGGCTTCCCCGAAGCGCAGCAGCCGGCTTCTGTCGCCGGCCCAGCCGAACAGGCTGGCCGCCACCGGCAGCAAGGTTTCATGGCCCGGCTTCCAGCCCGCGGCCAGCAGGTGCGTCATGACTTCCTCGAACAGGGAGCGCGCGCAGACGTTGACCATGGCTTCGTCGTCGAGGATGCGCTGCAGCTCGCGCCGCCACGAGGCGTCGTCGCCGGCCAGGTGCGCCTGCGTCAGGCGCGGCAGCGCCGCGCCGAACTGCGCGATGGCCAGGTCGCACAGGTGCTGCGGGTCACCGCGTTCCAGGTCGGGCGGCAGCGGATGCATGGCGCTGCCGGCTTGTGCCGGCATGCGCGGTTCGGCCGCCTGCGCGCACCACGCCAGCGCCATGTCGTAGGCCTCGCGCAGGCGCTGGAAGCCGGCCGCGTCGCGTTCCTGGTCGATCTGTTTGAGTTCGCGCGCGTAGGCGCGCCGCACTGCGCGGGCGTCGGCGTCCTCGCTCAGGCCCAGCCGGGAAAAACAGGGAGGCGAGTGAGGCATGTCAGACGATGGTCAGCTTGGGCGGCGCGGGTGCGTTCTTGGATTCCGGCCAGGTGCCCAGCACGATCGACATGTCGACGTAGCCGGCGCCCCAGGCGCGTTCGAGGTCCTGCTCGATGTCTTCCATCGAGGTCTGCTCGAAGTTGGCGAAACCGCGCACGCCGTAGGCGCGGTTGCGCCCGTGCGCCTTGGCCAGGTAGAGCGCCATGTCGACCAGGTTGACGGCGCGCTCCCACGGCAGCGCATGCGTGCCCGGCACCAGCGGGAAGGGCGCGAAGCCGATCGAGACGTTCACCGACAGCTTCTTGCCCTGGTAGTCGATGCTCTGGTTCGAGATGCCGGTCAGCAGCCGGCGCGCGATTTCCTCGACGCCGCTGCGCGGAATGGCCGGCAGGAAGGCGAGGAATTCCTCGCCGCCCCAGCGCACGATCATGTCGGTCTCGCGCAGGATCTCGCGCAGGCTTTCGGCGATCATTTTGAGCACGACATCGCCGGCGGCGTGGCCATGGCTGTCGTTGACGTGCTTGAAGTGGTCGACGTCGAGCAGGAACAGGGCGCCCACGATTTCCTCGCCCGAGGTGCCGGCGCCGCGCTTTTCCACCTGCAGGTGGCTGCGCATGAATTCCTGGAAGTGGCGCCGGTTGTACAAGCCGGTCAGCGGATCGCGCGAACTTTGCTGCTTCAGTTCCAGGTTCTTCACCTTGAGCTGGGCATTCGCATGGCGTACCTTGCGGTACAGGATGCCGACCACCAGCGCGGCCAGCGCGAACACCACCGCCAGCAGCCACCACACGCGCTGCTGCAGGCGGCGGTTGTCGATTTCGGTCGACTTGAGCTGGTTTTCCCGGCTTAACAGTTCGATCTGGCGCTGCTTCTTTTCGGTCTCGTATTTTTCCTGCAGCTCCAGGGTGGCTTTCTGGCGCCGTTTTTCAAACAACTCGTTCGACAGCGTCCGCTCGCGGTGGTAGGCCTTGACCGCACCCGCCATGTCGCCGGCGCGTTCGAGCGCGGCGCCGTATTCCACCAGCACTTCCTGCAGTTCCGGCTTGTCGCCGACTTTTTCGTACCACGCCAGGCCCAGTTCGAAATGGCGCTTGCCCTCGGCCAGGCTGCCCAGGCCGAGATGCGCCTGGCCCAGGTTCAGGTGCGCGGTCGCCGCGGTGCTGTCGTCGTTCAGTTGGCGCGCCGCCTGCAAGGCCTGGGTCGCGTAGCTGAGGGTGCGCGCGTAATCGCGCTGCTTGAGGTAACTGTCCGACAGGTTCACCAGGGTGCCGGCGATCATCGCCTCGGCGCCGATCTGGCGCTCGTACGCGAGCCCCGCGAGCAGGGCGCGCAGGCCGCGCTGCGGCTGGTTGGTCTCGACCGCCAGGCCGTATTCGGTATCCTTGAGCGACGCCAGGCGCCCCGGCGAATGGGTCTGCTCGGCCAGCGCGGTTGCTTCGTCGAGCGCCTCGAAGCCCTTGTCGTGTTCATTCAACTGACCGTACAGGAAGGCCAGCGCGTTGAGCGCCTGGACCTTGGGAATCGGCTGGCCGTACTGGCGCGCCAGGGTCAGCGCGGTCTGCATCTTGGCCATCGCGGCCGGAAAATTGCCGTCTTCCGAATAGGCCTGGCCCGAGGTGATGGCCGCCTGCACCCTCAGCGCCAGGTCGTCGGTGGTGTTGGCGATTTTTTCGCCTTCCCAGGCCAACTGGTGCGACAGGGCCAGCTGGTCCATGCGCGAGACCACGTAAGCCTTGGTCAGCAAGCCCTTGGCGCTGACCACATTGTCTTTTTTGTCGCGCCCGAAGGCGATCAGTTCCTCGGCCGCGGCCAGTGCTTCCGGCACCTTGTTCATGCCGCGCAGGGCCAGGCAAAGCTGGACCAGGAAGTCGGCCTTGGTGCGCACGGGGGCGGCGCGCGCCTCGCTCTCGATCTGGCGCAGCGCGGCGAGCGCCTTGGGCGGGACGTAGCGGTTCATCTCGCGGATCTCGACCAGGCGCGCATCGAGTACCGGATGCTGGGCGTGCGCGAGGCACGACCCCAGCCATAGCGATGCCAGCAGCACGCGGACCTTGCGGCCATGCGAGGTGTCTGATAAACCTGACATCACGTCCCTTAATGTGAAAACCGATGCTTTCCGGACCGGAAAACTGCAGCCAATTATATTCGTGTTGCAGTCGGGAAAGTCCAAATTGCATTCAGATTGTGCCTCTAAATGCACATTTTTGTGGCAGGCATGTGCGTTTCGATGCCGCTTTGGCATGGAAGTGTTGGTCCCATACGACGCCGATGCGGCGCTTGAGGACGCCGATTTTGCCGCCTGTCGCATTTGCTCCCCGCTGCCGTTCGCATCCCTTATATTTCCTGCAAGCCCATCAATAATGTCAGGAAATACAATGCTTGAGCTGTGCAATGTGGTCAAAATAGTTGGCAAGGATGTGCGCGCGGTGGACGGCGTGAGCCTGGCGCTCGAGCGCGGCGTGGTCGGGCTGATCGGCCACAATGGGGCCGGCAAGACCACCCTGATGCAGATGATCGCCACCCTCACGCGCCCGAGCAGCGGCCAAATCCTGTTCGACGGCGTCGATATCGTCACGAGGCCGCAGGAGATCCGGCGCCGGCTCGGCTACCTGCCGCAGGATTTCGGGGTCTATCCGAACCTGTCCGCGCTCGAATTCATGCAGTATTTCGCCGCCCTCAAGGGCGTGCGCGACCCGGCCCGCATCCGCTATCTGCTCGAACTGGTCAACCTGCACGAGCAGGCCAGGCGGCCGGCGGCCTCGTTCTCGGGCGGGATGCGGCGCCGCCTCGGTATCGCCCAGGCCTTGCTGAACGACCCCGACATCCTGATCGTCGACGAGCCGACCGCCGGCCTCGATCCGGAAGAGCGCCTGCGCTTTCGCAACCTGCTCGGCGAACTCGGATTTGCCAAGCTGGTGATCATGTCGACCCACATCGTGTCCGACGTCGAGAGCATCGCCGGCCAGCTGGCCACCATGGACGCCGGCAAACTGATCGCCTGCGAAACGCCGCGCACGATCCTCGACCGGGCGCGTGGGCGCATCTGGTCGGCCAATGTCGGCGCGGCCGAATACGAACAGTTGCGCACGCGGGTCAATGTGCTGCATGCGCAGCGCGAGGGCGACCATGTGGCGCTGCGCATCGTGCACGGCGCCTCGCCCTGCGAGGGCGCGCGCGTGGCCGAACCGACCCTGGAAGAAGCGCTGATGGCGCAACGCCATGCGCTCAAGGAAGCCGCATGAACGGGCACGTCCTGAGGGCCCTGGCGCTGGCCGAAGTGCGCCTGCGCATGCGGCGCCTCTCCACCATGGTCGCGCTGCTGGTGGTGGTGGCGCTGAGCTGGGCCATGATCGCCGATCCGGCCGGCGGCGAGGCGCTGCTGGTATTTAACAAGGCGCGCGTGCTCTACACCAGTTCCGCGCTGGCCCTGGGCAGCGCCACCCTGGGCGCGCTGCTGTTCGGCCTGGGCGGTTTTTACCTGGTGCGCGGGCGCATGAGCGAAGATGTGCGCAGCGGGATCGGCGGCGTGATCGGCGCCAGCCCGGTCGCCAGCGGCGTGTTCCTGGCGGGGCGCTGGCTGGGCTGCGTGGCGTATCTGGGCGCGCTGGTGGCCGCCTTCATGCTCACCATGCTGGTGCTGCACGCGCTGCGCGGCGACGGCCCGATCGAGCCGCTGGTCTACCTGCAAACCTATGCGCTGTTGCTGCTGCCGATGGTGTTTTTCGCGGCCAGCTGCGCCATCCTGTTCGACAGCTGGGCGCCGCTGATGGGCAAGGGCGGTGACCTGCTGTTCTTCGTGCTGTGGGTGGCGCAGCTGGCGCTGATGACGCAGGCCGGGAGCAGCGAATTGCCAGCGTTGATGGTGTTCGATTTTTCGGGACTGGCGGCGACGGTGGCGGCGGTCCAGGGTTTTGTCAGCGGCGCCGATTTTTCCATCGGTTCCAGCAAGTTCGATCCGGCCGTGGCGCCGGTGACTTTGCCCTCGCTGCTGTGGAGTGCGCGCATGATGGCGCTGCGCGGCGCTTCAAGCCTGATCGCGCTGCTGCCGCTGCTGGCCGCGTGGCCGCTGTTCCACCGCTATTCGCCGGACCGGGTCAAGCCGGGCCGCGCGCGCGTGCGCCGCTCGCCGCTGGCGCTGCTCAACGCCGCCCTGCGTCCCCTGGCCGCGCTGGCCGCGCCGCTGCTGGGACTTGCCGCGCGCCTGCCCGGCGTGGCCGGCCAGGTGCTGGCCGACATCGCCCTCACGTTCCTCATCGACCCGTCCGCGCTGCTGGCGGTGCTGCTGTGCGCGGGGGCTGCCTTGCTGGTGCCGGCTGCGGCGCTGCCGGCGGTGTTGATGGCCGGGGTGGCGTTCTGGGGCATCCTGGTGAGCGACATGAGCACGCGCGACTTTGCCGCCGACACCGAGGACCTGACCGGTGTGGTCAGCGGCGGCGTGGCGCGGCGCTACCTGCGCCAGTATGCGGCCAGCGTGCTGCTCGGGCTGATGTTCATGGGTCCGGTCGCGCTGCGCTGGTCGCTGGCGCAGCCAGTGCGCGCGCTGGCGTTGCTGACCGGCGTGGCCTGCCTGGCGGCGCTGGCCAGCCTGTTCGGCCGATGCAGCCGCAGCGCGCGCCTGTTTTTGTCGCTGTTCCTGTTCGGGCTTTACGTGGCGCTCAATGCGAGCAGGGCGCCGATGCTCGATGCCGTCGGTTTCAACGGCGCGGCCAACCTGCGTTCGCTCGGCATGTACGCGCTGGTGGGTGTGCTGGCACTGGCGGGCGGCTACCTGTGGAATGCCAGCCGCCCGCAGCGTTAGACAGCCAACTGCTGCAACAGGTACAGGCGCTGATACAGGCCGCCGTCGACCAGCATCAATTCATCGTGCGAACCGGCTTCCGAGATGCGCCCGTGATTGAGCACCACGATGCGGTCGGCCTCGCGGATGGTCGAGAGGCGGTGCGCGATGGCGATGATGGTCACCCGTCCGCGCAGTTCGTTGAGCGCTTCCTGCACCACCTGCTCGGTGGCGCTGTCGATGTGCGAGGTCGCTTCGTCGAGCAGCAGGATGCGTGGCTTGCCGGCCAGCGCGCGCGCGATCGCGATGAGCTGCTTCTGGCCGGTCGACAGGCGCGAGCCGCCTTCGCCGAGCGAGGTGTCGTAGCCATCTTCCAGCGCGGCGATGAAGTCGTGGGCATGCGCCGCGCGCGCCGCCGTTTCGATGGCGTCCTGCGACAGGCCGCGCCCCATGTCGATGTTCTCGCGCGCGGACGCCGCCAGCAGGAACGGGTCTTGCGGCACCAGTCCCACCTCGGCGCGGAAACGCTCGTTGTCGATCGCCGCCAGCGGCTGGCCGCTGATCTCGATGCAGCCCGGGCGTGACGGGTAGTAGCGCAGCAGCAGCGACAACAGGGTCGATTTTCCGCTGCCGGTGTGGCCGACGATGCCGAAAAAGGCGCCCTGCGGCACGTCCAGGTTCAACTCATGCAGCACATCCTGGCCTGGCGCATAGCCGAACGTCAGGTCGCGGATGCGTACCGCCGGCGCGTTGGGCGCGGCATGCTCCGTGGGGGCCGCGCGCCCGGGCGCATGTTCCGGTGCGCCCGCTTCGTCGAGCAGGGCCGAGACACGCGCGGTGGCCACCACGGCCTGCTGCAGGCCGCTGAACTGCATGGTGATCTGGATCATCGGCTCGATCACGCGCGCGATGTAGCTGATGAAGGCGTACAGCACGCCGACTTCGACCGCGTTCATGTCGCGCTGCCCGAAGCTGTAGATCACCACCGCCAGCAGGATCACATTGAGCAGGTCGAGCGCGGGGCGCAGCAGGAACGCGTTGGCGCGCAGCTCGGCCAGGCGTGCCTTGTAGTGCGACTGATTGGTGGCGGCGAAGCGCGCGCCGAAACGCTCTTGCGCATTATTCGCCTGCAGCACGCTCATGCCGCCGATCGATTCGGCGATCTGGCCGTTGATGTCGCTGCGCAGGGCACGCGCGCGCGTCACCGCCGGCGCCGACAGGCGCTGGTAGACGAACACGATGACCACCACCGCCGGCACCAGGGCCAGCACGATCAGCATCAGGCGCCAGTCCAGCCAGGCCATGGCGATCATGGTCCCGACCAGCACGATGCTGCTGTCGAGGATCACGAACAGCACCTGGATGTACAAGGTCTTGACGGCTTCGGTATCATTGGTCACGCGGCTGATCAGCTGGCCGGTGATGGCGCGGTCGAAAAACGCCATCGGCAAGCGCAGCACGTGGCCGAACACCCATTCGCGCAGGCGCTGCACCGAGCGCATGGCGAGGCCCGACAGGCGCACCAGTTGCAGGTAGCGCAGCCAGCTGGCGATCCAGCCGCTCACCAGCATGGCGCCGAGAAGCATGGCCATGCGCGGAAAATCCAGGTGGCGCGGCAGCAGGTGTTCGTCGATCAGGGCCTTGCCGAGGATCGGGCCGATCACTTCCAGGCCGGCCGCGAGGATCAGCCACAGGGTGGCCCAGAGCAGGTGGCGGCGGTCGGGATGGGCGGCGCGGCGCAGCAGGCTAATGGCTTGCGCGGCCTGCGCGCGCATCGGCTTGGGAGTGGTATCAGAGTGCATCGAGGCTGGCCTCCAGTTGTTGATAGCGCCACTGGCTGGCGTACCAGCCGTCGCGTTCGAGCAGGGCGTCGTGGGTGCCCGACTCGGTGATGCGGCCGTCGCGCAGCACCACGATGAAGTCGGCGTTGACCACGGCCGACAGCCGGTGGCTGGCGATGATCACGCTGCGTTCGGGCCGCGCGCGCCGCAGTTCTTCCAGGTGTTCGAGGATGCGCGTTTCGGTGCCGGTATCGACCGCCGACAGGGCGTCGTCGAGCAGCAGCAGGGTGCTGTCGGCCAGCAGCGAGCGGGCAATCGCCACGCGCTGGCGCTGGCCGCCCGACAAGGTGATGCCGCGTTCGCCCACCGGCGTGTCGTAGCCCTGCGGGAAGCGCAGGATGTCGTCGTGGATGGCGGCCATGTGGGCTGCGTGCTCGATCTGCGCGCGCGTGGCGTCCGGGCGCGCCAGGGCGATGTTCTCGGCGATGGTGGCCGAGAACAGGAACGATTCCTGCGGCACCCAGCTGATCGCCGCGCGCAAGGTCGCCAGGGTGTAGTCCGCCAGCGCCCGCCCGCCCCAGCTGGCCTGGCCGGTCTGCGGCGTGGCCTGGCGCAGCAGCACGCGCAGCAGGGTCGACTTGCCGGAACCGGTCGGCCCCACCAGGCCCAGGGTCTGGCCGGGCGCGACCTGGCACGAGACGTCCGCCAGCGCCGGCACGGTTTGCCCGGTGTAGGTGTAGCCGACATGGTCGAGCACCAAGGCGCCCGGGGCCAGCTCGGCCACCTGGCCATGGTCGTCCACGCTCAGGGGCGTGTCGAGCAGGGGCTGCACGCGCGCCAGCGCCGCGCGTCCGCGTTCGATCAGCGAGAGCACCCAGCCGGCCGCGAACATCGGCCAGATCAACTGGCCCAGGTACATGGTGAAGCTGGTCAGCGCGCCGATGGTCAGCTGGTTGTGCCATACCAGGTAGCCGCCCAGGCCGAGCGTGAGCGCGCTGGCGGCGGTGAGGGTGAGTCCCACGGCCGGCTCGTAGGCCGCTTCCCATTTCTGGGCGCGCAGGCTGGCGTCGGCCGCGTGCGCGGCCAGTTCGCTGAACTGCGCCGCGCTGCGCTGCTCCAGCCCCAACGCGCGCAGGGTGCGCACGCCAGACAGGGCTTCCTGTACATGGTCGTTCAGGCTGGAGAAGCGCTTGAGCGAGTCGCTCGCCGCCATGTGGATATGGGTGGAGATGCGCCAGAACGCGAACGCCATGAACGGAAAGGGCAGCAGGGCGATGCAGGCCAGGCGCCAGTCGACGCCCAAGGTCATGATCCCCAGCACCATGACCAGGGTCAGGCTGCCGTCGAAACCGGCCAGCATGGCTTCGCCGGCCGCCATTTCGATGGCGTCGATATCGTTGGTGGCCAGCGCCATCAGGTCGCCGGTGCGCTGCTTCTGGTAGAAGGCCGGCCCCTGGGCCGACAGGCGCGCGTAGAAGCGTGTGCGCAGTTCGACCCCGAGCTGGTAGGCCGCAGCGAACAGGCGCAGGCGCCAGCCGACCCGCAGCAGGTAAATGGCCACGCCCATGGCGAGCAGTTGCAGCAGTCCGCGCAACAGGTCGTGGGGGCCGAGGCTGTGCGCGGCCAGGCCGTCGATCAGGGCGCCGATTTTGCGTGGAATCCAGACCGTCAGCGCGGCCACGCCGGCCAGCATGAAGGCCGAGGATATATAGGAGCGCCAATGGCGGCGCACAAAGCTGCCGACGAGCTTCGATAAACTCATTACGTTCCTTGCAAGTTGCGCCCAGACGAAACAAACGGGCCGAAGCCCGTTAATTTACTACTTTTGGCAACTTGGCGCAGAGGCCGGCCGTATCCGCCGCCGTGCCTACCGCCGTGCCTACCGCGGTGCCTACCGCCGTGCCTTATTTCTTGCGCGCGCCTTTCGATCCGGACGCATCGGCCGGTTTGCCCATGACCGGCCTGCCCGAATGCGGAGCCGGCGGCGGCGTTGTGTCGATCGGCCTGATGCCGGAGACGTCGATCTGGATCGCGTCGTCGGCGGCCAGGGGCGCGGCCGCTGGCGCGTCCTGCGAGGCGCCGGCGCCGATGCCGGCGATCGCGCGCGCGATCGGGGTGGCGTCGGCCAGCGGCAGCGGGTCGGGGGCGGATTCGCCGATGGGGTTCATGCTGACGATGATCGGCTCATCGTCCGTGTCGGGTTCGGCCGGGGCATCGCTGCCGGCGGCTTCGACCTTGTCGCCGGCGGCTTGTTCGTCGTAGTGCCCGTCGTCGCCGTGCGCTTCATCGTTGGCGGACGCGCGCGCCACGGCGGGCGCGGACAGGGCCGACGCCTTGGCGGCCTCGGCGCTCACGCTGCCGGCGATGCCGAACAGGGCGCGGCTGTAGTCGAGAATGGTGTTGAAGCTCTCGCGGCTGTGCGCGGTCAGCGCCAGCAGGTCGCCCGGGTCCTTGGCGGCCAGCAACTGCTGGAAGGCGGCGGTGGATTTTTCAACACTGGCGCGGGTGGTGCGCAGGTTCAGGGCAATCAGCTTTTCGGTATTTTCGACCGCCTTGCCGGAAAAATGGCGGAAAGCGTCGAACTGCGCTTCGAGCTGGGCTTTGCGTGCTGCGGAAAACTGTTCTGGAAGGTTACTCATCTGGGTTCCTTGGAAGTGTTTTATGACGCGCTGCAATATTGCTAAGTCTATCCATGATTGCCTGCCTTGAAAAGCAATTTTTCAACCGTGCTCACGAAAATATCTTGCATCGCAGCATTTATCCGATTGGCATGACAGCGGCATGACAAACCCACGTCCGCCCGACCCAACTCCGGCCGAACTCGCTACAATCGGGCGACATAGCCTTTTCCCAGGAGCCATCGATGGATCTCGTTATCCGCAACGCCAGCCTGCCCGACGGGCGCCTCCAGATTGATATCGCGATCGAGGGCGGGCGCATTGCCGCCGTCGGCCCGCGCCTGGCCGTGCAGGGCGCGCGCGAGATCGACGCCGGCGGCGACCTGGTGACGCCGCCGTTCGTCGACGCCCACTTCCACATGGATGCCACGCTCAGCTACGGCCTGCCGCGGGTGAACCGCAGCGGCACCCTGCTCGAAGGGATCGCGCTGTGGGGCGAACTGAAACCGGGCCTGACCCAGGATGCGCTGGTCGAACGCGCCATGCAGTACTGCGACTGGGCGGTCGCGCGCGGTTTGCTGGCGATCCGCTCGCACGTCGACATTTGCGACGACCGCCTGCTGGCGGTGGAAGCGCTGCTGGAAGTGCGGCGCCGGGTGGCTCCCTATCTGGACCTGCAACTGGTCGCGTTTCCGCAGGATGGGATTTTGCGCAGCGCCAGCGCTTTTGAAAACCTCAAGCGCGCCATTGGCATGGGGGTGGACGTGGTGGGCGGGATTCCCCATTTCGAGCGCACCATGAGCGACGGCGCGGCCTCGGTGCGCCTGCTGTGCGAATACGCGGCCGCGCAGGGACTGCGGGTGGACATGCACTGCGACGAATCGGACGACCCCATGTCGCGCCATATCGAAACCCTGGCCTTCGAAACCCAGCGCCTCGGCATGCAGGGCAGGGTGGCCGGCTCGCACCTGACGTCGATGCACTCGATGGACAACTACTACGTCAGCAAGCTGCTGCCGCTGATCCGCGAGGCTGGCGTGGCGGCGATTGCCAACCCGCTCATTAACATCACCCTGCAGGGGCGCCACGACACCTATCCCAAGCGGCGCGGCATGACGCGCGTGCCGGAGCTGATCGGCGCCGGCGTGGACGTCGCCTTCGGCCACGATTGCGTGATGGACCCGTGGTACAGCCTCGGCTCGGCCGACATGCTGGAAGTGGCGCATATGGGCCTGCACGTGGCGCAGATGACGGGGCAGGAGGCGATGCACCAGTGCTTCCTGGCGGTGACCGAGGTTCCGGCCCGCATCCTCGGGCTGGAAGGCTACGGCATCGCGCCGCGCTGCCACGCCGACCTGGTGCTGCTGGACGCGGCCAGCACGGTCGAAGCGATCCGCCTGCGCGCGGCGCGGCGCATGGTGATCCGGCGCGGCGTGGTGGTGAGCGAAGCGCCGCGCGCGCGCGCCACCCTGAACCTGCCGGGGCGCGCGGGCGCCACCGATTTCCGCCTCGGGATGCGCTGATGGCTTGACGGGCGGGGCGCCATCGATGCTACACTCGGCACCGATCAACCTTGTCGAAAAATGAACAAGGCGCGACGTTCAACCGGGAGGGGTGCGTGAGCCAGCAGCAGATCCAGAATCAGACCGAGATCCAGACCCAGACCAGTATCCGGGTCCGTCCAGCCGCAGCTAGCGACATGGACGGGATGTGGACCATTTTCGACGCTGTCATCGAGGCCGGCGAATCCTATCCCTTCGCGCCTGGCACGTCCAGGGCAGCCTGCGCCGACTACTGGTTCAATCCGCGCTCGACCAGCTTCGTCGCCGTCGACGCCGACCAGCGCGTGCTGGGCATGTACAAGCTGGTACCGAACCAGATGGACCTTGGCGCGCATGTGGCCAATGCCTCGTACATGGTCAGCCCGGCGGCGCAGGGGGCCGGCGTGGGCACCCTGCTCGGCCGCCACAGCCTGGCCGAAGCGCGCCGCCAGGGCTATCTGGCGATGCAGTTCAACTACGTCATCAGCAGCAACCGGGCCGCCGTCGCGCTGTGGAAAAAGCTGGGCTTCGAGATTGTCGGCACCCTGCCCAAGTCGTTCCTCCATGCGCGCCTGGGCTATGTGGACGCCTACGTGATGTACCAGCTGCTGACCGATCCGGCCGCCTGGCCGGCGCCGGCGTGCCGATGAATATCCTCGCTACCTCGCGCCTGGCGCTGCGCACCGTGGAAGCGGCCGATGCGCCGTTCTACCTGGAGCTGGTCAACGATCCCGACTTCATCGCCAACATCGGCGACCGCGGCATCCGCACCCTGGACGAGGCGCGCCTGCACATCGAGAACGGCCCGGTGAAGATGCAGGAAGCGCTCGGGCATGCGATCTGGCTGGTGGCGCTCAGGGAGAGCGGGGAGGCGATCGGCATGTGCGGCCTGATCAAGCGCGACACCCTGGCCGAGGTCGACATCGGCTATGCCTTCCTGCCGGCCTGGCGCGGCCAAGGCTATGCGCTGGAAGCGGCCGTCGGTGTGCTCGCCTACGCGCGCGCCACGCTCGGCCTGGCGCGCCTGCTGGCGATTGCCTCGCCACGCAACGCCGCCTCGCACGCCCTGCTCGAAAAACTCGGCCTGCGCTTCGAAAAGATTGTCCACCTTGCACCGGACGATACGGGTACCCGGCTGTATGCGATGGAACTGTGTGCAACTGCCTGAAATACTTGTTGCGAGTTAACTGAAACGTATTTCTTTTTCTCTTACCCGGGTTCATGATGAGCTTGCACAGCAGGCGTCTTTACAGACGTTAACGCAACTATACCGAGAGAGCCCATGAAACTCGCCAACCTCCGAATTGCCGTGCGCCTCGGTGCGCTCGGCGCTTTCTTTTTTGCCGCTTTTCTACTGGTCGGCCTGGGCGCCTGGTCGGCCCTGTCCAGCGCCAACGCCCAGAGTGCGCTGGCCATGCAGCGCGCCGCCAAACTGACCGATGCGGTCGACATGGCGCGCAGTGCCCAGGTCGAATTCAAGATCCAGGTGCAGGAATGGAAGAATATCCTGCTGCGCGGCACCGATCCTGCCCAGCTGGAAAAATACACGGCCTCGTTCCGCAAGAGCGGCGAGTCCACCCGCGCCGAACTGGGCAAGGTGAATACCATCCTCGGGGAATTGGGACTGCGCACGCCGCTGGTCGACGAGGCCATCAAGGCCACCGACGACCTGGGCAAGAACTACCTGGGCGCGCTACAAAAATTCGATGGCGCCAATGCAGAGAGCTACAAAGCCGTCGATCACCTGGTCAAGGGCATGGACCGCGAGCCGACCCAGAAGATCGACGCCATTGTCAGCTTCATTGGCACCGAATCGCGCGCATTGACGGTCGCCATGGCCAAGGAGCAGGCCGCCGTCGAACGCGCCGTGACCCTCAAGCTGCTGATGATCGTGCTGGTCACGGTGGCGGTCGGGGCCGTCATCATGATGTGGCTGGTGCGCAGCATCACCGGGCCGCTCAACGAAGCGGTCAATATCGCGCGCACGGTGGCCAGCGGCGATCTGTCGACCTTGATCGTGGCGCGCGGCAACGACGAAATCGGCACCTTGCTCAAGTCGCTCAAGGAGATGCACGACAACCTGGCCGAGATCGTCGGCAAGGTGCGCGCCGGCACCGATGCGATTGCGGCGGCGTCGAGCGAAATTGCCGATGGCAACCAGGACTTGTCGGCGCGCACTGAAGAGCAGGCCAGCTCCCTTGAAGAAACCGCCTCGGCCATGGAAGAGCTGACCTCAACCGTCAAGCAGAATGGCGAGAATGCCAGTCAGGCGAGCAAGCTGGCCAGCGACGCCTCGGTGGTGGCGGTGCGCGGGGGCGACGCAGTGGCGCAAGTGATCCACACCATGGGTTCGATCAACGACTCGTCCAAGAAAATTGTCGATATCATCGGCGTGATCGATGGCATTGCCTTCCAGACCAATATTCTGGCCTTGAATGCCGCCGTGGAAGCGGCGCGGGCGGGCGAGCAGGGGCGCGGCTTTGCCGTGGTCGCCTCCGAAGTGCGCAATCTGGCGCAGCGCTCGGCGGCGGCGGCGAAGGAAATCAAGACCCTGATCGGCGACTCGGTCGACAAGGTCGACATCGGCAGCAAGCTGGTCGGACAGGCGGGCACCACGATGGAAGAAGTGGTGGCCAGCGTGCAACGGGTGACGGCGATCATTGCCGAGATTGCCGTTGCCAGCGGCGAGCAGAACGTGGGGATCGACCAGATCAACGATGCCATCGGCCAAATGGATGCCGTCACACAGCAAAACGCGGCACTGGTTGAGCAAGCGGCGGCGGCGGCGGAAGCGATGAAGCAGCAGGCGGCCAGCCTGGCCGAAGCGGTCAGTGTATTCAAAATCAGCGACCGGCACCTGGCGGCGGCGCCGGCGGTGCGCGCGGTGCGGCGGGCCGTGCCGGCCGCGCGCCCGGCAACGCGCCCGGCGGCACCGGCGCCCCGCCTGTCCGCGAGCAAGCCGTCCGCGGGGCGCCCGGTACCGGCCGGCGAAAGCGACTGGGAAGAATTCTAAATCCCTTTCACAACATTTCCCAACCGGGGTCAGAGCTCTGACTTGAAACATTTCTCATTCGGGGTCTGACCTCTGATTCGAAATATTTCTTCATTGTGTCATTCGGGGTCTGACCTCTGATTCGAAATATTTCTACATTGGGGTCAGAGCTTTGACTCGCAACATATCGCTCGTGTCATTCGGGGTCTGACCTCTGATTCGAAATATTTCTACATTGGGGTCAGAGCTTTGACTCGCAACATATCGCTCGGAAAGCCGGCGCCGGTCCGGTTTTGCAGCATGCCCCCTCACTTCCACTTTTTTCCTTGAAATATTTCGAGCCAGAGCTCTGACCCCGATAAGGAAATGTTTCGAATCAGAGGTCAGACCCCGGTTGCGAATCCGAATCAGAGGTCAGACCCCGGTTGCGAATCAGAGGTCAGACCCCGGTTGGGTAATTGCTTTCCAGGGGGGGCCGATGGGGCGCGGTAGCCGCGGATTTTGGTGCTGGAGCTCGTACCAATTGTGTACGGGCGGTTGTCGACTGCCTATATAATGTCAACAATATCGCCGTGGCCGGGACCGGTCCATGTATTGCTTCCCATTATCAGCCGCACTATCCCTCAAAGGATCCAATGAGCACCGACAAAAGCCCGCAGTTAGCGTTAATTATCACGAAATTTGAAAATGAGCTGCTGGAAGTATGGCTGTCGGGACTGATGACACGCATGATCCGGCGCGACAAGAACGCCGAGGCCGAACTGCGCCAGCAGGCGACCCGTTTCCTGCCCATGCTGGTGCAGGCCCTCGAACGCGGCGCCACCAACGATATCGAAAGCGCGGCTTGGGATGACACGCGCCACATGCTGACCGAAATCTCGCAGGCGCGCGTGCGCCAGGGCTTTTCGTCGATCGAAACCGCCAGCTTCATCTTCGCGCTGAAAGAGCCGCTGTTCGCTTACCTGCGCACCGCCCTGGCCGACAATCCGATCCAGCTGGTCGAGGAAACCGCCTCCACCAGCGCGCTGTTCGACCGCCTCGGCCTGTTTACCATCGAGGTGTACCAGAAGGCGCGCGAGCAGGTCATCCTGCGCCAGCAGCAGGAATTGCTGGAGTTGTCCACGCCGGTCGTGCAGCTGTGGGACGGCGTGCTGGCCCTGCCGCTGATCGGTACCCTCGACAGCGCCCGCACCCAGGTGGTGATGGAGAACCTGCTGCAAAAAATCGTCGATACCGGCGCTTCGATCGCCATCATCGACATCACCGGCGTGCCCACCGTCGACACCCTGGTGGCCCAGCATCTGCTCAAGACCATCGCCGCCGCGCGCCTGATGGGCGCCGACTGCATCATCAGCGGCATCCGCCCGCAGATCGCCCAGACCATCGTCCATCTCGGCGTGAACCTGGAAGACGTGGTCACCAAGGCCACCCTGGCGGACGCCTTCGTGGTGGCGCTCAAGCGCACCGGTTCGACCATCACCCATCCGCAGAACGCGCGCTAGTCCATGGAACGCATCCCCATCCTGAAAATGGGCCGTCTGCTGCTGGTGACGATCCAGGTCGACATGCACGACCGCCTGGCCATGACCCTGCAGGACGACCTGACCGAGCGCATCGTCAAGGACCGCGCCACGGGTGTGCTGATCGATATCTCGGCGCTCGACATCGTCGACTCCTTCATCGGCCGCATGATCAGCCACACGGCCGCCATGGCCCGGATTCTCGACGCCCGCACGGTGCTGGTGGGGATGCAGCCAGCCGTGGCGATTACGCTGGTCGAACTGGGCCTGACGCTCGACGGCGTCAGCACCGCCCTCAATGTGGAACGCGGCCTGGCCCTGCTTGAGCAGGAACGGGAATGACCGCCGCGCTTCAACGGCAGGGTGTCCCGTGAGTGCCGCCGATGGCCTGGTTCGCGCCCCCCTGGTCACCGATGAAGATGTGGTCCGCCTGCGCAAGCTGGTACGCGATGAAATGGTCGCGCTCAAGTTCTCCCTGATCGAACAAACCAAGATGGTCACCGCGGCCAGCGAACTGGCGCGCAACACCTTGCGCTATGGCGGCGGCGGACGCGCCGAACTCGAACTGGTCGAGTGCGGCGGCAAGCGCGGCGTCAAGGTCAGCTTCATCGACGAGGGCCCGGGCATCGCCGACATCGAACTGGCCCTGACCGATGGCTACACCAGCGGCGGCGGCATGGGCCTGGGCCTGTCCGGCGCGCGCCGCCTTGCCGACGATTTTATCCTCGACAGCGTGCCAGGCAAGGGCACCACCGTCACCATCGCGAAATGGAAGTTGTTTTGAACAGGTCAGGCAGGCAAACGGCGTTTCACGTGGGCGAATTAAGCGAAATCGCATCGGCCCGCCGCGCCGGCAACACCCTGGCGCGCCAGCTGGGCTTCGACGAAACGCGTGCCGGCCAGCTGGCCATCGTGATTACCGAGGCGGCCACCAATATCGTCAAGCATGCGCGCGAAGGCGAGATTCTGCTGCGCGCGCTGCACGCGGGCGAGCGCGCCGGCGTGGAAGTGATCGCGCTCGATCGCGGTCCCGGCATGGCCAATGTGGCGCTGCGCATGGAAGACGGCAATTCGACCGCCGGTACCTACGGCGTGGGACTGGGCGCGATCGGCCGCCTGGCGCCGGAATTCGATATTTATTCGGCCGAGGGCCTGGGCACGGTGCTGTGGATGACCGTCTGGAGTGGCGCCGCCGGCGTTCCGGTTCAGGACTGGGAAGTGGGCGCGGTGTGCCTGCCGATGCCGGGCGAGGACGTGTGCGGCGATGCCTGGGACTTCGGCTTGGCCAACTGGGGCCTGACGGTCGGCATGGCCGATGGCCTGGGCCACGGCCCGCAAGCGGCTGTCGCATCCGAGGCGGCGGTCGCGCTGGTGGCCGAACGTCCCGCCGTGGATGTCTCCGAACTGATGCAGCTGGCGCATGGCGCGCTGCACGGCACCCGCGGCGCCGCGGTGGCCGTGGCGGCGATCGATTGCGACGCGGGCGAGCTTACGTTCGCCGGCATCGGCAATATCGCCGGCTGCATTTTCGATGGCGGCGCGCGCCGCCACCTCATGTCGCACAATGGCATCGTCGGCAGCAATCTGCGCAAGGTGCAGACATTTGCCCATCCCTGGGCGAGCGGCGCCACCTTGATCATGCATTCCGACGGCCTGGGAACGCGCTGGGACCTCGATGCCTATCCGGGCCTGGTGTTCCGCCATCCGGGTCTGATCGCGGCGGTGCTGTACCGCGATTTCGCGCGCCAGCGCGACGATGCCAGCGTGCTGGTGATCCGCGAGCGGGAGCGCCGCTAATGTCGCTGCGGATACTCAAGATTGCGATCGGCACCGAGCTCGATGTGGTCGGGGCCCGCCAGCGCGCGCGCGAGATCGCGGTGCTGTGCGGCTTCGCCATGCAGGACCAGGTACGCATCGCCACCTCGGTGTCCGAGCTGGCGCGTAACGTCTTCAATTACGCGCACGGCGGCAAGGTCGAGTTTTCGATCGAGGATGACGACGGCGTGCAATCCCTGCAGATCCGCATCGACGACCAGGGCCCCGGCATCGCCGACCTGGATCTGGTGCTGTCCGGGCGCTATCAGTCGTCGACCGGCATGGGCCTGGGCATTCTGGGTGCGCGCCGCCTGATGGACCGTTGCGACATCAGCACGGCGCGCGACAGCGGTACGCGGATCGTGCTGCAAAAGCGCTTCGCCGGCGATGCGCCGCGCATGACGGCGCGCATGGTGGGCGACATGTGCGCGCACCTCAACGCGCTGGCGCCCGATTCGATGCTGGGCGAAGTACAGCAGCAAAACCAGGAACTGCTCGGCACCCTCGATGAACTCAAGGCGCGCCAGGAAGAGCTGCTGCAGCTCACCCGCGAACTCGAAGAGAACAACCGCGCCGTCAAGGTACTGTACGCGGAGCTCGACGAGAAGGCCGAGCACCTGCGCCGCGCCGACCAGATAAAGTCGCGCTTCCTGTCGAACATGAGCCATGAATTCCGCACGCCGCTCAGTTCCATCCGGGCGCTGGCCAAGCTGCTGCTGGCGCGCGCCGACGGCGAGCTGTCGGGCGAGCAGGAAAAGCAGGTCAACTATATTTTGCAGGGCACGGTCGCCATGAACGAGATGGTCGACGACCTGCTCGACCTGGCCAAGATCGAAGCGGGCAAGGTCGATGTGCGGGCCGAGCGCTTTTTGGTGGCCGACATGTTCAGCACCCTGCGCGGTCTGCTGCGCCCCTTGCTGCACAGCCCGGAGCTGGCGCTGACGTTCCAGGAACCGCAAGCGGAGCTGGCGCTGCACAGCGACCAGGGCAAGCTGTCGCAGATCCTGCGCAATTTCATATCGAATGCGATCAAGTATACGGAACGGGGCGACATCACGGTCCGGGCGGCGCTTTTGCCGGAGCAGGGTATGATGCGCTTTAGCGTGTCCGATACCGGGCTGGGGATTGCCGTCTCGGACCAAGCGCTCATTTTCGAGGAATTCAGTCAGATCGAAAACCGCCTGCAAACGCGCGTGAAGGGTACGGGCCTGGGCTTGCCGCTGTGCCGCAAGCTGGCCGGCCTGCTGGGCGGGTCGGTAGGCGTCGACAGCAAGCCGGGCGCCGGTTCCGTATTCTGGGTGTCGATCCCGCTCACCTACACGGCAGAGGAAGGCGACGCCGCTGTACTGCCGTATTCCCATTAACCGGATCGAGGTCCACCATGCAGTCCATGCCATTTGCCGATTCCCTGATCCTCAACGTCGACGACAGCGAGGGGGCGCGCTACGCCAAGTCGCGCATCCTCACGCGTGCCGGTTTCACGGTGATCGAGGCCGCCGACGGCAACTCGGCCCTGCTGCGCGCGCGCGAAGACAAGCCGGACCTGGTTCTGCTCGACGTCAAACTGCCCGACATTAACGGTTTCGAGGTGTGCCGCCTGCTCAAGTCCGACCCCGACACGCGCGCCGTGCTGGTGCTGCAAACGTCGGCGTCGTACATCGGCGTGGCCGACAAGATCAGGGCGCTCGAAGGCGGCGCCGATAATTACCTGTTCGAGCCGATCGAGCCGGAAGAACTGGTGGCCAATGTCAAGGCGCTGCTGCGGCTGGGCAAGGTCGAACGCGAACTGCGC
The DNA here is from genome assembly GCF_015689335.1 of Massilia antarctica. Taxonomy (GTDB): domain Bacteria; phylum Pseudomonadota; class Gammaproteobacteria; order Burkholderiales; family Burkholderiaceae_D; genus Telluria_A; species Telluria_A antarctica. The sequence continues at coordinate 416,684 of NZ_CP065053.1, read as the reverse complement.
GATGTCGACCGCCGCAAGGATGAATTTCTGGCCACCCTGGCGCATGAACTGCGCAATCCCCTGGGGCCGATCCGCAACGCGGTCGAGCTGCTGTGCCGCCTCGACCCGCACGTGCCTGAGCGCCAGGACAAGGCGCGCCAGACCATCCTGCGCCATACCGGCCACCTGGTGCGGCTGGTGGAAGACCTGCTCGATGTGGCCCGTATTTCGCAGGGCAAGATCACGTTGCACGAAGAGCGGGTGGAGCTGCAGACCTTTATCGGCAGCGCGCGCGAGTCGGTGACGCACATCGCCGAGAGCCGCAACCAGCGCCTGGAAGTGACGATGCCGGCGCACGAGGTGTGGCTCAGCGGCGACCATGTGCGCCTTGCGCAAATCGTCGGCAACCTGCTGCACAATGCTTTCAAGTTCACGCCGCCGGGCGGCGTCGTCAAGCTCTCGGCCGACGTGAGCGGGATGGAAATCCTGATCCGCATTGCGGACAACGGCATCGGCATCGACGCCGCCAAGCTCGATTACATTTTCGACCTGTTCGCCCAGGACGGCTTCACGCCGGACCGGGTGCAGGATGGCCTGGGCATCGGCCTGTCCCTGGTGCGCACGCTCGTCTCGCTGCACCACGGGACGGTCAGCGCCTTCAGCGCCGGGGTGGGCCAGGGCAGCATCTTCGAGGTGCGCCTGCCGATCGATGCCTTGGGCAGCGGCGCCAATGACGTGGCGGCACCGGGCGCGGACAATGCCGCCGCCGCGCGCATCCTGGTGGTGGACGATAACGTCGATGCGGCCGACATGCTGGCCGAACTGCTCGGCATCAGCGGACACGATGTGAAGGTGGCGTACAGCGGACAGCAGGCGCTCGACCGCGCGGCCGAGTTCAGGCCGGCCTACGTGTTCCTCGATATCGGCTTGCCCGACATGAGCGGCTACCAGGTGGCGACCAAAATGCGCAAGCTGGCCGGCATGGACGACGCGGTGCTGGTGGCCCTGACCGGCTACGGCCAGGCGCGCGACCGCGAGGAGGCGATGGAGGCCGGCTTCGACGACCATATCGTCAAGCCGATCGATTTCGCCAAGGTCACCTCGCTCGACCTGCAGCGCCGCAAGCGCTGATCGTGAGCCCCGCCTTGCCTCTTACTGCCAGGGGAAGAACCAGGTGAGAGGCTTGTCGACGCGCGCGGCCCACGATTTTTCGTTGTGGCCGGCGCCGTCGGCGACGTGGTAAAACAGGTCGACATCCTGGCGGTAACCCTGTTTGAGCATCGCGTCGCGCATCCTGGTGGTCTCTTCAAGGCCGTCCTTGAGGGTGCCGGCATCCAGATAGAACTTCACCGGCAGGCGTGGCGGCAGGTTCGCGACAAATTCCTGCTTGTTCCACCAGAACGAACCTGATACCGATGCGGCCTTCGAAAACACGGCCGCATTTTTCTGCGCGATGTGGAACGAGGCGATCCCGCCCAGCGAAGAGCCCATGATGGCGGTCGATTCCTTGCCGGGCAAGGTGCGCAGGGTGCTGTCGATATACGGCTTGACGGTGTCGACCACGAAACGCTGGTAGGTATCGAGCTGGCCGCCGCCGTATTGCGGATCGCAGCAGGTCGTGTATTCGGCGATGCGCTCTTGTGTGTTGTCGATGCCGACCACGATGATCTCTTCCATGACGCCGGTGGCGACCAGCCGGTTCACGGTTTCGTCGATGCCCCATTCAACGCCGTAGGCGGCCGTTTTCGCGTCGAACAGGTTCTGGCCGTCGTGCATGTACAGCACCGGATAGCGCTTGGCCCGATTCTCGTCGTAACTTGGCGGCAGGTAGATGCGCAGGTTGCGGCTGTTCTTGAGTTGCGGCGATGCGAAGCCGGGAATGATTTTCACCTTGCCGAAGGGCGCGCCGAAAAAGGGATAGATGTCGCGCGTGCTGCCGGCGGCGAGCTTGTAGGTGCCGCCGATGGCGATTTTTTCATCGCCCAGCACGGGCTTCATGACCACCTCTCCCAGTTCGTCGGGCCAGGTATAGGTCCATACCTGGCCATCGTCGCTGGTGGCCGCGGCGCCCTTCGACCAGGACATCGGCCCCTTGTCGCCACGGATGGCGACGCCGCCCTTGCCGCTTTCGTAATGGACGCGCACCGTGGTAGCGTGTGCGCCCAGCGGCAGCAAGCTTGCCGCGAGCAAGGTCATTCGTGCTAGTGTCATGGTATTTCCCTTTTACTTCAGGCGCAGCAGCCGCGCGCCGATCACATCGAACTTGTTGGATGGACCTTCGGCGCCGCCGGCCGCGCTGAAGGTGCTGTTACTTTGCAGGTAGCTCATATTATAGAAGTCGCTCATCTCCAGCGCGTACAGGCCGGGCGTGAGGCGCGTGTGCAAGGGCGTCGACATCACCGGCGGCGCGCCGGTCTTGTCGATGCGCGCATGCGGCAGCTGCACCACGCCCTGCGCCGCGATGCGGCCGGAGGCGTCTTTCAGGACCAGCCATTTTACGCCGCCGCTGATACCAAGGTTGATCTGGTTGGCGCCATTATGGTAGCGCACCTGCACGCCGTACTCGCCGGCCTGCGCGATCCGGATCGCGCCGAAACGCAGGCGCTCGCCCGGCTTGCCCCAGTCCTTCACCTGCGGCTGCGCGACGCCGTCGACCATTGCCGCAACCTCGATCGCCGTGCCGGTGCAGTGCGGCACGCTGTGGTGGCCGCGATTGCCGGACACTGAAAACTGCGCCTCGATGGCGTAGCAGGCCGCCGCCGGCGCGGCGTGATCGCGCCAATCGCCGGTGCCTACCCCGGCGGCAATCAGCTTGCCGTCGCGGTAGACGTTGTACACCGTGCCGGCGCCATTGCCATTGGCATCGATCCGCAAGGTGGCCGCCCTGGTCCCTTGGGCGATGGACGGTTCGCGTGGGCCGAAGACGTCCGGCCCTTCGGCGTAAGGCGCCGCGACGACGCGACGGACTTGCTGGTCGCCTTGTTGCAGGGACCCGAGCGCAACGTCGATGGTGGCGTTGTCGGGCAGTTGCTCCCAGCCGATGGACTGCGCCGCGGCGGCACCGTTCACCGTGATGGTCTTGAGCGGGTAGTAGCCTGTTTTGGTCGTCGCATCGGGCAGCGTGATGCGCACCTTGATGCGCTTTCCGCGTACGGTCAGGTTGTCGAGCGCGATGAGCGAGGCTGCGCCAAACGTCTCGCGCCGCAGCTTGGCGGTGATGAAGGGACGCACCTTGATGCCGCTGCCCGAGACGCTGACGCCGAACACGTTCCCGATCACCATGCCCAGATAGCCGCCGACCGACCATAGTTGGCGCTTCGAGTTGATCACGGGGCCAATCAGGCCCGGGTGCTGTTCGTCGAGCAGCAGCGGCTGGCCTGAGATCCACTCCAGGTTTTCCATGTTCGACAGGTTCAGCGCTGCGCCGCGCATGAGCGTGTCGTACGCGGCATCGGCCACGCTGACGTTGGCGTGCAGGCTGGCGGCCTTGAGGCCATAGGCTGTCACGAAGGGCCAGATGGCGCGGTTGTGGTACACCGGCATGCCTGGCTGCTGCGGGTAGATCACCGGCGCGCCCATCGGCCCGTGCGGATAGCTGGCGAGGATGCGGCGCGCGCGTTCGCCGTCGGCCACGCCGGTGAGGATGGCTAGCGCCTGTCCGAGCCAGTCGAATTTATGCAGCGGCGCGCCGTCGAAGTGGGGCGCGGTCAGGCTGCTGTACATGCCGGCGTCTTCCAGCCAAAGCCGCTCGTTGATGCTGCGCTTGAGCGCATCGGCCCAGCCGGCGTATTTTGCCGAGCGCGCAAGGTCGCCACTGTCATGCGCCAGGGACGCGGCCAAGGTCAGCGCCTTGTAGTGCAGGACATTGGTGGACAGCGCTTTCGAGCTGGCCAGCGAGGCCAGGTCGGTGACGATCCATGCGGCGTAGCTCTGGTCGCGCCAGTCGAGAAAGGATTGTTCGCCCATGTACAGGCCGGAGGCCGGATCAAACGCGGCGATGCGGTCGTTTTCCAGGGTGTTGACCAGTGCCTCCAGCGCGCGCGCGGCGAACGGTGCGCGCTGCGCCGCCGGTAAATTGTTGAGCGCCGCTTCGGCGCCGAGCGCCCAGGCCACGCGGTCGGTGCTGACCGGCCAGCTGCCGCCGCTGCCGGTATCCTGGACTATTTGCCGGCCATCGGCGCTGCCCGCCACCTGCGGCGCGCGCGCGATGCCGTGCCGGTAGCCGGACAACTTGAAGTCGAGCGAGTTGCGCACCCGCTCCGGGTCGAGCATCGCCAGCCCCAGGTCGGCCGCGTACGACAGGTCGCGCGTCCACACGTAATGCCATTTTTCGCCGGTCTCGAAGCAGTCGCAGTCGATGGCGGCCGCGCCGTTGTAGTTGCCGTCCGTGATCTGCGCGACCGCGTTGCGCTTCATTTCATCGAGCGCCAGCGCAAACAGGGCGTCGAAGGCCAGGCTGCCGCTGCGCACTGTCGGCCTGTCCGCGGCTTCACGGTAAGTCGTCGATTGCGGCCCGGGGTCGCGCAGCGCCATGGTCGTCGACTGGGTGTAGCTGCGCAGCGCCGCCGCGGCGTCGGGTGTCGAGTAGCGCACCGTGGCGCTGGTGCCGTCGATGATGCGGTACTCGCTGGCGCTGCCGGCCGCATGGCCCCGGTGCGGATCGGCCGTGCTGGCGGGCGGCGTACCGGTTTGCACCGCGCGCACCAGCGGCGCCGCCGGGTCGGACACGTCGATGGTGAAGCGCCAGGTCGAGGTCTTTTTGACGAACAGGTAGTCTTCGGGCCCGGGCCTGGCTTGCATCCTGTAGCTGGTACCGGCGGCAATGGTCACCTTGGCGCTCGGGTCGATCACCCATTCGGCGGACCAGTCCTTGCTGCCGATCTTGAAGCCGTGGTAGCCGGGGCTGACCAGGATCTCCGCTTCGTACACGCCATTGCCTTTGGAGGCCAGCGGGTGGTCAAGGCCCCAGCCATTGAAGCCGCCGCGCAGGTACATGGGCGCGGCGAGCGTGCCGCTGTCGGCGATGCCGGCGGCGCTGGCCGAGAACAGGGCTGCGGCGGCGAGCAGGCGGGTGGTCTTGAACATCAGCGGTATTCCTTACGTTCGACGATGCCGCGCAAGGCATCGGTCGATTTGAGCATGGGGAAGTCGTCGGCGCGGTAGGGCCTGGGTGTCTGGAAAACGAGCTCGCCGATCTCGCCGGCGTAGCTGGCCTGGCGCGCACGCACCGCGAGCGGCCTGCCATCGACCGTCGCCTTCCCGCCGCCCGTCACCAGCAGGGCCGTCTTGCCGGGGGCGAGTTCGAACGCGAGTTGCGAACGGCCTTTGTCGTCGCCCAGGAAACTGAACGACACCTTGCGCGGCACGGTGCCGTTCAGGCGCAGCTTCCAGTGCTGCTGTTTTCCCACGCGGCGGAAATCGACGTCGATGCTGTCGGCCGCGCCGAAGGGCAGGGCCGCATAAAATTCGCTCCATGCGGCGGGGATCGCCGGCGTGAAGGCCAGTGTGTTGTCGAGCAGGCGTGGACGAAAGCCGACGTAGTCCTGGTAGCCGTTGCGCGCATATTCGGCCACGCTCCACGACTGCGCCCAGGTGCCGGATGGTTTGAGCTTGCCGTCGTCGCCGGGCAGGGCGTCGAGCAGCTCGCTCATGTTCCCCAAGGTTCCCAGGCCGAGGATTTGCCGGCCAAGGTTTTGGCTCAGCTTCCACGCCAGGTCCTGGTAGCCGAACTTGTTCAGCGCCGTGACCGTGAAGCCGGCATTCCAGCCCCAGATGGTGCCTTGGTGGTAGGCCGCATCCTTATGGTGAAAGGCCGGGTTTTCATGGCGCGGATGGAAGTAGGGATCGTTCTGGCTCAGCGAGGCGATGCCGTAGGGGTAGAGCAGTTCGGACACCGCGTTGCGCGTCACCCTTGCCTGCACCTTGGGCGGGATGAAGTCGTCGAACGGGATCGACACCAGCATCAGCTGGTTGGGGCGGACCTTGGTATCGCGGCTTGTGTCGTCGCGCAGGCGGTCGGCCATCACCTTGCCGTCCCAGTACAGCTTGAGGAAGCTGCGCTGCGCCTTGCCGGCCAGTGCGTTCCACTGGCGCGCCCGCGCACTATCGCCGGCTTGCGTGGCCAGCCAGGCGCCGGTCTTGAGGGCGGTATGCCACAGGGCCTGGATTTCGACGGCGCGCGGGCCGCGTGCGGACCACGGGTCTTTATTGTCGATGCGCGCGTCCATCCAGGTGTCGGCCGAGTCGTGCGCCAGCAAGCCGTCCTGGTCGGCATAGCTGGCGATGGCGCCGTCGAAGTAGGGCAGGGCGAGCTGGTACATCTGGCGCGCGAACGCCTTGTCGCCGGTGTACTGGATGTACTCGAAGGCTTCGCGCAGCATCCAGGGGGTGCCGTCGACCGTGTTGTAGATGATGCTGTCACCTGCCGCGACGCGATTGGGGATGCGGCCGTACTCCTTGTCGCGTGGCTCGCGCAGGTTCTGGTAGCGCGCGAAATTGGACAGCACGGCTTTGGCGTCCTCGAACTGGCCCGATACCAGCAAGGTGCCGGGCAGCGCGATGAAGGTGTCGCGGCCCCAGTTGTCGCGGAACCAGGGCAGGCCGGCCCAGATGCCGGTGCCGAATTCCTCGACCACGAACATGCGGCTGGCAGCCTTGGCCCAGTTGAGCGCCTTGTTGTACTCAAGGTCGCTGGTGGACAGGTAGCTTTTGGTCAGCGCTTCATACAGGGCCTTGCGTTCGGCGCCGATGGGATCGCGCTTTACCAGCGCCAGTGCGCGTTCGCTGGCCTGGGCGGCGTTCTCGCCAAAGGCCACGACCACCGTCATGTCGCGCGCTGCCTGCGTGCTGCGTAGGGCGAGGCCGTCGCCCAGCACGAAGGGGCGGTCGGCTGCGATGGCCGTAAACGGGCCGGCACCGCTCGGGGCTACCACCACCACATCACCTTCGCGGTGGATCGCGCCCGGCGCCTTGAGCAGCGCCTGCACCGTCAGTTCGGCGTCGACCGGGTTGGTCAGGCGGATCGCGAGCGCATGCTTTTTCGACAACAGAGCCATTTCCTCGGTGGCACCGCCGGCGTGGCGCACCCGGTGCCCGTACGGGAGTACCTGTTCCTTGGAGCGGGCGCGTTCGTTGGGCGCGCCGTTCACGAACGTGGCGTAGCCATCGAACAGGGAGGCGTTCTTGATGGTGTAGCCGGCGCCCCTGGCATGGCTTTGGGTGTAGCCCTCGAAGTAGCCGGCCATGTTATCGCCCACCACGAACCGGGATTGCTGGGCTGCTGGAACGCTGATCGCCATGGCCTCGAAAAACGCGTCCACGCCGGGTTTGCCGGCAGCCGCGGTCAATGGCATGGCGATGGCGGCCGCCAGTGTGATCAGATACTTCATTCAATCTCCAGGATCAGTGCCGAGCGCGCCGGCAGGGTCAGTGACGTTGCGAGTGCATGGGTGGCGCCGCTGATTGTGTCGACGCCGGTCTTGGCGCCCTTGAGCATTTCGTGAAAGCGCTCGAGCGGTAGCACGGCGTCCTTGTCGCCTTTGTTCAGCGCCACCATGACCTTGTTCTTGCCGTCGTAGCGGAAGTAGACGTAGGTGCCGTTTTCGGCGCCGTAGTGCATGGTCTTCCCGTGGTGGATGACCGTGTGCGACTTGCGCCAGTTGACCAGTTTTTTGACGTAGGCCTGGGCTTCGCGCTGCTGCGCGCTCAGTCCAGCGCCGCTGAAGGCGCTGGCCGCATCGGCGCGCCAGCCGCCCGGGAAGTCCTGGCGGAAGCTGGCGTCGTCGCGGATCCTGGTTTCGCTGGTCATGAGCACCTCGGTGCCGTAATAGAACTGGGGTATGCGCGGCAGTGTCATGAGCATGGCGAGACTCATCTTGTACAGCTTGAGGTCTTCGCCGACCACGCTGAAGAGGCGCGCGATGTCGTGGTTCCCCTCGAACAGCACCAGGTTGCCCGCGTCCGGATACAGGTGGTCTTGCGAGAGCATTTCGTAGACGTCGGTAAAGCCGCTTGCGGGATCGGTGGAGGCGAGGCTGGCGCGGATGGTTTCGGCCATCGGAAAGTCCATCAGGCTGGGAAGGTAGCTGATGTAGCCGTCGAAGTTGACTTTGCCGCGCTGCCAGTGCGACACCACCGCCGGCGACTTGTGCCATTCCTCGCCGACCAGATTGAGATTCGGGTATTCGGCCGTCAGGCGCCGCGTGTACTCGGTGAGGAAGGCGCTGTCGGAGTAGCCGTAGGTGTCGATGCGCAGGCCGGACAGGCCGGCGTATTCGATCCACCAGATATTGTTTTGAATGAGGTAGTTCGCTACCAGCGGGTTGGCCTGGTTCAGGTCCGGCATGCTGTCGGCGAACCAGCCCTTGGTGAAGTTGTCGCGGTCCTGCTGCGATCCGTACGGGTCCTGCACCGATACCCGATGGTGCGCGGTGGGCGTGAAGGTGCCGCCGTTGGTGATCCAGTCGGGGCCGGGCAGGTCTTTCATCCACCAGTGGCGGCTGCCGATATGCGAGAGCACCACGTCCTGGATGATGCCGATGCCTTTCTTGCGTGCCTGCGCGGACAGTTGGCGGTAGTCCTCGTTGCTGCCGTAGCGCGGGTCGATGCGGTAATGGTTGGTGGCCGCATAGCCGTGGTAGGAGTAGGCCGGCATGTCGTTTTCGACCAGCGGCGTGGGCCAGATCTGGGTAAAACCCATGGCCGCGATGTAGTCCAGATGGTCGGCCACGCCGCGCAGGTCGCCGCCGTGGCGCCCGCCGCCGGAGGCGCGGTTGGCCTGCTCGGCCATGCCGGCCACGCTATCGTTGGCAGGGTCGCCGTTGGCGAAGCGGTCGGGCATGATCTGATAGATGGCGTCCTTGCTGCCGAAACCCTGGCGCTGGGCCGACCCGGCTTCGCGCGACCGCAGTTCGTAGGGGGAGCGGATGGTGCGCGCGCCATCCTTGAACAGGATGTCGAATTTGCCCGCCCTGGCATCGGGCCCGATCAGCAGGTCGATGAAGAGGTAATTCCGGTTCGGGACGTGGGTGACCGCGTCGATGCGCACGCCGGGGTAGTCGATGGCGGGACGGGTGTCGGCGATGCCTTCGCCGTGGACCATCAGCTGGAGTCTGTTGTGCTTCATTCCGATCCACCAGGATGGCGGTTCCAGGTGGGCGATGCGGCCGGGCGGCATGGACGCGGCGCCGGCAAGCGCAGCGGCACTTCCCAGGACGACAGCGGCGAATAGCCGGAGGAGGGGCGTGCGGCGGCCTGCTGGGGTCATGCGGTCTCCAATGCGTCAGGGATGACTGCCTGCGCAGTCGCGTAGTATGGCTACATGATTTTGTTGTCGGTAAAGCATACTACAGAATAGGACGCCTTTCAAACGGCACGGCGGACCGGCGGTCGGCTCGCTTCCTGGATGCTAGTTTAGCTACATTCTGCACCAAGGCAGTATTGACCGCTCCGCAGGCATTCTCGGCGGGACGATTTGGCGGGAATTGTGCGGCAGGCCACATGCCATCGGCGCGCATGAATTGGCTTTTATTACGAACTTCACTACAAAAATGTAGTAACGATAAATTTCCAAAAGGTAAAATTGCACCGGCGTGAGGCAAAAACCTTTCAAAGCAAGGAAAAGGAGAGTCGATGTAGTTGGACTACAGTTGCCTTTGGGTTGTTCTGTAGCCGAAATACAACGACCCATCCCTCATCATTGGGTGACGAATGCAAAAAACTCACTTTTCCGTAGTCGTACGCAACTCTCGTTGACACTGCATCTAGTTTTAGTACAGAATCGGCTCAGAGCGTCTTAGAACGTTGCCTTTGGAACCCGTGCAGTCGTCGCCGCGCTGAAGATACGGGAATTGTGTAGTAATGATGAGATGAGGGGACAGAATGAAATTTTTCGCCAATACCCGTAGCAAGAGTGCCGCATTTCCACTGAGCCCGGTCGCCGCCGGTTGCGCCCTGTTCGTGTCCGCCATGTCGGGCAACGTCTACGCGCAAGCATCCGCTGCGCCGCAAGCAGGCGAGCAGCCGATCACGACGGTCAAGGTGTCGGGCATTCGCCGCGGTATCGAGGACGCGATTTCGGTGAAAAAAGATTCCTCTTCCATCGTCGAGGCGATCTCCGCGGAAGATATCGGCAAGTTGCCTGACGTGAGTATTGCTGAATCGATCGCCCGCCTGCCCGGCCTGGCGGCCCAGAGGGTCGGCGGGCGTGCCCAGGTCATCAGCGTGCGCGGCCTGTCGCCGGACTTTTCGACCACCTTGCTCAATGGCCGCGAACAGGTCAGCACGGGCGACAACCGCAGCGTCGAATTCGACCAGTATCCCTCCGAGCTGCTCAGCGGCGTGACCATTTACAAGACCCCGGACGCCGGCCTCGTCGGCCAGGGCTTGTCCGGCACCATCGACATGCAGACCGTGCGTCCGCTGTCGTTCGGCAAGCGCACCATCGCCATGAACGTGCGCGGCGAGAAAAATTCGCTCGGCGGCATCGCCAATGCGAAAGCGACGGGCAAGCGCTTCAGCGTCAGCTACATCGACCAGTTCGCCGACCGCACGATCGGTATCGCGATCGGTTACGCCCACCTGGCCTCGCCGGTGTTGTCCAACGAAACCGGCTTGTATGAGCCGTGGAAAACCGATGCGCGTCCTGGCGTGCCTGACGGTACCTATCTGATGGATGGCTTGAAGTCGGTTGCGCGCAGCGGCACCAACAAGCGCGACGGCGTCATGGGCGTACTGCAATATCGTCCCAACAAGACCTGGACCAGCATGATCGATGTGTACGCATCGAAATTCAAGCGCGAAGAAACGGCCAACCAGTTTGAAGTGAACCTGAGTAACTACAACGGTGGCTTCCAGCCGGGCCTGATGTACACCCCGGCTACCACCTCGAACGGGGTGTTGACGGGCGGCTCGGCCAGCGGCGTCTATCCGCTGGTGCGCGGCATGTACAACAACCGCAAGGATGAAATCAAGGCGATCGGCTGGGGCAATACCTTGCGTTTCGATGGCTGGTCGCTGTTGGCCGACGTCAGCTACTCGAAGGCGAAGCGCGATGAAGTGAGCCTGGAAAACAACCTGCAACTGAGCAATGCTGCCGGCGATCCCTTCCTCGACACCGTCAACCTGAAATTCGCCACCGGCGGTTTTTCGCAAATCGGCGGCCGCCTGAACTATAGCGACGCCAAGAACCTGTACGTGCGCAACACGATTTACGGTTCCGGCTACGGCAAGACGCCGCAGATCGAGGACGAGCTCAAGGGCTTCAAGCTGGTCGCCTCGCTGCCGATGCCGACCATGCTGCAAAGCTATTTCTCTGGTGTGGACGTGGGTGTGAACTATGCCGACCGCAACAAGAGCAAGGTGCAGCCGGAAGGCGCGATCACCTTGCGCGGCGCACCGGGTCCGGTTCCGGGCGAATTGTTGTACAACCAGGTCGACCTCGGCTTTGCGGGAACGGGCATGATTCCTTCGTGGAATGTGCCAAGTGTTGTCGGCCAGTACATGAACTTCAACCCGAGCTCGACCCATTCCTACCTGATTTCCAAGGCGTGGACAGTGCAGGAAAAGATCACGACCAGCTTCGTGAAAGCCAATATCGACAGCGAAATCGGTTCGGTGACGGTCAAGGGCAATGTGGGCATACAGGTGCAGCACACCGAGCAGTCGTCGCAAGCGAACTATTTCGATGGCACGGCGCCGGTTGGCAGCCAGATCAAGCCGGTCAGCGATGGCATGAAGTACACCGATTACCTGCCGAGCCTGAACCTGGCGTTTGGCGTGGGCAACCAGCAGACCGTGCGTTTCGCGGCTGCCAAGCAATTGGCGCGTCCAAGGATCGATCAGCTGCGCTCGGCGCTCGACTTCAACGTCGGCACCACCGACTTCAAGCCGGGCGCCAGTGGCGGCAATGCCCGTCTTGATCCGTGGCGCGCCAAGGCACTCGATTTGTCCTACGAAAAATATTTCGGTAACAAGGCGTACTTTGCAGTCGCGGCTTTCCACAAGAAGCTCGATACGTACATCTTTACCCAGACCAAGGAATACGATTTCTCGAAATATATTCCTGGCACCGACGCGATCACGGCGATTGGTAACTACAAGGCGCCGTACAACGGCAACGGCGGCAAGCTGAAGGGCCTGGAAGTGTCGGCATCGCTGCCGCTGAGCTTGCTCACACCCGTGCTCGATGGGTTTGGCGTGTCGGCCAGTGCCACGCACAGCAAGAGCTCGATCGCGATTGAAGATCCGGACAGCAGCATCGGCAAGAACATTCCGTTGCCGGGCTTGTCCAAGCGCGTGACCAACCTGACCTTGTACTATGAAAAGAACGGTTTTGAAACCCGGGTCAGCCAGCGCAAGCGCTCCGATTTCGTTGGTGAAATCGGCAACTTTGCCAATGAGCGCAGCTTGCGTTATGTGGTCGGTGAGGATGTGGTCGACTTCCAGATCGGTTATAACTTTACCGAAGGAAGCTTTAAGGGCTTGGGATTGGTGTTGCAGGTTAATAACGTTGGCGATACGGCGTACGAAACCTACGCTGGCGACCGCAACAAGCCGCTGGAATACCAGAAGTATGGCCGCACCTTCCTGATGGGCGCCAACTACAAGTTCTGATGAGTAGGCTGCCGGGGGCGATCCCGGCGCTGACGACAACCCCGGCGCATGCGAATGTGGCGGGGTTGTTTGTTTTTGGGCGGCCACGAACGGCGCGGCAGGCGGTGCAAACCGCGATATCGGGTGGCGGCAAAGCGGAGCAGATTGCACGAATAGCCTCAATTACACCCCACTTGCACGCAACTCCGTTACAAAAAATCGCATTCTGGACTACAAGAGAGTAAACTGCAGGATGCTTTCCCGTCGGGCTAGCTAGTCAAATTGTGAGTGTCCTATGTCTGAAACCCCAGTATTACTGTTTTCCGAACTCAACCTGAGCGCCCAAGTGCTGAAGGTCATGAAAGAGGTCGGTTACGAAACGCCGTCGCCGATCCAGGCTGCCACCATCCCGCTGCTCCTGGCCAATCGCGACGTGCTGGGGCAGGCACAGACCGGAACCGGCAAGACCGCAGCCTTCGCGCTGCCGATTCTGTCGCGCATCGATATCAAGCAGCAGTCGCCCCAGGCGCTGGTGCTCGCTCCAACCCGCGAACTGGCGATCCAGGTCGCCGAAGCGTTCCAGAAGTACGCAACGCACATCAAGGATTTCCATGTCCTGCCGATCTACGGCGGCCAGAGCTACGGTCCGCAGCTGCAGGCGCTGCGCCGCGGCGTGCACGTGATCGTCGGCACCCCGGGCCGCGTGATCGACCACCTCGAAAAGGGTTCGCTCGACCTGTCCAAGCTCAAGACCCTGGTGCTCGACGAAGCCGACGAGATGCTGCGCATGGGCTTTATCGACGACGTCGAACAGATCCTGCAAAAAACCCCTGAGTCGCGCCAGACCGCGCTGTTCTCGGCCACCATGCCGTCCGCGATCAAGCGCATCGCCAAGACCTACCTGCGCGATCCGGCTGAAGTCACGGTCGCCGCCAAGACCGGCACCGCTGACAATATCCGCCAGCGTTACTGGATGGTGAGCGGGATGCAGAAGCTCGAAGCGCTGACCCGCATCCTGGAAGCGGAACCGTTCGACGGCATGATCATTTTTGCGCGCACCAAGCTCGGTACCGAGGAACTGGCGACCAAGCTGCTGGCGCGCGGCTTCGCGGCCACGGCGATTAACGGCGACATGCAGCAAACGCAGCGCGAGCGCACCATCGAACAGCTCAAGAACGGCAAGATCGACATCCTGGTCGCCACCGACGTCGCCGCGCGCGGCCTGGACGTGGAGCGCATCAGCCACGTGATCAACTACGACGTGCCGTCGGACCCGGAAAGCTACACCCACCGCATCGGCCGCACCGGCCGCGCGGGCCGCAGCGGCGAAGCGATTTTGTTCATTACCCCGCGCGAGCAGGGTTTGTTGAAAGCGATCGAACGCGCCACGCGCCAGCCGGTCGCGCCACTGACCTTGCCGACCGTGAAAGCCGTCAACGACGTGCGGATCGCCAAATTCAAGGACCAGATCACCGAAATGCTGGCTGCCGGCGGACTCGATGTATTCCGTTCGCTGATCGAAGAATATGAGCGCGAGCAGAACGTGCCCGCCGTCGAAATCGCAGCGGCCCTGGCGAAGCTGGCGCGCGGCGATATTCCTTTGCTGCTGGAAAAGCCGAACCGCGACGCCAAGAGCGCGCCATCGTGGCAGGAAACCACCCCTGCCGCGCGCGCACCGCGTTCGGAGGCGCCAATGCGCAGCGACCGCGGCGACCGTGGCGATGCACCAGCCTTCAAGCGCGAGCGCGTATCGCGTCCGTCGGAAGAAGGCATGGGCACCTTCCGTATCGAAGTCGGTCATGCGCACGGCGTCAAGCCGGGCAATATCGTCGGCGCGATTGCCAACGAAGCGAACATCGAGTCCAAGTTCATCGGCCGCATCGAGATCTACGACGATTACAGCACGCTCGACCTGCCGGTCGACATGCCGGCGGACCTGATCGATCACCTCAAGGGTGTGTGGGTCGCGGGCCAGCAGCTGAATATCACCCGTGATGGCGAAGCGCCGGCGGTCAAGAAGGCGGCTCCGAAAAAAGCGGGCGACCGTCGTTTTGAGGAGAAAAAGCTCGGACCCAAGAAGCCTTACGACGCGGCCACCAAGGCCAAGAAGGAAGCACGCAAGCTGGCCAAGCCGGAGTAAAGCGGCGGGCAGGTGAAAAAAAGGGCAGCTTCGGCTGCCCTTTTTGCTTAGGTGTTCCTGCGCAAGCGCGCTGCGGATAATCCGGCCGGACTCATCGCCGAACCCCGCGCTACCTTCGCGGAGCAGAACCACCGCTGACGCGTTCACCAGTGCGTGTCGCGAGGATAAACGGCTCCCATCCGCCTGGCGGGTCCCACTCCCCGCTGCCTTTGATATGCGTTCCGGTGGCGCTGTGCACCAGCACTCCGTCAATTCCGAGCTGCGTAGTTTTCCATAGAAGTGCACCGTCAGGACCGAATGCGAACAGCTCGGAAGCGGAACTTGCGAGTACGCAGAAATCGGCACCAGACGTTTCCAATTCCTCAGCATCGAAGAATTCGCAAAAATACCCATCCATCTGGTGCATCACGACGTCCTCCGTCACGCAATCGACGATGAAAACACGCTCTCCGTAGCCAATATAAGCTTTGGTGCCGGCCTGCCGGACAGCCTGGAAGCAGGTGGATTCGACAGCCTCGGCCACATCGATTCGCACGATGCCCGAGTCGGAGTCTGCGGCGACGTGCGCAGCGATCGCAGCGCCAGGGCGAGCGGCGCCTACCAGAAGGGATCTGGTAAAAGATAATCCCTCGTCTTCGTTTAAAAACGAAATCGCCATGGTTTCTTGCTCATATATTCTTGTGATCAAATTTGGCAGGTGTTTGATTCTACCGTTCCATCCTGCCGGTAAGTGACGGCAGAATTGGCATCAGTGTACGGGAGCGGGCATCGCGGCCTGGGTCGCCGCCGCCTCGTCCTTCACCAGGCACCACAAGGCCGCCGAAATGGCCAGTGAGGTGCCGCAGATGACATACAAGGTGCTCTGGTCGGCCACGTGTTTCAGCACGAAGCCCACGCCGGTGGACATCAACTGCGGCAGCACCACCGACAGGTTGAACACGCCCATGAAAAAGCCCATGCGGCTCTTGTCCACCTTGTCGCTCATGATCGCGAACGGCAGGCTGACGATGGCGCTCCAGCCGATGCCGACCACCGCCATCAGCGCGTACAGCATCATCGGCGTGCGCGCCATGGTGGCGATCAAAAAGTACCCGAGCGCCATGATGGCGATGCAGCCCGCTTGCGTATGTACGCGGCCGAACCTGCGCGCCAGCGGCGCGAGCACCAGCGCCGGAAGCAGGAAGCCGACCGTATTGAGCACGGCGAAAGCGTAGGCGATCACCTGGCCGCTCATGGCGTTCGCCGCCTTCACATCCAGCCCCGCCGGCACCAGCTGCTGCTGGATAAAGCCGTAGGTGTAGACGAACATCGCCTGCACCCCAAGCCACGCAAAGCCGTGCGCGATGTAGATGCGCCACAGCTGGCCCCAATCGGCCTTGGTCGCTACGGCCGCCTCGTTCTTTTTCACCAGCTCGCGTTCTTCCTTGATGAAGAACATCGGCAGCACCGAAAACACGAACACGATGCCCGCGCCGACCGAGATCAGCGCGTCGTTGCCGAGGGTTGCGCCGATGATGTACGCCGCCACGCCGAAGAAGCCGGAAATCGTCTGCATCCACGTGTAGCCGCGCGTGCGCGCTTCGCCTTCGGGCGTGAGGTCGGCGATGATCGAGCGGGTCGGATTGAAGCTGATATTGATCGACAGGTCCAGGGTCAATGCGATGATCACCGCCACGATGACGATATTCTTGATGCCCAGGAGCTGGCTGACGACGTCGATGCGCGGTAGCAGGAACACCATCAGCGCGGCCAGGGTGCCGCCGATCAGGATGAAGGGGCGGCGCCGCCCGCCCCAGAACCAGGCATCGTCGCTGATCAAGCCGATGATCACCTGGCCGAAGATGCCTGCCAGCGGTCCGGCCGCCCACACGATGCCGATCTGGTGAATCTCGAGGTTGAAGCGCGTGCTCAAAATCCAGCTCAGCGCCGAAATCTGGATGCACAGCGCGAAACCCATCGCCGTCGCCGGCAGGCTCAGGGTCGCGTAAAAAAGGTGATTCAAGCGCTTCTGCATCTCCAGCATCATGTCCCCGTCGTCTCTGTTATTTGACTACAAAATTGCGGTTTCGGCCGTCTTGTTGCGGCGATTTTACTATGGAACTGTTTAGATTGACACTTAGAAATCGTCATGTTATTTTCCTACAAATATAATGCGTGGCAAAACGCTTGGAGACTCCCGATGCAGATGCAATTCCCGGTAATAAAACCACGCCTGAGTTTCTGGCAGTTGTGGAACATGAGCTTCGGCTTCTTCGGCATTCAGTTCGGGTTTGCGCTGCAAAACGCCAACACCAGCCGCATCTTCTCGACCCTGGGCGCGAACGCGGACCAACTGCCGCTGTTCTGGCTCGCCGCGCCGATCACAGGGCTGCTGGTGCAACCGGTCATCGGCTACCTGAGTGACAATACCTGGCATCCGTTCTGGGGCCGGCGCCGTCCCTTCTTCTTCCTAGGTGCCTTCCTGGCGACCGTGGCCATGTTCCTGATGCCCAATTCCACATCCCTGTGGATGGCGGTGTTCGTGCTGTGGATGCTGGATGCGTCGATCAACGTGTCGATGGAACCGTTCCGCGCTTTTGTGGGCGATAAGCTGCATCCGTCGCAGCAGACGGCGGGCTTCGCGATGCAGACCTTCTTCATCGGCTGCGGCTCGGTGATCGCCTCGCTGTTGCCGACCATGTTCACCGACTGGTTCAACGTCAGCAATATCCCCGTCAACGGCGGCATTCCCGATACGGTGCGCTACTCGTTCTACCTCGGCGGCCTGGCCTTCATTGGCGCGGTATCGTGGACCGTCATCACGACCCGCGAAACGCCGCCGGAAGACCTGACCGCGTTTCGCGCCGATCTTGAAAAGCGCAAGGGCACCATGACCGCGCTGCGCGAGATCATGCAAGGCTTCACCACCATGCCGCGCACGATGGTGCAACTGGCGGCGGTGAGCTTCTTTTCGTGGCTGGCGTTATTTACGATGTGGGTCAACACCACGCCGGCGGTGGCTGAAAACGTGTTCGGCACGCTCGACGCCCAGTCGGCCGCTTTCCAGAGCGCCGGCAACTGGGTCGGCGTCATGTTCGCCGTGTATAACGGCGTGTCGGCGCTCGCGGCCTTTATCCTGCCGGTCATCGCGCGCCGTACCAACCGCAAGATGACCCACCTGGCCTGCCTGGTCATCGGCGGCATCAGCCTGGCCAGCATTTTCTTCATCACGCAAAAAGAGATGCTGCTCATTCCGATGGTCGGCGTCGGCATCGCGTGGGCCAGCATCCTCACCGTGCCGTACGCGATCCTGGCGGGCGCGCTGCCGCCGCAGCGCATGGGCTTTTACATGGGCGTCTTCAATTTCTTCGTCGTGATCCCGCAGATCGTCGGCGGCATGGTGTTGGGGCCGATCAGCAAGGCCCTGTTGGGCGGGCGTCCAGTGGCGACCTTGCTGCTGGCCGGTGCATGCATGGCCGTTGGCGGGCTGCTGACCGTGTTCGTGACCGACAAGGGCGAGCGGGCCAACTAAAGTGGCGTCAACATTTTTCTACCTGTCGTATCGTATTGTTAACAGACAGGAGTAAAAATGACCATCCACACAGTAAACACCACGACGTTCGCCGGACAGCGTCCCGGTACCTCCGGCTTGCGCAAGAAGGTAAGCGAGTTCCAGCAACCCGCTTACCTCGAGAACTTCGTACAGTCGATCTTCAACACGCTCGGCGACTGCGCCGGCCAAACCCTGGTCCTCGGCGGCGACGGGCGCTACTTCAACCGCCACGCCATCCAGGTGATCCTGCGCATGGCGGCGGCACACGGTTTTGCCAGGGTGCTGGTCGGGCAGGGCGGCATCCTGTCCACCCCGGCCCTGAGCTGCGTGGTGAGGAAGCGCGCCGCCTCGGGCGGCATCGTGCTCTCCGCCAGCCACAATCCGGGCGGACCCGATGGCGATTTCGGCATCAAGTACAACATCGCCAACGGCGGCCCCGCGCCCGAAAAAATCACCGAGGCCATCTACGGCCAGACCCAGGTCCTGAGCGAATACCGCATCAGCGACGCCGGCGACCTTGATCTCGATACCCTCGGCCGCGCGCGCATCGAGCAGATGGATGTCGAAGTCATCGACCCGGTGGCCGACTACGCGGCGCTGATGACCGACCTGTTCGATTTCGCCGCCATCAAGGCGCTGTTCGCGGGCGGCTTCACGATGCGCTTCGACGGCATGCATGCCGTCTCCGGCCCGTATGCGCACGCGATCCTCGAAGGCTTGCTCGGCGCGCCGCGCGGCACCGTCATCAACGGCACACCGCTCGAAGACTTCGGCGGCCACCATCCCGATCCGAATCCCGTCAACGCGGCCGAACTGGTTGCGCTGATGTCCGCGCCGGACGCACCGGACTTCGGCGCCGCGTCGGACGGTGACGCCGACCGCAACATGATCGTCGGACGCGGCATTGCCGTGACGCCGTCCGACAGCCTGGCCATCATCGCCGCCAATGCGGCCGTGGCACCGGGCTACCGCGGCGGCATCAAGGGCATCGCCCGCTCCATGCCCACCTCCACCGCGCCGGACCGGGTGGCGCACGCGCTCAAGGTGCCGTGCTACGAAACCCCGACCGGCTGGAAGTACTTCGGCAACCTGATGGATGCCGGCATGGTGACCCTGTGCGGCGAAGAGAGTTACGGTACCGGCTCGGACCATATCCGCGAAAAGGATGGCTTGTGGGCCGTGCTGTTCTGGCTTAACCTGCTGGCGGCCAGCGGCAAATCCGTCGACACCCTGGTGCGCGAGCACTGGGCGCGCTTCGGCCGCAACTACTACTCGCGCCACGACTACGAAGCGGTCGAGTCCAGCGCGGCGGAAGGCTTGATGGCGCACCTGCGCGAGCAGTTGCCGGCGCTGGCGGACCAGGTCATCGACGGCTACACTGTTGATTTCGCCGACGATTTTGTTTATAAGGACCCGGTCGACGGCAGCATCGCCAGCAAGCAGGGCGTGCGCATCGTGATGACCGATGGCTCGCGCATCGTGTTCCGCCTGTCCGGCACCGGAACCGAAGGCGCCACCATCCGTCTTTACCTCGAACGCTACGAGCGTGACGTGGCCATGCACGACATCCCGGCGCAGGAAGCGCTGGCCGGGCTGGCCACCATTGCCGACCGGCTGGCCGGCCTGCACCAGCGTACGGGGCGCGACCGGCCGACGGTCACCACCTGACGAACCACTACAACCAACAGGGAATACATGAAATTTTCCGCACTTGCAGTCTCACTGGCGCTTGCTTTCGGCGCTGCCCACGTCAGTGCCGCGCCGCCGCTGGCGCGCACCCCGTTTGTGTGGGAAAACGCGACTGTGTATTTCCTGTTGACGGACCGCTTCAACAACGGCGACAAAACCAACGACCTGGCGTACGGACGCAAGGCCGATGCCGCGCCGCTGCGCGGTTACATGGGCGGCGACCTGGCCGGGGTGACGGCCAAGATCAAGGAGGGCTACTTCAAGGAACTGGGCGTCGATGCGATCTGGATCACGCCGCCGGTCGAGCAGATTCACGGCAGCACCGATGAAGGCAGCGGCAAATCCTACGGTTTTCACGGCTACTGGGCGCGCGACTTCACCAGCATCGACGCCAACCTCGGCACCGAAGCGGACCTGCAGGAACTGGTCGACACCGCGCACGCCAACGGCATCCGCGTACTGCTCGACGTGGTGATGAACCACACCGGCCCGGTCACGACGCTCGATCCGGTGTGGCCCAAGGAGTGGGTGCGCACCGCGCCCGTATGCGCCTTCAAGGATGTGCGCACCACCGTCGACTGCACCCTGGTGAAGAACCTGCCCGACTTCCGCACCGATATCGACCGGCCCGTCGCACTGCCGCCAGCGCTGGTGGCCAAGTGGAAGGAAGAAAAGCGCTACGAGCGCGAAGTGGCCTCACTCGATGCCTTTTTCAAGGAAACCGGCTACCCGCGCGCGCCGCGCTACTACCTGATGAAATGGCACGCGGACTGGGTGCGTAAATATGGCTTCGACGGCTTCCGGGCCGACACCGCCAAGCACGTCGAGCCGCGCGTGTGGAAGGACCTGAAAAAGGTGGCCAGCAAGGCGTTCGAGGACTGGAAGCGCGACAATCCGGCCAAGCGCCTGGGCGACGGCAAGTTCTACATGACGGCCGAAGTCTATAACTACTCGCTGCGCCAGGCGCACCAGTTCGACATGGGTGGCGAAACCTTCGTCGATTTCTACGATAATGGCTTTGACAGCGTGATCAATTTCAGCATGGCGTCCGACGCCAAGGGCGGCTACGACGCCATGTTCGGCCGCTACGCCGCGCTGCTGGGCGGGCCGCTGCGTGGTTATTCCGTGCTCAATTATCTGAGTTCGCACGACGACGCGGCGCCGTTCGACCCGACGCGCACGCGTCCTTTCGACTCTGCGGTGAAGCTGCTGCTCTCGCCCGGCGCGGCGCAGATATACTACGGCGACGAAACCGCGCGCCTGCTCACGCACGAGGGTGCGAAGGGCGACGCGGTGCTGCGTTCGTTCATGAATTGGGATGAACTGGCCAATAATGCGCAGCGCGACGGTTACCGCATCGCCGATGTGCGCAAGCACTGGGGCCTGATCGGCCGCTTCCGCCAGGCGCATCCCGCGGTGGGCGCGGGCGAGCATCGCAAGCTGCAAGCGGCTCCGTACGTTTTCGCGCGCACGTACGAGAAGGACCGGGTCGTGGTGGGGCTCGACCTGCCGACCGACAAGCCGACGCCGGTCGTGGTCGGACCGATTTTTCGCGATGGCGAGTCCGTGACCGATTACTACTCGGGCAAGAAGGCCGTGGTCGTGGGCGGGAAGGTCGATTTCCACACCAAGAACGGCATCGTGCTGATCGCGAACTAAGCGCCGTCGTTCCCGCGCAGGCGGGAATCCAAGTTCGTGCCGTAGTCTCGGGCGGCTTTACGGAATTGGGTTCCCGCCTGCGCGGGAACGACGGCGCTGAATTAAGCGCCCCCCGGGCATTTCATACATTTCATACAATAGGGTATGCTACGCGCGAACTGCCCGAACTGTCCCAAGTGACCGCGATGACCAAAGAACACGATTCAGAACAAAAGTACAGCCGTACCGCCTATGCCGATGGCCCGCGCCTGCTGGCCGATATCGGCGCGACCCACGCGCGCTTCGCCCTTGAAACCGCGCCCGGCGTGCTGCGCTCGGTGCGGGTGCTCAAGTGCGACGACTTCCCCGGTATCGTCCCGCTGCTTCATACCTACCTCGCCGACCACGCCGGCATCCGCATCAATCACGCCGCCTTCGCCCTCGCCAACCCGATCAGCGGCGACATGATCCGCATGACCAACCGCGACTGGCAATTCTCGACCGATGAAGTGCGCCGCGAACTCGGTCTGAACACCCTGCTGATCGTGAACGATTTCACCGCCCTGGCGATGTCGCTGCCCGGCCTGTCGGGCGACGATCTGATGCAGGTCGGCGGCGGAACCCCCGCAACGAATGCCGTTATCGGCGTCGTCGGACCGGGCACCGGTCTTGGCGTATCGGGCATGATCCCAACGGTCGACGGCTTCGTCACCCTCGGCAGCGAAGGTGGGCACGTCAATTTCGCCCCGGCGGACGAGCGCGAATTCGCGATCCTGCAATACGCGTGGAAGGAGTGGTCGCATGTATCGAACGAGCGCCTGATCTCCGGTCCCGGGATGGAACTGATCTACCGCGCGCTCGCCCAGCGCAACGGTGTGCAGCCCATGCCACGCACCTCGCCCGAGATCATCACCGGCGCGCTGGACGACAATGATCCGCTCTGCCTCGAAGTGCTCGACTGCTTCTGTGGCATGCTTGGCGGCGCGGCCGCCAACCTGGCTGTCACGCTCGGCGCCTTCGGGGGCATCTTTATCGGCGGCGGCATCGTGCCGCGCATGGGCAAGTGGTTTGCCACGTCGTCCTTCCGTGCACGCTTCGAGGCCAAGGGCCGTTTCAGCTCCTACCTCGGCCAGGTCCCGACCTACGTCATCATGATCCCCAACCCTGCTTTCATCGGCGTGGCGACTATCCTGTCCGAGCACCTGCGCGGGCGCAGCGGCGCCAATACGCTGATGGAGAGGGTGCAGCATCTGCAGCACGAACTGTCGCCCGCCGAACAGCGCGTGGCCGCCCTGGTGCTGGAACACCCGCGCAAGGTGCTGGGCGAGCCGATTGCGGAAATCGCGCGCCTGGCCGACGTCAGCCAGCCGACCGTGATCCGCTTCTGCCGCTCGCTGGGCTTCCTGGGCCTGGCCGACTTCAAGCTCAAGTTCGCGAGCAGCCTGACAGGCACCATCCCCGTGCGCCACAGCCAGGTGCGCGTGTCCGACAGCACGCACGACCTGTCGGCCAAGGTGATCGACAATACCGTGTCAGCGATTCTGAAATTCCGCGACCAGCTCGACGTGGTCTCGATCGACCGCGCCATCGCGCTGCTGCGCAAGGCCAACCGGGTCGAGTTCTACGCGATGGGCAATTCGCGCGTGGTGGCGCTGGACGGCCAGCACAAATTCTTCCGCTTCCGCATTCCCACCTCGTCGTATGGCGACTCGCATCTGTTTACCCTGGCCGCCGAACTGCTCAAGCCGGGCGACGTGGTGATCGCCATTTCAACCTCGGGCCAGTTGCCGGAACTGCTGGCGGCCGTGGATGCGGCGCGCGCCACCGGTGCCGACGTGATCGCGATCACCAGCAGCAAATCGGCGCTGGCGAAGCGCGCGACCATTTGCCTGGCGGTCGATCACAGCGAAGACAGCACCAGTTTCCTGTCGATGATCTCGCGCGTGCTGCAGCTGCTGCTGATCGATATTCTGTCGGTCGGCATTTCGCTCGGCGCGCAGGGGGCCGATCCGGCCGATCACGAGAAGAAGCGCTCGCTGATCTCGCACCTCGATATCTGATCACTCCACGAAGACGACGGCGGTGCGCGCCGGGATGGTAAAACGTCCCGCTGCGCTGTCGAACGTGCTTGCCGCGGCGCGCTGGTCGGCTGCGGTGGGTGCCGTATGGACCGGATGCAGGTGCAGGCGCTTGCCGCGCATCTCGGCCACATCGAGCGTGTGCGCCACCTTGTCCACATTGATGAAGTATGCCACGCCAGAAAAACCGGCACCGGCGTAGCCCGTGCCGTCGATGTGCGCCGCGATCACGGTCGGAAGCTGCTTCGATCCGGTGTTGTGGAAGCGCAGGCGCTGCCCGATGTCGTGCGCGCTGCGCATCCGGAACAAGGTGGAGCTGGCGCGGATGGTCAAGAGGTCGCGAAAGGCATCGCGCGTAAAGGCGATATCCGCCGGCACGGGCTTGAGCGCGGCATTGGCCAGCAGGGGTTTGATCAGCGCGTAGTCCCTGGCGTTGTCGTCGACCGGCGGGGCACCGGTGCCGAAGTAGTTGTCCTGGTAAGTCCAGTCGATGCGGTTGAACCAGTCGCCGGAATTGAAGCTGTTGCGGTCCATCGACTTCGAGCGCAGGGTATCGATCCCGGCATGGAAGTAGGCCACGCCCTGGCTGAAGGCATTGATCGCCGCTCCCAGCACCTGCACGCGGGCGCGCTCGGCGCTGGATGTAGACAGTGGCAGCTTGAATACGTTCATGTCGTACAGGGTCTGGTTGTCGTGGTTCTCGACGTAGTTGACCGTTTCGCCGGGCTCGCTGGCGTATCCGGCCGGCTGGCCGTTGTAATCGATGGATTCCAGCGCCAGGGTGCTGTCCTTGTACGTCGTCATGATGTAGTTGCGCACCGACCCGGCCAGCCCGACGCGCACCATGTCGGCTGCCTGCATCAGGTCCGTCAGCGGCCGTTCACCGGCCAGCGCATTCGGGTCGTACACCAGGCCGTTGATGTAGCCCTGGCGCCGGATCATGTCCGCGCCGGCATCGGCCGCCGAACCGCCGCGTACATGGTCGCGCGCGCGGTCGCTGAAGGTGCCGATGCCGCTGCCGTTGAGCGACAGTTGCGACGCTTGCACGAAGCGCGCGCTATCGGCCACCTCGCCGAAGTTCCAGCCTTCGCCGATCAACTGCACTGGACGGCCGGCCGCCGCGTTCACGCGTGCCTGGAGCCGTTCCATCGCCGCGCGCGGCTGATGCCCCATCAGGTCGAAACGGAACGAGTCGATCTTGTATTCGCGCGCCCACAAGGCGGCCGAGTCGATCATGAGTTTGGCCATCATGCGGTTTTCGGTCGCGGTATTGTCGCAGCAGGTCGACTGTTCGACTCCGCCGGCCGCGTTCAGGCGATGGTAGTAGCCGGGCACAATGCGGTCGAGGACCGATTTTTCCTTCTGGCCGGAAGCAAAGGTGTGGTTGTAGACCACGTCCATGCCGACCCGCAGGCCGGCCCGGTGCAGGTTCATGACCATGCCACGCATGTCGATGATGCGCGTGGCTCCATCAGCCGCGTCGCTCGCGTAACTGCCTTCCGGCGCGCTGTAGTGATACGGATCGTAGCCCCAGTTGAAGCAATCGGTCGCCGCCGTCTGCCTGATCAGCGCCTGCTGCGCTTCGCTGTCCGCCGCACCGGTGGGAGAGGGCTGCGCGCAGCCGCGTTCCGGGATGCTGGCGATGTCGTATACGGGCAGCAGGTGAATGTCGGTCATGCCGGCGCGGGCCAGGGCAGCCAGGTGCCGCATGCCGTTCGAGCCGGTGCGGGAAAAGGCGGTGAACTTGCCGCGCTCGGGCGCCGGCACGGTCGCGTCGTTGATAGAAAAATCGCGCACATGCAGCTCGTAGACGACCATGTCGGTCTGCGCCTTGACTGTCGCGGGTGGCGCCGACTTGTCCCAGCCGGCCGGCTTGAGTCGCGCAGCGGCGAGGTTGGCGATGTAGCTGCGTTTCGAGTCGGTGGTCAGGCTGACCGAATATGGGTCGGTGACCATGTTGCGCACGAGGCCCGTACCATCGGCCACCACGTCGACCGCGTATTTGTAGTATTTGCCGGACAGGTCGCCTTTTCGCGTGGCGCTCCAGATGCCGCTTGCCGGGTCGAACCGCATCGTATCGAGCGCTTTCGCGCGCCCGCTGCCACTGTCGTAAGTGCAGACGGATACCTGGCGCGCGGTCGGCGCCCACAGCTTGAAAGTGGTGCTCCGGTGCGTAGGAACGGCGCCGAGATCGCTTACCGATTCCGCAGCCGCGTACAGATCGTCGAGCGCGCCCGCCGTTTGCAAGCGTGTCGCCGCGCGCACTTTTCCATCCGCGTCTTCCTGCACCAGTACCAGCTGCTGACGGTGCAGATCGGGCAGGCGCGCCAGATCGGCTGCCGCCACGGCCAGCAGCACGCCCTTGCCGACGTAGTTGAAGCGCTGCGCCACGTCCGGCGCCGGTGTGCCGCTGAAAACAGCAAGGGAAAGCGCGCCCAATGCGCCACTGACGATGCCGCCGCTTGGCGCGGCGATGGTTCCGCCGGGCGAGTGATAGAGTTTGAATCGGCCCGCGTTCTCCACGCCTGGCCATTGCGCAAGGCGCCGGTCCAGCCAGACGGCGCGCGCATCGATGCTGGCGGGCGTCGGCTGCACGATCGTTTGAAAGGCGCCGCTGTCGCAGACCGCCGCCATCGGCGCGGCCGAAGCCGATGCGCTCGCGCCGGCGAGGACCGCGGCGCTGAAAAGTGAAAAGGGCATCTGGCGTCCGGTGTCGTCGTTGTGCATATTATCGGCGACTTTGTCGTGAAATTCCTTATCGATTGCTATTTTTTGCCAGGTGCCAGCTGGTATTTTTTGAGCTTGTCGTACAGGGTTTTACGCGGCACGCCGAGTTGGTCGGCGGCGGTCGACACATTCCCGTCCACGGCGTCGAGCGCGTTGGCGATCAGGTCGCGCTCATAGGCGTCGAGCTGCTGCGGCAGGCTCAAGGCGGTGCCCGGAGCGGGAGCGGCGTCTGGCGCCGGCGCCGCAACGATGCCGAGCACCAGCCGCTCAGCGAAGTTGCGCAGTTCGCGCACATTGCCCGGCCATTCCGCCGCCTGCCACTGGCTCATTTGCTGGCTGCTCCACTGCGGCACCGGCCGCCCGTAGCGCTGCGCCGCATCCTGTGTGAAGTGCGCCATCAGCGGCGCGATGTCGTCGCGCCGTTCGTTCAGGCGCGGCAGGTCGATCGTTGCCACGCCGATCCGGTAGTACAGGTCTTCGCGAAAGCGGCCCTGCGCGCTCAGTTCCAGCAGATCGGCCTTGCTGGCCGCGATGATGCGAAAATTCACCGCAATCGCCTCGTTGCCGCCCAGGCGCTCCAGCCGGCGCTCCTGCAGCACCCGCAGCAGCTTGACCTGAAGCGCCACCGGCATGCTCTCGATCTCGTCGAGAAACAGGGTGCCGCCGTTGGCGTATTCCAGCTTGCCGATGCGGCGTTTGTGCGCGCCCGTAAACGCACCGGCCTCGTGCCCGAACATCTCGCTCTCGAATACCGATTCGGGCAGGGCGCCGCAATTGATCGCGACAAAATTGCCCTTGCGCGCACTGGCCGCGTGGATCAGGCGCGCGACGACTTCCTTGCCGGTGCCGGTCTGGCCGTTGATCAGGATGTCCACGCCGGCCGGCGCGATATTGCGCACCAGGACCTTGAGCCGTTCGATGGCGTCCGAGTGCCCCACCAGCTGCGGCGTATCGGGATGCAGCGCCCACGCCGTCTTGAGGCGGCGGTTTTCCAGCACCAGGCTGCGCCGCTCCTGGGCGCGCCGCACCGCGTCGAGCAGGCGTTCGGCGCCGAACGGCTTTTCGATGAAGTCGTACGCGCCGACGCGCATGGCGCCGACCGCCATCGCCACGTCGCCATGGCCGGTCACCATGATCATGGGCAGTTCCGCATCGAGCGCCACCACTTGCGCCAGCAGGTCCAGGCCCGAGCGCCCGGGCAGGCGGATATCGCTGACGATCACGCCATCAAATGCCGCGTCCAGCGCCGCCCCGGCTTCTTCGGCGCTGGCGAAGGCGCGCACGGTAAAACCGCCCAGTTCCAGGGTCTGGGTGGTGGCCAGGCGCAGCGGCGCTTCGTCTTCCACCAGGATGGCTTGCATGGTCTTCATTGATTCCCCTAGTCGTTTTCCCCGCCCGGCAGCGGCAGGCGCACCTCGAACTGGGCGCCGCCGGCGGGGCGGTTGCTGCCTTCGAGTCGCCCGTTCATGGCTTGCACGATCGATGATGATATCGCGAGCCCGAGCCCGAGGCCCTTGCCCGATGGTTTGGTGGTAAAAAACGGCTCGAACAGGTGGGCGGCCACCTTGTCGGAGATGCCCGGGCCGCTGTCGGCGATGCGCACCACGGCATAGCCATCCTGCTGGGTCAAGGTGACCGACACTTCGCGTACGGCTGCGTCGTCGACGGCATCGAGCGCATTGCGCAGCAGGTTGATGAACACCTGTTCGATGCGCACGGCGTCCCCGGTGATCAGCAGCGGCTGCGGTGGCGGCAGCGCCAGCGCAACGCCCAGGCGTTTGAATTCGCCCGCCAGTAAAAATGCCGAGGCGGCGAGGGACTGGGCGATATCGACTGTCGCCACGGTGTCGCTGCGCCGCGCGAAACCCTTCAATTGGCCGATGATGGCGCCCATGCGCGCGCTGGCGTCGCTGATGTGGGTCAGGTTGGCGCTGGCCTGCGCTTGCTGCCCGCGTTCGAGAAAGGTGCGCGCGTTGTCGGCAAACGCGCGGATCGCGGCCAGCGGCTGGTTCAGTTCATGCGTGACGCCGGCCGCCATCTGCCCCAGCATGGCGAGCTTGCCCGCCTGGACCAGCTGATCCTGGGTCGAGCGCAGCACATGTTCGGTTTGTTTCAGGGTGGCGTAGCGCGCTTCCAGGTCGTCGTTGGCCTGGCGCAGCAGCGCGGTGCGCTCGGCCAGCTTGACATCGAGTTCACTAGCCGCACGCTGCAACGCGGCGTTCGCGGCCTGGCGTTCTTCCAGCCGGCGGCGGCGCTGGTACAGGGCCCAGGCGGCGACGGTGGCGCTGGCGGCAACCAGGGCGGCGGCCAGCGCCCACAGGGCCGCCGCGCGCTGCACCCGGCCCGGCGTGGGGAACAGCATCAGCCGCCACCCCAGGCGGCCGGTCGTGCGCGCGGCATGCGGCGCCGGCTTGCCGTCGATGGGCGTGATGGTGCGGCGCGCGTACTGGTCGGTGCTGGCCAGTTCGCGCTGGGTGGCCGCGCTCAGGGGGTGCAGGCTGCGGTACTTCCATTGCGGCCGGTTGGACAGGAACACCACGTCGGCACGGTCGGCCAGCACGATGGTGTCCTCGGCGCCGGCCCAGTTGCGCTCGAATTCGTCGAGGCTGATCTTGACCGCGACCACGCCGCTCACGGTGGCACCAACCATCACCGGCTGGGCGATGAAGTAACCGGGTTCGCTGGTGGTGCTGCCGATGCCGTAAAAGCGCCCGGCGCGCCCGGCCAGCGCTTCGTGAAAATACGGACGGTAGCCGAAGTTCCTGCCCACGAAGGTGAGCGGCAAATCCCAGTTGCTGGCGGCGATCGTGTTGCCGTCGCGGTCCATGAGGTAAATGGCGCCCACCTTCGACTGGCGTTGTATCGCCTTCAGGCTGCGGTTGACCTGGTCGATGCGCGCGCGCTCGCCGGGGTGGGCGAGCAGCGCGGCCACGTTCTCTTGCAGGCCGACGACGTAGGGCAGGGTCTCGAACTTGTCGAGCGCCGATTCCAGTTCGGGCGCCATCAGCTGCAACTGGCGCGCGCCGCGTGCGAGTTCGTCGGCCGCGCCCTGGCGCGCCGCCCAATGGTAGGCGGCCACGATCAGCCCCGCGCTGGCGAGCAGCGCGAGGAGCCAGGCGAGTTGTCGTTTTACGTGCATGGGCGGCCCACGGTGAGTGGCCTCGATTTTACTGCACGTACACGCCTAGTCGACAGCCGCCATCCGTATTTCATCGTTGTGGTGGCGCTGCTGCTCTTCCATCACCATCGCCCCCAGCTCGCGCTTGAGCTCATTGAAGGCTGCCGACGATGGATCGCGCATGCGCGGCAGTTCGACGATGATATCGCGCTTGACGGTGCCGGGCCGGTAGGTCATCACGATGATGCGGTCGGCCAGGTAGATCGCCTCTTCGATGCTGTGGGTGACGAACACGATGGTTTTTTTCAGGTCGGCCCAGATGCGCAGCAGCTCGTCCTGCAGGTTGCGCCGGGTGAGGGCATCCAGGGCGCCGAACGGTTCGTCCATCAGCATGATGGGCGAGTCGAGCGCCAGTACGCGCGCGATCGCCACGCGCTGGCGCATGCCGCCCGAGAGGTCCTTGGGAAAGCGCTGCCGGAAATCCGCCAGCGACAGCATCTCCAGCAGGGCGCCGACGCGCTTGTCGATCTCCGCCGCTTGCATGCCCTTGATGCCGAGGCCGAAGCCGATGTTCTTCTCGACCGTCATCCAGGGGAACAGGGCATACTCCTGGAACACCATGCCGCGGTCCGGCCCGGGGCCAGTGACGCGCGCACCGTTGGCGTGGATGTCGCCGCTGGACGGCAGCGAGAAGCCGGCGATGGCATTGAGCAGGGTCGACTTGCCGCAGCCCGATGGCCCCAGCAGGCAGACGAACTGGCCGTCCGGGATATGCAGGTTGATGTCGCGCAGGGCGGTCACTTCGCGCTCGCCCGCGTTGAAGATCTTGCTGACGTGCGCAACGTCGATGTGGGAGGAAGTCATGTCAGTTCTCCAGGCCACGGTGCCAGCGCAGCAGATGGTTGTTCAGTTTATTCATGGCGATGTCGATGCCCAGGCCCAGCAGGCCAATGCTGATCATGCCGGCGACGATTTTGTCGGACCAGAAGTATTCGCGCGCTTCGAGGATGCGGAAACCCAGCCCGTTGTTCACGGCGATCATCTCGGAGACGATGACGACGATGAACGCGGTACCGATCCCGATCCGCACGCCCGACAGGATGTACGGCACGGCGGCCGGCAGCATCACGCGCAGGAACATGGTGCTCTGGCTGGCGCCAAGGTTGCGCGCGGCGCGGATGTAGATGCTGTCGACCTGGCGCACCCCGGCGATGGTATTCATCAGCACCGGGAAGAACGCGCCGATGGCGATCAGGAACACGGCCGGCGCGTTGCCAAGGCCGAACCACAGGATCGCCAGCGGGATGTAGGCGATCGGCGGAATCGGGCGCAGCACCTGCATCAGGGGATTGAGCCAGGCGTACAGGGTGCGGCTCGATCCCATCGCCAGTCCGAGCGGCAGGGCCAGGCCGGCGCCGATCACGAAACCGACCACCACCCGGTACATACTGCCCATGGTGTCGATCAGCAGCTCGCCCGAAAACATCCATGCCAGGCGCGATCCGGTGGCCGGGTCGAATGCGGTGAGCGGCAGCGCGTATTCGATCCACTTGAGCAGTACCGCCCATGGCGAGGGCAGCACCTGCGGATTGATCAGCCCCATCATGGCGCCGGCCTGCCACAAGGCGACGATGACGACCGGTACAACGAGTCCGACGGCGCTTTCGCGCCACTTGGCTTGCGTCATGACGGCCCCCGCTTATTGGATGGACAAGGACTTCTTGGCTTGCTCAAGCAGGTCGGTCTTGACCCAGTCCTTGGCGAGCGGCGGCGTGCGCATCTTGCCGGTGCCGGTCTTGGCCATCACGTCGGTGGTGATCTGGATATGCTCGATGCTGACGTCGTAGGTGTAGGGCGAGTTGGCGATCGCATCCTCGAAGTCGTCCTTGGTGATCTGGTTCTTGAACATCGATTCGCGCACGTATTTTTCGCCGGCGGCCTTGTTATCGATGAACAGCTTGGTGGCCTGGACGAAGCAGTTCATGAACTTGGCCGCGGTGGCGCGGTTCTCCTTGTAGAATTTTTCGCTCATGACCAGGGTGCGTACCGGTTCGCCGATCGGCGTGTCGTAAGGCTTCATCACTTCCATGCCGAAGCCCTTGTTGATCGCTTGCGACGATTGCGGCTCGCTTTGCATGATGGCGTCCAGGTTCTTGCCGAGCAGCGCCTGGTTCAGGTCCGCGAACGCGAGGTAGATGACATGCACGTCCTTGCCGGCCGAATCGGACCAGGAGAGGCCGTGCTTGGACAGTTCGGCGTAGAGCAGCACTTCATGAATGCCACCGCGCGTGACGCCAACCTTCTTGCCCTTGAGGTCCTTGACCGACTTGATGCCGCCGTCGGGGCGCGCGACCAGGCGCGCGCCACCTTTTGCGAAACCGGCCACGATGTAGATCGGCGCACCGTTGGCGCGGCCTGAAATGGCCGCCTCCGATGCGGTGGCGCCGACGTCGAGGTCTCCCGACAGGATCGCCTGCATCACGTCGGGGCCTTTGGCGAACATGTGTTCTTCGACCTTGATGCCGCACTTCGGTGCGATCTCCTTGATGTACGAGACTGCGCCATAGTGGGCGAATTTGAGGTTGCCGAGCCTGACGACATTGTCGGCCGCCTGGGCGGACGCGGACAGGGCTGCCGCTGCAAGGATCAGGTGGTGAATGGTTTTCATTGTTCGTCTCCGTTATGGTTTAGCTACACCATGTCTATTGCATCTTTCGTGCCAGCGCTGGCGGCGCTGCCCGCAGGGGCGCGGGGACAAGGAGACGGGCGAAAACTGGCGGAAATCCGGAACGGGGGCGGTGCGGCGTGCGGAAAACCGCGAGGGGACGGGCGCCACGGCTGCGGCGCCCGTGCGTGCTTACTTGTAGATGCCGCAGTTGATGATCAGGTCTTCGTATTTTTCGAAGTACATCGATTTCGGTTCGATCTGCTTGGTGACCGGATTGACGAATTTGTAGTCCTGCCAGCCTTTGCCCTTGGTTTTGACCAGATCGAGGCGCTCGCGCATGAATGGTTTGCCGTCCGCGTCTTTCAGGTCGATCAAGTCCTTGCCCTGCATCTTGGCGTTGGCGCCATGGGCCAGGTTCTTCATGCTCATGTCGTTGATGGTCACGTACAGGTCGCGGTCGCGAAAGCGGGTGTTTTGCGTGTCGTTGATCTCGGCGATGGTCTTCTCGCGCCCATTCGCTTTCATATAGGTGATCACCTTCTGCACCAGTGCCTTGGCTTCCTCGGCGCTGCCATGGTCGCTGGCGGCGCCGCTGCTGGTGCAAAACACGGCGGCGCAGCACATTAACGCTATCTGGAACAATTTACGCATGATGATCCCCTTATCGTTGTAGGGGCGGGGAAGCAGGCTGCTTTCCCGCCTTTGGCACGGCCAGTTTTACGCCTTGGCCGGTGCGGCGTCGGAACGGTAATTATCGACCATCTTGTAGCGCGTCGCATACCAGCCGAAGACGGCGGCGGCCACGAACGCAAAGCCGGCGAAGAAGTACATCTGGAAGGCAATGACGCTGAACCCGCTGGTGGCGATATGCGAGATCACCGCATCGTTCTTGATGCTGGCATTGACGATCAGGACCCACAGGCTGCCCACCGTGTTGGACAGGAACCAGAACGCCATGATCACGCCCTTCATCGATGGCGGCGACTGGCTGTACGCAAATTCGAGGCCGGTGGCCGCCACCAAGACTTCGCCGAAGGTGAGCAGCGCGTAGGGCAGCACTTGCCACGCCATCGAGGTTGGCGTGCCGCCGTCCATCTGCACCTGCAGGGCGCCGATCACGATCCACGACAGCGCCGAGAACACGATCCCGGTCGTCATGCGGCGCAGCGGGGACGGTTCGATGCCCATCTTGCGCAGCGCCGGGTACAGCACCAGGTTATTGAACGGGATCAGGATCATCACCAGCAGTGGATTGAGCGCCTGCATCTGGGCCGGCACGAACGTGAAGTCCTTGCCGAACAGGGTGAGGGTAGGAGGAATCATGGAGTTGGCCTGGACGATCCAGGTCGACGCCTTCTGGTCGAACAGCGAGTGGAACGGCGTCACCAGCGCAAACGCGATCAGGATGCGCAGTACCGCGCGCACGCCGTCCACTGCCACATCCGAATGCAGGCCGCGCGCGCGTTCAAGCTGCATCGAGGTACCGATGCCGCCGAAGGCCAGCAGCAGCACCAGGGCGGTGCAGGCGGCGATCACGAAACCCCATTGCGGCGACATGGCCAGCGATGCGACGGCGCCGGCCACGCCAAACATGGCCACCGCCAGCCCGGTGCGCGTCTGGCCAGGCTTGTGCGTCATGAGCGCGGTGCGCGCCACGCGGGTGAACGAGTCCGGGTCCGGCGGGGCGGGCGGAAGGTGGATGTATTTTTTGCGTCCCAGCCAGAACACGATGGTGGCGATGAACATCAGCACGCCGGGAATGCCGAAAGCGACCGCCGCGCCGTAATCGCGCAGGAAGATCGGCATCAGCAGCGAGGCGAAAAAGGAGCCGAAGTTGATCATCCAGTAGAACATGTCGTAGACGACTTTCGCCTTGTTCTTGTTGGTCTGGTCGAACTGGTCGCCCACGAACGACGAGATCAGGGGCTTGATGCCGCCCGAGCCGAGCGCGATCAGGAACAGGCCAGTGTAAAAGCCCTTGAGGCTATCTTCAAAGATCGCCAGGCAGGCGTGGCCCGCGCAGTACACGAGACTGAGCCAGAAGATGGTGTCGTATTTGCCGAAGAAGCGGTCGGCCAGCCAGCCGCCCAGCAGCGGGAAAAAGTAGACGCCGATGACGAAGGTGTGGAACACGTGCTTGGCTTCGCCGGTGCGGTCGGCGACCGGCATGAATAGCAGCAGGGTGCTGATCAGGAAGGGGGTGAGGATGTTGCGCATCCCGTAAAAACTGAATCGCTCGCATCCTTCCGTGCCCACGATGTACGGAATCTGGCGCGGCATCGGCCCGTTTCCGCTTTCTTTATCCAACTGCGACATGGGGACTCCCACTATATAAACAGATGGGATGCTAAGCCCAAGCCCGGAGGCTGGCAACAGGTATCGCTCCTCATGCGAACAGGCCGCCCGCCGACACCGTACGCGTCTTTACAGCGGCCCTTGTTGCCCTCCGGCGGAATGTAGTTAAACTACTGAATTGAAGCCATGCGTTGCGGCTGATTTTATATAAGTCATTGAAATAAAATGATATTTATGGATTTTAACGTTTTGTCTGGTAAATTGTAAAATCGCTCCAGTTAATGTATATTATGTACAAAAACTCACATGGACGCCCATCATGAACAAAGACGTTGCGCTGCACTCCGAACAAAATACGCCATGGTGGCGCGAGGCCATCATTTATCAGGTTTATCCCCGCAGTTTCCGTGATACCAATGGCGACGGTATCGGCGACCTGCCCGGCATTACCGAAAAACTCGACTACATCGCGGGGCTGGGTGCCGACATCGTCTGGATCTCGCCATTCTTTACCTCGCCGATGAAGGACTTCGGCTACGACGTCGCCGATTATTGCGACGTCGACCCGATGTTCGGCACCCTCGACGACTTCGACACCTTGATCGCCAGGGCGCACAGCCTGGGCCTGAAGATCATGATCGACCAGGTGCTGTCGCACACCGCCGACATCCACCCGTGGTTTGCCGAGAGCCGCAAGAGCCGCGACAATCCCAAGGCCGACTGGTACGTGTGGGCCGATCCGCTGGCGGACGGCAATCCGCCGAATAACTGGCTGTCGGTATTCGGCGGCTCGTCGTGGCAGTGGGACAGCCGGCGCAGGCAGTACTACCTGCACAACTTCCTGGTCAGCCAGCCGGACATGAATTTCCACCATCCCGAGGTGCAGCAGGCGCACCTGGACAACCTGCGCTTCTGGCTTGCGCGCGGCGTGGACGGCGTGCGCATGGACGCCTGCAATTTCCACTTCCACGATCCTGAACTGCGCAGCAATCCGGCCGCCACCAGCCGCGACACCTCCACCGTCACCGATGTGAACCCGTATGGCATGCAGGCCCACGTCTACGACAAGACGCGTCCGGAGAACCTGGCCTTCCTGCAAAAAATCCGCGTGCTGCTCGACGAATTCGGCGCGGTCGCCATCGGCGAAGTGGGCGCGGACGATGCGCTCGGCGTCATGGCCGACTACACCGCCGATGGCGACAAGCTGCACATGGCGTACAGCTTCAATCTGCTCACGCCCGAATTTTCGGCGGCGCACGTGCGGCGCCAGGTCGAGGAGTTCGAGGCGCGGGTCAAGGGTGGTTGGGCCTCGTGGTCGGTCGGTAACCATGACAGCATCCGCGTCATGACGCGCTGGGGCGGCGCCGCGCCGACCCATGCGCTGGCCAAGCTGGTGCTGGCGATGCAGCTCTCGCTCAAGGGCACTCCCTGCCTGTACCAGGGCGATGAGCTGGCGCTGACCGAGGCCGACGTGCCGTTCGAGCTGCTGCAGGACCCGTACGGCATCACCTTCTGGCCCGAGTTCAAGGGCCGCGACGGCTGCCGCACGCCGATTCCCTGGACCGCCGAACTGCCCAACGCCGGCTTCACCACCGGCACGCCATGGCTGCCGGTGGCGGAAGAACACATCGCCTCGGCCGCCAGCGCGCAGGAAACCGATCCGGACTCGCCGCTTAATTTCGCGCGCCGCATCATCGCCTGGCGCCGCCAGCAGCCGCAGCTCACGCGCGGCGAGATCGTTTTCTTCGACTCTCCCGAACCGGTGCTGGCGCTGCGCCGCGACCTGGCCGGCCACCCCAGCGTGCTGGCCGTGTTCAACCTCGGTCCCGACCCGGTCACCTACGAGTTTGCCGACGCTGCGGACGCGGTATCGATGATCGGCCACGGCCTGCATGGCGGCGCCGAAGGCGGCACGGTCACCCTGCCGGCCTATGGCGCCTGGTTCGGTACCAAGAACTGATGGACGAGCAGATTGATCCCGCGAAAGTCGGCCGCACGGCCTTTGCCGATGGCCCGCGCCTGCTGGCCGACATCGGCGCGACCCATGCGCGCTTCGCGCTGCAAACCGCGCCCGGCGTATTCCGCTCGGTGCGGGTGCTCAAGTGCGACGACTTCGAGGGCATCGTGGCGCTGCTGCGCTTTTACCTGGCCGACCATGCCGGCATGGTGCTGAACCACGCGGCGCTGGCGGTCGCCAATCCGGTCAACGGCGACCAAGTGCGCATGACCAACCGCGCCTGGGAGTTTTCCACCGACGCGGTGCGGCGCGAACTGGGGCTGCACACCTTATTGATCGTCAACGACTTCACGGCGCTGGCGATGGCGCTGCCGGGCCTGACGGCGGACGACCTGATGAAGATCGGCCCCGGCAATGCTGCCGGCAATGCCGTCATCGGCGTGCTCGGTCCCGGCACCGGCCTGGGCGTGTCGGGCGTGATTCCCACGGTCGATGGCTTCGTCACCCTCGGCAGCGAAGGAGGGCACGTCAATTTCGCACCGGCCGACGAGCGCGAATTCGCGATCCTGCAGTTTGCCTGGAAGGAGTGGCCGCACGTCTCGAACGAGCGCCTGATCTCCGGACCGGGCATGGAAATCATTTACCGCGCGCTGGCCCAGCGCAACGGCGTGGCGGCCGCTCCACGCGCCTCGCCCGAGATCATCGCCGGCGCCATCGACGACAAGGACCCGCTGTGCCTGGAGGTGATCGAGTGCTTCTGCGGTATGCTGGGCGGGGCCGCGGCCAATCTGGCGGTCACCCTGGGCGCGTTCGGCGGCATCTTCATCGGCGGGGGCATCGTGCCGCGCATGGGCGAGCTGTTCGCCAGCTCGCCGTTTCGCAGCCGCTTCGAGGCCAAGGGGCGCTTCTCGACCTACCTGGCCGACATTCCCACCTACGTCATCACCACGCCCAACCCGGCCTTCCACGGCGTGGCGACGATTTTGTCGGAGCACCTGCGCGGGCGCAGCGGCGCCAATACCCTGATGGAGCGGGTCCAGCACCTGCAGCACGAACTGACACCAGCCGAGCAGCGCGTGGCCAGCCTGGTGCTGGAGCAGCCGCGCCTTGTGCTCAACGAACCGATCGCCGATATCGCGCGTCTGGCGGAAGTGAGCCAGCCGACCGTGATCCGCTTTTGCCGCTCGCTCGGTTTCCTGGGCCTGGCCGACTTCAAGCTGCGCTTCGCCAGCAGCCTGACCGGCGCCATTCCGGTGCGCCACAGCCAGGTGCGCGGCGGCGACAGCACGCACGACGTGTCGGCCAAGGTGATCGACAACACTGTCTCGGCCATCCTCAAGTTCCGCGACCAGCTCGACGTGCGCGCGCTCGACCGCGCCATCGACCTGTTGACCCGCGCGCACCGGGTCGAGTTTTACGCGATGGGTAATTCGCGGGTGGTGGCGCTGGACGGCCAGCACAAGTTTTTCCGCTTCCGCATTCCGACCGCCTCGTATGGGGACTCGCACCTGTTCGCGCTCGCGGCCGAACTGCTCAAGCCGGGCGATGTGGTCATTGCGATTTCAAATTCGGGGCGCTTGCCCGAGCTGCTGGCGGCCGTCGATGCGGCGCGCGCGGCCGGCGCCGACGTGATTGCGATGACCAGCAGCGGCTCGCCCCTGGCCAAGAAGGCCACCGTGTGCCTGGCGGTCGACCACGCCGAGGATAGCACCAGCTTCCTGTCGATGATCTCGCGCATCATGCAGCTGCTGCTGATCGATATTCTGTCGGTCGGGATTTCGCTCGGCGCCGAGGGGCAGCCCGAGGGCGCCAAGCGGCACACGCAGATTTCGCACCTGGGCGGCTAGGGCAAGCCCACCCGTAGCGTCAAGGCGCCGGTGCCGGAGCTGTTTCGGGTGCCGCTTTTTTGGCGATGCGGTCCATCGGGCGCATGTCGGCGCGCCATTGGGCCAGTGTCAGCTGGCGGTCGTCGTTCATGTCATCGACCAGGATCTCGTCGCCTTGGGTGGCGACCAGAAAAGTCTCCCAGCGATGCGCCGCTTCCTGGCTGTTCTCGACAAAGCTCAGGCTCCAGTAGCTTTTTCCGTGGACGAGCTTTGTCGCACCGTCGTCATCGAGCAGCGCGCCGTGCGCGCTGCCGCCCGAGACCTTGGCGATATGCGCCGACCAGGCTTTCAGTTCCGGCAGCGCCATCAGCGCATCGATCGCCTGCTCTTTTGTGCGCGCCATCTGCGCCGCCGGCCTGGCCGCAGGCGCGGCCCTGGCGGCAGCCGACGCCGACGCCTGCACGGATTCATGGTGCTTGTGGTACAGCACGGCACCCACGCCGATCAGGGCGATCAGGGCAAACAGCAGGACTACTTTTTTGGACGATCCGGACATAGATGTGGGCGGCTGGAACACGTTGATGTAGCGGCCATACTACGCCAAAACTATACGAGCGGCAACATGACCAGCGGCCCAGGCCACGGCATCCTCCAGCCGGTCGTTGCCCCAGAACATCTCGTCCCCGGCAAAGAACATGGGTGCGCCGAACACGCCGCGGCGCAGGGCTTCGTCGCCCTGGGCGCGCATGGCCAGCTTGTTCTCGTCGCTGCCGGCGCTTGTGATCAGGGCGGCGGCGTCCAGGCCCAGCGCGGCGAGCACCTCGCCGACCAGGGCCGGATCGTCGATCTCGCGGTCGTCGACAAAATTGCACTGCATGATGCGCCGGCAAAATGCGCCTGTCCACGCTTCGCCGGCGCCAAGCAAGGCGACGCGCAGCGGCAGCAGCGCGCGCCGCGGGAAGGCGCCCGGCTGCGTCCAGGGCAAGCCGTATTTGTCGCACTGGCGCTGCATGTCGCGCCACACGTAAGCGCCTTTTTCCTTTTGCAGCACGAAGGGCGAGGTGCTCCAGCCGAAGGCCTTGAATACGGGGCCCAGTAAAAATGGCTTCCACAGCACGCGCACGCCGTGCGCGGCGGCCAGCGCCTCGATGCGCATGGTGCTCAGGTAGCTGTAATTGCTGCCGAAATCAAACCAGAATTCGATCTGCGGATCATTGACAGTCATGGCGTCTCCCTGCATGGTTCATCGTAAATGACGAGGCAGCGCGCTTCGATGCTCACGCGCGGTGGCACGCCGGGCGGCGCGTCCGGATGGTCGAACGCCGCGTGTGGCGTGAAGCGGGCGACCCCGCTGCGTTGGGAATCATACTGCTTCAAGACCAGCGCCTCGTCTGGATGCATGGCCGAAAAATAGAACCAGCGGTGGCGCGCCGCGTGACGCGCCAGATAGATCTCGCCGGTGCGGCGCGGATAGCGCACCTCGGCCTCGACCAGGTCCTGCGCGGCGACGCTGCGGGCATCGCATACGGCCAGCGGCGTATCGAGCACCGGCGCGCGGATCGAGCGCCACACATTGACGATGCTGTAGCGCCGTCCCCGCAGCTGCGCCGCCAATTCGCCGAAGACCAGGCCAAGGCGCTTGTCTCCGGACTGCTCGGTGTAGTCGTTGTGGACGCAGCCGTTCGGGCCCGCCGGCTCGCCCCGGGCCGCACGTCCGAACCCGGGTGCGCCGGCGCCAGGGCGGCAGTGGCGCACCAGATGGTCGAACACGCGGGCGCGGGTCGCGCCGGTCACGGCGCAGGCCAGTTCGGCCACCTCGGGATAATACAATCGCACGATGTCGCCTTCAGACAGAAAGCTGCGCTTGTCGACCGCCGCCTCGCGCAGGAGGAAGCCGTCGGCATCCAGCGACGGGGCGCTTGCCAGCAGCCGGGCGTCGCCGATGCGCACCATGCGGCGGTCGGCCTGGTAGTTCTGCCATGGCTGGCCGGGCGGCGGTTCGCAGGCATAGTTGAACGGGTTTCCCGCAGGGGGATGCATGTAGGCGAGCGTGGCCTGTACTGATCCGGCTGGTGCGGGCAGGGCAAAGGTGGGGTTCATGCGTGGGTCTCCCGGAGCGTCGCCGGGACCATTCCCGTTCGACCCGTTCATTGAACCGCGCCGGCGGCCTGCGCTCAAGCGCAGAACACGCCGCGCTCGCATGCATCCAGCGCATGCGTAGGGTGGACACGCTTCAGTGGCCGGCGGCCGCTTCGCCAACGATC
The DNA here is from genome assembly GCF_015689335.1 of Massilia antarctica. Lineage (GTDB taxonomy): Bacteria > Pseudomonadota > Gammaproteobacteria > Burkholderiales > Burkholderiaceae_D > Telluria_A > Telluria_A antarctica. Next base: position 376,182 of record NZ_CP065053.1, on the reverse strand, counting down.
CAGTCGATCACCGCGCCGACCTCGGCGCGCGGCCGGGCAGCGGCGCGCACCAGCCAGTAGGCATGTTCGCATGCATGGACGGGGCCGGCGCACGGCAATTGCACCAGCCGGCCCGCGCGCAGCATCGGTTCGATCAGCTGGAGGCGCCCAAGTGCGATGCCATGGCCGGCCAGGGCCGACTGGATCACCTGGTCATACTGATTGAAGCGCAGGATGCTTTTCGCTCCGGCCAGGCTTGGCCCGGCTGCCTGCGGCCAGCTCTCCCAGTGCAGCCAGGGTTGTCCCGGATGATCGAATTCGAGCAAGGTGTGCCCGGCCAGATCGGCCGGGCCGTCAACGCGCGCGATGCCGAGCGAGGGGTGGGCCACCGGCGCGATCGTTTCGCGAAACAGCAAGGTGGCATTGGGCGCTACGGCGGCCAGCGGCGCGTAGCGGATCGCCAGGTCGAGCCCTTCGCGCTCCAGGTCCTGGAGGCGGTTGTTGGCGGCCACGCGCAAATCGATGCCGGGGTGCTGCTGCTGGAAGCTTCCCAGCCGCGGCAGCAGCCACAGGCCGGTCACCCCGATGCTCGCGCTCAGCGCCACCTGGTCGTTGTGCGCCGGGGGCTTGATGGCGGCGCAGGCATCCTGCAATTGCTGAAGCGCGCCGTCGGCGCTCTGGAACAGCCTTGCGCCGGCCGGCGTGAAGGCGATCGCGCGATGGGTGCGCACGAACAGGCGCACGCCGAGCCGCTGTTCGAGCGCCTGGATCTGGCGGCTCAGGGCCGACTGGGTCAGGCACAGGTCGGCGGCCGCCAGGGTGATGCTCATGCGCCGTCCGACCGCCACGAAACCGCGCAGCGGCTCCATCATGGATGCCAGCGCAACCAGCGAATCGGACATGACGCCTCCTCATGCAAAACGCCAGCATACCAGCGCCCGCTGTCGGCGATGATATCTGCCTGATTGTCAATGAGGCAAGTTCGGGTTACAGTCGTCGCTCTACTTCACACAGGGATTGCCCCATGCGACACCTCCTGAGCGCGTTCGCCGTTTCCCTGGCATGTGCGCTGCCGGCCATCGTCAACGCCGAAGCTGGCAAGGTCCAGTTCGCGACCGAAGTGTTTTTCGACAGCGGCAGCGCGCGCCTGTCGGCCGATGCGCTATCGATTCTCGATCAGGTCATCAGCAAGAGCGGCGAGCTCGATCCGGAGCTGATCATGGCGATCGGCCATACCGATGAACTGCCGAGCGACGCCAGAGCGCAGACCTTGTCGGTGCAGCGCGCCGAAGCGGTAAAAAGATACCTGGCCGATAAAGGATTCGAGCGCATCCGCATCTACACCGAAGGCAAGGCCAAGCGCCTGCCCGTGGCCGGCAACGATACGCGCGAAGGGCGCGCCCGCAATAACCGGGTCGAAGTGCAACTGGTGGGGCCGCGCGCCGCAGCCGCCGGACACTGACCGCACAGGCCTCAAAGCGCCTGCGACGCCGGGGCGCGCCACTTCCGGGCCGGCTATCCGGGCGCCCGGCGCGGCGCGGCGGGACGGGCCTGGAACCTCGTTTCCCTGCCTGGCGCGGCATCGGACACCAGCCTGAACGAATCGACCAGGCGCGCCAGCTTGAGCGCCTGTTCCTGCATTTGCGCGGCCGCCGCCGCCGCCTCTTCCACGACCGCGGCGTTCCTCTGGGTGATCTCATCCATCTGCGACACGGCTTGGGTGACCTGGTCGATGCCCTCGCTTTGCTCGCTGCTGGCCAGGCTGATGTCGTTGACGATGCCGGCCACCTGCTGGACCGATGTCACGATCTGCTCCATGGTCTTTCCCGCACTGTCGACCAAGGTGGTGCCGGCATCGACCTTGTCGACCGTGTCGTTGATCAGCGCCTTGATTTCCCTGGCGGCCGTGGCCGAGCGTTGCGCCAGGGTGCGCACCTCGCTGGCCACCACCGCGAAGCCGCGGCCTTGCTCGCCGGCGCGGGCCGCCTCCACCGCCGCGTTCAGCGCCAGGATGTTGGTCTGGAACGCGATGCTGTCGATGACGCTGATGATGTCGACGATCTTGCGCGAACTGTCCCGTATCGATCCCATGGTGCCGACGACCTGGGAAACCGCATGGCCGCCCTGGACGGCCGTGGTGGCGGCGGCCGTGGCCAACAGCTTGGCCTGGCGCGCATTGTCCGCATTCTGTTTCACCGTGCTGCTGATCTCTTCCATCGACGATGCCGTTTCTTCGAGCGAGCTGGCCTGGGCTTCGGTGCGCGCCGACAGGTCGGCATTGCCTGCCGCGATGTCGCTGGCGCCATCGCCGACGATGCCGGTCACTTCCTTGATCTGGCCGACCAGCAGCCTGACATTGGTCTGCAATACCCCGAGCGCACCGAGTACGCGGGAGAGCTCGTCGTTGCCGCCGGCATCGATGCGGCCGGTCAGGTCGCCCTCGCTCATGCGCTCGATCTCGCTCCGGGCGCGCAACAGGGGAGGCACGACGGCGCGATACAGCAACCATCCCGACAGCAGGCTCACACACAGTCCGAGCGCCGCCGTCAGCCGCGCCGCGCCGCCGTGCGCGCCCAGGCTCACGCCGAACAGCAGCGCCACCAGCAAGGTCGAGGCGACGATGCGCGCTCCCAGCGACAACCTGGAGGACAGGTTCAGGCGGCGCAGCGCCGAGTGGCGCAGCACGGCGCCGGCGCGCACTTCGAGCCCGCCGCGACCGTCTTTGATCGCGCGGTAGGCTTGCTCGGCGGCGCTGACTTGTGCACGGCTGGGCTTGGCGCGAATCGAGGTAAAACCCACGATGCGGCCTTGCTCGATCATCGGCGCCGCGGTCGCTTCCACCCAATAGAAGTCGCCGTTCTTGCAGCGGTTCTTGACCAGCCCGGTCCATGCCTTGCCGCTCTGGATGGTGCGCCAGAAATCGGCAAAGGCCTCGGCCGGCATGTCCGGGTGGCGTACCAAGTTCTGCGGAGATCCGATCAGTTCGGCTTCGCTGAAACCGCTGATGCGGATGAAATCGAGATTCACATAAGTGATGTTGCCCTGCAAATCAGTTTTGGAAACAATCGTCTCGCTGGCGCGAAGGATGTACTCGACCTTACTCACGGGTGTATTGTTGCGCATTGCTGTGGTTCCCCAGAATGATATGTATGTACGCCGATAAAATTTCCTCATGGATACATTTAACATGCGGCTGCTTGAAAAACCAGCTGTTACGTCTAAATCAATACCATCTGTAAACTTTGTATCAGCCTTGCTACAACCGGAACTACCCTTGTGACGTTGCAGGCAAGCTTGCCGCAAAGGTAAAAAGCCCGCGCGGCGGGGACCGTACGGGCTCTATTACAGAGAAAATTCAGTCATGAAAAAAGCCTGCAAGGCGCAAACCTTGCAGGCTCTTCGATGACCCCGGAGGCGGACCAGCCGCTCCGGCGTATCAGGCAATTACATCATGCCGTCCATACCGCCCATGCCGCCCATGCCACCCATGCCGCCCATGCCGCCGGCTGGCTTGTCTTCCGCCAGTTCGCAGACCATGGCGTCGGTGGTGAGCATCAGGCCAGCGATCGATGCTGCGTTTTGCAGTGCCGAGCGGGTGACTTTCGCTGGATCCAGAACACCCATTTCGACCATGTCGCCGTAGGTGCCGTTGGCCGCGTTGTAGCCGTAGTTGCCGGAACCGGCCAACACTGCTGCAACCACCACCGACGATTCTTCGCCAGCGTTTTGAACGATCATGCGCAGTGGCTCTTCCATGGCGCGCAGGACGATCTTGATGCCGGCTTCCTGGTCAGGATTGTCGCCTTTGACCTTGATGTTGGCACGTGCGCGCAGCAGGGCAACGCCGCCGCCAGGAACGATGCCTTCTTCCACGGCAGCGCGGGTAGCGTGCAGTGCATCTTCAACGCGGGCTTTCTTTTCTTTCATTTCGACTTCGGTGGCTGCGCCAACCTTGATCACGGCAACGCCGCCTGCCAGCTTGGCAACGCGTTCTTGCAGTTTTTCACGGTCGTAGTCGGAAGTCGCTTCTTCGATCTGGACGCGCACTTGCTTGACGCGCGCTTCGATCGCTTCAGCCTGGCCGGCACCGTCGATGATGATGGTGTTTTCCTTGCCCACTTCAACGCGCTTGGCCTGGCCGAGTTCTGCCAGGGTGACCTTTTCCAGGGTCAGGCCGACTTCTTCAGCGATGACCTGGCCGCCGGTCAGGACAGCGATGTCTTCCAGCATGGCCTTGCGGCGGTCGCCGAAGCCAGGGGCCTTGACTGCGCAGGTTTTCAGGATGCCGCGGATGTTGTTCACAACCAGGGTGGCCAGTGCTTCGCCTTCGATGTCTTCGGCGATGATCAGCAGTGGACGGCCGGCTTTGGCGACTTGTTCCAGGATCGGCAGCAGATCGCGGATGTTCGAGATCTTCTTGTCGCACAGCAGGACGAACGGGCTATCCTGGATGGCAACTTGCTTGTCCGGGTTGTTGATGAAGTAAGGCGACAGGTAGCCGCGGTCGAACTGCATGCCTTCGACGATGTCGAGTTCATCGTTCAGGGACTTGCCGTCTTCAACGGTGATGACGCCTTCCTTGCCGACTTTTTCCATCGCTTCAGCAATGCGCTCGCCGATCGAGTAGTCCGAGTTGGCGGAGATCGCGCCAACCTGGGCGATTTCCTTGGTGGTGGTGCATGGCTTGGCGATCTTGGCCAGCTCTTCGACGGTGGCAGCGACTGCCTTGTCGATGCCGCGCTTGAGATCCATTGGGTTCATGCCGGCGGCAACGAACTTCATGCCTTCGCGTACGATGGCTTGGGCCAGCACGGTCGCGGTGGTGGTGCCGTCGCCGGCGTTGTCGCTGGTGCGGGAAGCAACTTCCTTGACCATTTGCGCGCCCATGTTCATGAGCTTGTCTTTGAGTTCGATTTCCTTGGCGACCGAGACACCGTCCTTGGTGACGGTCGGCGCGCCGAACGAGCGCTCGAGCACCACGTTGCGGCCTTTCGGGCCCAGGGTGACTTTGACTGCGTTGGCCAGGATATTGACGCCTTCAACCATTTTGGCGCGCGCTGCGTCGCCGAATACTACATCTTTAGCTGCCATGTTTATTTTCTCCGTTGTGCGTAGATTTCTATCGCGTGGAATTCTTGATGAAAGGTCGTGCGCGGACCGGGAAATTTTCCCGATCCAGACTGATTACTTGACCAGGACGGCCATGATGTCTTCTTCACGCATCACCAGCAGCTCTTCGCCGTCGACCTTGACGGTCTGGCCGGAGTATTTGCCGAACAGGACGCGGTCGCCGACTTTCACTTCCAGCGCGCGTACTTTGCCGTCATCCTGGACTTTACCGTTGCCGACAGCCAAGATTTCGCCTTGATCCGGTTTTTCAGCAGCTGCGTCAGGAATGATGAGGCCGGACGCAGTTTTGGTTTCCTGGTCGAGACGCTTGACGATAACGCGATCGTGCAATGGGCGAAGGTTCATGCAAAACTCCTTAATATTCAGTGGTTTAGTAGCTATTGGTCAGGACCGCCACAGGCGTTCCCGGTGTTTCAACATGCCTCGCGGTGTTGCCGCGGAGACTAGAAAGAGTTGTTAGCACTCTCTACTAACGAGTGCTAATTATAGGGACGGTCAAGGGGTTTTTCAAGGCGTCCCGTTGACTATTTAACAGACGAGCTTGATCTGGCGCAAAGGATGGGCCCGCGGAGAGCGCCGAAATCGGCGCCATCTCAAGGGTGGGCGCCGCCGCTTCCGGCCGCGCCTCCTTACATCCCCTTACATCAATCGTCTACCCCTGTTGCTGATTCGGTTGACGGACTTTCCTTCACACCCCTATAGTTACGGGATGATTTCTGAATTCACCGAACTGTCCGACAAAATCGACCGGCTTGCCGAGTTGACCCTCTCACTGCGCGCCGAGAATACTCAGCTGCGGCAATGGAATACGCAGGTGCGCCAATCGAACGCGCAACTGTTCGCCGAAAAGGAGGCTTGCCTGGTGCGCCTGAATGAAGTGCAGCGCCGGGTCGAGGCGCTGCTGGCCCAGATGCCCGATCCGAACGGCGTGACCGTGGCCACCGTGCCGGCGGCACAGGGCGGGGGCGTGCAATGATCCAGCTGAACGTGATGATCATGGGAAGCTCGTATCGCCTGGTCTGCAAGGAGGGAGAAGAACGCACCCTGCAGGAAGCGGTCAGTTATCTGGACGGGAAAATGTGCGCCCTGCGCGATTCGGGCAAGGTCAAGGGAAACGACCGCATCGCCGTCATGGCCGCGCTCAATATGGCGGCCGAATTCCTGTCGGTGAGAACGCCGCAAGGACCGCTTTCCGAAATGACGATTTTGGAAGTCAAGCAGAAACTGACCGACATGCACACCGTCCTCGATAACGCCCTGACCCCGCAGGAAAATCTGTTCTGAGACTAATTTCGTTTGACATGACGGCACATCGGAGTAAACTCCGTCTCACCCTGCGGTGTTCGCGATTGCCATATATTCCTTGAACCATTTATGTGCACAGGTTGCGGAATTTTGTTCGATGGGAGTGAGCGTCGCTTGTCCGACGAACCCGAAATTGGACTGACTGCGACCGCCTTGAACCATTAGGTTCAGGATGCCGGTAAAGACGGCACAGGCGGGGTTTTGAATTGTCCAGGCGGTTGCAAGCATTCGGTGCGCAACCGTTTTTTTATGGGCGCGCGCTTTTTCCGCCGGCGCCCCCGGAGCGACTATATGGCTTACTGGCTGATGAAGTCCGAACCGGACGAAGTGAGTATCGACGATGTGCTGGCCGCGCCGGCGCGCACGGTGGCCTGGTTCGGCGTGCGCAATTACCAGGCCCGCAATTTTCTGCGCGACACCATGCGCGCGGGCGACCTGGCGCTGTTCTATCATTCCAGCTGCGCCGAACCGGGCATCGCCGGCATCGTCGAGGTGTGTTCGCCCGCCTATCCGGACACGACCCAGTTCGACCCCGCCAGCCCTTACCACGATCCCAAGGCCACGCCTGAACAGCCGCGCTGGACCAGCGTCGACGTGCGCGCCGTGCGCAAGACCGCTCTGCTGAGCCTGAAAGAGCTGCGCACCATTCCCGCGCTGGCCGGCATGCGCCTCCTGGCCAAAGGGAGCCGCCTGTCGATCATGCCGGTCGAGCCGGACGAATGGCGCACCATCGAGGCCATGCTCGGCCAGCCCTAGCGAACCTTACCTTATCGGCTACAGGGCTTGGCGCGCAGGCGGCGCTGCGATGGCGTACCCATGCCTGCCCCGCCAGCAGGGCGGCTCGACTGTCCAGTCGGGGCCGGGAATGCGCCGTTGTCTGTACGCCACCCGGGCAGATTGTTTTCCCAAATAGTAATTGCTATGGGTAAATAACGTAGATAAGCTTGATTGGTCTCATCCGATACCGTAGCGCTTGCCGCTCTCCCTCCGCCCCCGCCCCCGGTGACGGGACACAGTATCGGAATCGCTTCCCAGGCCCCCATTCCCGCGGCCGCAGCAAGCCGTCGCCACCTCCCTTGTTTTGCCCGAAGCGCCGCTGCGCACGTCCGTGCCGGTACAGCCTGACAGTCTTTTTAGCATAGGATCTCCTGTGAAAAACACCCGCTACAATATCGGTACCCGGCTCGGCCTCGCCTTTGCCGTCCTGCTCGCCATGACCGTGACCCTGGCCGGCATCGGCCTGACCTCCCTCAATACGGTGCAGGCCCACTTGCAGCTGATCGTCCAGGGCGACATGCAGCGCATGGAGCAGCTGCACCGGATGTCGGAATCGGTGCATATCGTCGCCCGCGTGGCGCGCACCCTGGTGCTGCTCGACGACCAGGCGATCATGGACCGCGAAAACGTCAAGATCGTCCAGGCGCGCGAGCATTACACCGAAGCGTTCGAGGGCTTCGCCCGCACCCAAGGCAGCGCCGAGGACCGGCAATTCGTCGCCAACCTGCCGCAGTTGCAGCAAGTGGCCAGGGCGCTCAACGATGAAGTCATCGTCCTGGCGCGGGCCGGCAAGGATGCCGAGGCGACCGCCTTGCTGCTGGCGCGCTCCGGCCCGGCCACCCAAGCCTGGCAAGACGCGCTGGCCGCGCACATCAAGGTGCAGCGCAAGGACATCGACGCCGGCGTGGCGGACTCGCACGCCAGTTACGAGCGGGCGCGCATCCTGACCCTGACACTGAGCGCGCTGGCGCTGGCGATCGGCGCCCTGCTGGCCTGGAGGGTGACCCGTTCCATCACCGTGCCGATCAATGCGGCCGTGCTGGTGGCGCAGACGGTGGCGGCGGGCGACCTGACCAGTACCATCGAAGGCCACGAGGGCGATGAAACGGGGTGCCTGATGCTCGCGCTCAAGGACATGAACGATAGCCTGGCCAATATCGTCGGCCAGGTGCGCGGCGGCACCGCCAGCATGAGCGCCGCCTCGGGCGACATCGCACGCGGCAACGAGGATCTGTCCTCGCGCACCGAGCAGCAAGCCAGTGCGCTGGAAGAGACTGCGTCATCGATGGAAGAGATGACCTCGACCACGCGCCAGAATGCCGACAACGCGCGCCAGGCCAATGTGCTGGCGGCATCGGCATCCAAGGTGGCGCAAAAGGGCGGCGCCGTGGTGGCCCAGGTGGTCGAGACGATGAATGGCATTAACGATGCATCGCGCAAGATTGTCGATATCATCTCGGTGATCGACGGGATCGCTTTCCAGACCAATATCCTGGCCCTGAACGCCGCCGTGGAAGCGGCCCGGGCGGGCGAGCAGGGCCGCGGCTTTGCCGTGGTCGCGTCCGAAGTGCGCAACCTGGCGCAGCGCTCGGCGGCGGCGGCCAAGGAAATCAAGGTCTTGATCGGCGACTCGGTGGAGAAGGTCGATTTCGGCTCGGCACTGGTCGGCAAGGCCGGCAGTACCATGGACGAGATCGTCGCCAGCGTGCAGCGCGTGACCGACATCATGGCCGAGATCAGCTCGGCCAGCGCCGAACAGGAAGCCGGCATCGCCCAGATCAACCAGGCCATCAGCGGGATGGACGCCACCACGCAGCAGAACGCGGCGCTGGTCGAGCAAGCCGCCGCCGCCGCCGGATCGCTGCAGGAGCAGTCGGCCAATCTGGTGGAAGTGGTCAGCGTGTTCCAGCTCGGGCACGCGCTGGCCGGGACAGCGGCGGCGCGCCGCGCCAGGGCCCCGGCGCTGCGTGTGGCGCTGGACGCGCCCCAGCTGCAGGCCGCCTGAGCCGGACCGACCGGGCGCCGGTGCGCTCGGGCGTTGCGCTGTAGAATACTTGCCAAGGCAAGTCGCGGAATGGCTTGCTATTGACCGCAAGCCTTACCGACTGCACGCATGAGAACTGAGAATGCAATGACGGCCACCGCGGCGGGAGGCCGATGGACTGGAGCCTGATTCTGATCCTGCTGGCCATGGGCGCCGGCGGCGGCTTCGCGGCCGGCTTGCTGGGTATTGGCGGCGGCATGGTGCTGGTGCCCTTCATCACGATGATTTTCACGGCCAGGCATTTCCCGCCCGAGGTGGTGGTGCACATGGCGATCGCCACCTCGCTCGCCACCATCATGTTCACCTCGCTGTCCTCGGTGCGCGCGCATCACGCGCATGGCGCGGTGCTGTGGCCGATCGTCAGGCTGCTCGCGCCCGGCATCGTGCTCGGTTCGTGGATCGGCCCGTGGCTGGGCAAACAGCTCGATACCACCACCCTGGCGCTGGTGTTCGCCCTCTTCGTGGCATTCTCGGCCACGCAGATGCTGATCGGCGGCAAGCCGGCGGCAGCGCGCGAGCTGCCCGGCGCGCCCGGCATGTTTGCCGCCGGCGGCGCCATCGGCGTGGTGTCGGGTGTGGTGGGCGCGGGCGGCGGCTTTATTTCGGTGCCGTTCATGAGCTGGTGTAACGTCAGGATTCACAATGCCGTCGCCACCAGCGCCGCGCTGGGCTTTCCGATCGCGCTGTCGGGCACCCTGTCGAATATCTGGTTCGGCTGGCACCAGGCCGGCCTGCCGCCGTATTCGCTCGGCTACATCTACGTGCCCGCGCTGGCCGTGATCGCCGCCGCCAGCGTGCTGCTCGCGCCCCTGGGCGCGCGCGCCGCCCACCGCATGCCGGTGCAGCAGTTAAAGCGCGTGTTCGCCCTTATTTTGTATGCGCTGGCTGGCTATATGCTGTGGAAGGCGTTTCACTGACCCGCTGGCGGTAAGCCCAGACCAGCATCGCCACGCCGCCGATAATCATCGGCAGCGACAGCATCTGGCCCGACGTGACCGGCAAGCCGGCCAAGGTGACCTGCCAGTCCGGCACCCGGAAGTATTCCGTGAAAAAGCGCGCGCAGCCGTACAGCAGGGTGAACATCGCGCCCACGGCCAGGCGCGGCCGCTCCTTGCGCGCATAGATCCACAGCAGCACGAATACGACCAGTCCGTCGACGATCATCTGGTACAAGGGCGATGGATGGCGCGGGCCTTGCACGCCGGGCCACAGCATGGCCCACGGCAGGCTGGGGTCGGCCATCCTGCCCGGCAGTTCGGCGTTGATGAAGTTGCCCATGCGCCCGGCCGCGTAGCCCAGCGGCACCAGCGGCGCGATGAAATCGTAGACGTCGAGCAGCTTACGCTTGGCCTTGCGCGCCCACAGCGCCATGCCGACCAGCACGCCGATGAAGCCGCCGTGGAAGGACATGCCGCCCTGCCAGACCTTGAAGATGGCCACCGGATCGGCCAGGAAGCGGGCCGGCTGGTAAAAGAAGACTTCGCCCAGGCGCCCGCCGATGATCACCCCGAGCATGCCGTAGAACAGCATGTCGTCCAGGTCTTCCTTTTTCCAGCCGCGCGCGGCGATGTGGGGCTGCCTGATGCGCACCCGCCCGAGCGCGAGGAACATGGCGAAGGCCAGCACGTACATCAGGCCGTACCAGTGCACATGCAGCGGGCCCAGCGAAAAGGCGACGGGGTCAGGCATCGGGTGGGTCAGCATCAGTATTTTTCCTCAGTAAATCCAAAAAACCCTGCAAGACCGGCGAGACTGTATCGCGCCGCCAGGCCAGCCCGGTTTCCACCTGCGGCGCCGGATCGCGCAGGGCCCGGTATTCTACGCCGGGCCGCATCAGATTGGACACCGATTGTGGCACAAGTGCCATCCCCATGCCGGCCGACACCAGGCTGACGATGGTCTGCATCTGGATCGCTTCCTGCCCGATCTCGGGTGTGACCCCGGCCGCGCGAAAGCACGCCAGGATGGCATCGTGCAGGGCCGGCGCGATCGGGCGCGGAAAGATAATCAGCGGCAGCGGCGCCAAGGCCGCCAGCGAGACCGGCGCATCGCCGGCGGCGCCGGCGAGGCCGGCCGGCAAGGCGGCGATCAGCGGCTCGGTCAGCACCTTGAGGTAATCGAGTTCCAGGCGCGCCTTGTCCGGCAGCGGCGGGATCAAGAGGCCCGCATCGATGCGCCCGCGCAGCAGTTCGTCGATCTGCACGTCCGAGGTGGCTTCCTGCAGCGCGATCCGTACCTGCGGAAATGCAGCGCGGTAGCTGCGCAGGAAGGGCGGCAGCACGCTGTAATCGGCCGAGGAGACGAACGCCAGGGACAGGCGGCCCGCCTCGCCGCCGGCCGCGCGCCGCACCAGCGCGGATAGAGCGGCGCTGGCGGCCAGGATGCGGCGCGCTTCCGGCAGCAGGGCCTGGCCGGCCGGGGTCAGCTCGACGGCGCGGCGGCTGCGCGCGAACAGGGGCGCACCGAGCAACTCTTCGAGGCCCTGGATGGTTTGCGACAGCGGCGGCTGGGTCATGTGCAGGCGCAGCGCGGCCTTGCCGAAGTGAAGTTCTTCAGCGACGGCGACAAAATAGCGCAACTGGCGCAGTTCCAGGTTCATCGATATGTTTTTCCATGTGAATAAGGTGTTGTGATATGTGTTGCGACTCACAGCAATGCAAATGATATATTTGACTCTCGCCCGGGGGCAAGGCATTCTTGCCAACATCAGATCAAACTCAGATCATTACCGGAGTGAAGCCATGTCAGACCAGCCACCTTATAACCGTCGTTCCCGCAACATCACCGAAGGCGTCTCGCGCAGCCCGAACCGCTCGATGTACTACGCCATGGGCTATGAAACCGAGGATTTCGACAAGCCGATGATTGGCATCGCCAACGGCCACTCGACCATCACTCCCTGCAACTCGGGCTTGCAAAAGCTGGCCGACATCGCCATTGCCACTATCAAGGCCGCCGGCGCCAATCCGCAGGTATTCGGCACCCCGACCATTTCGGACGGCATGTCGATGGGCACCGAAGGCATGAAATATTCGCTCATCTCGCGCGAAGTCATCGCTGACTGCATCGAAACCTGCGTCAATGGTCAATGGATGGATGGCGTGGTCGTGATCGGCGGCTGCGACAAGAACATGCCGGGCGGGATGATCGCCCTGGCGCGCACCAATGTGCCGGGCATTTATGTGTACGGCGGCACCATCAAGCCGGGCAACTGGAAGGGCAAGGACCTGACCATCGTCTCGGCCTTCGAGGCGGTGGGGGAATTCACGGCCGGCCGCATGTCGAAGGAAGACTTCGACGGCATCGAGCGCAATGCCTGCCCGTCGGCCGGTTCCTGCGGCGGCATGTACACGGCCAACACCATGTCCTCCTCGTTCGAGGCGCTGGGCATGGGCTTGCTGTACTCGTCGACCATGGCCAATCCGGACGACGAAAAGGTCGGCTCGGCCGCCGAATCGGCGCGCGTGCTGGTCGAAGCGGTGAAAAAGGATTTGAAGCCGCGCGACATCATCACCCGCAAATCGATCGAAAACGCGGTGTCCCTGATCATGGCGACGGGCGGTTCGACCAACGCCGTGCTGCACTACCTGGCGATTGCCCATGCGGCCGAGGTTGAGTGGACCATCGACGACTTCGAGCGCGTGCGCCAGAAAGTGCCGGTCATCTGCAACCTCAAGCCGTCCGGGCAGTACGTGGCGACCGACCTGCACAAGGCGGGCGGCGTTCCGCAAGTGCTCAAGCTGCTGCTCGACGCCGGCTTGCTGCATGGCGACTGCATCACCATCACCGGCCGCACGATCGCCGAGGAACTGGCCGAGATCCCGTCGGTACCGGACCCGAAGCAAGATGTGATCCGCACCATCGACAAGGCGCTGTACAAGCAGGGGCACCTTGCCATCCTGAAGGGCAATCTGTCGCCGGAAGGCTGCGTGGCCAAGATTACCGGACTGAAAAATCCCGTGATCACTGGTCCGGCGCGCGTGTTCGACGACGAATATACGGCCATGGATGCCATCCTGGCCGACGGCATCAAGGCGGGCGACGTGCTGGTGATGCGTTACCTGGGGCCGAAGGGGGGGCCGGGCATGCCGGAAATGCTGGCGCCGACCGCCGCGCTGATCGGCAAGGGGCTGGGCGAATCGGTGGGCTTGATTACCGACGGGCGCTTTTCGGGCGGGACCTGGGGCATGGTGGTGGGGCACGTGGCGCCGGAAGCCTTCGATGGCGGCACGATTGCGCTGGTGGAAGAGGGCGATTCGGTGACCATCGATGCACATCAGCAGCTGATCCAGCTGAACGTGAGCGATGAAGAGATTGCGCGCCGCCGTGCCAACTGGGTCAAGCCGGCGCCGAGGTATACGCGTGGGGTGCTGGCCAAGTTCGCGGCCTTGGCATCGTCGGCCAGCAAGGGCGCTGTAACGGGTTAAGTCACTGAAAGGTCGCCGGAACCGTCGCCCTTACCTTTATCCACCGTCGCCCCCGCGCAGGCGGGGGCCCAAGTTTTCTGCTCAGTCAAAGGCAGGGTCCGGAGTGACAATTCCGCCGGACCCTGTCTGTGAACGGCGACGGCGGTCCACTTGCGCAAGCTGCGCCGCTGCCACTTCAGCAGTCTGTCTGCATCCGGCAGCGTGTGATAAAAATGGTAAAAAATTATTATTGACTGAAAATTAATTTGATGGGTAAGATGTAACAACCCTTACTCCGGAAGCCATCAATGAAAATTATCGCATTCGCCGTCGCCACCTTGTTCGCGCTTCCATCACAGGCCGCCATCGTCAGCTACGACTTCACGGCCGTGGTTTCGCACATGTTTGAATACAACGGTGCGACCAGCCAGGTCACCACGGTGACCGAGAGCGCCATGTCGGGAGTCCAGATTGCCAATGGCTACACGGTTCATGGGCGTTTCAGTTTCGATACCATGACACCGCTGTCGAGTATCTATCAGCCCGAGCAGCCCGCCGGGGGCTCCTATCTGCTGTATAGCGACGCGCCTGCCAACACCACCACGCTCTCGTTCGACCAGAACGGCTATACCTACCGGTCCAGGGCGGAGGGGCTTTCGTCCCTGATCCAGGTGGCCAACCGCTTGCCAGGCCAGGGTGCGGATGTCTTCAGCCTGAGTACCTACAACAGTTCGATGCCGTCCTCGTTTGAGTCCTCCACATTGAACTTGTTCGACCTGGATGGTCGGGCATTTGGGAGCGGCGCCATCCCAACGACACTCGATCTGGCCTTGTTCGGCTATGCCAACATCGGCTACGGGTGGCTACGCCGGGCCGATGGCAGCCAAGTCCACGCGAACGCAGACCTGACGTCCATGCGGCTGGTTGCGGCTGCGGTGCCCGAGCCGGACAGCTGGGCGCTGATGTGCCTGGGAATCGCTGTGCTCGGGGCAGCCGGCGCGCGCGGCCGTACACGCAATGCTGGCGCGCGACGCACCAGCACCTGATCCAGTTGAATGTGAGCGATAAATAGATTGCGCGCCGCCGCGCCAATTGGCTCAAGCGGCGCCGAGATATACCCGGGGCGTGCTGGCCAAGTTCGCGGCCTTGGCATCGTCGGCCTGCAAGGGGGCTGTGACGGGTAAAAATCAAGGACAGGTCGCGGAACCGTCACATCAAAAACCGTCGCATGAAAAACCGTCGCATGAGAAACCGTCGCATGAAAAACCGTCGCCCCCGCGCAGGCGGGGGCCCAAGTCTGCTCCGTAGCCAATAACTGAGCAGAAAACTTGGGCCCCGCCTGCGCGGGGCGACGGTTTTTAGGTCATCGGTTTTCGATCACTTGCCCAGATAGGGCCGCCTTGGCGCGGGGGCGACGGTTTTCTAGGCCACGTCCGCTGACGCCGCAATACATTTACTTCTTGTTCGCCTTCTCAAACGCCTCTTTCACCCTGGCCTTGCGCCGTGCCTCATCCACGTTGTGCGCTTTTTTCTTGTCCAGCCCCAAAATCTTTTCGACGAATTCGAACCAGATGAAAGCGGCGAACATCAAACCAATCACCCACCACCACGACAACTCGGCAAAACGCCAGACTTCGAAATAGCGCAGACCCACAAGCGCTGCAATTAATAGTATCACTGGCATGGCAAACTCCTTTTCATACGCATATCTTACAAACAATTGCTCCCGAGGGGCAGTAAAATCGTGTCGATGAGCAAATAGCTGGGTCAACCATCCACAGGCTTGACCCGTTATAGAACGTGTCACCGCCCATTCGTATTGCGGAAACGCGGTAAAATCGCATTCAGTTGTTCACCCTGGAGAAATACATGAAACGGTCCCTGATGTTGTTCACGGTGTTGTCGGCGCTGGCTTCGTCGAGCGCCATGGCAAACGCCGATTTGGCAAAAGCAAAAAATTGCATGGCGTGCCACGCTGTAGCAAGCAAGCTGGTCGGCCCTGCGTATAAGGACGTTGCGGCAAAGTATGCCGGCCAGAAGGATGCTGAAGGCAAGCTGGTGGCCAAAGTCATGAAAGGCGGTTCCGGCGCCTGGGGCGCGGTACCGATGCCAGCCAACCCGCAAGTGACCGAGGCTGAAGCCCACACCCTGGTCAAATGGGTTTTGGCACAGAAATAAGGCACTGCTCTCCAATAAAAACGCGCTGTCACTGCAGCGCGTTTTTTTATGCCTGGCGCCACCCTGGCCGTGGCCAAGGCCAGCTCAGCAATTACTTCACGACCGACATCTTGGTCTTCTTGCCGCCTTTGAAGGTGAACATGGTCAGCGCGCCATCCTTGATGTCGCCCTTGTCGTCGAACTGAATCAGGCCGGTCACGCCCTGGTACTTGATTTTTTGCAGTTCAGGCAGGTACTTGACCGGGTCGGCCGACTTGGCGTTTTGCATCGCGGTCGCCATCACCATCACCGCATCGTACACATACGGCGAGTACAGCTGGACGGACTCGTTGGGGAAGCGTTTTTTGTAGCGCGCCACAAAGTCGGCCATCGCTTTTTCCTGATCGCCGGTCACGCCGCCCGCTTCGGCGCAGGTCACATTGCCTTCGCCCACGCCATCGCCGGCCAGGCGCACCAGGGATTCGGTGCAGACGCCGTCGCCGCCCATGAATTTGGCGTTGATGCCCAGCGCCTTCATTTGCTTGAGCATCGGTCCGCCCACCGCATCCATGCCGCCGAAGAAGATCAGGTCAGGCTTCTTGCCTTTGAGCGAGGTCAGGATGGCGGTGAAGTCGGTCGCGGTGGCGCTGGTGAATTCCTTGCCGACGACCTTGATCGCCGGATTTGCTGCCTTGGCGCCCTTGAGGAACTCGGTGGCCACGCCCTGGCCGTAAGCCGAGCGGTCATCGATGACGGCAATATTGGTCGCTTTCAGGGTCTCGACCGCGTAGCGGCCTAGGGTGCCGCCGAGCTTGTTGTCATTGGCGACCACGCGGAAGGCCGACTTGAAGCCTTGCTTGGTGTACTCGGGAATCGTGGAGGAAGGGGAAATCTGGGGAATGCCCGCGTTGTGGTAAATCCGCGAAGCCGGTACGGTGGTGCCCGAATTGAGGTGGCCGATCACGCCCTGCACCTTGGCATCGACCAGCTTCTGCGCCACGGCCGTGCCCTGCTTGGGATCGGCGCCGTCATCTTCCAGCACCAGTTCCAGCTTGGCTTTCTTACCATTGATCATGAAGCCCTTGGCGTTCAATTCTTCCACGGCCATCTTGGCGCCGTTCTCGTTATCCTTGCCCAAGTGCGCGCTGGCGCCGGAGATCGGCGCAACGTGGCCGATCCTGACGACGTCCTGGGCGCTGGCACTGCCGGCAAATGCCATGGCGATTGCGAGTGGAATGAGTTTGGTCGTGAACTGCATGTGCATTCTCCATTGGATTGAAAACAGACAGCGCTCGTGGCGCCGTTTCGAAAATTTTATGTAGGGCAAAAGGTACAACAAATTAAATGCTTCGCAAAGCCGATTGTCAAAATTTTAGCAACAATTTGAGCCATCTCACCATCAACGCAGGTGCAGGCATTGCGTGCACGCCGGGGTGCGCCGGATTGCCGCTGTTTTGTAAGCAAATGAAAGGAGCTGCCCGGACGGCAGGCGCGGGCAGGCTACTTCTGGCTCTGCAGATGGCTCAGTTCCTGGGCCACCGCACGCACCACGATGCTCTCGATGGTGTCGTGCAGGCCGGTGCGCAGCTCGGCCGTGAGCCCGGCCACGGCATGCTGCAGCACCTGTTCCATGCTGTCGCGCAGGCGCTGTTCGAGCACGAAGTCGACTCTTCCCTGGATTTGCTGGAGGATGCGTTCGGACAGGCGGCGTTCGAGCGCCGCCCATTCCGGGTCGCTCCAGTCCGCCAGCAGGGGTTCCTGCGCCGCCGGCTGCGCGCCGGGGTCGGCTTGCGCCTCGCCCTGGTCGGAAAACAATTCCGTCAGGACGGGGATATTCGGGTCGAACGGACGAGCCTGGGTCATGACTGGCCTGCGACGAAGTGGGTCAGTGGATAGGATTGCTGCTTGTAGGCGACGTAACGCTTGCGCCCGGCGGCAGCGTCGCTGTCATCGGTGGAAATGATTTCGAACACGCGCTGGAAACGCCCGAGCTGGGCCGGCGTGGCCCGCGTCAGGTTCACCAGCATGTCGTAATGCGGCAGCTCGGCATCGTCGCGGTCGGTGATGATGATGGGCGTGTGCGCGGCCAGCGGGTCGCTGGCCATCACATGCGGCAGGAAATCGGTTTCCGACAAGGTCCACAGGGCCGCATCCAGCGCCGCCGCCTGGGCCGTATCCTCGGCCAGCAGCACCACCCTGGCGCGGCTGGCATAGGCCTTGCGCGCCAGCCGGCAGGCGTAGCTCAGCTTGTCCGGGATGTTGGTATGGAAATCGATTCGCGTCATCGGCGTGCTCAGAACACGAAGTCGGAAGGCGGCGTCTTTTCCTGCTTCGGCGCCCGCCTGGCGTCGTCGACATTCTTGGCATTGTCATCGGCTTTCGGCACCACCGGCTCCGGCGGTGCTGCCGAGGTCGGTTGTGGGTACTGGTAGTTCGACGGCAGGATTTTCTTTTCCGGATACGCAGCCTCGGTCAGCATGGTATTCCATGCGCCGGATTCAAAGCCAGTCGACTTGGCACGGCCAACCTTGATGAATGGCAAGCGGCCATCGCTGCCCGCTTCCTTGAGCTTGGCTTCGTCGGAAGCGGTTTGCACGGTTTTCTCGGCAAACGGAATGCCGCGCTCTTTCAAGAAAGTACGCGCCTGGTCGCAAAAATTGCACTTGGCGCGTGTGTAGAGCACCACCGGATGCGCGCGCACCGCCTGCGCCAATGCATATGGCAGTTGCACGCTGGCCGAGCCGCCGGCGCCGGCCTTGATTTCCACCGGCTTGGTGTTGGCCGGCGGCGGCTGGTCGCTGAACGTGACCTTGCCCGAGGCATCGACCCATTTGTACATCTGCTGTGCAGCGGCGCCGCCCGCGCACAGCAGCAGTGCCATCATCGTGCCAGTCATCATTTTTGTTGCTGTCATTACAATTCTCCTGCTGGCACGGTCTTTCAGGACTGCATGCCGCTGTGGCGCAACAGCGCATCGATACTGGGCTCGCGGCCGCGGAAGGCCTTGAACGATTCGAGCGCGGGGCGCGAACCGCCGACGGCCAGTATCTCTTGCTGGAAGCGTTTACCGGTTTCTTCGGACAGGGCTCCGCCTCCCGCCTCGACCGCTTCTTCAAAGGCGGCGTAAGCGTCGGCGGATAATACTTCAGCCCACTTGTAGCTATAGTAACCGGCGGCGTACCCTCCGGCAAAAATATGTCCGAAAGAGTGTTGGAAACGGTTAAATGCGGGCGGCATCATGACCGAAAACTTCTGGCGCACATCGTTGATCAATTCCTGCACCGTTTGCGCGCTGGCCGGATCGAAGTCGTAGTGCAGGTGCATGTCGACCAGGGAAAACTCCACCTGGCGCAGGGTTTGCAGGCCGGACTGGAAGTTCTTGGCGGCCAACATCTTGTCGTACAGCGCGCGCGGCAGCGGCTCGCCCGTCTTCACGTGGGCGGTCATGTGTTGCAGCACATCCCATTCCCAGCAAAAATTTTCCATGAATTGCGATGGCAGCTCGACCGCGTCCCACTCCACTCCGGAAATGCCGGACACGGCGATTTCATCGACCTGGGTCAGCATATGATGCAAACCATGGCCAAATTCGTGGAACAGGGTGGTCACTTCGTCGTGTGTGAACAGCGAGCTCTGCAACTGGCCGTCGACCGTGGCCGGCGGCGTGAAGTTGCAGGTCAGGTAGGCCACTGGCGTTTGCAGGGTACCGCCGGTTTGCAGGCGGCGTCCGCGCGCGTCGTCCATCCAGGCGCCGCCGCCCTTGCCGCTGCGCGCGTACAGGTCGAGGTAGAACTGGCCGACCAGCTTGCCGTCGCGCTCGATGCGGAAGAAACGCACGTCCGGATGCCAGACGGCGGCCGTGTCGGGCAAGATCCGGACCGAGAACAGGCTTTGCACCAGGCGGAACAGGCCGTCCACGACTTTCGGCTCGGGGAAGTATTCCTTCACTTCCTGGGCCGAAAAGGCATAGCGGCGCTCGCGCAGTTTTTCAGAGGCGTAGGTCAGGTCCCAGGCTTCGACCTGCTCGATACCCAGTTCATCCCTGGCGAAGGCGCGCAGTTCGGCCAGGTCTTGCTCGGCGAACGGACGCGCGCGGCGTGCCAGGTCTTCCAGGAATTCGATCACGTGCTCGGGGCTCTGGGCCATCTTCGGCACCAGCGAGACTTCGGCGAAATTGCGATAGTCGAGCAATTTGGCTTCTTCATCGCGCAATTTCAGCAAACTGGCGATGTTGCTGCTGTTATCCCACTTTTCGAGCTCGCTGAACACGGTGCCCAGTTCCGACGCTTTCGTGGAGCTGGCGCGGTAAATCGTTTCGCGCAACTCGCGCTTGTCGGCAAATTGCAGGATCGGGAAGTAGGAGGGGAAGTGCAGGGTGAACTCCCAGCCAGCCTTGCCATCCTTCTCGGCGGCGGCGCGCGCCGCCTGCCTGACGTCGTCCGGCAGGCCGGCCAGGTCGGCCTCATCGTCGACCATGAGCTTGTAGTCGTTGGTGGCGTCGAGCACGTTTTCCGAGAAACGGGTCGAGATGCTCGCGTGCTGTTCCTGGATTTCAGCGAAGCGCTCTTTTTTAGACTCGGGCAATTCGGCGCCGCCCAGGCGGAAGTCGCGCAGGGCGTTTTCGACGATGCGCTTGCGCGCCGGCGACAGCGCGTCATAGGCGCTGCTGGCGCGGACCGCCTTGTATTTCGCGAACAAGGCTTCGTTCTGGGCCAGCGCGGTCCAGAATTCGGTCACTTTCGGCTGGTTGTCGTTGTAGGTGGCACGCAGTTCGGGCGTGTCCATCACGTTGTTGAGGTGGCTGACCACGCCCCAGGCGCGGCCCAGCTGTTCGGTCGCTTCTTCGAGCGGGATGACAAAGTTGTCCCACGTTACGTCGTCGCTGGGCGCTTCGAGCTCGGCCACGACCGCGCTCGCATGCGCGATCAGCTGGTCGATAGCCGGCGTGACATGCTCCGGCTTGATGTCATTAAAACGTGGCAGGTCGCTGAAATCGAGCAGGGGATTGCTGGTATCGGTCGTCATCGTGTTTTCCTCATGTCGTTTTCAATTAAATTGTCAGGCGCGTCGGCTTGCCGCGCCGGCAAGCTGCGGGTTTAGCCGCGCTCGGCCGCTTCGACCGTGTTCATCAGCAGCATGGTAATCGTCATCGGCCCCACGCCGCCCGGCACGGGCGTGATGTGCGAGGCCACCTCGCGCACCGCCGCGGTATCGACATCGCCACACAGTTTGCCGTTATCGTCGCGGTTCATGCCCACATCGATCACGATCGCACCGGGTTTGACCATGTCGGCGGTCAAGGTGTTGCGGCGCCCCACGGCGGCCACGACCACGTCGGCCTGGCGCGTGTGGTAAGCCAGGTCCGGGGTCGCACTATGGCATATGGTCACGCTGGCGTTCGCTTGCAAGAGCAGCAGCGCCATTGGCTTACCGACCGTGTTGCTGCGGCCGATGACGACCGCGTGCTTGCCGCGCAAGTCGTAACCGGTGCTTTCGATCAATTTCATGCAGCCATACGGCGTGCACGGGCGGAAACCCGGCAGGCCGGTCATCAGTTCGCCGGCGCTGAGCACCGAGTAGCCGTCCACATCCTTGGTGGTGGAGATCGCCTCGATCACCTTGTTCGGATTGATGTGCTTGGGCAGCGGCATCTGTACCAGGATGCCGTGGATCGCCGGGTCGCTGTTCAGGCTAGCGATGCGGTCGAGCAGGGCCGCTTCGGTCAGGTCGGCATCGTACTTTTCCAGGATCGAATGAAAGCCCACGTCCGCGCACGCCTTGACCTTGTTGCGCACGTACACGTGGCTGGCCGGATCTTCTCCCACCAAAATCACTGCCAGCCCGGGCTGCTTGCCCTTGGCGGTCAGGACACTGGCGCGCTGCTTGATTTCTGCGCGTAATTGTTGGGAGAGGAGAACACCATCGATCAGTTGAGCGGACATGATTTTTAGCCGGGAAAAGAGTGGGGGAGAAAAGCGTGGGACAAAAGCGGGATTATAAAGCCACTGCTGCTATCGCGTGCCCCAAATCCCCGGAACTACCCATACTCTTGCCTTGAAGGAAAGGTGAACTTTACGTTCACGTCAAGTCAAATCCCATAATATGAAACGATATATCGCTATTTGAAAAAGCGGAAAACTACTGTTAGAATTGCTCCACTAAATTTGGGTATTGGTAAATAATCAGCAAAACGTCCGCCGTCGATGTCGATCGGGTAGGGCACTAACAAAGGAGACGCATCAATGTCAGCTCAACTCGACCAGTTGACGGCAGCAGCCGCCAACGATCCCGACACGCTCGAAACCAAGGAGTGGCTCGACGCGCTCGAAGCCGTCATTGAAAATGAGGGCACCGACCGCGCGCACTACCTGATGGAGCGCATGGTCGACCTGGCCCGCCGCCGCGGCGCCCACATCCCGTTTTCCAGCAACACCGCCTACGTCAACACCATCCCCACCCACCTCGAAGAACACTGCCCCGGTAACCTGGAGTACGAAGAGCGCCTGCGCTCGTGGATGCGCTGGAACGCGATGGCGATGGTGGTCAAGGCCAACCGCGCCGACGGCGACCTGGGTGGCCACATTTCGAGCTTCGCCTCGCTGGCGAACATGCTCGGCATCGGCTTCAATCACTTCTGGCGTGCCCCGACCGCGGACCACGGCGGCGACCTGCTGTACCTGCAAGGCCACTCCTCGCCGGGTATCTACGCGCGCGCCTTCCTCGAAGGCCGCCTGTCGGAAGACCAGATGCTCAATTTCCGTCGCGAAGTCGACGGCAAGGGCTTGTCGTCCTACCCGCACCCGAAACTGATGCCGACCTTCTGGCAGTTCCCGACCGTCTCGATGGGCCTGGGCCCGCTGATGGCGATCTACCAGGCGCGCTTCCTCAAGTACCTGCACGCGCGCTCGATCGCCGACACCTCCAACCGCAAGGTCTGGGTGTTCTGCGGCGACGGCGAGATGGACGAGCCGGAATCGATGGGCGCGATCGGCATGGCCGCGCGCGAACGCCTCGACAACCTGGTGATGGTCGTGAACTGCAACCTGCAGCGCCTTGACGGCCCTGTGCGCGGCAACGGCAAGATCATCCAGGAACTCGAAGCGGACTTCCGCGGCGCCGGCTGGAACGTGGTCAAGGTCATCTGGGGTCCGGGCTGGGACGCCCTGCTGGCCAAGGACAAGGACGGCATCCTGCAGCGCGTGATGATGGAAACCGTCGACGGCGAATACCAGAACTACAAGGCCAAGGACGGCGCCTACGTGCGCAAGAACTTCTTCGGCAAGCATCCGAAGCTGCTGGAAATGGTCGCCAACATGACCGACGACGATATCTGGCGCCTGACCCGTGGTGGTCATGATCCGCACAAGATCTACGCCGCCTTCAAGATCGCCCAGGAAAACAAGGGCAGCCCGACCGTCCTGCTGGTGAAAACCGTCAAGGGCTTCGGCATGGGCAAGTCCGGCGAAGCGCGCAACACCGCGCACCAGACCAAGAAGCTCGACGACGAAGCGATCCGCGAAATGCGCGACCGCTTTGCGATCCCGATCCCGGACGACAAGCTGGCCGAGATCCCGTTCTTCAAGCCGGCCGACGATGCGCCGGAAATGGTCTACCTGCACAAGCGCCGCGAACTGCTGGGCGGCTACCTGCCGCAGCGCCGTCCGCAAGCGGCCGAATCGCTGCCGGTGCCTGCGCTCTCCGCATTCCAGAACGTCCTGGACGCGACCGCCGAAGGCCGTGAAATCTCGACCACGCAATCGTTCGTTCGCATCATCTCGACCTTGCTGCGCGACCCGAACCTGGGCCAGCGCATCGTGCCGATCCTGGTCGACGAATCGCGGACCTTCGGCATGGAAGGCTTGTTCCGCCAGATCGGCATCTTCAATCAACAGGGCCAGTTGTACGAGCCGGTTGATAAAGACCAGGTCATGT
Source organism: Massilia antarctica (assembly GCF_015689335.1). Classification (GTDB taxonomy): domain Bacteria; phylum Pseudomonadota; class Gammaproteobacteria; order Burkholderiales; family Burkholderiaceae_D; genus Telluria_A; species Telluria_A antarctica. The sequence continues at coordinate 352,452 of NZ_CP065053.1, read as the reverse complement.
ACTACCGCGAAGACAAGGCCGGCCAGATTCTGCAGGAAGGCATCAACGAAGCGGGCGGCATGAGCTCGTGGATCGCCGCGGCGACCTCGTACTCGACCAACAACCGGATCATGATCCCGTTCTACACCTTTTACTCGATGTTCGGCATGCAGCGCATCGGCGACCTGGCGTGGGCCGCGGGCGACATGCGCGCACGCGGCTTCCTGATGGGCGGCACCGCTGGCCGTACGACCCTGAACGGCGAAGGCTTGCAGCACGAAGATGGCCACAGCCATGTGATGGCGGCGACCATTCCCAACTGCCTGCCGTACGATCCGACCTTCGCGCATGAAGTGGCGGTCATTGTCCAGGACGGCCTGCGCCGCATGGTGGCGGAGCAGGAAGACGTGTTCTACTACATCACCCTGATGAACGAGAACTACGAGCAGCCAGGCCTGACGCCGGGCACGGAAGCGGGCATCCTGAAAGGCATGTACCTGCTGAAGGCGGGCGACGCCAGCGTCAAGCAGCGCGTGCAGCTGGTCGGCTCCGGTACCATTTTGCGCGAATCGATCTTCGCGGCCGAACTGCTGCAGAAGGACTTCGGCATCGCGGCCGACGTGTGGTCGGCGCCGTCGCTGACCCTGATCGCCCGTGACGGCCAGGACGCCGAGCGCTGGAGCATGGTCCACCCGACCGACGCGCCGCGCCTGCCGTATGTCACGCAGCTGATGGAAAAGACCACCGGTCCGATCATCGCCACGACCGACTACATGCGCCTGTTCGCGGAACAGATCCGCGCGTTCATGCCGAAGGGCCGCACCTACAAGGTGCTCGGTACCGATGGTTTCGGCCGTTCCGACAGCCGGGTCAAGCTGCGCGAGTTCTTTGAAGTGAACCGTTACTACATCGTGGTAGCGGCGCTCAAATCGCTGGCCGACGAAGGCGCGATTGCCACCTCGGTGGTGGCGGAAGCGATTGCCAAGTACGGCATCAATCCTGACAAGCCGAATCCGGTGACCCAGTAACTTTGCCCGGCGTTCCGGCCCCGCGCTTGACTTGGGTTCCCGCGCAGGCGGGAACCCAAGTGCGGTGAGCCGTCGCGCGACTAAACGAATAAGAACGGAGTAAACGCTATGAGCATTGTGGAAGTCAAAGTCCCGGACATCGGCGACTTCAAGGAAGTCGAAGTCATCGAACTGATGGTCAAGCCGGGCGACACCATCAAAGTCGACCAGTCGCTGATCACGGTCGAATCCGACAAGGCCAGCATGGAGATCCCATCCAGCCACGCAGGCGTGGTCAAGGAACTCAAAATCAAGGTCGGTGACAAGGTCGCCGAAGGCGCGCTGTTGCTGATCCTCGAAAGCGATGATGCGGCTGCCGCACCTGCCGCACCTGCCGCACCTGCCGCAGCAGCACCAGCAGCAGCGCAAGCAGCCGCTCCGGCGCCTGCTGCCGCACCGGCCGCCGCTCCGGCAGCAGCACCGGCACCGGCCGCAGCCCCTGCACCAGCGGCAGCAGCCGCACCAGCCCAATCGAACGCCAAGGCCCACGCCTCGCCATCGATCCGCAAGTTCGCGCGCGAACTCGGCGTCGATCTGCTGCGCGTGGCCGGCAGCGGACCGAAAGGCCGCATCACCCAGCAAGACGTGCAGAACTTCGTCAAGGGCGTGCTCGCGAGCGAGTCGCCGGGCAACGGCAGCAAGGCGTCCGGCGGCGGTTCCGGCGTGGGTCTGGACCTGCTGCCATGGCCATCGCTCGACTTCAGCAAATTCGGCCCGACCGAACTGCTGCCGCTGTCGCGCATCAAGAAAATCAGCGGCCCGAACCTGCACCGCAACTGGGTGATGATCCCGCACGTGACGCAGTTCGACGAATCCGACGTGACCGACCTCGAACAGTTCCGCGTCGATTCGAACGCCGCTCTGGCCAAGTCCAAGTCGACCGTCAAGCTGACCATGCTCGCTTTCGTGATCAAGGCCAGCGTCGCCGCGCTCAAGAAGTACCCGGCGTTCAATGCATCGATCGACGCCACCGGCGCCAACCTGATTCTCAAGCAGTACTACAACATCGGCTTCGCGGCCGACACCCCGAACGGCCTGATGGTCCCGGTCATCAAGGACGCCGACAAGAAATCGATCTCGCAGATCGCCGTCGAAATGGGTGAGCTGTCGGCCCAGGCGCGCGACGGCAAGCTCAGTCCCGCCAACATGCAGGGCGCGACCTTCACCATCTCGTCGCTCGGCGGCATTGGCGGCACGGCCTTCACGCCGATCATCAACGCACCGGAAGTGGCGATCCTTGGCCTGTCCAAGTCCTCCATGAAGCCGGTGTGGGACGGCGCGGCATTCCAGCCGCGCCTGATGCTGCCGCTGTCGCTGTCGTACGATCACCGCGTGATCGACGGTGCCATGGCCGCGCGCTTCACCGCTTATCTGGCCGAAGTGATGGCCGATCTGCGCAAGACCTTGTTATAAGGACGACACAGCGATGAGCACAATCGAGGTAAAAGTACCGAATATCGGCGACTTCAAGGAAGTCGAAGTCATTGAAGTGATGGTCAAGGTGGGCGACACGATCAAGGTCGACCAGTCCCTGATCACCGTCGAATCCGACAAGGCCAGCATGGAAATCCCTGCCAGCCACGCCGGCGTGGTCAAGGAAATCAAGGTCAAGGTGGGCGACAAGATAGCCGAAGGCTCGATGCTGCTGGTGCTGGACGTTGCCGGTGACGCAGCGGCGGCTCCTGCCGCTGCCGCACCTGCTGCCGCTCCCGCAGCAGCCGCACCAGCCGTACCAGCCGCAGCTCAGGCTCCTGCGGCGCCGGTTGCCGCAGCCCCTGCGCCGGTCATGGCCAAGTACGACGGCAAGGTCGACATCGAATGCGAAATGATGGTGCTGGGTGCGGGTCCCGGCGGCTATTCGGCGGCGTTCCGTTCGGCCGACCTGGGCATGAACACGGTGCTGATCGAGCGTTACGCGTCGCTCGGCGGCGTGTGCCTGAACGTGGGCTGCATTCCATCGAAAGCGCTGCTGCACGTGGCCGCCGTGATCGATGAAACGCAAGCCATGTCCAAGCACGGCATCAGCTTCGCCAAGCCGGAAGTCGACATCGACCAGCTGCGCGCCTACAAGGACAAGGTCATCACCAAGATGACCACCGGCCTGGCGGGCATGGCCAAGATGCGCAAGGTGAATGTGGTGCAGGGTGTCGGCCAGTTCGTCAGCGCCAACCACATCGAAGTGACCGCCGCCGACGGCAGCAAGAAGGTAGTCCAGTTCCAGAAGGCGATCATTGCCGCCGGTTCGGCTGTCGTCAATTTGCCGTTCGTGCCGAAAGATCCGCGCATCGTCGATTCGACCGGCGCGCTGGAACTGCGCCAGATCCCGAAACGCATGCTGGTCATCGGCGGCGGCATCATCGGCCTGGAAATGGCCACCGTCTACTCGACCCTCGGTGCCCGCATCGACGTGGTCGAGATGCTCGATGGCCTGATGCAGGGCGCCGACCGCGACATGGTCAAGGTCTGGCAGAAGTTCAACGAGAAGCGCTTCGACAAGGTCATGACCAAGACCAAGACGGTGGCCGTGGAAGCGCTGGAAGAGGGCATCAAGGTCTCGTTCGAAGCGGCGGAAGCCGGCGTCACCGCGCCCGAGCCGCAGATTTACGACATGGTGCTCGTTGCCGTCGGCCGCAGCCCGAACGGCGGCAAGATCGCGGCCGACAAGGCTGGCGTGACGGTCACCGACCGCGGTTTCATTCCGGTTGACGCGCAAATGCGCACCAACGTGCCGCATATCTTCGCCATCGGCGACCTGGTGGGCCAGCCGATGCTGGCGCACAAGGCGGTGCATGAAGCGCACGTCGCCGCCGAAGCGGCGCATGGCGAGAAGGCTTTCTTCGACGTCAAGGTGATTCCATCGGTGGCCTACACCGATCCGGAAGTGGCATGGGTCGGCATTACCGAGGACGAGGCGAAAGCGAAGGGCATCAAGCTGGAGAAGGGGCACTTCCCCTGGGCCGCGAGCGGCCGCGCGGTGGCCAATGGCCGCGACGAGGGCTTTACCAAGCTGCTGTTCGACGCCGAGACGCACCGCATTGTCGGTGGCGGCATCGTCGGCACGCATGCGGGCGACATGATCGGGGAAATCGCGCTGGCGATCGAGATGGGTGCCGATGGCATCGATATCGGCAAGACGATTCACCCGCATCCGACCCTGGGCGAATCGATCGGCATGGCGGCGGAAGTGTATGAAGGCGTGTGCACGGACTTGCCGCCGGTGCGCAAGAAGTAAGCGCCGCAAATAAAAAAAGCCCCGTTCACGCCTGCGTCAACGGGGCTTTTTTTTGTAACCTAAAAATTAAAGACCGTCGTTCCCGCGCAGGCGGGAACCCAATTCCGTACCGTAGTCACAGTCGACTCGACGAACTTGGGTTCCCGCCTGCGCGCACTGTCGTCCGGAATAATTTTCTTGACGCGCTCACGAGAAGAGGCATCCTTGAATTTCTGCGAATTCGTGCGCCGCTTGTCGTCGTCGGCGATCATGTAAATCTTCGGTGTCCGTACGTTGAAATAGGGTTGCGCGGACGAAGCAAAGGCAATCCCACAGGGTCCGTTTCACACGGTTGGACTCGTTGAACAGTGCAACCAACAAATAACTGATGAGAGCGGTAAGTATCTGAATCCGGACCGCATTTTCAGATCGTCCGAGGAACTGCTTGATCTTGAGGTGCTGCTTGATCCATTTGAAGAACAGCTCGATTGCCCAGCGCTTTTTGTAGTGCTGGGCAATTTCCATGGCACTACTGTCGAAGTCGTTAGTAGCCAGAACGATGGGCGTATCTTTGTTCGGCCGCGCCACGATGACACGGCGCAAAGGCTTCCCAAAGTAGAGATTGATCCGTTTTCCGCCGAGCCGTTTGTGCTTGAAAGTAACGATTTCGTCGCTGAGCACGATGTGCGCATCATCAGCAGGGATGTCCGATTTCTGCAGGACGTTGACAGCGGCGTTGTTCTTGAAACGAGTAACAAAGCGCGCGTTGGCCTCGTCAATGGATTTCCACCAATTGAAATCGCAATAGCCCTTGTCAAATACATAGAGCGCGTTCGCTTCGAGCGGTACGTCAACTGCCCGTTCAACGTCATTGACGTTGGGGTGGCTAATGTCGTGCCAGACAGGGATTGCATCATGGGCATCATACAAAACGTGCAGCTTCAAGCCTTGCGTATTGCGAGTGCTATTCTCGGGCGTCCACCTCTCAAACTCCCGTCCCTTCAACGTCAACGAGGTGGAGTCAAGCAAATACATCAGATCATTGCTTTGCTGGCGCAGCTTACGCGACACCTTCCCCATCAACCAGGCAGCGGTATCACTAAACACCGTGTCAGATCGATTCTCATTGGCGTCAGCCAAGGTGGAGCGCTTGATCGCTGACGTACCAAGATGGTAGTGATGCGCGACATGACTGTTGAAGCCAGTCTCCAGTGGTCGCAACCCCTTCGCCTCACTGATCTGCGCGTAGAGCATGGCAATGAGATGATCCCAATGCCCGAACTTCTTGCAATATTTGTCGGCATTGTGCCGTTCGACTAGTTGAGCGAAGGTTCCTCGCGGGAGCCCCTTCATTAAACGCTGAAAAGTAGTTATGCTGAACATGTTGCAGGTTTGGTTTTTAAGTTGGCAAACAGAGGTTAACCCTCGTAAACCAATACCTGCAACCCTTTTAACGTTGTCAACCCACTTTATTCCGGACAGCAGTGCGCCTGCGCGGGAAGTCGTTTCTGGCAGTGCCAGGAACGACGGTGGGGTAGTATCTCTTAGTGAAAACTCACCCACCGCGTAGGAATCTCAATATTCCCCGAGCGCGCGGCGGCCGCATACGCGTGCATCTCCGCGACCACCGCTTCGAGTTGTTCCATATTCGGGTTTTCCAAAAAAACCTTCATCCGTTCATTCAGTGACGCTTGCTGGTCATGCCATTCGTAGCGAGCAGACTTGCTCATACATCCTCCTTGAAAGACTGAACTTTGACAGAAATGATGCACCACTTCGGTGCGATGACGCACATTCTGCCGGGCACGCGGCACGCTGCCGCCTCAGGGCGCGCGCAGAACGCTGCGGTAAAACAGATCCAGACGCTGCTCCAATGCCTTCACCACGTCTTCCCGTGCCTGCGGCGCCGGCTGAAACAAGAACCGGCCGAAGTATTCGCCCTGCACGCAGTTGAGCAGAAAGGTCGGAATCAGTTCCAGCGCCAGATCCTCGCGCAACTGGGAGCGGATGTCCGGCCGCGCGAAATAGCGCATCAGCATCTCGCGGGTCTGGCGCGGACCCGCTTCGTAAAACGATGCCGACAATTCCGGATTGGACGGCGCTTCCGCGATCACCATGCGCTGCATGCTTAACGCTTCCGGCGCGCTGATCATGTCGAAAAACTGCAGGCTGAATTCGGAGATGACCTGCTTGAGCGGGCGCATGTCCTGTTCCACCGCGTTGGCAGCGAAAAAGCGGCTGCGGTTGGACTTGAGCACCGCCTGGAACAAACCGGCCTTGCCGCCGAACTTGACGTAAATCGTGCGCACCGCCACGTGGGCTTCGCGCGCAATGGTTTCCAGGCTGACCTTGCCATAGCCATGCTTGAGCATCAACTGGCCGGCGGTTTCGATCAGATTGTTGTGGCGCGCTTCGAGCTCGCAAGCGCGCGGCCGGCCCGCCGATTTGGCGGCCGGTACGGGTGGGGCAGGGATGGCTGTCATCATGCCGTCACTCTAATTCAAAATAAAATGAAATGCAACCGTTTCATTTCTTGACTTGGCTAAATGCTTAGGGAATAATGACCCTACCCCATTTCATTATCGGAGCAGTACCATGTCGCAAGCACCAGCCAAGGCCGAGCCGCAAGCCCTCGCCGCCGTTCCACCCGTCCAGGCGCCCGCCGCGACGCCGCCCAACTGGCGCGTGCGCGGCATTCTGGCCCTGATCGCCCTGCTGGCGATTGGTGCCGGTGGCCGCATGTGGTACCGCAGCTCCCATTTCGTCGAAACCGAGAACGCCTACGTCTCCGGCCACGTGCACCCGGTATCGGCCCGCATCGCCGGCGTGGTGACCAAGGTGCTGGTGGAAGATAACCAGAGCGTCAAGGCCGGCGACCTGATCGCCGAACTCGATCCGGCCGACCAGCGGGTCAAGGTCGAACAGATCCAGGCGCAGATCGCCAGCGCCCAGCAGCAGGTGCTGCAGGCCGACGCCCAGGTCGAACAGGTGCGCGCGCAAGCCGCCGCCGCTTCGGCCCAGGTGCTGCAATCGGAAGCGCAGCTGCTGCGCGCCAAACAGGATGCCGAGCGTTTCGGCCAGTTGTATACCTCGCAGATGAAAGCCGTCTCGAAAGCCGAACTCGATGCCGCCAACGCCGGCCGCGCCGGTGCGGTGGCCGACGTCTCGGCGCGCCGCGGCACCGTGGTCGCGGCCCAGGCCCAGATCACCGCCGCCGGCGCCGCGCGCGATGTCGTCAAGGCCCAGATCAAGGTCCTGCAAACCCAGTTGAAGGACGCCCAGCAGCAGCTGGCCTACAACCGCATCGTGGCGCCGGTCGACGGGCGCCTTGGCCGCCGCAGCGTGGAAGTGGGTGCCCGCGTGCAGCCCGGCCAGCAGCTCGCCGCCATCGTGCAGGACGACGTCTGGATCACCGCCAATTTCAAGGAAACCCAGCTCGCCGGCCTGCAGCCCGGCCAGACGGTCCACGTCGTGATCGACGCCATGCCGAAGCATCCGCTGGTCGGCCGCATCGACAGCTTCTCGCCAGCCTCGGGCAACCAGTTCGCGCTGCTGCCGGCCGATAACGCCACCGGGAACTTCACCAAGATCGTCCAGCGCGTGCCGGTCAAGATCGTATTGCGTGCCGAAGACGTCAAGGCCCTGCAAGGGCGCCTGGTGCCGGGCATGTCGGCAATGGCCGAGATCGAACTCGGTCAGGAAGCTCCTGCCACCAAGACCGCGACCGCCCCGGCCGCCCCTGCAGCCCACTAAGCCTATTTCATGAGCAGCCCGACCAACACCATGACCGCCGGCGCAATGGCGGCAGCGCCGCCGATCTCCGAAAAGGTCGACCTGCGCACCTGGATCGCCGTCGCCGCCGGCATGCTGGGCGCTTTCATGGCGATCCTGGACATCCAGATCACCAATGCCTCGCTCAAGGACATCCTGGGCACCCTCTCGGCCACCCAGGAAGAGGGGTCGTGGATTTCCACCGCCTACCTGTGCGCCGAAATCGTCGTCATCCCGATGACCGCGCTGCTGGCGCGCGTGTTCGGCATGCGCATGTACATGATGGGCACCACCTCGCTGTTCCTGGTGTTCTCGACCTTGTGCGGCTACGCCTGGAACCTGGAAAGCATGATCGTGTTCCGCGCGCTGCAAGGCTTTACCGGCGGCGCCCTGATTCCCATGGCGATGACCCTGGTCATGGCCAAGCTGCCGGCCTCGCGCCGTTCGGTCGGCATGGCCATCTTCGGCCTGACCGCGACCCTGGCACCGGCCATGGGCCCGACCCTGGGCGGCTACCTGTCCGAAATCTACGGCTGGCCATCGATTTTCTACATCAACTGGGTGCCCGGACTGCTGCTGATCGGCGGTATCTGGTGGGGCCTGGACCGCAGCCCCAGCAACCTTCGCCTGCTGATCAAGGCCGACTGGCTCGGCATCGCCATGATGGCCATGGGCCTCGGCAGCCTGACCATCTTCCTCGAAGAGGGCAATTCGAAGGACTGGTTCGATTCGAACTTCATCATCCTGTTCGCCTCCCTGTCGTTGATTGGCCTGGTGGGATGGGCCGTCACCAGCCTGACGCGCCCCGATCCGTTCGTGAACCTGCGCCTGTACGGCCAGCGCAACTTCATCGTCGCCACGATCTTGTCGGCGGTGATCGGCATGGGCTTGTACGGTTCCTCGTTCCTGCTGCCGCTGTACCTGGGCCAGATCGCCGGCTACACCCCGATGCAGATCGGTGAAGTCATCATGTGGGCCGGCCTGCCGCAACTGTTCGTCATGCCGTTCGCCGCCGCGCTCTCGTCCAAGGTCGACAACCGCATCCTGTGCTCGATCGGCCTGACCCTGTTCGGCATTTCGTGCCTGATGAATTCGCACATGGATGCGACCACCGGATACGACCAGCTTTTCTGGTCTCAGGTCGTGCGCGCCCTGGGCCAGCCTTTCATCATGCTGACCTTGTCGAGCTTCGCGATGCACAAGATCGCGCCGGCCGACACCTCGTCGGCATCGAGCCTGTTCAACATGACGCGTAACCTGGGCGGCTCGATCGGCATCGCCATGCTGGCCACCACGCTCACCAACCGCGAGCACTTCCACTCGGCGATCATCGGCCAGTCGGTCACCGCCACCTCGGCCCCGGTCCAGCAACGCCTGGACCAGCTGACCGCCGCCTTCGTGGCCAGCGGCATCGATCCCGCCAGCGCCGCCAACCAGGCGCTGTCGGTGATCGACCGCGTGGTGCGGCGCGAAGCCTATGTCATGGCCTATAACGATGGCTTTGTCATCATGGCCGTATTCCTGTTCGCTTGCGTCGGCGCGCTGCTGTTCGCCGACAACGTCAAAGCCCCGTCCGGTCCCGGCGCGGGCGCTCATTAAAGTAGGGAGAATCACCTTGAAGCCACTGATCCTGTGCGCGCTGCTGGCGCTGTCCGGCTGTGCCACCGTCGGCACCGATTTCGTCGAACCTGTCGCCGTCGCCAACCCGGCCTGGCGGCACGCCAGCGCCGACAACCTGGCTGGCGCGCGCCTGCCGGCGAGCTGGTGGAGCGTATTTGGCGACACCACCCTGAACGACCTTGAGCAGCGCGCCGTGCGCGACAACCCGGGTGTGAAAGCGTCCGCGCAGCGCCTGCTGCAGGCGCAGGCGCAAATGGGCAACCTGCGCGCGGCGCTGTCGCCGAGCGTGAACCTGAGCACCTCGGTGAGCAATGCGCGCAGTTCGGCCGAGACCTCGCAGGGCCTGGCGTTGGGCCACCGCTCGATCAAAGGGGATAACTATTTTGTCGGTGGTTCGCTCTCGTATGAGCTGGACCTGTGGGGCAGGGTCAAGCGCGTGGTGGAAGCGGCCGACGCCCAGGCCCTGGCGGCCCAGGACGACCGCGATGGCGTGATCTTGCTGCTGTCGGCGCAAGTTGCCAGCACCTACTGGCAGCTGCGCGGCATGGATGCCGAAATGGCGATCCTCAAGAACGCCCTGGCGAGCCGCGGCGAATCGCAGCAACTGGTCGAAGCGCGCTTCGACGCCGGCCTGACCAACGAACTCGATGTGTCGCGGGCCCGGGTCGAGCGCGCCAACGCCGAAGCGGACCTGCACGAAGTACAGCGTCAGCGCAACCTGCTCGAACACAGCCTGGCCACCCTGGTGGGCGTGTCGCCGTCGTCGCCGCTGATCGCCGCGGCCGCCAAGGTGGACCTGCCGGCGCCGCCGGCCATTCCGGTCGGCCTGCCGGCCAGCCTGCTGTCGCAGCGGCCGGACCTGGCCTCGAGCGTGGCGGCCCTGCGCGCGGCCAATGCGCAGGTGGCGGTGTCGGAAGGGGCGTTTTATCCCTCGCTGACCCTGACCGGCAATTTTGGTTTCGCTTCCGAGAGCCTGAGCAATCTCACCAATAGCGGTGCGCGCCAGTTTTCCATCGGCCCGCTGGCCTTGTCGCTGCCGATCTTCGACGGAGGCCGCAACAAGGCCAATCTGGCGATCTCGCAGGCACGTTACGCCGAAGCGCGCGCCAACCACGAAACCAGGTTGCTGACGGCATTGCGCGAAGTGGAAGATGCGCTGTCGGACGTGCAGCAGCGCCAGCGCCAGGGCGAAGTGCAGGCCCAGTCGCAGCAGGCCGCGGCGCGCGCCTTTCTGGTGGCGCAGGCACGCTACGAGCGTGGCTTGTCGACCTACCTGGACGTGACCGACGCCCAGCGCAGCTCACTCAATGCCGACCGCGCCGCCGCGCAAATCCGCACCCAGCGCCTGCTGGCCAGCGTGGCCGTGGCGCGTTCGCTCGGCGGCGGCTGGACCCAGCAAGCGGCCGAGGCGTCCGTCGCCCAAGCGTCGCGTTAAGCTTTACCCGCGGTAGTGCGCCCGGCGCGCTACCGCGGGCCGAAGTGCTCCAGCAGAAAATCGATGAAGGTGGTCAGTTTCGGCGTGGCCTGACGATCGGGCGGATACAGGACATGCATCGTGCGCGGCGCCGGAATATGCGCTTCCAGGAGCGATACCAGCCGTCCCGCCGCCACTTCCTGCGCCAGCATCACCTCCGCCTGCATCACAATCCCGAAGCCCGCCAGCGCTGCCTGTTTCAGCGCCTGGCCATTGTTCGACCGGAACCGGCTGACCCGCGCCTGGGCGGCGCCGTCATCGTCGCCCAGGCGCCAGCGCACCAGTTTTTTCCAGTGCATGAAGTCCAGGCATTCGTGGTCCGCCAGATCGGCCGGCATCCTCGGCTCGCCATGGCGCGCAAGGTAGGCGGGCGAGGCGCAGATCAGCATGCGGTAAGGGCGCAGGCGGCGCGCGATCATGCCCGAATCATCCAGTTCGCCGATGCGGATGGCGGCGTCGTAGCCATCGTCCACCACGTCGACCAGGCGGTCGTTCAATTCCAGGTCGAGGCTCACCTCGGGATGGCGCGCCAGATAGCCTGGCAGCAGCGGCGAGAGCGACTCGCTGCCGAAGGTAACGGGGGCGCTGATGCGCAGGCGCCCGCGCGGGGCGAGCCGCATCGCTTCCGCGCCCGATTCGGCGGCGCGCACCTGCGCCAGGATGCTGCGGCACTGCTCCACATACTGTTCGCCGATTTCGGTCAGGCTCTGACGCCGCGTGGTGCGCGCGAGCAGGCGCGCACCCAGGCGCTCTTCCAGGAAGCGGATGTGCTTGCCGACCATCACGGCCGACATATCGAAACGCGCGGCGGCCGCAGTGAGGCTGCCGTCGTCCACGACTGCGGTGAAAATCTCCATGCTGCGCAGCTTGTCCATTGATTGCGAATTTTTGGTAAGTAATATCCGTCATGTTAGCTCATTTATCTTGATTGCTAACTGAAAGATACTGATTGCTTGCATCGTTCGTTTCTCAACTTACATGGAGTAGCTATGAAAATCATCGTCATCGGCGCCAGCGGCACCATCGGCAAGGCAGTCTCTTCCCATCTGGCCGCGCGCCACGAGATCGTGCGCGTTGGCGCCAGCAGCGGCGACGTGCGCGCCGATATCCGCGACATCGCCCAAGTGCGGCATCTGTTCGAGCAAGTCGGCAAGGTCGACGCCGTGGTGGTGGCCGCCGGCGCCGTGCATTTCGGCGCGCTGGCCGAACTGGGACCGGAGCAGTTCCAGGTTGGCATCGCCAGCAAATTGATGGGGCAGGTGAATGTGGCGCAGGTGGCCCCGGCGTTCTTGAATGACGGCGGATCGATTACCCTGATCAGCGGGATCGTGGGCGAGCACCCGATCCGGTTTGGCGCCTCGGCCAGCATGATCAATAGCGCGGTGGAAGGGTTTGTGCGCGGCGCCGCGATCGAGCTGCCGCGCGGCTTGCGCATCAATGCCATCAGCCCGACGGTGCTGGAAGAATCGCTCGACTCTTATGGTCCGTACTTTTATGGATTCGAGGCGGCGCCTGTCAGCCGCGTGGCGCTTGCGTACAGCCGCAGCGTGGAAGGGGCGCAGACGGGGCAGGTGTATCGGGTGTGGTAGGCCGGCGCGCTTGTTGGCGCCAGTAACAAGGCGGATAATGGCTCGCCACCCATCCGCCCGAAGGCCTCGCATGCTCCCCGATTGCTACGTTTGCAGCAGCTGTCATGAACGATTCGATTTCAAATTTCGTGAGGCGTACTATTACACGGGCGCGGCGCCGGCGGACAAGCAAATCGCCGATGCCGATCTGCTGTGGGTCAATGTGCGTCCCGCGTGGTGCATGGATTGCGAGTGCGTTTGCGTGGCGGAGGACATTGCTCCTCTGAGGGCATTCGAAGGTGCATACGGCGCCGCGCGTGCCGGCCAGCCAGTCGAGTACCCGGCGTATACCGCGTACATGAAGGCGCCGGATGCGCTACGCGAACTCGGGGACCAGCTGCGCTGGCGCATGGGGCGCCGCCATGCGGCCCGGGCGCTTTGTTGCGGAGGATTGCGTTATCAGTGGATGGACGTGGCCCAGCCCCTCCTGAAGCACGCGGAGTGCGACTTCGGTTTCATCGAACCGCGCATTCACATTGGTTCGGGCTGCGGGCGTGGCCCCGGCGTCAGTAGCCCGGCAAATATCCGGCTGTACGACCCTGAAGGGGAATTGATCGGCCAGCTGACGTGGCGAAAAGAGGATGGGCGCATATGGGAGATCGAGCCAATGCGGTATCCGCCGCCTGTCGCTGACGATTAATCGTTCTGTACAGCTTCCAGGACGGTTGGCGCAGCTTTATGAAATGTCGATGTTGAATGCGCTAATCGTTCTGGCGAAGTCGATATGCTCATGCAATGGAACCGCTGATGCCATTGTCATGGGGACAGGTTTCGCCCGGTCCCGCTCGAACAGGACCACAGCCAGCGAACCGCTGACTCTTCGCGATATATAAATCAGTCCGTCAACTCGCTCAGGGTGCGCCTCTACCGCCTTTGCCCATTGCTGCGGAAGCCTGTAATCCGATGTTCCCGTCAGTTCTCCGTTGCCGCCCGATAAGAGCAACGACGACCCGGTCAAATTCGCCAATTTTAATTCTGGCCCTTCAAAGTGCAGCGCGAATCGTCGGGAAATCTCCGACTCCGGGACGAGAAAACGCCCGCCGATGGGTTCGAGATTGTGGAGTACCGATTCGGCAAAAGCGACTTGCAGGTCCATCCCGAGATAGCAGGTTCCAAACCGTTTGGCCGCATCATCGAAGCGGCAGCCACCAGTGCGTCCGAAGAATGGCTCGCCGGTGTTGTGGCCGGAAATCCGATACAGACTGGAGGGTAATACCGGCTCGATGTCGAGCGCGATTCGGTGAAAATTTGCAGGAGGAGGCTTGAGCGGCGTCGTCCCCATGCTCAAAACAGGGCAAATGAGGCCGCTGCGACAAGGACTTCTTTCACGCGCCCCTTTTCGAGTGCTTGCAACGGTGTTTCCTGCAGGGTCGATAGTTTGGTAGTAAAAAAGAAGAATTTTGACGAAGCAGGCAGGGTCCCCAATGCCTTCGACACTTTTTCGATTGCGCGGCGGTCAAACCTTTCGTCGGCGTAAAAAGCGGGGTAGTAATTTTCTCCGGACGGCCCGACCATGGCGAACAGCCGTCCCGATTTCACTGCGTCGCTGATCGATTGGCGCCGAATGCCTAATTTTTCCTGCATCTCGCTCGAGGTGATGAGTTCTCTTTTGTCGATGCGCTCGCGTAAGGTCGCAGCCGATGTGGCGCGCATGGAGGTCATCAATCCCGCGCCTTCCCGGACGGATTCTCTGGTGGACATGGGCCTTGCTTTGCGGCGCCGGACCTCGTCCAGAATGGCACGCACTGTCATGTCCTCCTCCAGCGCGGCAATGTCATCCGGAGCAGATCCCACCAGCTTGCTGGCGTGTTCATCGGGGGAATGCGTTCCGCCACCCGTGGCCATACCGGGTGAACGGTTTGGCAGGTGCAAGGCAGCGGCCTTATCTAGTGCGCGACGGGCCACGACGGGAATGAGCGTGTCAATTTGCGACAACAGCGCCTGGAGCACCGTTTGTACCGCGTCGAGTTCATGCCGCGGGATCGCATACAAAGCGCTGAAAGGCTTTTCAAGCTCTCGCGCAAAATTGTCGGGAGAAGTGAGTGCGGTGGGCTTGTTGAACAAGATCCCGAGCTGATCGAACAGTTCCGATGCGGAATGACGCGGTGCGCTTCCCGGCTTGTTTTTGGTGGTGGCGGACACGATAGCCTCCTCACAAAGGGGTGAATCGAGTATAGGCAGGCATGTCAGTCATGTCAACCGCATCCGTGCCCGGCGATGATCGCTGCAAATGGGGAGCGGAAACAGTGTTTGCCGTCGCCATAGGCATCTCGCTCGAATACGACGATTTCTGCGAAGCCGCTCGTGGCAGCCGATCAGGGTTTCCACCAGCCTGACGCGGCAGCCCGGTCACGCGACCTTGCCGCGAAGAGCGCGCCGCTGTCCTTGCCGACGAAGCCGCGCCCCAAGATAACAGCGCCCCTTGTCGGGGCGCTGTGAAGGGTGAACAGATGGAGAGAAAAATGCTTCCTCTCCAGATCCGGATTACTTGCGATAGACGCGAACGTAGTCAACCTGCATCTTGTTCGGGAACGCGGTCGATCCATCCGGACTGCCAGGCCAGTTGCCGCCGACGGCCAGGTTGAACAGGAGGAAGAACGGTGCATGGAACTCCGAGGTGCCGTTGATGCCGCCGGCGATATTCACTTCATGGAACTTGTTACCGTCCACATACCAGCGGATCGCCGAGGCATCCCACTCCACGGCATACACGTGGTACTGCGAGAAGTCCAGGTTGCCCGATGGGCCGCCATAATTGGCATAGTTGTTGTTCTGATCCGACCAGTGGATGGTGCCATGGTTAACCGCTTCGGAATTGATGTGCTCCATGATGTCAATTTCACCGCTTGCGGGCCAGCCCGCACTGCTGATGGAGTTACCCAGCATCCAGAAGGCCGGCCACGTACCCTTGCCGGTCGGGATTTTCATGCGGGCTTCGATGCGGCCGTACTGCCAGCTGACCTTGTTCTGGGTGGTAATGCGGCCCGAGGTGTACTGCTTGCCCATATAGGCTTCCTTGCGCGCTTCGATCACCAGTTCGCCGCCGGTGACGCGAATATTCTCCGGACGCGCGGTGTAGTACTGCAGCTCGTTGTTGCCGCCACCGTCCCCGTTGACCTCGATGTTCCACTTCGAGTTGTCCAACGAAGTGCCGTTGAACTCGTCCGCCCAGGCCAGGGTCCAGCCGTCGGGCGGCGGCGTGCCGCAGCTCGCGCCGGCGATACTGATCCAGTTCAGGTTGAAGCCCGCGCTGCTGACGAAGGTACCGAGGTTGTACGTACCGGCATTGACGTTAATCGTGCGCTGCACCGTGGTCCAGTTCTGCCAGCCGCCCGTTGCGGGAACCGACGTGTTGCCCAGCCGGATAGTGCCTCCGTTGAGGTCGGCCGAAATCACGCCGCCGGCGGAAGGGGCTGCAACGCGGTATGCAAGGGTATAGGCGCCGGTGGTAGGGAAGGTGACGTTGTTGTGTGCCAGCCATTCGCCGTTGGCAGTCCAGCCAACGTCAAAACCTCCGCCAGCATCGGCAGTGGCTTCAATATCGACGTTGTCGGTGCGGTATTGGTTACCTGTATTGCCAGCAGTGGTGTCAAACGCGTTGGAATAATTTTCAGCCTGGAGTATGCAGATCGCGGCGCTGTTGCCGCTGGAACCTCCTGCCGTCCCTGTCTGCGCCAGCAAGACGGGGGCTTTTCCGCCGTCGACGCTCTCGCGCGCCGTGTTATCGCCACAACCGGCTATGGTGCCGGCAGTCAATAATGATGCCAGCAGGACGTTAATCTTCTTCATCTTCATGTTGAAAGTCTCCGAATTTATAGTTGGGGATACTACGTGCGGGCGACAACCACTTCCAGCCGATGCTTACCGCCATAACGATGTTCGTGGAAACGCTTCCACTGAAGTTGAGTATCTTGTACATTTGGCATATTGTCAAAACCCGCGCAGCGTAATCTCAGTTTCCGCGCGGTTCTGTCGTGTTTACGCCAAAATTTTCTTGCCTCTTGCTGCGGTTCGCACGCAATCCCCTACCACAGCGAGCGCGAGATGGATCGAACGGGGCATGCGCCTGTCGCTTGCGCACGCCAGCCATTGGCCCGGTGTCAAACCCTGCGGCATACCAGCGGCGACCGACAGGGGCGCTCAATACAGATCGTTGCGTACCGCGTGCTCGTAATGGGCATTGGCCTGGGCGACATCGGCCTCGCCGATCATCGCCATCGACACCAGCATCTGGCCCACCGTCGGCAGCCCGGCGCGGTCCAGGCGCGATTCCTCGCGCCACAGGCGCGCGCGGTTGACCGCTTTACCGCAATGCATCAGCACTTCGTCGATCGCCACCACGATGGCCGCTTTCGGCAAACGTTCGCCCTCGGCCAAGGTTGCGAGCAGGCCGGCGTCGGTGCTTACGCGCGCGCGGCCGTTGATGCGCATGAATACTTCCAGGCCCGGGAACAGGAACAGCATGGCGGCGCGCTCGTCGTCGGCCAGGTTGCGCATCGATTCGATGCGGTTGTTCCCCGGCCAGTCGGCAAACGCCAGGGTGCGCGCATCGATCACCTTCACGAAGCCCGGCGGGCCGCCGCGCGGCGACACGTCCAGTCCCTGCGCGCGGCCGGTCGCCAGCGCGAAAAACGTGGCCGCCCCGAGATAGTCTTCGTGCACCGGCACCAGCCGGTCCAGCACCGCTTTCTGGATCCGTTCCGACGGCGCGGCGTACAGCGCATCGAGGTCCGGTTGGGCGGCCGGTTCGCGCTTTTCGATCAAGGCGCGCAGGGATGCGTGCCGGATCTCGAACACATCGAATACGCCCAGCGCGCGCAGCGCCGGCAGTGCCTCTTCGATGTCGGCCTGCACGGCGGCGCGCGCGGCATCTGCCAGCGCCGGATCGGCGAAGGCGCGCGCATTGGCAAGAAAGGCCGCGACCGTACCCTTGCGTATCGTCAGGCCCTGGAAGCTGGCTTCATTCACATCGTCTGGCAGGATATCTTGTGCGTGCATGGCGTCTCCACGTGGATAAAAACCGCAGCATAAGCAAATCCGCTTGTCCGCTGTACACTATATCGGCCAACTAATAACGCGAATCCGCCATGTCCGACCTGAGTCTCGATCCCGCCGCCATCAATACCTCCGAAGGACCCGTGGTCATCGTGGCAGCGGGCAGCCAGGATAGCGAACGTGCTTCTTCCGGCCACCGGCACGCGCGCGGGCAGTTAATGGGATCCTTGCGCGGCCTGTTATCGGTGGGCGTGGAGGATGGCCAGTGGATCGTGCCGGCGATTCACGCGGTGTGGCTGCCGCCGCATCACTTCCATGCGGTGCGCTCGCACGGACCGTTCGCCGGCTGGAGTGCCTACGTCGCCGAGCCGGCATGCGCCGGGCTGCCGCAGCGGCCTTGCACGATCCGCACCTCGGGTCTGCTGCGCGAAGCGGTGCTGCGTGCCGCCACGTGGGCGCTGGAACCGCTCGACGCGCAGCGCGAGCGCATCGCCCAGGTGATCCTCGACGAGATCCGGCACGCACCGCCGGCGCCGTTCGGACTGCCGCTGCCGCGCGATCCGCGCATGCAAAGGGTGGCGCGCGCGCTGATCGACGACCCGGCCGACGAGCGCGACCTGGAACAGTGGGCACAGTGGGCTGCCGTGAGTTCGCGTACACTCACGCGCCGCTTCGCCGCTGAAACCGGGTTTGGGTTCGTCGCCTGGCGCCAGCGCGCGCGCCTGATGCGGGCGCTCGAAATGCTGGCCGCGGACAAGCCGGTGACCACGGTCGCCATGGATCTCGGTTATGCCAGCGCGAGCGCGTTCATCAAGCTGTTCACGCGCGAGTTCGGGGCGACGCCGGCGGCGTACCGGCGCGCGCTGCCCGCACATTAGCGCTGGCTGCGGCGCCACGCCTGCGGCCCCATCCCGAACTGCATCTGGAAGGCGCGCGTGAAATGGGACTGGTCGCAAAAGCCGTGCGCGTGCGCGATGTCGGTGAGCGCTTCTTCGCTGGCCAGCATGGCTGCGCAGGCTGCGGCCACGCGCCTGCGCAGCACGTAAACACGGGCCGGCACGCCGACCGCGTTCTTGAAGGCGCGCGAAAAGTGGCTCACGCTCAGCCCCACGGTGGCGGCAAGGTGGGTGGTGCGCAGCGTGGCGCACAGGTTGGCGTCGATATGCGCGGTCAGCTGGCGTACCTGCCAGGGCGCCAGGGCGCCTTTATTCTGCTCGGGGGAGGTGGCACAGCGCGCCGCATGGAAGCGGCGCACCGGCGGGGCCTTCGGGAAAGTGGAAATCAGGGTCGCTTGCATGGGTCGCTCCAGGGTGGCATGACGATGCTCCGTCAGCGACGATGATGCGTGAAGCCAGCCTGGGCGAACAGGGCCACTCAGGTGAGTGCCTACCCCCCCAAAAGTGTTGGTGCGTTGCGGCGTCCCCGAACCATTACAGGCCGATGAACCCGCGCTCGATCCCGATTGTCACCGCGTGCGTGCGGTTGTTCGCGCCCAGCTTGTCCATGATGTTGCGCAGGTGCCCCTTGACGGTATCTTCCGACAGCGCCAGTTCGCCCGCCACCTGCTTGTTGCTGTGGCCCCGCGCAATCAGCTGCAGCACCTGCACTTCGCGCGGGGTCAGGCATTCCTGGCCGAGGTGGTTGGCCAGTTCGGCCGCGATCTCCGCCGGAAAATAGCGCTTGCCGGCGGCCAGCGCGCGGATCGCCTCGGTCAGCTCCTTGCGCAGTGCGCTTTTCAGCAGATAGGCCTGGGCGCCCGAACGGATCGCCTGCAGCGCGCGCGCGTCGCCCCGATAGGTGGTCAGCACCGCGATGCGCGCCTGCGCGAATTCGGCGCGGATCGCCTGGATCGCTTCGATGCCGTTCATGTCCGGCATCTGGATGTCGATCAGCGCCACGTCCGGCTGCAGCGCGCGGTACTGTGCCACCGCCTCGCGCCCGTCGCCGGCTTCCCCGGCCAGGCACATGTCGCTCTGGCTGGCGATGACGGCGGCGATCCCTTCGCGCATCATCGGATGGTCGTCGCACACCAGCACCCTGATCGGTGTCGTCTCAGGATTCATTGGTTTCCCCTTTTATCATTTTTTTTCGCAGCCAGGCAAACAGGTGGCGCGGCGCGCGCCGGTAGGCCAGTTGCGCCTTGATGCTGAGCCGTACCTCGCTGCCGCGCGCCGGGTCGCTGTGGATATCGAGCAGCGCGCCGATGCGGCCGACCCGCTCGTGCATGCCGCGCAGCCCCCAGTGGTCGGCCCGCCCCATCGGCGTCAGGTAGGCCGCAGCGATACCCAGGCCATCGTCGCTGACCGTCATCTGGAACTGGCGCGCGCCGTACTCGATGTCGACCTTCACGTGCAGCGCCCGCGCATGGCGGAACGCGTTGACGACCGCCTCGTGCCCGACTTGGTACACCTCGTCGCACACCAGCGGACGCAGTGGCGCCGGCGCCCCGCGCACCATGAGCGCAAAGCGCGTGCTGCCTTTCTGTTCGAGGTCCGCGCCCAGCGCCGCCAGGGCGTCGTGCAGCTCGCTCAGGTCGACCGCGCCGGTACGCAGGTCGCGCACCCGGTCGCGTCCTTCGATCAGCACCTCGTCGGCGCGGTCCAGCGCTTCTTCCAGGCTGCGGCGCGCCGGGCTGCCGGCCGGGATGGTGTAGACGATCGCCTGGAAGCGCAGGATCAGCCCGTGCACACCTTGCAGCAAGGTGTCGTGCAAGTCGCGTGCGATGCGTTCGCGTTCGCTGTGGCGCTCCTCGATGCGCTCGCGCAGGCGCTCGGCGGCGCGTCGCATGTTGATCCGGTACAGCGTCCACAAGGCGGCAAACGCCAGCGCGCCCGCCAGCAGCAGGAACAGCGGCTGGCGGTACAGCGCCGGCGGGATGCTGAACTCGAACACGGCTTCGCGGCTGCTTGGCAGTCCATCCTGGTTATGCGCCAGCACGCGGAAGCGGTACTTGCCCGCATTGAGCCCGGTGTAGACCGCCTCGCGCTGGCGTCCCGCGTCCTGCCAGCCGGCGTCGTAGCCGTCCAGGCGATAGCGAAAGTTCAGCCGTTCGGGCGCCGACAGGCTCAGGGCCGTGTAGTCGATCACGATGCGCTGCGCGCCGGCGGAAAGCAGGGCCGGGGCGCCGCTGGCCGCGCGCACGCCATCCACGTGGACGGATTCGATCAGCACCGTCGGCCCGGCCAGTTCGGGACGCGGACGCTCCGGATCGATCCAGGCCACCCCGTTACTGGTCGAGAACCACAGCCGGCCGTCGCCGCTGCGCACCGCCGTGGGCAGCGGCAGCACCTGGTACGGGTCGTTGGCCAGGCCGCCCATCAGGTCATACGAGCGGTAGCCGATGCGGTAATCGGCAGCGGCATAGGCGCGCGCCAGTTCGGCGGCGGTCAGCTGGAAAATGCCCGAGCGCGAGTGCACCCAAAGATCGTCGCTGCTGCCATCCTTGAGCGGCACCACGATGATGGCGTAGATGTTGGCGAACAGGCCGTTGTCGGGCAGGCGCAGCGCGTGATAGCGCTCGCCGTCGATGTAGCCGATGCCGCGCTGGCCGCCGACCCAGGTGCGCTGGCCGTGATGGGTGATGGCGGTGACGTGGCCGATGTCCATGCCGTCGGCCTGGCCCCAGCGTTTTTCGCCGTCGCCTTCGCGCGTGACCAGCAGGTTGTCGCGGTAGCCGAACCACAGCCGCCCCTTGGCGTCGGCCGACGCGGTGACCGGCATGCGCTGGTTGGCCGAGGGCGACGGCGGCGGCGTGGCGATCCACACGCCGTCGTGCAGGCGGAACAGGCCAAGGCGGTTGAACGATACCCACAGGTCGCCAGCGGCGTCGCGCGCCATCGCCCGCACCCACGATTCGGCCAGGGCGGCCGGCGGCAGGCCGGCGAATTTTTCCAGGTGCGCGCCGCGCGAGCGCCAGATGCCGCTCGGGCCACCCATCCAGATGGTGCCTTCAAGATCGCGCATCGCGCACGATACCGGCGCCGGCATGTCCAGCACGTCCATGGCGCCATCCATCAGGCGCATGGCCGGCCGGTTGCTCGGTCCGGCCCACAGGCTGCCGTCGTTGCCGGCCACGAGGGCGAAGTTGAGCGAGCCGGGTGGAAAACCGGCCGGCATCAGCGCGCGCTGGGGGAAGCGGTCCAGCCCACCGTTGCTGCCGACCCAGAGGTTGCCTTCGCCGTCTTCCAGCATCTTCCAGATGAAGTCCGAACTGAGGCCGTCGCGCGCGGTAAACGAGGCGCGCGAGTCGAGGGCGCCGATGCTGGTGGGCTTGGCCACGTATTGCACCCCATTGCCGGTGGTGCTGAGCCACAGGCCGCCGCTGCGGTCGAACAGCAGGCCGATGGCCGGCGTGCCGGTGGTGAGGGAGCTGTAGGTCAGGTGGCCGTCCAGCAGCACCACGCGGTGGATCTTGCCACTGTAGCGTTCCGTGAGCCAGATGGCGCCGTCGGGCGCCTGCGCGATCTGGCTGACCCAGTCGACCGCCAGGCCGCTGTCGATGAAATGTCGTTCGCCCTTGGGCAGGTAGAGCAGGCGGTTTTCGTTGGCGACCCACACGGTGCCGCCGCCGTCGACGAACACGGCGCGCGCTTTTTTTCCTGGGAAGTGCCATCGGGCGCTCACCAGTTCCCAGTCGGCGCCGTTGTAGCGCGCCAGGCCATCGTCGGCGGCGATCCAGATCGCGCCGGTGCGGTCGCGTGCAAGGCTGTAGATGGCGCCCTCGGGCAGGTTGGGGCCGGGCGGGTGTTCGCGCATGCCGCGTGGGCCGATCACGCGCACGCCGCCGAAACGCAGGCCGACCCACAGTTCGTCGTCCACGGCCAGCAGCGAAGCGACGATGCCCAAGGTGTTCAGGCCGGGCGCTTCGTAGCGCACGAAGCGAAAGCCGTCGAAGCGGAACAGCGATTCATTGGTGCCCAGCCACAGGTAGCCGTCGCGGGTCTGGGCGATGGCGCCGACCTGGCTCGGGCCGCCGTCGGCCGCGACCCAGCGCCGGTGCTCCAACTGGTCGAGCGAGCGCACTTGCGCATGCGCGGCGCCGCTGAACGCGAGCGCCAGCACGATGGCGGCCAGGCGCCACCTTGTGCTGGACATGCTGTGCGGTGTCATACCTTGTTCGTCCTGTTCGCTGTGCGGTCAGCTCGGCCTGTCGCTGTTCATGGCGCGCGATGATACCATCCGCGCCGTGGGTTCAAGCCAGTGCGCGCGGGCGCAGCCACATCGCGGCGACCACCACGTGCACGATGGAGCCGGCTGGCGCGTACCACAGCGCAAGCGGAATCGCGAGCGCATACAGCAGCATCGATACGAGGTTCTTGCGCTCCATCCAGCTCGGGCGCGCGGTGCCGGCATGCGTCGCGCCGCGCCGGCGCAGCACCTCGTCGAGCACCACGAAGCCGATGGAGCACATCAGCAGCACCGCGCCGTACATGGCCACCGGGACCGAATCGAACGGGTGTTCGCCGGCCCAGGCGGTGACGAAGGGGATCAGCGAAATCCAGAACAGCAGGTGAAGGTTGGCCCACATGGCGAGACCGTCGACTTTCTGCACCTTGTCGAACAGGTAGTGATGGTTGATCCAGTAGATGCCCACGTAGATGAAGCTGAGCAGGTAGCGCAGCAGCACCGGTAGCACCGGCGCCAGGTCGTGCAGCGTAGTGCCGTGCGGGGTTTTCAGTTCCAGCACCATGATGGTGATGATGATGGCGATGACGCCATCGCTGAATGCTTCGAGACGGACTTTGTTCATGTGGCCCCCTTGGCCGGTTCGGGCAGTACCAGTTCGGCGCCCAGGATCGCGATCGGAACCATCAGCGCGATGAATCCGAACGCCTTGAACGCAAACGCTGCGGCGATGGCGCCGGTGCCGAAGGCTAGCACGGGCCAGAAAAATTTGCCGCAGCGGGCGCCGGTGGCGGCGTCGCCGGCGCCACGCAGCACGTCGATGCTGTCGATGACAACCTGGGTCACGTTCCCGGTCATCATGGAAGTGGGCGCCAGCTGCGCCAGCAGCAGGCGGCTGCTGGCGCTGTGCGCGCCCATGGCGGCGGTGCCCAGCAGGCCCGCCGTCATGGCCAGTGCGGAGGCGCTGCCGCCGATGGGCGAGGCGGCCATCCCGGCCAGCATGAAGCCGGCCAGCAGGATCACTTGCAAGGTCAGGGCCAGCTTGAGGGCTGGCCACTGGCGCCGTTGCGCGGCGAGGATCAGCAGGCGTGCCATGGCGATGCCCACGATGAAGGCGGGGAAGGCCAGGAACTTCAGCAGGATCGACGCCTTGGAGGCGTCGGCCAGCGCAACCCCGATCAACACGAAGTTGCCGGTCACATGGGCGGTGAACAACCCGAACAGGGCGACGAAGCCCAGGGTGTCCACATAGCCCGCCAGGAAGCCCATGTCGATGCTGCGAAGGCGGTTGCGCTGGTCGGGGGTCACGATTTGGCGAAAGCGAGAATGTCGGCGTTGACCTTGTCCTTGTGGGTGTCGGTCAGGCCGTGCGGGGCGCCGGGATAGATAATCAGCTTGGCGTCCTTGACGATGGCGGCCGACGCCTTGCCGGCGGCGTCGATCGGCACGATCTGGTCGTCGGCGCCGTGGATGATCAGGGTCGGCTTGTCGAATTTTTTCAGGTCGGCGCGGAAGTCCGTTTCGGAGAACGCCTTGATCGAATCGTAGGTGTTCTTGTGGCCGGCCATCATGCCTTGCATCCACCAGGCGTTGATCAGGCCTTGCGATGGCTTGGCGCCAGGACGGTTGAAACCGTAGAAGGGGCCGGAAGCGAGATCGAGGTAGAACTGCGAGCGGTCCTTGACGCAGGCGCTGCGGATGCCGTCGAATACGTCCATCGGCAGGCCGCCCGGGTTGTCGGCGGTTTTGAGCATCAGCGGCGGGACCGCCGAGATCAGGCCGAGTTTGGCGACGCGCCTGGTGCCGTGGCGGCCGACGTAGCGGGCCACTTCGCCGCCGCCGGTCGAGAAGCCGATCAGGATGGCGTTTTTCAGGTCCAGCGCTTCGATGACCTGGGCCAGGTCGTCGGCGTAGTGGTCCATGTCGTTGCCGGTCCAGGGTTGGCTGGAACGGCCATGGCCGCGGCGATCGTGGGCGATGACGCGGAAGCCGTTGTTCGCAAGGTGGAACATCTGCGATTCCCAGCTGTCGCTGTTGAGCGGCCAGCCGTGGCAGAACACGACCGGCTGGCCGCTGCCCCAGTCCTTGTAATACAGTTCGACGCCGTCTTTGGTGGTGATGGTGCTGGAGGTGCGCTTGATGGCGGCGGCGGGTGCGGCTTGCGCGCCGGTGCTCATGGCGGCCAGCGGGATCGCGGCGGCGAGGGAAGCGCCGGCGGTGATGGCTGCGCGGCGGGAGAGGGTTTTCTGGTTGTCGTTTGTGGACATGATGGCTTTCTTGTTGTCGTTAGCTCCGTCGTTCCCGCGCAGGCGGGAACCCAAGTGCGTGCCGATGCTACTGGCGAATCAATAAACTTGGGTTCCCGCGCGCGCGGGAACGACGGATTTTTTAGCGTGCTGGCACCGGCGCCAGCACTTCGTGTTCGCCCGTGGTGCGTTCGGCTGCCTTGTGCACCATCGTGTAGGCGTAGTCGACGCCCATGCCGTACGCGCCCGAGTGTTCGCGCACGATCGCCATCACGGCGTCATAGGTCTCGCGGTGTGCCCAGTCGCGCTGCCATTCCAGCATCACCTGCTGCCAGGTCACCGGCACCACGCCGGCCTGGATCATGCGCTGCATCGCGTAGTCGTGCGCTTCCTTCGAGGTGCCGCCCGATGCATCGGCCACCATGTAGATCTCGTAGTCGCCTTCCGCCATGGCGCACAGCGCGAAGCTGTTGTTGCACACTTCCGTCCACAAACCGGCCACGATGACCTTTTTACGGCCGTTGGCTTTCAACGCATCGCGCACCTTCTGGTCGTCCCACGAATTCATCGAGCTGCGCTCAAGGACTTTCTGGCCCGGGAACACGTCCAGCAGTTCCGGATAGGTGTGGCCGGAAAACGCTTGCGTTTCGACGGTGGTGATCACGGTCGGGATGTTGAACGCCTTGGCGGCCTTGGCCAGCGCCACCGTGTTGTTCTTGAGGACCTGGCGGTCGATCGATTGCACGCCGAACGCCATTTGCGGCTGGTGGTCGATGAAGATCAGTTGCGAGTTGTGTGGCGTCAGGACGTCGAGTTTCGGATTCATGTAATACACTCCTTGGTTAAAAAATGGGGCTGGTCAGAACGCGAAGCAGCTGCAGCCGAGCGCGCCCCAGAAGCCGGTATGGCTGGTCACCGGGATGGTCGATTTACGCGCGATGCCATGGGCGTGGCCATGCACGCCGCACGAACCCGCGCACAGGTGCGGCAGCGCCGTGCGGGTCGCGGCCGGCCGGTAATGGCCGCCGAAAGTTTTCACGGGCGACCAGTCGGGCAGCACGGGAATCGGGGCCGGTGCCAGCGGCGCAAAGTCGCCGGCGCCGTACACCACCTTGCCGCCGACGACCGTGAGCACCGATTCGAGCGCCTTGATATCGTCTTCCGGCACGCTGAAAAAATCGGCCGACAGCACCGCCAGGTCGGCCAGCTGGCCCGCCTTGATGCGGCCTTTCTGGTGCTGCTCGCTGGAGAACCACGCGCTGCCCGAGGTCCATAGTTCGAGCGCGGTGGCGCGTGGCATCTGCTGGTCGGCGCCGTACAGGCGTAAGCCGCCGACGGTGCGGCCGGACACCAGCCAGTACAGCGCGGTCCACGGGTTGTAGCTGGCCACGCGGGTGGCATCGGTGCCGGCGCCGACCGGCACGCCGGCCTCCAGCATGCGTGCGATGGGGGGCGTGTGGCGGGCCGCTTCGGCGCCGTAGCGTTCGACGAAATACTCGCCCTGGAAAGCCATGCGGTGCTGGATCGCGATGCCGCCGCCGAGCGCGCGCACGCGGTCGATATTGCGTGGGGTGATGGTTTCGGCATGGTCGAACATCCAGCGCAGGCCGTCGAAGGGAATGTCGCGGTTGACCTTTTCGAACACGTCGAGCATGCGCGAGATCGATTCGTCGTAGGTGGCGTGCAGCCGGAATGGCCAGCGCTGCTCGACCAGGTGGCGCACGACTTTTTCGAGTTCGTCTTCCATGCCGGCGGCCAGTTCGGGACGCGGTTCGAGGAAGTCTTCGAAGTCGGCCGCCGAGAACACCAGCATTTCGCCGGCGCCGTTGTGGCGGTAGTAGTCGCTGCCGTCGCCCGGCTTGATCATTTTGGTCCAGGCCTGGAAGTCCTGCAGTTCGGCGCCCTTGTTTTGGGTGAACAGGTTGTAGGCGATGCGCACGGTGAGCTGCTTGTGGCGCGCGAGCTGGTCGACGATGGCGTAATCGTCGGGGAAGTTCTGGAAGCCACCGCCGGCGTCGATCACGCTGGTCACGCCCAGGCGATTGAGTTCGCGCATGAACTGGCGCGTGGAATTGACCTGGTGTTCGAGCGGCAGGGCGGGGCCCTTGGCCAGGGTGGCGTACAGGATCATCGCGTTGGGCCGGGCGATCAGCATGCCGGTCGGGTTGCCGGCCGTATCGCGCACGATTTCGCCGCCGGGCGGATTGGGCGTGTCGCGGGTGTAGCCGACTATAGTGGATCCACATTTTGAGACAGTGGCCACGGGGTAGTTTAAGCTATCGTCCTTGAAAGGATGACAGCAAATGGGTGAAGCAAAAAAGCGCAAGGTACACACGGCCGAGTTTAAGGCGAAGGTCGGCCTGGAGGCGGTTCGCGGGGTCAAGACAATCAGCGAGATCGCGCAGTCATACGCCGTGCATCCGCAACTGGTCGGGCAGTGGAAGAAGGAAATTCTTGAGTCCGCAGGGGCGCTGTTCGAGGGTAAGCGCGGGCCCAAGCCGGCCGAGGACAAGGGCGACGAAGAGCGGCTGTATGGCGAGATCGGGCGGCTGAAGATGGAAGTCGATTGGCTCAAAAAAAAGTTGGGGGTGTGAGCCAGGAAGCCAGGATGAACTGGATCGACGGCGCCGAGGAACTGCCTCTGAGCCGACAGTGCGAGCTGGCCGAAGTGCCGCGCGCGACGGTGTACCGGCGACTGACTGCCAAGGTGCCGGAAGATGCTGGTGCCGAGGACTTGCTGTTGTGCCGGCTGATCGACGAGCAATACACGAACCGGCCGTTCTACGGCAGCCGGCGCATGGTGGTGTTCCTGCGCGCGGCGGGCCACGTCGTCAACCGCAAGCGCGTGCAGCGACTGATGCGCCGCATGGGGCTGGCCGGGATGGCGCCGGGGCCGAACACGAGCAAGGCTCATCCAGAGCACAAGGTGTATCCGTATCTGTTGCGGGGCGTGCCGGTGACGCGGCCCAACCACGTGTGGTCGACAGATATCACCTACATCCGGTTGGCGCGGGGATTCGCCTACCTGGTGGCGGTAATCGATTGGTACAGCCGCAAGGTCCTGTCCTGGCGGCTCAGCAACAGCATGGATGCGTCGTTCTGTGTGGACTGCCTGGAGGACGCCCTACGCGAGCATGGCAAGCCCGAGGTGTTCAACAGCGATCAGGGTTCGCAGTTCACGAGCAAGGCGTTCACGGACGTGCTCAAGCGCGAACGGGTGGACATCAGCATGGACGGGAGAGGGCGGGCCCTGGACAACATCTTCGTCGAGCGCCTGTGGCGCAACGTGAAGTACGAGGACGTGTACCTGAAGGGCTACGCCAACATGGCCGAGCTGATGGTGGGATTGGCCCAGTACTTCGCGTTCTACAACGCGGAGCGTCCTCACCAGTCCCTTGGCTACGAGACGCCCGCCAGCGTCTATCGCAGCGGGACCGGCGGCGGAGCGCTGATCGTCGACAAGTATGGCGACGCCGAGGCGGTCGTTGAGGGAACGGTGTGCGGGTAGAAAGCCCTGCCGGGGGCGGCCACTGGAGGATGATGCCCTCCAGCGGCATGATTAGAGAATCACGGGGCAGCGCCGACCAGCTGCAGCGGTGGAAACGGACACAGCTTAAACTTGCTGAATAATTGTCTTGACCGATGGGTCCACTTTAGACCGCCCGCAGCGCGGCGCGGTTGAGCAGGGCGCGGTCGTACAGGTGCAGCACGAACACCGGCGTGTCGGGCGCTGCGGCGTTGAGTTCCTCGATGGTGGGCATGCGTTTTTCGGCGAACTGGAATTCGGTCCAGCCACCCACCACGCGCACCCATTGCGGCGATGGCGTGCGTTCGGCCTGTTCGCGCAGCATGCGCATGGCGTCGGCCAGCGAGGGCACGCCTTCCCAGCGCAGTTCCAGGTTGTAGTTCAGGCCTCCGCGGATCAGGTGCATGTGCGAGTCGTTCAGGCCCGGGATGACGGTGTGGCCGGTCAGGTCGATGACCTGGGTGGTGGCGCCGCGGTGGCGCATGACGTCGGCGCAATCGCCCACCTCGATGAAGCGCTCGTTGGCGATGGCGACCGCGTTGGCGATTGGGTTGGCACGGTCGGTGGTGTGGAAGCGGCCGTTGATCAGGATGAGGGAGGCGCTCATGCCGCGTCCTTGTCGTTCGCCGGCGCTTGCAGGCCGGTGATTTTTGGGGCGCATTCGGTGGCGAACCAGGCGCTGGTGAGCGGTTCGCCGGCGATGACCCGCTTGGCGATCGGGACCATCTGTTCGCCGATCAGCATTCCAAGCAGGCCCAGCAGCGCGATGGCGGGCGGGGCGGGCGAACGCACCTGGATCAGTGCGTAGATGATCCCTACCAGCACGCCGGCTCCGATCGACATCAGGTACATTGCTCACTCCTTCAGATAGCGCAGGGCCGAACGCCGGTCCTGTCGAAAACGAGTATGGAAGACGGGGCGCCGGCGCGATAGAATCAGGATGCTGTTTTTGCCAAATGCGTGTTTGCCAGTCGTTCGCGCCGCCCCCCGCCGCGTCGTTCCCGCGCAGGCGGGAACCCAAGTATGTACCGCAGCCACTGCGGCTCGACGAACTTGGGTTCCCGCCTTCGCGGGAACGACGGGAGGGGGAGCGACGTTCACCTATTTTTTGCCAAGGCCCCATGAAAAAACTCCTTCTCCCCGTTCTCCTGATGCTTGCCGGCGTCACCAGCGCCGCCGGGCAGCCCGCCAAGGTCGTCCAACTGAACCAGATGGCCAAGCGCTTCGCGCCGGTCGAGCTGCGCGCCGATACGTCGGGCCTGTCCAAAGGCGACAAGGCCGCCATCGTCAAACTGATCGAAGCGGCCAAGATCGTCGATACCTTGCAGCTGCGCCAGCGCTGGGCCCATAACGAAGCCCTGTGGAGCGCGCTCAAGAAAGACAAAAGCGCCCTCGGCAAGGCGCGCCTGAATTATTTTTGGCTGAACAAAGGCCCGTGGTCCATCCTCGACGGGAACGACTCCTTCATGCCCGCCACCTATGCCGGTATCACCATTCCGGCCAAAAAACCGGAAGGCGCCAATTTCTACCCCGAAGGCGCGAGCAAGGCGTCGCTGGAAGCGTGGATGAACGCGCTCGCGCCCAAGGACAAGGAACAGGCGCAGTGGTTTTTCACCACCATCCGCACCGGCGCCGATGGCAAATTCACCACCGTCACCTACGCCGAGGAGTACAAGGCGGAGCTGGAAAAACTGGCCACCTTGCTGCGCGAGGCCGCGGCATCGACCGACAACGCCTCGCTCAAGAAATTCCTGACCCTGCGCGCCGCTGCGTTTTTATCGAACGATTACCTGGCGTCCGATTTCGCGTGGATGGATCTTGATTCCCCGGTCGACATCACCATCGGCCCTTACGAGACGTATAACGATGAACTGTTCGGGTACAAGGCCGCGTTCGAGGCGTACGTGAATATCCGCGACGAGAAAGAGACGCGCAAGCTCGATTTCTTCAGCCAGCACATGCAGGAGCTGGAAGACAATCTGCCGCTCGACAAGCAGTACCGCAATCCCAAGGTCGGGGCGCTGGCGCCGATGGTGGTGGTCAATCAGGTGTATGGCGCCGGCGACGGCAATATGGGCGTGCAGACGGCCGCCTATAACCTGCCGAACGACGAGCGCATCATCAGCGAGCGCGGTTCCAAGCGCGTGATGCTGAAAAATATCCAGGAAGCGAAGTTCACATCGACCCTGACCCCGATCACGAAACTGGTGCTGCGCCCGGAAGCGCAAAAGGACCTCGATTTCGATTCCTTCTTCACGCACATCCTGGCGCACGAAATCACCCACGGCCTGGGACCGCACGCTACCGTCCAGGATGGCAAGGCGTCGACCCCGCGCCAGGACCTGAAGGATGCGTATTCGACCATCGAGGAAGCCAAGGCCGACATGGCCGGCCTGTGGGCGCTGGCGTACATGATGGACAAGGGCCAGCTGAAAGACACCCTGGGCCAGGGCGAACTGGCCGAGCGCAAGCTGTATAACACCTTCCTGGCGTCGGCATTTCGCACCCTGCATTTCGGCCTGACCGATTCGCATGCGCGCGGCATGGCGATCCAGCTCAATTACGTGCTCGATAAAGGCGGCTTCGTGTCGCATGGCGACGGCACGTTCTCGGTCGATTTCAAGAAGATCAAGCAGGCGGTCGTCGACCTGAACCGCGAATTCCTGACCATCGAGGCTACCGGCGACTATGTGCGCGCCAAGGACATGATGGCCAGGTACGTGGTCATCCGCCCGGATGTGCAGAAGGCGCTCGACAGGATGAAAGCGGTGCCGAACGATATCCGCCCGGCGTTCACCACGGCGGCGGCGCTGGCAAAATAAACCGGGCCGGCATGGTGGGAACGCCAATCATGCCGATCTGGACAGACAGGAAAACCACGCACGCGCGTGGTCTTCACCTGCTTTGTTGTTCCCGAATACGCTTGTCCGCGCGGAGTTGATCGCCGGTCGCGGCCAGGGTCGCCACGCCAGCCAGGCCGGCACCGAAGGGCAGGGCGCTGGCGCGGGTTCCGGCTGCGCCGCAAGCGGCGTCCCGGCCCGCCCGGATGGCCGGCGCGAGTCAAGCTGTCAACATTGTTGCTGACGAGTGGCAAACCTTCTGATTGTTTGCGCCAGCGCTAGCTTGACATGGCGCCATGTTGAAAATTTTCCACAAGGAAAGATATTTTTCCCAAAGCGTCCCAGAGGTCTATATTATTGCTCATAGGCATTTATAGACCTCCTGAGGAAACGCCATGTTAAAGCCCCTTTTGACTGCCCTGCTCGTCCTGATTCCCGCTGCCGCCACTGCTGGCGCCACCCTCACCGAGCTGGAAACACGCTGGCTGACCGCCGCCTCGCCCGTGTTGGCGTATTCGCAACGTATGAACTTGCCAATAGATATCACCGTGCAACCGAAAGCCCGCCCCGGCGACGTGCCGCTGGCGATGGGCTTTGTCGACGGCCGCTGCAAGCTGGTGCTGTCGATGCGCGGCAACCCCGAGGCGGAGAATATCCTGCACAGCGTGCCGGAAGCCGAGCGCGCGCTGCTGATCGAAACCATGGCGGCCCACGAAATCGGCCATTGCTGGCGTTACGTGCAGGGCGTGTGGCACGCCTTGCCGGCCGGCTTCGTCGAAACCGGCGAGGAGCAGGCGCCCGATGTGCAGTTGCTGGCCGAATCGAAAGCCATGCGCGAAATGCGGCGCGAGGAAGGCTTTGCCGACCTGGTCGCGCTGGCCTGGGTGCAGCGCCAGCATCCGGCGCAATACGGCCGCGTGTACACCTGGCTGTCGAGCCTGCGCGACACTGTGCCGGTCGAGCGCAGCGGCCACGATACCCGCGCCTGGGTGCGCCTGGCGAAGAACGCCGACGCTTTCGGCACCGGCGCCAGCCCGTTCGACGCCGCCGTGACGATGTGGCAAGCCGGCTTGCTCCATGATGAATAAGCTGCGCGCCGCGATGCTGCTGGCGCTGGCCGGCGCCGCGGCAGCGGCCCCGATGGCGAGCGCCGCCCCGGCCACCGAAGCCCAGTGGATCGCCGCCGCCACCGAAGCGGTCGCCTACGGCCGCGCGCAGGGCTTGCCGATCGACCTGGAAGTGGTGGACGGTAACGGTTTGCCCGGCCACACGCCGGTCGGCTTGTCCAGCGAAAACGGGCGTTGTACCCTGGTCGTTTCGGCCAGCAATAATCCGACCGCCGACAAGCTCAGTTCCATGATTGCCCCCGACCTGCTGGAACCTTTTCTGGCCGGCGCGGCAATGCATGAAGTAGGCCATTGCCACCGTCGCCTGCACGGTTTTCCGCACAACGAAAAACTGTTGCCGGTGGTGGCCTGGATCGCCCCGCTGCGCGACTGGTTCGCGCGCCGCGTGCGCACCGAGGAAGCGTATGCCGACATGACCTCGGTGGCCTGGATCGCGCGCTTCCATCCCGAGCGCTACACGGCCCTGGTCAATGAAATGCTGCGCGTGCGTACCCGTTTCCGCGAACCCAAGCACGACACGGTGGCCCTGCTCGAACGCGCCCTCGCCGAGGGGCCGCAAGATGCAAACGAGAATCTCTTTGCCCTGGCCGATGAGCGATTAAACAGATATCGATAGTCGTTTTGCGTCCGTATGTACGTTGTCGCACAGATGTTGCGCGTGGTTAGGATGTTAAATCCGTCTACCAACAACCATACATTAAGGGATCTCACCATGAAGCCTATCGTCGCCACATTGCTTGCCACCGCCCTCAGCGCCGCTTTCGCCAGCGCCTATGCCGCCGAGACGCCCACCAAGACCGATACCGCGACCTACCGCACGATGACGCACAAGGCCGCCGCCGACTACAAGGCAGCCTGGGCGCAGTGCAAGGACATGAGCGGCAATGCCCGCAACCTGTGCATGGAAGAAGCCAAGGTGGTGCGCGCGCGCGCCGACCTGGCGGCCCTGACCGATTACAACAATACCCTCAAGGGCCGCACCCAGGCCCGCACCGACCTGGCTGACGCCGACTATTCGCTGGCCAAGGTCAAATGCGCCGATGCCATGGGCGCCGAGAAAGACAGCTGCCTGAGCAATGCCCGCGCGGTGCACACCGCGGCGCTGGCCGATGTCAAGGCCGACCGCGATATCCGGGTCGCCAGCAGCGCCACCACCGATACCATGAGCCCGGTGACCCGCACCACCACCACCGATGCCACCAAGGCGGCGGCCGTGGACAAATGCGCCCAGGTAGCGGGCAGCCCGAACACCGGCTGCCTGGTCGATAACAACAACCGTGCCGCGGCCACCACGACCACCACCACCGGCGCCGTGGCCAACCGTACCGAGATGGCGGCCGACAGCGCCGTCCAGCGCAGCGCCAACGCGGTCGACCGTGCCGCCGACAAGACCCGTGCCGCCGGCGCCACCGTGGCTGCCAAGACCGAGCGCGCGATCGACACCATGGCCGACAAAACCGAGCGCGCCGCCGACAACATGGCTGACAAGAGCGACCGCGTCGCCGAAAAATCGGGCGCTGTCATGGCCGATTCCGTCATCACCACCAAGGTCAAGGCCGACATCTTCAAGGAGCCTGAGCTGAAATCGATGGCGATCCACGTGGAAACCGAAAAAGGCGTGGTCATGCTGAGCGGCTTTGTCGATTCCAAGGCCGATGCCGAGAAAGCCGTGCGCCTGGCCAAGAGCGTCGATGGCGTGACCGCGGTCAAGAGCGCGATCAAGGTCAAGTAAGCCGAGTTCTTGCGCTTTCCAGGCCGCCCCGGGAAATCCGGGACGGCCTGTCGGAAAACGGCGGCCCCGAACGGCGCGACGATGCGATTGTGTTGCATTGCTGCACCGTTCGGGGCTTTGTCGCTGCAATCCATGGCGCCGCACCCGCCCCAAGGTATAATTTTCCCGTGAACAGACTAGAAGCCTTTGGATATATTGCCGCGCAAGCCGCCCGCGGGGAGATCACCCTCCCCACCAGCGTGAATGCCGCCTTGCGCCTGCAACTTGCACTCGACAATCCCGATTGTCATATCGAAGACGCCATCAAGCTGGTGCTGGGCGAGCCGCAACTGGCCGCGCGCACCGTCGCGCTGGCCAACTCGGCCGCGTTCAACCGCAATGGCGACGCCTCGATCACGAATGTGCGCGCGGCCGTCATGCGGGTGGGCTACCGCAGCTTGCAGACCCTGGTCGCCAGCCTCGTGGTGCGCCAGTTCGGCATGCGCATCGTCGATCCGGTGCTGCGCGCCAAGGCCGAGCAATTGTGGGAACACACGGCTCACGTGGCGGCGCTGGCCCAGGTGCTGGCGCGGCGCGTGACCTTCGTCAATCCCGACACCGCCATGTTCGCCGCCATCGTGCACGAAGTGGGCGGCTTTTACCTGCTCTCGCGTGCTGATGAATTTCCCGGCCTGCTCGACGACGATCCCGAAAAATGGGCGGAATTGTGCGAGGAAGTGGTCAGCCGCGAAGTGCTGAAAAAGCTTTCCATTCCCGAGACCGTGACCCAGGCCATCCTGGCCCTGCGCGATGGCTGGCTCACCATGCCGCCCAGCACCTTGCTCGACACCCTGTTGCTGGCCAATCAGTTCGCGCCCGTGCACTCGCCGCTGGGCGTGCCGGACGAGCCGCTGCCGGACCATGCCGATTCGGTGCTCGACTTCGTCATCGACAACGACACCCTGCAAGCCATCCTCGACGAGTCGGCCGACGAAGTCAAATCGATGAGCGCCGCGCTGCTGGTCTAGCCAGGACAATCAAAGTACGGCGCTGGTCGACGACTCCACTGCCGCTGGACATGCTGGGCGGCTTGATCGAGCGCGCGCGGGACAGCCCGGTGGACAGTCCGGTCAGCGGCCCGGTCGATGAATGCGCTGCCACGCAAGGCCGATCCATTCGTGGGTGGCGTAATACGAGCGGAACATGCCGCTCCAGCCGGGCACGAACATCAGCGGCGAGAGCGTGCCGTGCGCATGGAACATGGTCGGGGCCGGCACGACTTCCAGCCCGGCCGCCACGAAGGCGCGCTCGGCGCGCGGCATGTGCATGGCGTGCGTGACCAGCAGCACGCGCCGCACGCCGGCCGCCTTGAGGATGGCGGCGCTGTAGACGGCGTTCTCGGTGGTGTCGGCCGAGCGCTCCTCGGTCCAGGTCACGGCGGTGCGGAAATCTTCGCGCAGGGCGCGCGCCATGGTGCTGGCCTTGGGCGCAATGCCCTTGTCCGGCTCGCCATTGCCGCCGCTGACCAGCAGCGGTAGCCCGGTCGCGTGCTGCAAGTGGGCCGCGTAGCGCAGGCGCACCAGGGCCACGTCGTCGGGAATATCGGCGCCGTATTCGGGCGCGGCATGCACATTGCCGGCGGCCAGCACGACGATGGCCTGGGCCCCGCTGGCGCTGGTTCCGGCCAGCGGCGCGGTGAGCCCTTCGAGCGGCTGCACCAGCAGCAAGGAGCCGGCATTGGTCGACAGTACCAGCAGCGCGGCCAGTCCGACGCCGCTGACGGTGCGCCCGCAGCGCGGCCAGCGCCGCCGCAGCGCGTAGCCGGCCAGGATCAGCACGATCAGGCTCATCGGCGGCATGAGCAGCACGCGCACGAGGACATCGATCATGCGGGCACTTCCCGGTCCAGGCCTGGCGCAGGCCGCGTACGTGCTTTCCTCACAGGGCGGCCCAGGCCTGGCGCAGGCCGAGCACGTGGACCATGCCGATTCCCAGGCAAATGGCCGAGCTCCAGCCCCAGAAGACCACGCTGCGGCCCGGCATCAGGATCATCATCGGCACAAAGGCCAGGCCGCGCGCCACGTAGACGGCGGTGATGGCGCACAGGATCACGCGCAGCAACGGCAGGCGCGGCAGCACGCCGGCGCCGGACAGGGCGTACGCGGCCCAGACCAGCAGCACGGCAGTGATGCCCAGGGTGACGATGGCGGGATACGAGGAACCGGATTCGGCCATGCGCGCCATCGGCTCGCCCGCGCCAAGGGCGCGATACCAGGCGGGACCGCCGGCAATGCAGGCCAGGTGCAACGCAGCGGCGGCGGCGCTCAGGGCGGCGCCGGTCAGGAGAAAGTGGGCGGATGGCTCGGGCATGGGTGGCAGGCGGGGCAGGTTGTCGCGAGAATGGGGACGCATAGGTTACTGTGTGCGCCAGGAAATTGGCTTTCAGCGTAAAGTCATTATAAGATTAACAAAATGCATTGTGGAGCAGAACATGAAATGGGAAGGTAATCGCGAAAGCGACAACGTGGAAGATGTGCGCGGTTCGGGCGGCGGCGGTGGCGGGTTTGGCTTCGGCGGACGTTCGGTCGGCATCGGTACCATCGTCATTGCGCTGGTGGGCGGCTGGATCTTCGGCATCAATCCGATGACCTTGCTCAATATCATGAGTGGCGGCGGGGGCGCGGTGCCGGTGCAGCAGCAACAGGGCCAAGCCCCTGGCGTACCGGCCAACGACCGCGGTAGCAAATTCGTGCGCGTGGTGCTGGCCGATACCGAAGATGTCTGGACCAAGCTGTTCAGCGAACAGGGCGGCACCTACCAGAAGCCGGCCTTGCAACTGTATTCCGGCCGTACCCAGACCGCTTGCGGTGCGGGCCAAGCCGCGACCGGGCCTTTTTATTGCCCGGCCGACCGCAAGGTGTATCTGGACATGAGTTTTTTCCAGCTGATGCAAGAGCGCTTCAAGGTCGAGGGCGAGTTTGCCCAGGCCTACGTGATTGCCCACGAAATCGGCCACCACGTCCAGCATGCGATGGGCCTGACCGACAAGGTCGACGAGGCGCGCCAGCGCGGCACGGAAAAACAGGCGAACGCCATGTCGGTGCGCCTGGAATTGCAGGCTGACTGTTTTGCCGGGGTATGGGCTTTCCATGCCAACCAGTCGCGCGCGATCCTGGAGCAGGGCGACGTGGATGCCGCGCTGAAAGCGGCAACGGCCATCGGCGACGATGCCTTGCAGCGCCAGTCGCAAGGCCATGTGGTGCCCGATTCCTTTACCCATGGCAGCTCGGAGCAGCGTGCGCGCTGGTTCAAGCGCGGCCTCGACGATGGCAAGGTCGCCTCGTGCGATACCTTCGGCGCGCGCCAGCTGTGATCGAACGCGCGGCGATTCGCTCGGATCGGTCCGCTACAGCTAGTGGCCGCTGAGCGCTTCGGCGCCGGCCATCAGTGACTCGACCGCGCGCTCGAACACGGGCGCGTGTTCCACCGTGCGCAAGGTTTCATTCTGCAAGGCCGCCAGCAGCGCATCGCGGGTGAAGGTCGATGGCGCCGCCTGGCCCTTGACCGAAAACAGATACAGGCTGCCGCGCGGGCTGACCGCGTTCAGGCGCGCCGGCACGTAGCGGCCGTCCACGGCCAGCTCGAATCCCGCGCCCGGCAGCGCCATGCCCAGCCATTCCTGCTCGTCGGCGGCGTGCGCGGCGCTGTTGCCGGCGTCGGTGTACAGGTCGGCGCGGATGCCGCGCTGCTCCAGCGCCGCTTCGAGCTGGGCATGGCCGATGCTGACCGGATCCCGGCCCGCTTCGCGCTCCCCCCCGAAGGCGGCAAAGTGCGCGCGCAGCTGCTCCAGATCCATGGCCTTGGCCGATGCCGGCTGGCGGTTGCCCAGCACATCCATGTGGACCATCACCAGCTGGTCGAGCGCGGCCTTGGACACCGTCTCTCCCATGCCGATCGCCGCCAGTCCCTCGCGTACCCGTTTCACCAGGCTGGGCAGCATGCGGACCATCCGGCTACGCTCTTCCGGGGTGCTCTTTTCCTGCGCACTCCACACCAGCTCGGCCAGCATCGCCTGGCTGGCGGCCGCATCGCCGCCCGGCTGGACCAGTACCCGGCTCCACATATCCGTAACGAAATTGCCGACGCGCGGATCGACATCGAGCGGGGCGAGCAGGGCGCCCAGGGCGGTGGCGGCGTCGCTCTGGCGGGCACTGCCCGCTTCAACCATGCCGATGGCGTCGATGCAGCGCGCCAGGCCCACGTCGCTGCGCGGCAGCAAGGTCGACACAAACTGGTCGAGCTTGCGCTGGCCATCGGCGAAGGTCGTCATGTCGGTGTCGAAGCGTTCCAGCACGCCGTCCAGGACCGTGTCGATTTCCCCTTCCAGGGCCGGGTAGCATGCCATGTCCGGGGTGATGCCGGTCGCTACCGTGCCGATCCGGTCGAGCAGGCGGCGCGCGGGATGCGTCGTGTCGTGCAGCATCGATGGGTCGAGCATGGCGGCGCGCAAGAAGGGCAGGTGCAGGCGGCCGAGTTGCTGACGCACGCCTTCGGGTAATTGCTCGTCGTGCACGATGGATTCGAACAGCAGGCTCACCAGGTCGACGGTAACCCGGTCCGGCTCGCTGATGGCCGCATCGGCAAGCTGGGCGCGCAAGTCGAGCGGACCGGGCTGGCGCGCGCCTCTGGCGCTCGCGGCTGCTTGTGCCTGTTGCATATGTTTTAACTGGGCATCGAGGGCGCTGTGCGCCTGGCCGCCCGAGACCGGGACCGGGGCTGGGGCCTCGTCATGGCGCGGCGGACGCGCCGCTTTCGGCTGGTTGAAAACATTCCAGACCATTTCCTGCAGGTCGGGCGCATGCGGCTGCCCCGGGGTATCGGGCAGCGCCTTGCTGTGTTGCTGCATCAGGCGACGTAATTCCGGCAGCATGCGCGCTTGCTTGGGCTGGGCCGGTTTGCCCGGCTGGCCGTCCGGGGGAGTGCCCGTCATCCCGTGGCCGATGAGCTGCTCGGCCGCCTTTTGCCAGGCGAGCCGCTCGCGCTGGGCGCGCGTGAGCGCGCTAGGGCGGGCGGTCAGCTTGCTTGAAATACCACGCGATTTAAATACTTCTTCTATTGCAACGTAATATCCTGGCAAGCAATGTACCATTGCAACGGAAAGCACATCGAACAAGGCTTTCGACTGGTTTTCGTCGCGGATCGTTTCGCGCAGGGCTTCATGCAGCGAGCGCGCCAGCAGATACGGACGGAAAGGGTTTTCGCGTTCGCGCACCTCGGGGTCGCCGTGCAACTGGGCGATCATGAGGTTCAGGCGGCCCAGGCTGGGCTGGTCGGCGTCGCGCAGGCGCATCACCATGCGGTCGATTTCGATTTGCCGCGTCACCACGTCATCCTCGATGAGGGTCAGGTTATCGGCACTGATCTCCTCGAGGCTGGCGCGGGAGTCCATGTACATGGTGTGCATGGCGCGTTCGAGGTAAGTGGCAAAGTGGTGTTGCATGCGCTCCAGCAGTTCGGTGCCGTGCTCGCGCAAGCCCTGGCGCGCGTGCATGAGCAGGCGATCGTCGCCGCGCGCGGTGCTTTTCGCGGCCTTGTCCAGGTTGACCCCGGCTTCGGCCAGGGTTTGCGTGGCAAGGACGTGAAAACCCGACAGTGCGGGTTGTTTCGCAAGCTGGAACACTCTTTTTGGTATTTGCATGGCGTTTTTTGTGCTCAAATGGATGAGCTGTCCCCGGGTTCTGAAAGCCATGATAGCGCATCGGGGCAACAAAGTTAGCCTGAATGCACTGTTCAGTTGCATTAATTTAATGAAGATGTATAAGATACAATGCTTGTTCGCGACCTTTCTCTATGCGTGTTGGCGAACCGACCACATGTACGATCAACCTTAGTATCCCAGAATGAAAATTTTCGCAGAACTCGATGATGCGGTGCTGAACCGAACTGTTCAGGCCAGTAACGACCCGATCGCGGTGGCCACAGCCATGGCCGCTCCGCTGCGGCCCGAGTCACGCCCTTTGCGCGTGATCGGGCGCGGCGATACATTGACGGCGCAAAAGGTTGAGGTCGGCATTATTTTGCAAGCCATGCTCGGTACCGGAGGCGCCGCGGAGTATTTGTCCGATAACGCCGTCCATATCAGCGTGTCCTTGCGCGTGCTGACCAAACCAGCTTTGCGGCGCGGCAATCACGACGAATTCGGAATTCCTACCGACCTCGACGCTTGAGAAAGCGTTGTTTTCCGGCGATTAAGGCGCTGGCGGCATGGCCGGATGGCGCCGCCTCACCACGGTTGCACGGCAAAGTGATCGACAAGAAAATCAAGTAGGGCGCGTACCGCCGGCGACAACTGCCGCCGCGACGGATAAATCGCATAAATCGTCAGGGCCGGCATCCGCCACTGCGGCAGCACGCGCACCAGGGCGCCGCTGGCGAGCACCGGGTTCACCAGATAGGTTGGCAACATGGCGATGCCGCCGCCGGCCACGGCCGACGCCAGCAGGGCGGTGGCGTCATTGGCGCTGAAATAACTGAGCACGCCGACCTGGAGCGCTTCGTCATCGCGCGCGAACGACCAGATGCTGCGTCCCACGTTGGCGTGGCTGAGGCAGCGGTGTTGTTCCAGTTCCCGCGGCGCGGCCGGCGCCCCATGCGCGGCCAGATAGGCGGGCGCGGCCACCAGCAAGGAATCGCACTGGGCCAGCGGGCGCGCGATCAGCAAGGGCGACGGTTCGGCGCTGATGCGGATGGCCAGGTCGATCCGCGCTTCGACCAGATTGAGCGCGCCTTCGTTCAGATTCAGGTCGATGTTCAGGCGCGGATGGCGCGCCGTGAAGCGCA
Source organism: Massilia antarctica (assembly GCF_015689335.1). Lineage (GTDB taxonomy): Bacteria > Pseudomonadota > Gammaproteobacteria > Burkholderiales > Burkholderiaceae_D > Telluria_A > Telluria_A antarctica. The sequence continues at coordinate 311,293 of NZ_CP065053.1, read as the reverse complement.
CCAGCGCCTGCGCCAGTTGCGCGTGCCCGAAGGACAGGCTGCAGGTGACGCGCAACAGTCCGCGCAGCTCGCCGCCGCTGGCGGTTTCCTCTTCCATGTTCTCGCTCAGCGCCAGCATTTGCTGGCTGCGCCGCAGGCAGGTTTCGCCCGCATCGGTGAGCGTGACCCTGCGCGTGGTGCGCTGGAGCAAGCGCGTGCCCAGCCATTTTTCCATTTCGGATATGTAACGCGTCACCATCGCCCGCGACATGTCGAGCTTGTCCGCGCTGGCGCTGAAGCTGCCGCTGCCGGCCACCTCGACGAATACCCGCATTGCCGTCATTCGATCCATTTGTCCGATCCATGAAACAGTGATGATCAGTTTAACCCGTTTATCCGGACGAAAGACCTCACTACACTGCAGGCTTCCTTAAAACAACTATATCGGAGTCCGTATGTTTCGCACCACCGCCATCGCCGCCGCCCTCACCCTGGTCTTGTCCAATGCCCTGGCCGCACCCGCCCTGCAAACCAAGGTCTACAACGCCGACGGCGCCAGCTTCAACGTCAATTCGACCTTGATTTATGGCGAGACCGAAGCCATGGTCATCGACGCCGGCTTTACCCGCGCCGACGCGCTGCGCATCGCCGCCAACGTGCTCGACAGCGGCAAGCAGCTCAAGACCATCCTGGTCAGCCAGGCCGATCCGGATTACTACTTCGGCGTCGACACCCTCAAGCAGATTTTTCCGCAGGCGCAAGTGGTGGCCACGCCGCAGGTGATCGAGAAGATCAAGGAAAAGATGGCGGCCAAGCTGGCTTTCTGGACGCCCAAGATGGGTGTCAACGCGCCGGCCGCGCCCACCCTGCCGGCGGCGCTGCAGAGCATGACCCTGAAGGTGGATGGCCAGGCGGTGGAAGTACGCGGCGCGCAAGGCGTGCTGGCGCATCGCCCGTATGTGTGGATTCCATCGATCAAGACGATCACGGGCACCCTCGGCGTGTTCGGCAACTTGCATTTGTGGATGGCCGACGCGCCGACGGCGGCCCAGCGCAGCGCCTGGAGCGCCCAGCTCGACGAGATGGCCGCGCTCAAGCCCGCCGTTGTCATTCCGGGGCATATGAAAGCGGGCACGCAACTGGACGACAGCAGCATCGCGTACACCAAGGATTACCTCAAGAATTACGAGACAAGCCTGGCATCGAGCGCCAACAGCGGCGAGCTGATCGCGCGCATGAAGACCGCATATCCGGCCGCGCCGCCGGGCCTGGCACTCGATATCGGCGCCAAGGTCAGCAAGGGCGAGATGAAGTGGTAAGCGCCTGAGAAGCGGCGACTGCATGCAGGGAAGGTGGCGCAGGGATTGAAGCGGATGGGCGAGCCAGTTATATTCTTCATTAACATTGTCAGGGATATAATTCGGCCTCTTGCCCATTCACCCCTGTCGCTGTCTTCTTGCCGCCGACGCCTGTATCAGGAGTTCCACCATGTCGAGCCACGAGAAACCAGCGCAGGCAATGACAGCCGCTCGGACAGGCGCCAATCAGCCATTGCGCGGCGCCGCCGTGGCGCTGTTGTCGGCGCTGATATTGACCAGCACGCCGATGTGGGCCAAGGCAGAGGAGTCCGCAGCGCGCGCGGATCCCGCGCCATCGTTCGACGTCAAGCCATGGCTTGCCGATTACGACTCGCTGAAAACGCAATTGGAACAACAGTATTCCCACCTGGCCTGGTTCGGATCGCCGCAAGGTGGCGTGAACTTGCCACAACTCGACCGTCGTACCCGGAGAATATTGCAGCAAGCCGACAATGACGACGACACGAAAGCGGCCCTGTTCGCTTTCGTCAATGCCTTTCACGACGGCCATCTTCGTCAAAAACCGTCTCTTGCGCCCGCCCGGGGGGAGACGATCAATCCGCCCATGCCGGCGATCGACAAGATGGATGCGGTGAGCGCCTGTGCCGCGATCGGGGTCGGCCCGGCCAGCGCGATTCCCTTTTCCTTGCCGATGGAAGGCTTGGCCAATTTCACGCTGACGGCGGACGGCATGGTCCAGCCATTTCGTACCGGCGTGCTGCGCACCGACGCCGGCATGCGGATTGGGGTGATCCGCATTCCCACGTTCGTGACGGCCGAATACGCCACGCTCTGCCAGTCGGCATGGGCCGCATTGAAGACGGCCGCAACTCCAGTCGATGCCAACACCTTGGGGCAGGCGATGGAGGGGGCCTGGCTGGCAGCGCTGGCGGAGCAACTCAAGCGCATGCAGGCGCAAGGTCTGAGCGCGCTGGTGGTCGATGTTGGCAATAACGGTGGCGGTGGCGATACGGGCGATTCGAGTGCGCGCTTGTTCACCTCCCGGCCTGTCAAGTCCGCCCGCTTGCTGATGGCGGCGGCGCCCGCCAACACGGCGTATTTTGACGAGCAACTCGATGGCTTGCGCAAGGCCTTGAAGATGCCGCCCGATGTGCAAGCCGGGCTGCAATCGGCGCTGCGGAAGGCCGTGAGCGATTTTGAAAACAGAAAGGCCGATCTCTCCAAGCGTGCCTGCGACATGGCGTGGGTGTGGCGCGAACAGCGGCCATTTTCGCCCACGGCCTGCAGCCGTTTGATCGACGCCGGGTATGCCAGCGGCGCTGTGGATTTCCTGGCGCCGCTCAAGCCTGGCCATGCCGAGGCCGCCGCGTCGCTGTATTGGCCCGCCGTTGCCGATGCCTACCGTGGCACCTGGACCGGGCCGGTCTACGTTCTGACCAACGCCAAGGTCGCTTCTGCGGCGGAGATGTTCGCCGCGACCATGCGTGACAATGGCATCGCCAAAATCATCGGTGCGCGGACCATGGGTCTAGGCTGCGGCAATATGCAAAAGCAGCGCATGATTGTGCTGGAGCATGCGCAATTGCGCTTCCAGGCGCCCGACTGTGTTCGCTTGCGCGCCGATGGCAGCGACGAGGTGGCCGGCATTGCACCCGACCTGCCCTTGTTGCCAACCGAAGGCGAGAGTGGTCGGGCCCGTGCAGGCAGACTGTTCCACATGATCGAAACCGATCTGAACGCCGGTAACCTTGGCGCTGCGCTCCGGGGCCCAGGCGCGCAATAATCAGGTGAACTGCGTCTGGCCTGGCCGCCGCAAGCGCGACCCGCGCCTTGCCGTGCCTGCGGCCGCCGGCCCGTCCGTCGCAAGTGGCTGCCGGGCTTACTCCGGCCCCAGCACCCGGAATACCTCCTCGGGCGTGGTCAAGCCGTCGCGCACCTTGATGAAAGCGTCGTCGCGCAAGCTCATGAAGCCCTGCTCGCGGGCGTACTGCGTGATTTCCGTGATGGCGACCTCGGAGGCGATCAGGTGGCGCATGTGGGTGTCTGGAGCGAGCACTTCATACAGGCCGAGGCGGCCCTTGTAACCGCTCCCGTGGCAATGCTCGCATCCGGCGCCGTGGAAGGCCGTGAACGGCTGCGCGGCGAAACTTCCGCCAAGGCGCTGCAGCAGGTCCGGATCGGCTGGCGCCGCTGCGCGGCAGCGCTCGCACACCTTGCGCACCAGGCGCTGCGCGATGACCGCTTCGAGCGCCGTCGCGATCACGAACGGCTTCAGACCCAGGTCGAACAGGCGCGAAATGGTGGCGATCGCCGAATTGGTGTGCAGGGTCGAATACACTTGGTGGCCGGTCAGCGCCGCGTGAAACGCCACCTCGGCCGTTTCAAAATCGCGGATTTCGCCGATCAGCAAGACGTCCGGATCCTGGCGCAGGATGGCGCGCAGCACCAGGGGGAAGGTCAGGCCGATCTTTTCGCGCACCACCACCTGCCCGGCCGAGTCGAGGTAGTACTCGACCGGATCTTCGATCGTGATGTAGTTTTTTTCCGAGGTGGCGCTGCTCTGGAGCAGGCTGTAGAGCGTGGTGGTCTTGCCGCTGCCGGTCGGGCCCGTCGCCAGGACGATGCCCTGCGGCTTGTCGCTGGCATTGCGCACCTTGGCCAGGTCCATCGGATTGAAGCCGATGCCGTCCAGGCGCAGCACGGCCGCATTGCGGTCGAGGATGCGCATGACGATTTTTTCGCCGTTAATGGTCGGCAAGGTCGAAATCCGCAGGTCGACCACCTTCTGTGGCGTCTTCACCGCCAGGCGCCCGTCCTGCGGCCGCCGGCGCTCGGAAATATCCATTTCCCCCATGATCTTGATGCGCGAGACGATCGACTGGTGCATATTGTGCGGAATTTGCATCTTGTCGATCAGCACGCCGTCGACCCGCAAGCGCACCATCACATTCTTGGTGCGCGGCTGGATGTGGATGTCGGACGCGCCCAGGTTGATCGCTTCGAGCAGGATCGCGTTGACCAGGCGGATCGCGGGCGGTTCGTCGGTGCCGCGCAACAGTTCTTCGAGCGATTGCCCGGTGCCATCGTCCTCGATGACGATTTCCACCCCTTCATACGGGTCGTTCGAGCCGAAGGCCGCCTCCAGGTCGGTCAGGTCGGCTTGCCCGGTGTTGTAGACGCTGGCGATCTTGGCCACGATGGCTGACATCGACGCCAGCACGGGCGCAATTTCCAGGCCCGTCACGAAACGCAAGTCGTGCAGCAAGCCTTCGTCCAGCGGGTCGGCCATCGCCACCGTCAAGCGCTTGTCGTCAATGCGCAGGGGAATGATCAAATGGCGCTGGCACAAGGCGGCCGGCACCAGCGCGGCCACCGCCACGTCGACCGCCATCTCGTCAACGTTGACTTGCTGGATCATCAGCTCGGCAGCCAGCAAGTCGTGCACGACCTTTTCCTGTACCCAGCCGCGTTCGACGATTTCCTTTAACACCGCCTGCTGCTTCTGGGCCTGCTGCTGGATACGGATCAGTTCCTGCACCTGTCCGAGGGTGAGTTTGCCGTGGCGGTGCAGCACCGTCGCCAGCCGGCTGCGGTTACCCGCCGAAAACTTGGCCATCTGCTCGATTTCATGCGACTTGCGCGCATTGTCCTGGATCAGGGCCTTGTTGCTGCGGTTGAGCTCTTGCCGTTCGAGCGCCAGCGCCACCGTCACGCGCAGGTCGTCGTCGTTCCACGGCTTGAGGATGAACTTGTAGACCGCGCCCGTCTTCACGGCCCCGACCACCGCGTTCACGTCGGCATGGCCGGTGAGCATGATGCGGATCATGTCGGGCTCGATCTGGCGCGCCTGGCGCAGCAATTCGCCGCCGTCCATGCCGGGCATCATGAAATCGCTGATGATCAGGTGGAAGGTCTCGGTCTTGAGCAGGGCCAGCGCTTCGCGTGGATTGCCGCTGGTAACGATCTCGTAATTCTCCTGACGAAAGACGCGGCGCAAGGCCGACAGCACGTTCGGTTCGTCGTCAACCAGCAGGATGCGGTAGGCGCGCACCTCGGCCGCCGCGCTGTCGGGCTCGGCGGCACCGGTGAACAAATGCCCGTAGCTCATCCACGTCCCCCCGCGTGCAGCGGGATGTGCACGTCGAAGGTGCTGCCGCCGCCCGCTGTCGAGCGCAGCGCGATATGCCCGCTGTGCGCGCGCACGACATCGGCGGCCACCGTCAAGCCGAGCCCGATTCCGCCGCCCACGCCATGGGTGGTGAAGAAGGGGTCGAAGATGCGCGGCAGCAGCGTGTCCTCGATTCCGCAGCCCTGGTCGCTCACCGACACGAGCAGCTCGCCGTCATGGGCAGCGCTGGCGAGCCGGATCACGCCCTGGCGCTCGCGCATGGCAGTGCGCGCGTTCAGGAGCAAGGCCAGCACCACCCGGGTCAGGCCGTCGGGGTCGCAAGCGACTTGCGGCAGCGCCGCGAATTCGGTATCGAGCCTTACCCCGGCCGGCAAGTCGCCCAGCATCCTCACGGCCGCGCGCAGCGCATCGTTCGGATCGATGGTCGCGAACTGCGCCGGCTCGCAATGGGCGTAGGCCTTCAGGTCCGCGACGATGCGCGAGACCCGGTCGGCGCCGGCGATCGATTCGTCGATCAAGTTGGGGAAATCGTCGAGGACATAGGCCAGCTTTGCCGCCGCGGGCGCCGCTGCGATGGCCTGCGCAAGGGTGGCGACGTACTCCTTGGCTGTGCTCAGATTGCTCCTGATGAAGCCGATCGGGTTATTGATCTCATGCGCCATGCCGGCCGCCAGGCTGCCGATCGAGGCCATTTTTTCGGCCTGGTACATGCGGCGCTGACTCTGTTCGATCTGGTCGACCTGCTCCTGCACGCGCGCTTCGAGCTGCGCGCTCAGGGTGCGGTAGCGCGCCTCGGAGGTGGCCAGTGCCGCGTGCTTGGCCATGAGTTCGTCATGGTCGGACATCACCGTTTCCAGATGCAGGTCGGCGGCCATCCGGTAACGGTTCGAGGCGCCCAGCAGCAGCTCGATCCACTTCCCCGCCGGCGCCAGCCAGTCCTGCCGCTCGGCCGGCGCGGACAAGGTCCCCACCACGTCGATGTCGACCACCAGCGCGACCGTGCAGACGGGACCATCGATCGCCAGCGCTCCCGCGCGCACGAGCTCGTCGTCGATGTCGGCGATGCGCCAGGCATGGCCGACGCTGTGCTCCATCGCCGTTGCCAGGGCGGCCGCCGGGACGTGGCGCATCATGTCGCGCAAGCTGACCTGGCGGTCGAATGCAGGCAGGTGTTTGTTCACGCCAATTCTCCTCCGGCCGCCGTGATGAACGCCTCTTGCGCCAGGCCGTGCTCGGCCAGCAGCGCGAACTGAAGGTCGAGCCGCGCGTAGACCTGCTTGAGCAAGGCCGAGAACGTTTCCCTCACCCCGTCGCCCTGCAGCGCGCTGGCCAGCAGCACCGGCCAGGGCGCCTTGCTCCAGCGATGCGCGAGGTCTTCCTCGGATAGGATATCGGGCAGGTCGCGCTTGTTGTATTGGACCACCAGCGGAAAGCTGGCCACATCGATCCCGACGGTGGCGGCATTGGCCATCAGGTTGTCGAATGAGGCGCCATTGTTGACTGCCTGGTTATACTGGGAGTCGGCCACGAATACGGCGCCGTCGGCGCGCGAGAGCACCGCCTTGCGCGTGCCGTTGTGGGCAACCTGTCCGGGAACGGTAAACAGCTTGAAGGTGACGAGCAGGCCGGACGGCGCGGTGAAACCGAGAGGCAGCAGGTCGAAGAACAAGGTGCGGTCGCCTTCGGTTTCGAGCAGCATCATGTCGCCCACCCGGTCGGCCGTCAGCAAATCGTGCAGGCGAATCAGGTTGCTGGTCTTGCCGGAGAGGGCGGGGCCATAGTAGACCAGCTTTACGGTCAGGCGCTGCGCGCGCTCGTCCAATTGCGCCATATATCCCCGCCTTCATCGCATCATTCCTCAAGAGTACCTCAACTTTGCTCATTCGCATGGTACGCGGCTGTGCGCGTATGCCCGGCGCAACAATGGTAACCATCTGGCAGATGGCGGCGCCTATTGAGGTTCGACCTTACGATTTGCCATTTATATCGCTACGACTTCCACTGCTGAGTAGGCTCAGACAGTTTCTAGCACGACCGATCCGCGAAATCGGCGCTCGTCCGAGAGCCCGTATCCCGCCCATACACTGCACCACTGGGCGCGCATCGTCACTAGCGGCACCCTGTTAGTGACGATGCGCTATCAGCGACGTCTTCCTCCTGCAAGCGTCGCGACTTCAGGCGTGACGCTGTGAAGTGACGAGGACTCGAACCTCCCTGCAATGCAACTGCGATCGCCGTTTTCCTCTCCTGCCCGCCAGCGCGAGCCATCAAAACGTGCATGTACTGCATCCCCTTGAACCTTGGGTTATTGGCCCGATCAACGTGCAAACCGGTCATGACGCTGGCGGCAGTGGACCGTCTGGTACACCATTCGACCATCTTTGAGTTAAACGTGGAAAGCTATCGGCGACGTGGCGCAGCGGCGGACAGCACTACCGCAAAGCAGAAAACGAAGGAAAAGAAGGATTAACAACACTTCGCTTCACCGGCCAAGATAATTGACGCCGACCGGCCAAGATAGTTGACGTCAACCAGGCTAGCAAGCTCTGTGAGCGCTTGACATACGCCTGCCATGCGGGAAAGGTGCACAGGGAGCCGGATCGGTTCGTATTGTCGAAGCTGCCATGCAAGTCCCAAGTGCGAACTGATGCAACAGATGGTCTAATGACGCACTGAGACGGCGGGTATTGGCAGGATTAATCGACACCAGCACGGTGCTCGATCCGGCCAACACGAACCGCAACATCCTGGGCCGACAAGGGCTACGTCGACGGCGAGCGTGAAGGGCGGCTAAGCAAACAGGGCTGGCGCATGCACATCCAGCGCAAAGGAAGCAAGGGCAAGCCGATTTCGGAAGCCCAGGAGCGGCGCAACAAGCGCATCGCCAAGACCCGCGCCCGCATCGAGCATGTGTTTGCCGACATGGCGCAATTGGGCGGCAAGGCACTGAGCACCATCGGTCTGGGGCGCGCGACGCTTTAGTTCAATTGGAAAGTCGCTGCATACAATCTGCGGCGTCTGGTCTACTTGAAGGAGGCCGGGATCGACGCGTTCTGACGCCCGCAGTCTGTCCGGGCTACACAAAATGAGCTCAAGTAGCCCATACAATGGGCGGGAACAGGCTCAGCCTTGCGTCAAAATCCGAGCCTGCTGGTATCGCGTCCAGTATTCACGTGGAACTTACCGGTAATTCGAGGTGCCCGTAAGTGCATGTTCTTATAGAACTTGGTGTTCATCCGATGCCGGCGGAATTATTGGAAGTGCTATTGATTTATGGCAAATCAACCCAATTTCGTAACTTGTGGTCAGTGAGTCGCTTTGGCCACGCTGAAATTGTTTCATAATTCAATATTAAAATTTACATTTTTTATAGGATGAAACATGCCAAACGATATTAACCCAGGTCCAAAGCCCAAGAAAGAAGATGGTAGCGATGATCGACGCCACCATGTGAATCCGCCGACCAAACCGAAGCATCCCACGCTCCCTGTCCATAAACCTACACCCAACAAGAAATAGTACCGAGAACGCAAAAAGCCCATGAACCAAAGTTCGTGGGCTTTTTTGATGCATCTTGGTAGGCCGTGCGGGATTCGAACCTGCGACCAACGGATTAAAAGTCCGCTGCTCTACCAGCTGAGCTAACGACCCAAGGTAAAACCGATCAAAAAAAGCAGTGGCGATCGCTCGCAACTGCTCGATTTGCTTACTGCGAATTCGTGGTAGGCCGTGCGGGATTCGAACCTGCGACCAACGGATTAAAAGTCCGCTGCTCTACCAGCTGAGCTAACGACCCCGAAAGAGGCAATATTATAGCTGGCGATTTCGATTTCCGCTAGGAAGTTTTGCAACAGCTGTTGTTCAGGTCAGCTTGGCCGTCACCTTGAGCACTTCGTCGGCCGTCGTCAAGCCCTCGATAATCTTGTACGCGCCCGCGATGCGCAGCGGTTTCATGCCATCGTCCACGCTCTGCTTGCGCAGGGCGGCCAGGTCGGTCTGCTTGCCGATCATGTTGGTGAAGCCTTCGGTGACCGTCAGCAGTTCATACAGGCCGGTACGGCCGCGGAAACCCGTCTGGCGGCATTCCGGGCAACCGATCGGACGGTACACCACCTCCGGCTTGGGAATGTTCCAGGAGCCGCCGATGCTGTCCCACACGTCATCGTTGAGTTCGCCGCCGGGCGCCTTGCACAGCGGGCACAGGGTGCGCACCAGGCGCTGCGCCATGATGCCGATCAGGGTCGCTTCCAGCAGATAGTGCGGCACGCCCAGTTCCAGCAGCCGCATCACGGCCGAGGGCGCATCGTTGGTGTGCAGGGTCGACAGCACCAGGTGGCCGGTCAGGGCCGCCTGGATCGCCATCTCGGCCGTGGCCAGGTCGCGGATCTCGCCGACCATGATGATGTCGGGATCTTGCCGCATCAGCGCGCGCACGCCGTCGGAAAAGCCCAGGTCGAGGCCCGACTGCACCTGCATCTGGTTGAATGAAGGCTCGACCATCTCGATCGGGTCTTCCACCGTGCACACATTCACTTCCGTGGTGGCCAGCGCCTTGAGCGTCGTGTACAGGGTCGTGGTCTTGCCCGAGCCGGTCGGCCCGGTCACCAGGATGATGCCGTGCGGCCGCGTGGTCAGCCCATCCCAGCGCACCGCGTCGTCCGCCGGAAAGCCCAGTTCGGGCAGGGTCTTGACCACCACTTCCGGATCGAAAATCCGCATCACCAGCTTTTCGCCGAAGGCGGTCGGCATGGTCGACAGGCGCAGCTCGACTTCCTGGCCGCCGCTGGTGCGCGTCTTGATGCGCCCATCCTGCGGACGGCGCTTTTCGATCACGTCCATGCGCCCGAGCAGCTTGATGCGCGCCGTCATGGCGATCATCACCACCGCCGGCACCTGGTACACCTGGTGCAGCACGCCATCGATCCGGAAGCGCACCGAGGCGATCTCGCGCTTCGGTTCCAGGTGAATGTCGGAAGCGCGCTGTTCGAAGGCGTACTGCCACAGCCAGTCGACGATGTTGACCACGTGCTGGTCGTTGGCGTCGAGCTTGTTCGACTTGCCCAGTTCGACCAGTTGCTCGAAGTTGTTGCGCAGCGCCAGATCCTGGCCCTTGGACTTGTTGGCGTCCTTGATCGATTTGGCCAGGCTGAAAAACTGCGAAATATATTGCGAGATTTCGAGCGGGTTGGCCATCACCAGCTCGATCTTGCGGCGCGACACCTTCATGATCTCGGCTTCCCACTCGACCGAGAACGGTTCGGCGGTGGCCACCACCAGCTTGGAGCCGCTCAGTTCGACCGGCAGGATGTTAAAGCGCGCCGCGTAGCTCGCCGTCATCACGTCGGCGACCTTGGTGAAGTCGATTTTCAGGGGGTCGATGCGAATGAAGGGCAGTCGCACCTTGCCTGCCGCCCATTCGGTCAGCACGTCGAGCGTGAGCAGCTTGTGCGGGGGCAGGGCGGAGACCAGCTTGCACTGGGCCACGGCCGAGAGCGGATGCATGGAGCCGGCCGCCGACTTCAGGATGCCCTGGGCCTGGGCATAATGGCCCTTGACGTTGACTTTTTCCACGATGCCATCGGACAGCAGCCACGAAAAAATGGCTTGCAGGTCGAGCGACTTGGGGGTGCTGCGCTTGGGCGCCGCGCTGGTGGCCGTATGTTCTGCGTTCAATCCGTTTTCTCCCTAGGGCAGTGCAATTACTTGGCCGCCAGCATGCCCTTGACCCAGGATTTGGCTGGCAATTTGGTCGCCGTCGCGATTTGCGCGGCACGCGCAGCGAGCGCTTCCGGATCGATGACGGGGCGTTGTTTGAAGCACAGGGCGACGATGTTGCCGTCGTGGACTTCCGGCAGGCAGATCACATGGCCGAAGGCGAATTTCATCGCCTTGATATTGCGCGCAAAGCTGGGATGATCGCCGAACAGATTGACCGTCATCATGCCGCCGTCGCGCAGGCAGGCGTTGCAAGCCTGGTAGAACTCGGGCGTGTCGAGCACCGGGCCGCGCGCGGTGGCGTCGTACAGGTCGCATTGCAGCACGTCAAAGGCGTCCGCGTTGGCGGGATCGTTGACGAAGTCGAGCGCATCCATTTCCAGCACGCGCAGGCGTTCGTCCTCGGGCGGCATCTTGAACATCGAGGCGCAGATCGCGATCACGGAGGGATTGAGTTCGACCGCCGTCACCTTTGCCTCGGGGAAGCTGCGGTAGCAGTATTTGGTCAGGGTTGCGGTGCCCAGGCCGAGCTGGACGATGGCGCGCGGCGCCTCGATGAACAGCATCCAGGCCATCATTTGCTGCGCGTATTCGAGCTCGGGCCAGTCGGGTTTGCGGATGCGCATGGCGCCCTGGACCCATTCGGTACCGAAGTGCAGGTAACGCACGCCATCCTGCTCGGATAAGGTCACGGGCGCAAATTTTGGCTTACGGGCTGGGCGGCGCGAGGATTCGGCCTGTTCGATGGATTTTCGTTTGATGAGCATAGGACGCCTGATTCGATCGCCCATTATCGATGGAGGGCTTACCGGAGTGCAAGCGAAATGCGGGGATGGACGGAATGGCGCTATCGTGGGAGTCGTTGACCACGCGCCAAGGCGGACCTGGGCGGGGAAACGTTTCCGGAGAGGGGCAGGCCGGCTTTTAACTTGGAGGGAACGCATGCGTTCCCGCCTTCGCGGGGGCGACGGTTGCCTGGGACCCACGTGCCGGGGGGGGGCGATGGTGACTTGGGCCTTGGCCTGCGCGGGGGCGACGGTTAGCTGAGCCCCGCCAGCCCAAGGGCGGCGGTGACTCGGCCCCGTCGGCGCCGGGCGCGCGAAGCGCCGCGGTCAGCCGCTGCAAATTACTGCGCGCGTTCCGGCTCGACCGACACGCGCAGGCGGATGCGCTGGCCGGGATCGCGGTCCATCAGGCTGGTGTAAGTCTGTCCGCGGTAGTCGTAGGTGACATCGTAGCCGGTGGTGCGCGACTCGTAGGCGTCGACCATGCGGCACTGGCGCACGGCTTGTTCCTGCGGGTACTGCGGCTGGCTCTGCACGGCGCGGCCATTGTTGTCGACCCGGTCGCCAACGACCGCACCGGCAATCGCGCCGGCCGCCGTGGCCACCGCGCGGCCGCTGCCGCCGCCGACCTGATTGCCCAGCAGCGCGCCGGCAATGCCGCCGATGATGGCGCCGCCCGCGCTGCGGTCTTGCTGGTGCGCTTGCGCCGGTACCTGCACGTATTCGGTACGGCATTCTTCACGCGGCTGGCGGACTTGCTCGACCCGCGGCTGGACACGGACGACGCGGCCGTAATCGGCGAATTCGCTAGCCTGGGCGAACGGCAGAGCGCAGATGCCCAGTGCCGTCACGATCAGTTTGGTATGCATGTTCATGGGATACCTCGTATGTAGGGTTAGACATGTGAAAGGGCTCTGAGTTCCGCACTGAGAACCACCATGACATGGTATTCCTGTCAGGCCGCGCTGTGAAATCCGCATGGCAACAATTTGTAACAGCGGAGAACACCCGCCGCGCCAGGTCGCAGAATGGCCGGGCAGGCTTCCCGCGCGTCTTGTAAATTAGAGGGTTTCTACAGAATTCGATCTGATTTATTACAAATATTGTGGTTCAAATCACATTCGGGTTGATTCAGTAACCACAAAACGTTACCCTTATACGATTAGGGGGTATATTGGCGGGTGGCAACGGTAGCAGGAGATCGGCGTTTTTCCCGGTAAACGCGACGCATCGGCAACAATAGAACTGAAATGCACCCGACCACACCAGGACGACTTGAGGGAAAAATGAGTTTGTTGATTACAGTGCCGCCCAATCTTGTGCAGTCCATCCGTGCCTTCCGTGTAGTGGAACTGCAAGAAGAAGCAGTCCGCCTGGGACAGCATTTCCTGTACGCGCATTGCGCCGATACCTTGACCAAGCAGCAGGTGTGCGGCCGCATCGCCGAGAATTTTTACTTTCCCAAGCCTTGCGGCAAGAATTTCGACGCCCTGCGCGAATGCCTGACCGACACCATCGGCAAGGCCGGGCCGCAACCGGGCTTTATCGTCGTGCTCGAACAATTGCCGAATACCCAGAAATTCGACAAGGAAGCGCGCGAAACCCTGCTTGACGTGTTCCGCGATTCGGCCGACTTCTGGGCCGAGAAAAAAGTCCCGTTCCGCGTGTTCTACTCCTTCGAGTAAGCGCACGCCGGCGCGCAGCGGCGCCTTGTCTCCGGCACGGCGTTCGTGCTGCGCTGCAACAATTGTATCCCGGTTTATTGGTCCGGCCAGCCGCTCAGGGTACAATGCGCGCTATGAAAAACATTGTGATCCTCATTTCCGGGCGCGGCAGCAACATGGAAGCCGTCGTCCATGCTGCTCGGGAAGAGCAGTGGCCGGCGCGCATCGCGGCCGTCATCAGCAATAAGGCGGACGCCAAAGGCCTTGAATTTGCCCAGTCGCACGGCATCCCGACCGCCGTCGTCGCCAACAAGGAATTCGCCACGCGCGAAGCCTTCGATGCTGCCCTGCAGGAAACCATCGACCGCTTTGCGCCCGACCTGGTGGTGCTGGCCGGCTTCATGCGCATCCTCACGCCAGGCTTTGTCGCCCATTACGACGGGCGCATGCTCAATATTCATCCTTCGCTGCTGCCGCTGTTTCCCGGCCTGCATACCCACCAGCAGGCGCTCGACGCCGGCGTGGCCAGGCACGGCGCCACGGTGCATTTCGTCACCGCCGAACTCGATCACGGCCCGGCCGTGCTCAAGGCGGAAGTCGAGGTGCTGCCGGGCGACACCGCGGACACACTGGCCGCGCGCGTGCTGGTGCAGGAACACAGCCTGTACCCGCGCGCGATCCGCCTGTTCGTCGAGGACCGGCTCAGCATCGACAACGGCGACGTTCGCATCGCCGAACCAACAAATAATTAACCAAGGAATACCATGAGATTGCCACCAGCGATACTCGCCAATACGGAAGAAGTATTGCGCGAGATCTTGCGTTTTTCGGCGCCCGCCGACACCACTTTGTCGCGCTACTTCAAAGACCATCCGCGCCTGGGCTCGCGCGAGCGTGGCGCCGTGGCGGAAGGCATTTACGCCATCCTGCGCAACAAATCCTTCTTTACCGACTTCGCCGAAGCGGGCGCCAGCCCGACCATGCGCCGCCTGACCATCCTCGGCCTGGCCGAAGCGGTCGGCGCCGATTCCTTGGGCGGCCTGACCGAAGAAGAAACCGAATTCCTTACCCGTATCAAGGAAATCGACCGCAACCTGATGCCGCCGCAAATGCGCTCGAACCTGCCAAAGTGGTTGTTCGACAAGTTCGTGGCCCAGTACGGCGAAGCCGAAACCCTGGTCCTGGCCGATGCCCTGAACCAGCCGGCCCCGCTCGACCTGAGGGTCAATTCGATCAAGGCCACGCGCGATGAAGTCGTCGCCGGCCTGGCCGAAGCGCCGATCGAAGCCTTGCCGATGCCGTACGCGCCGCTCGGCCTGCGCGTGCTGAAAAAGCCGACCCTGCAAAACTTGCCGCTGTTTAAAAGCGGCGCGATCGAGGTGCAGGACGAGGGCAGCCAGGTATTGAGCCAGATCGTCGGCGCCAAGCGCGGCGAAATGGTGGTCGATTTCTGCGCCGGCGCCGGCGGCAAGACCCTGGCGCTGGGCGCGCTGATGCGCAATACCGGTCGCCTGTACGCCTTCGATATTTCCGAAAAGCGCCTCGCCAAGCTCAAGCCGCGGCTGGCGCGCAGCGGCTTGTCGAACGTGCATCCGGTGCAGATCGCGCACGAACGCGACGCCAAGATCAAGCGCCTGGCCGGCAAGATCGACAGGGTGCTGGTCGACGCGCCCTGCTCGGGCCTGGGTACCCTGCGCCGCAATCCGGACGTGAAATGGCGCCAGAAAGTGGAAGCCGTCGCTGAAATGCAGGAAAAGCAAGCCTCGATCCTGGACGGCGCGGCGCGCCTGCTCAAGGGCGGCGGTCGCCTGGTGTACGCCACCTGCAGCCTGCTGGACGAAGAGAACGACTTCATCGTCACGCAATTCCTGGCGGCCCATCCAGAGTTCGACCTGGTGCCGATGAGCAAAGTGCTGGCTGAGCAAAAAATCGATCTGGAGATGGGCGACTACCTCAAGCTGATGCCGCACAAGCACCAGACCGACGGCTTTTTCGCCGCCGTGATGGAGCGCAAGCCGATGGCCCCGAAACCACCGAAAGACAAGCCGGCCGACGAGATCGACGCCGACGCCGACGAATAAAGCCCTGCGCAGCCCATGCCCTTATCGAACGTACTGTCCGACCTGATCGAGGATTTCGACAAGCCCAGCTTTCTGTACCAGGCCGGGGCCATCGCTGCGTGTATCGTACTGGGATGGGGGCTGGGG
The DNA here is from genome assembly GCF_015689335.1 of Massilia antarctica. Classification (GTDB taxonomy): domain Bacteria; phylum Pseudomonadota; class Gammaproteobacteria; order Burkholderiales; family Burkholderiaceae_D; genus Telluria_A; species Telluria_A antarctica. The sequence goes on along the minus strand of NZ_CP065053.1, from coordinate 295,495 downwards.
TACGCGATCCGGCGTGCCTGGCTGCGCGGGCGCACCGGCGGCGGGGTGGTGCAGATGGGGGTGGAAAGTTTCTCCTATGTGCTCAGTCCGCTGGCGGTGGTGGGTTTCCTGGCGCTGGCCAGATGGTTGTTCGCATCGCAACGCTACAATGTGCACTTGCTGCGCCTGGCGCTGCCGCTGTTCGCTTCGCTGGCGGTGATCCGCCTGGCGTTTTACCTGATGCGGCGCGTATTCGCGCGCCACGGCCCGGTCGGCGCCGCCATTCTCACCTTCGAAAAAATCTTCGCCATGCTGGTCTGGCTGGCGGTGGCGCTGTACATCGCCGGGCTCTGGCCGGATGTGTTCGAGTTCCTCGACGATACCAAGCTGCCGCTCGGCAAAAACAAGGTCTCGATGGCCGCGATCCTGCAAGCCATCGTCTCCGTCGTGGTGTTGCTGATGCTGGCGCTGTGGGCCGGCGCATCCTTGGAAGAGCGCCTGATGGGCGTGCAGGGCATCCATACCTCGTCGCGCGCCGTGATCGGCCGCATGAGCCGGGCCGTGCTGATCATTATTGCCGTGCTCGGCAGCCTGACACTGGTGGGGATCGACCTGACCGTGCTGTCGGTGTTCGGCGGCGCGCTCGGCGTCGGCCTCGGCCTCGGTATGCAAAAGATCGCCAGTAACTATGTGTCGGGCTTTGTCATCTTGCTCGAACGCAGTCTTGCCATCGGCGACATGATTTCGGTCGATAAATTCACCGGCAAGGTTACCCATATCAATACCCGCTACACCATCCTGGAAGGGCTCGATGGGGTCGAGACGGTGTTGCCAAATGAAATGCTCATTTCCGGGCCGGTGCAGAACCAGTCGCTGTCGCACCGCTCGATCCGGGTGGCCACCACGCTCAGCGTGGCCTACGACAGCGACCTCGATGTGGTGATGCCGCTGCTCGAACAGCAGCCGCACGGGGTCGAGCGCGTGCTCGACGATCCGGCGCCTGGTGTCTCGCTGACCAGGTTCGGCGCCGACGGCTACGACCTGGAACTGGGCTTCTGGATCAGCGACCCGGAAAATGGTCGTGGCGGCGTTTTGTCTGAGGTAAACAAAAAGATTTACGCCCTGATCCAGGCCGGTCAGATCAAGCTGGCGTATCCTTCGCGCGACACTCGCCTGCTCGATGCCCAGATGGTGTCGGTTCTGGCTGGAATTTCTCGCCCGTAATTGAAATGATTGGTGACAATCGTACCGTGCGGTACGGTATCGTCGTAAAATGGCCCACTAGATCATTTCCATGTGGCATGGTCTAGACGGCAACGAAAACCATTTTGGAGCGGGAATGAATTTGTTAAGCACCACCTTGAACGCTGTGCTCGATTTTATGACGACGGGCCTGGTTGGCTTGTCCGGCTGGGAAGTCGTGATTTACACCTTGATCGTGACCCATATCACGATTGCCAGCGTCACCATCTATTTACACCGCCACCAGGCGCACCGCGCGCTGGACCTGCATGCGATTCCAAGTCATTTTTTCCGTTTCTGGCTGTGGCTGACCACCGGCCAGGTCACCAAGGAGTGGGCCGCGATTCACCGCAAGCACCACGCCAAATGCGACACCGTCGAAGATCCGCACAGCCCTGTCACGCGCGGCATCCGCAAGGTTTTGTTTGAAGGCGCCGAGCTGTATCGCGCCGAATCGAAAAACCTGGAAACGATGGAAAAGTATGGCCACGGCACGCCGGACGACTGGATCGAACGCAATCTGTACACCCGTTTCAGCTGGCAGGGCGTTGCTGCCCTGCTGGTGATCAATTTCGCGCTGTTCGGCGTGATCGGCGTGACCATCTGGGCGATCCAGATGGCGTGGATTCCGATTACCGCGGCCGGCATCATCAACGGCATCGGCCACTATTGGGGTTATCGCAATTACGACTGTGCCGACGCGGCCACCAACATCATCCCGTTCGGCATCCTGATCGGCGGCGAAGAGCTGCATAACAATCACCACACCTTTGCGACGTCGGCCAAGCTGTCGTCGAAATGGTATGAATTCGATATTGGCTGGTTCTATATCCGCGTGCTGGAAACGCTGGGCCTGGCCAAGGTGAAGAAAGTCGCGCCCAAGCCGGCTTTCGAACATGGCAAGATGGTCGCCGACCTCGATACCTTGCAGTCGGTGATCGCCAACCGCTATGACGTGATGGCGAAATACGCCAAGTCGGTCAAGCAGGCGTGGCGCGACGAATTCGAACACCTCAAGCACAAGGCCGAGCTGGAAGCGCGCTTCCTGAAGTCCTCGCGCAAGCTGCTGCAGCGCGAGCCGGGCAAGCTGGAAGATCCGCAGAAACAGCAGCTGGTTGAGTTGTTCCAGCACAGCAAGGCGCTCGAAACGATGCACCAGATGCGGGTGGAGCTGGGCGCGATCTGGGAACGTTCGCATTTCACGCGCGACCAGTTGCTGCAGCAGTTGCAGGACTGGTGCACACGCGCCGAAGCGTCGGGTATCAAATCGCTCCAAGAGTTTTCGCTGCGTCTGCGCAGCTACGCGTAAGAACCGGCGTCGCTGTTGCCGCTGGCATGGAACTGGCGGCATTCATCCCGCCGCCCTCGAAACCGTCATTCCCGCGCCAGGCGGGAATCCAAGGCCTGTCTGATACGCGGAGGAAATTGGATTACCGTGGGGGCGCCTAGCCCTGCGCGGGAATGACGGTTCTGACGTTTACGGCCATCGGTGAGAAGACCTGGCTATCTACACTCCTTCATCGTCGGAAAACCCCATGACCAAAAAAATCGCCATCCTGTTCGTTTGCATGGCCAACTACTGCCGCTCGCCGACGGCCGAAGGCGTGTTCCGCAGCCGTGCCGCGGCGGCCGGCCTCGAACCGTTCCTGCTGATCGATTCGGCCGCCACCTCCGATTACCGCACCGGCCACGCGCCCGACCCGCGTTCGAGCGAGCACGCCGCCCGCCGCGGCATCGACCTGAGCGGCCAGCGCGCGCGCCAGGTGACGCAGGCCGATTTCGAGAACTTCGATCATATCTACGCCATGGACCGCCAGAATCTGGCCATGCTCAAGGCCGCCTGCCCGCCGCGCTTCCAGCACAAGATCGGCCTGCTGATGGAATTCGCTACGCGTTCGGACGCGGACGTCGTGCCCGATCCGTACGGCGGCGAGGTCGATGGTTTCGAACTGGTCCTCGACTATATCGAAGACGCTTCGGATGGCCTGATCGCCAGCCTGCGCGAGCGCATCGGCAGGGACTGACCAGGATCCGCAATACAAAAGAGCCGCGCACTTGCGTGGGCGGCTCTTTCGGTACTGAAATCGGGATCGCGGATTACTTGATCTTGGTTTCTTTGTACATCACGTGCTTGCGTGCTTTAGGATCGAACTTCATGATCTCCATTTTAGCAGGCATCGTGCGCTTGTTTTTATCGGTGGTGTAGAAGTGACCCGTACCTGCGGTCGATTCCAGCTTGATTTTGTCGCGGCCAGTTTTTGCCATGATAGCTCCCTAATTAAACTTTTTCGCCACGGGCACGCATGTCGACCAGCACGGCATCGATGCCGACTTTGTCGATTACGCGCAGACCGGCGTTGGACAGGCGCAGGGAGACCCAGCGGTTTTCCGATTCCACAAAAATACGACGGTTTTGCAGGTTAGGCAAAAAACGACGCTTCGTTTTGTTGTTAGCGTGGGAGACGTTGTTACCAACCATCGGGCCCTTGCCAGTTACTTGGCAAACACGTGCCATAGCGCACTCCTTGAAGATATCCAAAATTGGAAAAACAAGAGTATAGCGTGAAAAGCGAAGCTAAATCAATGACTTGTGAAAAACAATTGTGTCTCATAACTAGATAAATTTAACAATTAGACGGGGCTGTTCCTGTGGGGCAGGCTTACATCTGGCCGTGCTCGGCGAACGAGTGCACATGGGGGCCGGCGACAACAAAATGGTCGAGCACGCGCACATCGATCAGCGCCAGGGCTTGCACCAGGGCCTTGGTGAGCAGCAGATCGGCTTCGCTGGGATCCGGCGTGCCCGACGGATGGTTGTGCGCCAGCAAAATGCTGGCCGCGTTGCGGGCCAGCGCCGCCTTCACCACCTCGCGCGGATGCACGCTGGTGTGGGTCAGGGTGCCGCGGAACATTTCGTCGCAGGCGATCAGGCGATTTTTGACGTCCAGGAATAACACAAGGAAGGATTCGTGCGGCTGGCGGCCCAGCTGCATGCGCAGGTATTGGCGCACCGTCTCCGGCGAACTGAGGATCTGTCCACTCTCGAGGCGCTCGCCGATGGCGCGCTGGGCCAGTTCCATCACGGCCTGAAATTGCGCGAATTTGGCCGGGCCCAGTCCGTGCATCGCCGAAAACTGCACCAGGCTGGCGCCGAACATGCCGTTGATCGAGCCAAAGTGCCTCAGCATGTCGCGGCCCAGTTCGACCGCGCTTTTTCCGCGCACGCCCACGCGCAGGAACACGGCCAGCAATTCCGGATCGGACAGCGCGGACGCCCCCTCGCTGATGAGCCGTTCGCGCGGACGCTGCTGTTCGGGCCAGTCCTTGATTCCCATCGTGTCTCCAGATTGATGTAAATGAGCAACATAATCGACGTGGAGGGAATTACAATGGATGCCGTCCACACCTGGTCCGGCCCCGTTGTCGAACCGCTGCATGACACGCCATTATCGGCGTGCTATCGCGCGCGGTACTGATCCCGGCGTGACAAGCGGCGGGAACCATATGGCGTGTGCGCCACCGGAAAAATCATTGACCAGACAGGAAAGCGCGATGCGAACATTGGCCATGTGGGGAATCGTCCTGCTTGCGGGGACCGCGCAGGCAGCATCCGACTCGCCCAAACGCTGGGTGAGCGCCGACGACGTGCGCCTGCGCGCCTTTCCCGGCCCGGATGGCAAGGTCCGGACGATCCTGCTGCGCGGCACCGAGATGAGTCTCGACGGCATCGCCCCGGTCAATGGCTTTTGCGCGGCATCGGGCGTGGGCACGGCGGGCTATGTGGCGTGTGAGTTCCTCAGCGCCAAGCCGGTGGCGCGCTCGCTGGCCGGTGTGGATGGGGTGGACGCGGCGCGGCGCTGGGTGAGCGGCAGCGCGCTGACCTTGCACGCGGCGCCTCTGCCCACGTCCGCCGCCGTGACCCGCCTGCCGCTCAACACCGTGGTCACGCTGGTGCGTGAAGATGGCGCCAGCGGCTACTGCGAAGTGCGCTCCGTCGCCGGCGCGGCCGGCTACACTGCGTGCCGCTACCTGGCGCGTACGCCGGTCATTCTGGCCAATGTGCAGGGCCAGCGGCTCTACGACACCGATCCCTTGCCAGCCGATTACGATCCTGAACGCGTGTTCTGGCTGCAACCGAGCTGGAGTGCCTTGGAACAGTACGCGGATTACCTCAAGAAGCGTTATCCGACGCTGCCCCAGCAGGGGCCTTTCCCGCGCAACGAGGCGCTGGAGCGGATGAAGGCCCACCTCGCGCTGGGCACGCACGGCCGCAAGCCGGTCCCCTATGCAAGCTGGTCCTCCCTGCAGCGCAGCGCCTTGCAGTACACCGTATTGAGCAAGGAAACCCGCCGTTTGCGGGCACTTGGGAAAATCGATGCGCCAGCGCTGCTGACGCGCGAGCAGGAAACCGGGCAGATTGCCACCGACCTTGGCGATTCGCTCGGTCTCTGGGACGATCAGCACAACGCCAGCGAGAGCGCGGGCGCGTCCCGCATTGTGGCCCTGATCGGCGCGCTGGCATTTATCGAGGTGCAGCCTTCGCTGTTCCGGTCCGACGAGCAAATAGCACCGCCCAACGCGACCGCCGAGCAAGCCAGTGGGCGTTTCGGCATCGTTTTCCGGCAACTGGTCAATGCGCGCCCCAAGCCGGCGCAGTTGGCCGAAGACGACTATTCGCCGGGCTTGTACGATATGCTCAGCCGCACCGATGCCCTGGTGCGTTCGGTGGTGCGGGTCCAGCTGAACCGCGACGGCCAGTTGCGCGCCGTGCCGAGCGTGCTGCGCAAAACTGAAACCCTGTGGCGCTATGCCGACGAACCCGAGTGCGCCGGCTGGACCCCCGGCTTCGCGTTCGGCGACGCCGATGCCGGCCCCTGGCGCTACTTCGGCAGCGAGGCCGCCGCCACGCGAAAAACGGGCCACAATCCTCCCGGCAGCCTGTACGCCTTCTACACCACGGTCGACCTGCCGCCCGGCGCGGCGGCCCACAGGGAAGCGGCCATGACGCTCGACCGTGCCAAAACGGGCTTTATCCGCGGCACGCATTTGTATTACGACATCGACGCCGATGGCATTGCCGACCTGGCCGTATGGGAAGGGGAGGGCAAAGGCCCGGGCCATCTGGAGGGGCCCACCAGCACCGACGACCGCTGGTACCGCTTGGTGCTGGTCAACATCAACGGCAGCTGGAAGTTGCTTGGTAGAGACAACTTTGGCTACGGCTGCGGCTGCTGAACAGCCCGCGCTGGCCCGCCTGCCTGCAATCAAATGCGGGCAGGCGAGGCCGTTTCGACCACCGTGGCTTACAATGGCGCTTTGCACGCCTCGATGAATACCATGTCCACTACTTCCCCCGCCGTCGTTACCGAATCGGCTTACCTGACCCTGCATTACCGCCTGGCTACCCTGGACGGCACCGATCTCATCACCACCTTCGCCGGCAATCCGGCCACCCTGATGATGGGCAGCGGCCAGCTCGCGCCCTTTCTCGAAGCTTGCCTGATGGGCCTGCCGGAAGGCACGCACGAAACCTTCCAGCTGGCCCCGGCGCAAGCCTTCGGCGAGCGCAACCCGGAACTGGTGCGCGATGTCTCGCGCGCCACCCTGGACGAGAACTCGGCCCCCGGGGCCGACTACAAGGTCGGCGACCTGGTCGACTTCGCCGCGCCGGGCGGCGGCCGCTTTGCCGGCGTGCTGCGCCAGTTCGGCGAGGAGGCGGTGACGTTTGACTTCAACCATCCGCTGGCGGGCCAGTCACTGCAATTTGAAGTTCGGCTGATTTCCGTACTTTAATGAGTGTTGTATATATAACTGTTGTATAAATAATACAGAGGCATACCATGGACAGCGAAATTCTCCTGGCCCAGCCGCGCGGTTTTTGCGCCGGCGTCGACCGCGCGATCGAAATCGTCGAGCGCGCCCTGCAACAATTCGGCGCGCCGATCTATGTGCGCCACGAAATCGTGCACAACGCCTACGTGGTCGACGACTTGCGCAGCAAGGGGGCCATTTTCATCGAGGAACTCGATGATGTCCCGCCCGGCAACACCCTGGTGTTTTCCGCCCACGGCGTGTCCAAGGCAGTGCGTGCCGAAGCCGAAGCGCGCGGCCTGACCATTTTTGATGCGACCTGTCCCCTGGTCACCAAGGTGCACGTCGAGGTTGCCAAGATGCGGCGCCAGGGCTGCGAAATCGTCATGATCGGCCACGACGGCCATCCGGAAGTCGAAGGCACCATGGGCCAGACGGAAGAGGGCATGCACTTGGTCGAAACGGTGGCCGACGTGGCCAATCTGAACGTCAAGACCCCTGACCAGCTCGCCTACGTGTCGCAGACCACCTTGTCGGTGGACGACACGGCCGACATCATCGCCGCGCTCAAGGAAAGATTCCCGAACATCATCGAGCCGAAGAAGGGCGATATCTGCTACGCCACCACCAATCGCCAGGAAGCGGTGAAGTTCATGGCGCCCCAGGTGGACGTGGTGATCGTCGTCGGCAGCCCCAACAGTTCGAACTCGAACCGCCTGCGCGAAGTGGCGGAAAAGAAGGGCACGCCGGCGTATATGGTCGACAATGCATCCCAGATCGATCCGCAATGGCTGGTCGGCAAGCTGCGCATCGGCGTCACGGCCGGCGCCTCGGCCCCCGAAGTGCTGGTCCAGGCCGTCATCGACCGCCTCAAGGAACTGGGGGCGCGCAGCGTGCGCGCGCTCGATGGCGTGGAAGAGCATGTCACCTTCCCCCTGCCCAAGGGACTCGACAGTGTCAAGGCCGGGCTTGCATAACCCAGGACATGGCCATTTGTCAAAATTAAATTCGGAACACCTGTGATTTTCCGATATTAGTTTTTTCCAAACCTCGTTATGATGACGACGCTCGGAATGCTTGTCATCGGGACGTCATGTGCGTACCGAGGACGCGCGGTGGCAGCAGAGACATGAAAAACCGTCATCCCCGCATGGCCAGGGGAGGCGGGGTTTGTGAATTGGCGGCATCAGGCCAGGAGCGGCACTGCGGGGGTTTCTCCGGGTGCCGTTTTTGTTAGATCGAATTGAAATGAGGCGAACATTATGGATATTTTTATCCAACAAATTCTCAATGGCCTTGTGCTCGGCAGTATGTACGCCCTGATCGCACTGGGTTACACCATGGTCTACGGGGTGCTCAACCTGATTAACTTCGCCCATGGCGACGTGCTGATGATCGGCGCCATGGTCGGCCTGTCCATCCTGAAATTACTGGCTTGGGCCGTGCCTGGCTTGCCCGGCTATGCCAACCTGGCCATCGCCATCATCGGCGCCATTCCGGCCTGCATGCTAGTCAATGTCCTCATCGAGCGGGTCGCTTACCGCCGCTTGCGCAATGCGCCCCGCCTCGCTCCGCTGATTACCGCCATCGGGGTTTCCATCCTCCTGAACGCGTTTGCGATGAAGGTGTGGGGCCTTAGCCCGCTGCCGTTCCCACAACTGCTATCGAGCGAGCCGATTCATATCGCCGGCGCAGTGATTTCCCAGACCCAGGTGCTGCTGCTGGCCCTGGCCCTGCTGTGCATGGGGGCGCTGGTGATGCTGGTCGAGAAAACCAAGCTGGGCCGCGCGATGCGCGCCACTGCGGAAAATCCCCGGGTGGCCGGCCTGATGGGGGTCGATGCCAACAAGGTCATCGTCGCTACTTTCGCCATCGGCGCGGCGCTGGCCGCAGTCGCCGGCGTGATGTGGGGCGCCAACTATTCGTCGATCCAATTCGCCATGGGTTTTTTGCCTGGCTTGAAAGCCTTTTCGGCCGCAGTGCTGGGCGGCATCGGCAATATTTACGGCGCTATGCTTGGTGGCATTCTGCTCGGCTTGATCGAAGCGCTGGGCGCCGGCTATCTCAGCCAGCTCACTGGCGGTTTTCTCGGCAGCCATTACCAGGATATCTTTGCCTTCGTGGTCCTGATTATCGTGCTCACGATCCGGCCATCCGGCATCATGGGCGAACGCGTCGCCGACCGCGCCTGACCGGGTATAGAAAAGGAACATCATGGCTCTCCTCTCCTTCGATTTCGACGCCCATCCGCGCCAGGCCCGCATCAACGTGGCCGTGCTGTTGGTGGTGTTGCTGGCTTTTCCCTTTATCGCCCAGCACTACGGCAACTCGTGGGTACGCATGGTCGACCTCGCCCTGCTGTACATCATGCTGGCGCTGGGCCTGAACATTGTGGTCGGCTTCGCCGGCCTGCTCGACCTGGGCTACATCGCCTTTTTTGCCGTCGGCGCTTACGTCACCGGCCTGTTGGCCTCGCCGCAATTTGCCGTGCTGCTCGAATCGGTGGTCAACGAGTTCCCACGGCTGGGCGAATGGCTGGTCACCTTGATGGGACCGCAAATCCGCGAAAGCGGGATTCACCTGTCGCTGTGGGTGATCATGCCCATCGCGGCGGCCACGGCTGGCTTCTTTGGCGCCCTGCTGGGCATGCCGACACTCAAGCTGCGCGGCGACTACCTAGCCATCGTGACCCTGGGCTTCGGCGAGATCGTCCGCATTTTCATGGTTAACCTGAATGCGCCAATCAATTTCACGAATGGATCGCAGGGCATCAACATGATCGATCCGATCCGCATTTTCGGCGTGTCCCTGGCCGGCGAAGCCGGGGCGGGCGCGAACGTCGTCGTCGGCGGCTTCAGCATGCCGTCTGTGAACGTGTACTACTTCCTGTTTCTCGCTTTGTGTATCGGCATCGTGTTCGTCACCGGGCGCCTGCAGCATTCGCGCTTGGGCCGCGCCTGGGTGGCGATCCGCGAAGATGAAATCGCCGCCAAGGCCATGGGCATCAATACCCGCAACGTCAAGCTGCTCGCGTTTACCATGGGCGCCTCGTTCGGCGGGGTGGCCGGCACCTTGTACGCCTCGCTCGAGGGCTTTATTTCGCCGGAATCGTTTTCGCTGACCGAATCGATCGCCGTGCTGGCGATGGTGGTGCTCGGCGGCATTGGTCACATTCCTGGCGTGATACTGGGCGGCTTGCTGCTGACCACTTTCCCCCTTATTCTGCGCTACGTTGTCGAGCCGCTCCAGATGGCCGTGTTCGGCGTGGTGCTGCTCGAAGCGGAAGTGACCCGGCTGGGCTTGTACGGCTCGGCGCTGGTGGGGATCATGCTCAGCAAGCCGGCCGGCCTGTGGCCCGCCCCCAAGCACGAAGACCGGCCCGAGGCCGCCGACACCAACAAATCCGGCGAGTTGCCGGCCTGATGGCGGCGTAAGGAATTCCAGATGAGCGAACAAGTCATTCTCAATATTTCCGGCGTCAACAAGCGCTTTGGCGGTTTGCAAGCGCTGACCAACGTCGGCATCAAGATCATGCGCGGCCAGATTTACGGCCTGATCGGGCCGAACGGCGCCGGCAAGACTACCTTTTTCAATGTCATTACCGGGCTGTACCAGCCGGACACGGGCACCTTCGAGCTGGCCGGGAAACCGTACTCGCCATCGGCCCCGCATGCCGTGGCCAAGGCCGGGATCGCCCGTACCTTCCAGAACATCCGCCTGTTCGGCGAGATGACGGCGCTGGAAAACGTGATGGTCGGCTGCCACGTGCGCACCCATCAGGGAGTGTTCGGCGCCGTGTTCCGGCACAAGGCGGCGCGCCTGGAAGAGGCGGCGATCCGCGCACGGGCGCAGGAGTTGCTCGACTTCGTGGGAATCGGCGCGTACGGCAATCGGACCTCGAAATTTCTTTCGTACGGCGACCAGCGCCGCCTCGAAATCGCGCGCGCGCTGGCCACCGATCCGCAGTTGCTGGCGCTGGACGAACCGGCCGCCGGCATGAACGCGACCGAAAAGCTGGCCCTGCGCGAACTGCTCGTGAAGATCAAGAAGGAAGGCAAGACCGTGCTGCTGATCGAGCACGACGTCAAGCTGATGATGGGCTTGTGCGACCGCATCACCGTGCTCGAATACGGCAAACCCATCGCGGAAGGCTTACCGGCCGACATACAGAAAAATCCGGCAGTGATCGAAGCCTACCTCGGAGGTGCTCACGCATGAGCGACAACATTCTGAGAATTCAGGGCTTGAAGGTGGCGTACGGCGGCATCAAGGCCGTCAAGGGCATCGACCTGGAAGTGAACAAGGGTGAGCTGGTGACCCTGATCGGTGCCAACGGCGCCGGCAAGACGACCACCTTGAAAGCCATCACTGGCACCCTGCCGGACTGCAAGGTCGAAGGCGTGATCAGCTACATGGGCCAGTCGCTCAAGGGCAGCAAGTCGTTCGAACTGGTGCAGCAGAAGCTGGCGATGGTGCCGGAAGGGCGCGGCGTGTTTACGCGCATGTCGATCCACGAAAACCTGCTGATGGGCGCCTACACGCGCGACGACAAGGCCGGGATCGCAGCGGACGTGGAAAAGTGGTTCTCGGTGTTTCCGCGCCTGAAGGAGCGGGCGGCGCAGATGGCGGGCACCTTGTCGGGCGGCGAGCAGCAGATGCTGGCGATGGCGCGCGCCTTGATGAGCCATCCGAATCTACTGCTGCTCGATGAGCCGTCGATGGGCCTGGCGCCTATCATGGTGGAAAAGATTTTTGAAGTGATCCGCGATGTGCACAAGCAGGGCATTACGGTGCTGCTGGTGGAGCAGAACGCGAAATTGGCGCTGGAAGCGGCCAACCGCGGTTATGTGATGGATTCGGGCGCGATCATCATGGGCGGCAATGCGCAGGACATGCTGCATGATCCGCGCGTGAAGGCGGCGTATCTGGGCGAAGAGTAAGCGCCTGACACTGCGCAGCAGGGTCACTCCTCATTCGCAGCCCGCCCCGGAGCTCAAGTTAGCAGTGAGCGACCATTGCTAACGTTTGAAGTTCATCGATATGTTTTGGCACCTTGGGCTTGATGATCTCCTCATTGATCTGCAATACAATCGATTTCATCAGGTCGGTCTTGTTCAGCTTGGTGCTTTTCATCACAGCTGCAATTTCGTCAGCCATAGGCTGCGAAACTTTAATTGACAATCTTTTTCGCGACGGTTCCGCTACCACTTCAAATTCGGCTTTTTTCCTTAGCGCGCTGACCAGCTGCTCCGGCCCGGTCGAATTTTTGGCGGATTTTCTGACGTAATACATGAGCAGCCGCTTCCTGAAGTCGGAGTTCACGGAAGAATCGATTCGGTAACAGGCCAAATCCAGGGCATCGAGATAGATCGCCGGGAGCTGCGCTTCAATCGGCACCATCGCTTTGTCGCGGCTCGCCTTGATGGCCGGAGTCGATTGCGCAGGCGTCGACACGACGCGATCGCAGAGATCACAAACGCCAGCCAGGATATCTTTTGCGAGGCCTACGCCATCGCTGAAGGGGACATCCCTGCGTCTGTAGGTCGTAGATACGAGCTCCTGGCAGTTGTAGCAAATCGCCTTGCTTTTGTCGCCCACGTTTAACAGTTTCATAATTGTCTCACTGATGTACGCTGATGAAGACGGTATCCGGATCCACAAAATAGAACTTGATATACCATTTTTTGCATTTGATTATGTGTACCTCAACACCTTTTATAAGGTGATGCGGGCTGCACGAATGGTCGGTTCCCGAGCTGGACTTAATCAGACTAATTACTTCCTCCGGTGTGATGGCCCCCATATGCAACAGGTTCTTGACCTCGATAGCGTCTCGGGCTTCGTGAGAAAAGGCGCGCGAAGCCAAAGCGGCGATGACTTTCTTCTTTGCATCTTTATAGCCCATCCACGCCTCCACTATACGACAATCTTCGTATTGCTGCAAGATTTTTAAGCACATCTCTGCTGTACTGCTCAGCGTAAACGTAAAAAACCCGCAGAACTGTGATTCTGCGGGTTTTGGGTCGGATGCGTAGAGCATCCTTCCGCACTACAACACCAAATTAGCGCTTGGTCGTGCGTGCGGCAACGTTCTGTGCAGCCTGGGTGAACTGCGATACGGCTGCGTTCACATTGGTTTCCATGGCTTCCTTGGCTTGCTTGGCGGTCTTGGTCAACTGTTCGTAACCTGCGTTGGCGTTGCCGATCGAGGCCTTGATCACAGCGACGACATTTTCCGAACCGGCCGGTGCATTCTTGCTTACTTCGTCAACCAGCGAAATCACCTTGCGGTTGGTTTCGGCGATCTGGAACTCGGCAGCCTTGCTGAATTCAGCCTGGGTACCGGTCGCGATGGCGGCCAGCTGGCGGCTGTACGACATGGCTTTTTCAGCCGTTGGCTGGGCCTGGGCGGCGGTCAGCGAGAAAAATTCTTGTGGATCCTTGGCCGACAGCAGCTGCTTGGTGGCGATCGACGACTCTTCCAAGGTTGCCTTGGCAGCGGTGAGGTTCAGCTCGACCAGCTTTTCAATGCTTTCGAACGCTTTTGCGGTCAGCGACGAATACAGCGCGAATTGCGATTCAAAGTTAGCTTTGGTGGCGTTCGAAAACTGCTCAGGGATTGCAAACATATATATTCTCCAAATAATAATTAGTCGTATTGTTGATAAATGCTGCGTTGAACCGGTGAGGCAGAAAAACCTGTCAAGCCAAGGCTGAACAATTGGATTGTGCAGCGCAACAAAGCCCATTTTAATGATTTCCAGAGCAGTGTCAAGCGAATTTTGTGCAGTGCACAAATGTATGGTGTCCACGAGAAATCGTGTGGGCGGCAGCTGCAAATCCCCTCTCGGACATGACTGTCATCACCTTCGTGTCATAGACAAACAGGGCCTTGATAACATGGCAACGCCGGCCATGCTAGACTCGCTGTTCGCGCTGTCCAACCTGTTGATACGGCGTCTTGACGTTTTGACGTCGAGCGCGATCCTTGATATATGTCAAACGAAACCTTAAAAAATGGTGCGCCGCGCCACAGTGCGGTCTGGCTCTCGTCCATGCCCGCGTTTTTCGTCTTGTTGTGGAGTACGGGATTCATTGTCGCGAAGTTCGGCTTGCCCTACGCGCCGCCGCTGACCTTCCTGCTGCTGCGCTGCACCGCCGTACTGGCGGTCCTCCTGCCCATCGTCCTGATCTGGAAAGCGCCGTGGCCCACTGGCACCATCGGCCACATCGCCGTGGCCGGGTTGCTGCTGCAGGCCGGCTACCTGGGTGGCGTGTGGTGCGCCATCAAGCTGGGCATGCCGGCCGGGGTCACCGCCCTCATTGTGGGCATGCAACCCATCCTCACCGCCGCATGCGCTCCCCTGATCGGAGAAACGGTGCGGCCGCGCCAGTGGCTGGGCCTGCTATTCGGACTGACTGGCGTCGCCCTGGTGGTATATGCCAAGATCACCCTGGTCGGCCTGTCGGGGCTGGCGATTGGTTTCAGCGTCTTGGCGCTGTTGTCGATCACCGCGGGGACGATGTACCAGAAGCACTTCTGCCCGCGCTTCGATTTGCGTACCGGCACCGTGATCCAGTTCGCGTCCACGGTGGCGGTGCTGCTCCCGGTCGCCATACTGTTCGAAGGACTCGATGCTAGCCTCAGCAGCATCGAATGGACGCCGCGTTTCATCGGGGCGTGGATGTGGTCGGTGTTCGCGCTGTCGATCGGGGCCATTTTCCTGCTGTTTCAGTTAATCCGCCGCAGCGATGCGACCCAGGTCACCAGCCTGCTGTACCTGACGCCGCCGACCACGGCCATCATGGCTTGGCTGATGTTCGGCGAAGCCTTCAGCTGGCTTGGTGTGGCCGGCATGCTGGTGGCGGTCATCGGTGTGGTGTGTGTTGTCAAAAAATAGGAGAAGCAATGTTGGTAAGTAAAGAACAAGCCATCGTAGATGCCGCGATCGGCTCGCGCCGTTCCATCCGTGCCTTCCTGCCGACCCCGGTTGCGCGCGAAGATATCGAGCAAATCCTGGAAGTGAGCGCTCGCGCACCGTCCGGCACCAATATCCAGCCCTGGAAGGTGACCGTGCTGACCGGGCAGGCCAAGGACCGGCTGGCCCAAGCGATCCTGGCCATCCACAACGATCCGGCGCTGGCCGCGCAGCAGGTGGAAGAATATCCCTACTATCCGCGCCAATGGATCTCGCCCTACATCGAGCGGCGCCGCAAGGTGGGCCTGGACCTGTATTCGCTGCTCGGCCTGGAACGCGACAACAAGGCTGGCATGCACGCCCAGTTCGCCCGCAACTACCGTTTCTTCGATGCGCCCGTGGGGCTGATTTTCACCATCGACCGGGTGCTGGAGCAGGGCTCTTGGCTCGATTACGGCATGTTCCTCGAAAACATCATGGTCGCCGCGCGCGGCCGCGGCCTCGACACCTGTCCGCAAGCGGCGTTCACCCCGTATCACCGTGTCATTGCCGAACAGCTTCAGCTGCCGCCCACAGAGATGCTGGTCTGCGGCATGGCACTCGGTTACGCCGATCCGGACAAGGTCGAGAACACCCTGGTAACGGCGCGCGAACCGGTGGCAAGCTTTGTTCGCTTTATGGAATAAACGCGTACACTGTATCCATGCAAGAAGCGGCCTGGCTACGCAATGTTGTAGCTCAGCACAAGACTTCCTCCGAATGTTAAATTCGCTTGCGATTGCTGAGCACTTTGCTAGACTTCAGCGATTCAAGGTCAGCTCGCTTCAAAGGATTTCCAGATGTATAAGTTAGTGTTGAGCGTCATCGCTTCCCTGCTGTTGGTGTTGACCCCGCCGGTGGAAGCCAAGGTCAAGGCCACGGGCAAGGCCCGGGCCGAGCGCACCGCCAGCGCGGGCAAGGCCAGGAAGCACATCGTGATCAAGTCGCGCGCGCACCGCCGCGAGATCGCCTTGCGTCCGGCGGCCGAAAGCCGCAATACCATGGTGCGGCGCACGGTCATGGTCCGTGGCAAACGCAAGCTGGTGTACCAGCGCGTGATCGTCGCCGCCGCGCTGCCCGAACGGGCGCGCCAGAGCGCAGGTGATTTGGCCGGCCTGAACCAGACACGCGACCCGCTCGACCTCAAGTCCAACGTCGCTTTCGTACTCGACCAGAACAATGCCGAGGTGTTGTTCGAGAAGAACGCCAATATCGCCTTGCCGATCGCCTCGATCACCAAGCTGATGACGGGCCTGATCGTGGTCGAGGCCAGGCAAGACCTGGACGAGGTCCTGACCGTCACCGATGACGACGTCGACCACGAAAAATTCACCAGTTCGCGCCTGCGGGTCGGCTCGCAGATGACGCGCGCCAACCTGCTGCATATTGCGCTGATGAGTTCGGAGAACCGGGCCGCCGCGGCGCTGGCGCGCAATTATCCGGGCGGGGTGGCCGGGTTCGTGGCGGCGATGAATGCCAAGGCGCACCAGCTGGGCATGCGCGATACGCGCTATGTCGATTCGAGCGGCTTGTCCAGCCGCAATGTCGCCAGCGCACGCGATCTGGCCAAGCTGGCCATGTTCGCTTATAACGAGCCGCTGCTGCGCCAATATTCGACCGATCCGAAATCGACGGTCGACGCCGGCGGCAGGCTGATGCATTACAACAATACCAACTATCTGGTGGCGATGCCGGACTGGGATATCGGCTTGCAAAAAACCGGTTTTATCAATGAAGCGGGACGCTGCCTGGTCATGCAGACCGTGATTCAGGGCCGCGCCGTGATCATGGTGTTCCTCGATTCCAAGGGCAAGCAATCGCGTACCGCCGATGCCGGGCGCATGCGGCGCTGGCTGGAAGCCTTGCGCCCGCCCGGCTTGAGCTGATGTAGCACGGCGCCATGCGAGGGTAGCGCCTCGTTTGGCGCTACCCCGGCATCGTTACACTGCCGGTCCCGTATATCCCAAGGTCGCCGAAATCTGGCTGGCCGTCGTCACGAGATCTTCCAGCCAGTCTTCCTGCAAGCGGTCGGCCGGCGCCGAGATCGACAAGCCCGCGATCAGCTTGCCCGAATCGTCATGGATGCCCGCCGCCATGCAGCGCACGCCCAGTTCCAGTTCTTCGTTATCGCGCGCATAGCCGCGCGACCTGACCAGGCTCAATTCGCGTTCCAGCTTGCTCAAATCGGTAATCGAATTCTTGTTATGCCCCGCCAGCCCGGTGCGGGTGGCATAGGCCCTGATCGCCTTGGGCTCGTCTACCGACAAAAACAGCTTCCCGGTCGAGGTCAGATGCAGGGGACCGCGTCCGCCGATCGCGCGCACCACCTGCATCCCGGAGCGCTCCGAAAACGCGCGGTCGATGTACACGATCTCGTCGCCCTGGCGCACCGACAGATTGATGGTCTGCTGGGTCTTCTTGTGCAGCGAGCGCATGAAGTCGAGCGCCGCTTCGCGCACCGACAGCCGGCTCTTGACCACATTGCCCAGTTCCAGCAGGCGCATGCCCAGGCGGTACGTCCCCGGTTCGACCCGGTCCACGAAGCGCGTGATGACCATGTCATTGAGAATCCGGTGCGCCGTGGAGGGATGCAGTCCGGATACCTTGGACAATTCCTTCAGGCTGACCGGATCGGTATAGTTGGCCAGCGCGTCGAGCAGGGCCACCATGCGCTCGATGACCTGAATCGAGGTTTTCGGCGCGTCAACGGTGTCGATTTTCATGATGTGGTTGGTGCAGTGCAGTATATGTCCTCACTTTATACCACAATGTGAAAAGGATTGGCAATTTCCCTGTGACCTCGCGCAAAGATGGCGCGCCGGCTGCGGAGCGGGGCATAATGTGCTTTACCTGTTATTTTGAAGAGTATCCATGACCCAGCCTGTCAGTGATTTTAAAAGCAAAAGCGGCTTCAAGCGCATTCTGGCAGCGACGAGCTACTCGATGGACGGGTTCAAATCCGCCTGGACCCACGAACACGCCTTCCGCCAGGAATTGATTGTCGTCGTCATCGGCGCCATCATCGCGCTGGTGCTGCCGGTGTCGGCCTTCCAGAAACTGTTCCTGATTGCCGTGCTGGTGCTGGTGCTGATCGTCGAACTGATTAATTCGGCCATCGAAGCGGTGGTTGACCGCGTCTCGCTGGAACGCCATCCGCTGTCAAAAAACGCCAAGGATTTCGGTAGCGCCGCCGTCATGCTGGCGGTCCTGATCGCCATCGCCTCCTGGGCCGTGGTGCTGTTCAACCGCTTTTACTAGCCTCCTCAACCGGCCCGCCTTATGCGCGGGCGGTATATCGAAGCGCGAAACGATTCCTTCGCTTTCGCGCAGCCGCGCCGTATTCTGGTGTTCCAGGAGGTGGCGCCATGACGGAACTCTTTCCCCATTTTCAAGTAATCGTGGTCAGCGGGCTGCATGACAGCGGGCCGGACCATTGGCAGTCGCGCTGGCAGCGCCTGCACCCGGAATTCGTGCGCGTGCGCCAGGATGACTTCGGCCAGCCCGACCTCGCCGCCTGGGCCGCGCGGCTGGACCGGCAGCGCCGCGCCGATCCGCGTCCGGCGCTGCTGGTGGCGCACAGCTTCGGCTGCCTGACCGCCGTGCACAGCATCGCCCGCAACAGCGAAGGCGTAGCCGGCGTGCTGCTGGTCGGGCCCGCCGATCCGGACAAGTTCGGCGTGGCCGAGCGCTTGCCGGCGCTGCCGCTCGACTGCCCCAGTATATTAATCAGTAGCGCCAACGATCCGTGGATGAGCGCGCCGCACGCGGCCCTGTGGGCGCGCCGCTGGGGCAGCGAACTGATCGAGCAGGGCAGGCTGGGCCACATCAATGCGGAATCGGGCCTGGGCGACTGGCCCGCCGGACAACAATATTTGCAGCGGCTGGCCGAATTGGCGCACAATAGGTCGCTGGCCTTTTCGCCATGATTGACATCCGCCTACTACTTTTGATGAATGATTGGAGATCACAATGAGTTTACGTTTGGGCGATACCGCTCCGGATTTCGAGCAGGATTCTTCGCTGGGAACGATCAAGTTTCACGAATGGGCAGGCGACTCCTGGGTGGTGCTGTTTTCGCACCCGGCCGACTTCACGCCTGTCTGCACTACCGAGCTGGGCCTCACCGCCAAGCTCAAACCGGAATTCGACAAGCGCAACGTGAAAGCCATCGCCTTGTCAGTCGATCCGGCCGAGCTGCACAAAACCTGGATCAAGGATATCGAAGAGACGCAAAAAACCGTGGTGGGCTTCCCGATTATCGCCGATGCCGACAAAAAAGTGGCTGCGCTGTACGACATGATCCACCCGGAACAGTCGGCCACGGCCACGGTGCGTTCGCTGTTCGTGATCGATCCCAAGAAAAAGATCCGCCTGTCGATCACCTATCCGATGAGCACGGGGCGCAACTTCGACGAAGTGCTGCGGGTCATTGACGCCCTGCAACTGAGCGACGCCTACACCGTGGCCACTCCCGGCAACTGGCGCGATGGCGACGATGTGATCATCCCGCTGAGCGTGCAAGACCCGGAACTGATCAAGCAAAAATATCCGAAAGGCTACACGGCCCAGCGTGCTTACCTGAGGGTCACGCCCCAGCCGAACAAATAAGCCGGCCGTCGCGCGGCCTTTGTGCGGCGAAACGCATAAGCAAATAAGCTTTCGGTTGTTTGAATAACGGATGAGTCCCTATACCCTTGCAGGTATTCTAGGGACTCATTCATGCAACTTACGTATATCGTTTCAGGTTTCGCGGTCGGCCTGCTGGTCGGCATGACCGGCGTCGGCGGCGGCTCCCTCATGACTCCGCTGTTGACCTTGCTGTTCGGCGTTCCGCCCTCGGTTGCCGTCGGCACCGACCTCGCGTTCGCCTCCATCACCAAGTCGGCCGGGACCTTCACTCACCGCCTGCGCGGCACCGTGCGCTGGGATATCGTGCGCTACCTCTGCTGCGGCGCCTTGCCGGCCGCCGTGGCCGCCACCCTGGCGCTCAAGCAATTCGGCGCCCTCGACAAGGAAATCGGCCAGATCATCCGTTACTCCATCGCCGGCTCGGTCATGCTGACCGTGATCGCGCTGCTGTTCAAGGCCAAGATGCTGGCCTGGATCAACGCCAAGCCCGAGCGCCAGTTGCAGGGCAGGCCGCTGGCGGCGGCCACCATCGTGTCCGGCGCGCTGCTGGGTGTGCTGGTGACGGTCTCGTCGATCGGCGCCGGCGCCATTGGCGCCACCTTGCTGGTCATGCTGTATCCGCGCATGAGCGCGGCCGAAGTGGCCGGCACCGACATCGCTTACGCCGTGCCGCTGACCGCGATCGCCGCCTTCGGCCATTGGTGGCTCGGTTCGATCAACTGGGCCTTGCTGGCCATGCTGCTGATCGGTTCGCTGCCGGGCATTACCCTCGGTTCCTGGATCGCCAAGTCGGTGCCGGAAGGTTTCCTGCGTGCCTTGCTGGCCACCACGCTCACCCTGGTGGCGGTCAAGCTGGTCTATTAAGGCCCATCCGGACCGCTCAGGCGCGGCCACGCCTGCGCCACGCGCGCGCGCAGGGCAGGGTCGGCCGCGACGATCGGAGCCAGCCAGCGCAGCACCGCCGCCGCTTCGTGGCGCAGTTCGGTCCACAGCGCAAACTCGCAATTGAGCGCCGCGTTGACATACACCCGCACCAGCAGTTCGCGTTCGACCGGCAGCGCCTCCGTCATGGCGCCCAGGCGCACGTAGGCCGCCACCAGCGCCCGCATGTCGCCGCCGCGCGGCAGCATCGGCGCCGGATCGCACTCCTGCGCCCAGACGTGGAAGATGGCACTCAGCGCCGCCGGCACCCGGACCATGAGCGCTGCTTGCGCTTCCGCTTCCGGCGTGCGGCCACTGCCCGGCGTGCCCGGATTGGCCTGCAAATGGTCATGGTGGTTCATGCTTCCTCCTGGTCTGTGTCAGTCAGACCACGCCCATCCAAACCGGGTTCAACCGTTTAAGCGGATATTTGCGCCCGCTCAAACGGTCTGCGGCCAAAGGCGGACGAGGCTGTCGGCGCAATCCTAATAGCCAATCCGTCTATGCAAATGAGAAATGCTTCGTTTGCGTTATGTGATTCAAGTGCGATTATTGCCGCCTATTAGACGAATTTGTAATAAAGGGTCCCATGTCCGCCGTTCATCCCACTCCGAGAAAAGCGCCGCGCCGGGTCTTGCCCGGCTTCGGCCTGACCCTCGGGTTTACCGTGTTTTATCTCTGCCTGATCGTGCTGATCCCGCTGTCGTCGGTCTTCATCAAGACCTTCAGCATGACCTGGGCGGCGTTCTGGGACGTGGTGGCGTCGGAACAGGCGCTCGCCTCGTATCGCCTCAGCTTCGGCGCCTCCTTCATTGCGGCCGTGATCAACACGGTCTTCGGCGGCATCGTCGCATGGGTGCTGGTGCGCTACGAGTTCCCGGGCAAGCGCTTCATGGACGCGCTGGTCGACCTGCCGTTCGCGCTGCCCACGGCGGTGGCCGGCATCACGCTCACCGCGCTGTATTCGAGCAACGGCTGGATCGGCAAATACTTCACCGAACTTGGCATCAAGGTGTCCTACACCCCGCTCGGGGTGGTCGTGGCGCTCACCTTCATCGGCTTGCCCTTCGTGGTGCGCACGGTGCAGCCGGTGCTGGAAGACCTGGAAAAAGAACTCGAGGAAGCCGCCGCCAGCCTGGGCGCCAGCGCCTGGCAAACCTTCACGCGCGTGGTGTTCCCGGCCGTGATGCCGGCCCTGCTGACCGGCTTTGCGCTCTCGTTCGCGCGCGCCACCGGCGAATTCGGTTCCGTCATTTTCATCGCCGGCAACCAGCCGATGATCTCCGAAATCACGCCGCTGCTTATCTACATCAAGCTCGAAGCGTATAACTACGCCGGCGCCACCGCCATCGCCGTGGTGATGCTGGTGTTCTCGTTCGCGCTGCTGTTGGCCATCAATCTGCTACAGGCGTGGACCCGCGCCAGGACGGGGAAAAAATGAGTACCGTATTGAACCAGGCGGGCAAGCCCGCCGGCAAAGGCGCCTCACGCAAGCGCCGCTCGCCGTGGGAACTGTTCCTGCCCTCGCATCCGCTCGAACCGGTCTGGGTCAGCGCGCTGCTCAAGCTCGTCGCCTTTGCGTTCCTGACCCTGTTCCTGTTCATTCCGCTGGCCGCCGTGTTTGCGGAAGCCTTCAAGAAGGGCGTCGAGACCTACGTGAAAGCCATCACCGACCCGGACGCGGTGGCGGCCATCAAACTGACCCTGATCGCCGCTTTCATTTCGGTGCCGTTCAACCTGGTGTTCGGCGTGTGCGCGGCCTGGTGCATCGCCAAATTCGAATTCAGGGGCAAGGCCATTCTGCTTACCTTGATCGACCTGCCGTTTTCCGTCTCGCCGGTGATCGCGGGCCTGATCTATGTGCTCATGTTCGGCGCCCAGGGCTGGTTCGGCGGCTGGCTCGCCGCGCACGACATCAAGATCCTGTTCGCGGTGCCGGGCATCGTGCTGGCGACGGTATTCATCACTTTTCCGTTCGTGGCGCGCGAACTGATTCCGCTGATGCAGTCGCAGGGTAACGAGGAAGAAGAAGCCGCGCTGGTGCTGGGCGCCTCTGGCTGGAACACCTTCTGGAGGGTGACCCTGCCGAACATCAAATGGGGCCTGCTGTATGGCGTGATCCTGTGTAACGCCCGCGCGATGGGCGAATTCGGCGCGGTGTCGGTGGTGTCGGGCCATATCCGCGGCGAGACCACCACCATGCCACTGCATGTGGAAATCCTCTACAACGAATACAACTTCGCGGCCGCCTTTGCCGTCGCCTCGCTGCTGGCATTGCTGGCGCTGGTGACCCTGGCGATCAAAACCTTTGTCGAATGGCGTTTGCGCGAAACGCATGCGCTGCACGCCGACACACGCAACATGGAGCACGGATCATGACGATCGAAGTCAGGAATATCAACAAGCGGTTCGGCGATTTTGTCGCCCTCGACAACGTGTCGCTGCAGTTCCCTTCGGGCGAACTGACCGCACTGCTCGGCCCTTCCGGCTGCGGCAAGACCACCTTGCTGCGCATTATCGCGGGCCTGGAACATCCCGATAGCGGGCACGTGCTGCTCGACGGAGAAGATGCGTCGGACCGCCATGTGCGCGAGCGCCAGGTCGGTTTCGTGTTCCAGCACTACGCGCTGTTCAAGCACATGACCGTGTTCGAGAACGTGGCCTTCGGACTGCGCGTCAAGCCGCGCCGTGACCGTCCGAGCGAACAGGAGATCCGCCACAAGGTGCAGCAGCTGCTCGAACTGGTGCAGCTTGACTGGCTGGCCGACCGCCATCCGCCGCAGCTGTCGGGCGGGCAGCGTCAGCGCATTGCGCTGGCGCGCGCGCTGGCGGTGGAGCCGCGCGTGCTGCTGCTCGACGAGCCGTTCGGCGCGCTCGACGCCAAGGTGCGCAAGGAACTGCGGCGCTGGCTGCGCCGCCTGCACGACGACCTGCACGTGACCAGCATCTTCGTCACCCACGACCAGGAAGAAGCGCTCGAAGTGTCGGACCAGGTGGTGTTGATGAACAAGGGCCGGGTCGAGCAGCTCGGCTCCCCCGAACAGGTGTACAACAATCCGGCGTCGCCCTTCGTGTACGGCTTCCTCGGCAATGTGAACCTGTTCCACGGAAGGGTGAACGATGGCGTCATGGCCAGCGGCGACGCCAGTTTTTCGGTGCCGGGCCATGCGGCGGCCACCAACGGGCAGGGAATCGCCTACGTGCGCCCGCACGATCTTGACATCGACCGCTACACGCCGGGCGCCGAGGGCATCGTCGTCAAGCTGCGCCGCGCGCACGCGATCGGTCCGCTGGCGCAGCTCGACCTGGAGCGCGCCGACAATGCCGAATTGATCGAAGCGGTCATTCCCAACGAGCGATACCGCCTGTTGCAATTGAAGGAAGGCGAAACCCTGGTGGTGCGTCCGCGCCGGATGCAGGTGTTCGTCGATCAGGGAGCTGCGATATGAATTTTCAACAACTGCGGTCCATCCGCGAAGCGGCCCGGCGCGGCTACAACCTGACCGAAGTCGCCAATGCGCTGTTTACGTCGCAGCCTGGTGTGAGCCGCCAGATCCGCGAACTCGAAGACGAACTTGGCGTGGTGATTTTCGAGCGCAACGGCAAGCGCCTGACCGGGCTGACCGATCCGGGCAAGGGCATCCTGAAAATCATCGACCGCCTGCTGGTGGAGGCCGAGAACCTGCAACAGGCCAGCATGGAGTATGCGGGCCAGAACAGCGGCACCCTGACCATCGCCGCCACGCACACGCAGGCGCGCTATGCGCTGCCGAAGGTGGTGCAGTCGTTTCGCAAGGACTTCCCGGAGGTGCGCATCGCGCTGCAGCAGAGCGCTCCCGATCATATCGCCGAGTGGGTTTTGTCGGGCAAGGCCGATATCGGGATAGCCACCGAGGGCTTGTCGCAGTTCCCCGACCTGGTGTCGTTCCCGTGCTACCGCTGGAGCCATCTGATCGTGGTGCCGGACGGGCATCCGCTGCTCAATTGCTCGCCGATCCGGCTGGAAGACCTGGCCCAGTATCCGCTGATTACCTACGACGTGGGCTTTACGGGGCGCGGGCATATCGATGCGGCGTTCGCCAAGGCGGGGGTGCGCACCGACATCGTGCTCACGGCGATGGATTCGGACGTCATCAAGCAGTATGTGAGCCTGGGGATGGGCGTGGGGATCGTGGCCTCGATGGCGTTCGATCATGGGCGCGACAAGGGCTTGCGCGCGGTCGAAGCATCGCATCTGTTCGCGCCCAACGTGACGCGGCTGGCGGTGCGGCGCGGCGCGTATCTGCGCGCGTACGCGTATCACTTCATCGAACAGTTCGCGCCGGATGTCTCGCGTGCCGATATCGAGCGTGCGCTGGACGCCGACGCGCCGCGCGAAAATTAGCTCGTTCCCCCGCCAGCTCGTCGTTCCCGCGCAGGCGGGAACCCAAGTTCGTCGCACGGTTAACGGCGTCGGCAAGGACTTGGGCTCCCGCCTGCGCGGGAGCGACGCAGGGTGGGGGAGGACGTACGGGCGCGGGACGGGACTGGCATGCGATGGCGCTTGCAAATGCGAATGATTCTCGTTTATACTCGATTTCAGCAAGCCATCCACCCACGCATAGCCCGCCGCCGCTGCTAGCCACTGCATACCGTCAAGGAAGCATCGTGTCGAGCAAACATCCACAGAATCCAAGCGAACCTTGCCAGCATGTGACGATTGCCGACAGCAGCATTGGCCACGTCAGCATCTGCCCCGAATGCAGCGTGCTGCACCTGTCGCTGAACCACGTCTCGGTGCGCTTTACCCCGGAAGCGTTCCGCGCGCTGTCCGGCATGGTCGGCGACGCCCAGGCGCGGCTCGACCACGTTGCCCAGTCCAACGCCGCTGCCGCCGCTGCCGCCGCTGCCGCCGTCATCGACGCAGCGCGCCACGGCCCCAAGCTGCATTAAGGAGAAGAGCATGTGCGACCACGATGCCAAGAAGCCGCTCGCGCGGTTCTTTCCTCCCGACGGCGAACCGGCTTCGCGCACCTCGTCGTCGCGCCGTCAGCGCCTGTGGGAGCTGCCGTCCAATACCCACTGCCCGGTGATCGGCGTGTGCCTGCCGCTCGGCGTGCTGCGCAAGCTGGTGAACAAGGGCGTGCGCGGCCAGGCGCTGGCCGACGACTACGAAATCCACGTCGGCGCGGTCGCCGAATGCGCCAACCGCAACCGCATCTCGAACCTGCTGCAGGATGCGCTCGACCAGCGTTATGCGCTGGTGCTGCTGCGCTTTAAGGATGCGCGCAGCGGCGAGGCAGTCATGCTGCTGTGGCGCCAGGCGATCGCGCAGGGCGACGTGGCGGGCGCCTTCTGGGCCGCGCTGACGCACCCGCGCAGCGACTTCCTGGTGCAGGACACGGTGCTGCGCGAGATGCACATGATCCAGCACCAGGCCGGGGCCAACACGCGCATCGACCACGCGCACTACATCGAGCTGCAGGAAGAGAATGCGGCGCTGGCGGCCGAACTGGCGCAGTCGCAGCAGCGCCACGTGCGCGTCCTGGCCGACAAGGCGCGCGAGCTGGAACAGGTGCAGGCGCAGTTGATGCATGCGCGCGCCGAGCTGGTGGCGCGCGACAGCAAGTTTGCATTCCTGCTGGCGGACATGGCGGAATTGAGCGCGTCGGTGCCCGACCTGGAAGCGCGCACGCGGCTCAAGCAAAAGCTCGACGAAGCGGCGCAGCGCCTGGCCGCGCGCGATGCGCAGCTGGCGCAGTTGCGCCAGCAATTGGCGGCGTCCACGCGCCAGCTCGACGCCTTGCAGGCGGCGCGGCCGCCGGAGGCGGTGGTGTGCGCGGAAGATGCGGCCGAAGCGATCGCCGCGGCGCAACTGGCCGACAAGACCTTGTTGTGCGTCGGCGGCAGGAGCGCCAGCGTGGCCAGCTACCGCTGCATGACCGAGGAGGCGGGGGCGAAGTTCGCGCACCATGATGGAGGGCAGGAGCACGGGGCCGATTTGCTCGATGCGAACCTGGCGGCGGCCGATCTGGTGATTTGCCAGACCGGGTGCATCAGCCACAACGCCTACTGGAGGGTGAAGGAGCATTGCAAGCGCACGGGCAAGCAATGCGTGTTTGTGGAGAATCCGAGCAGTACGAGCTTTTCGCGAGGGCTGCGGCAGATCGTGATATTGGCTACCTAGCGTCGTTTCTGGCACTGCCAGAAACGACTTCCCGCGCTACAGCGTCGTTCCGGCGCTACAGCGTCGTTCCCGCGCAGCCTCCAGTTTCAAGGAAACTCCTCAAATCTCTTGGAACTGTGCAAAGTCAGAGGCCAGTTCCAAATGGCGCTAACTTATGCTCCGTCTTTCCCGCGCAGGCGGGAATCCATAGCACCTTCGCTCAGTTGAGGTGCTATGGGTTCCCGCCTGCGCGGGAACGACGGTTTTGAGGCCTGTGGTCGCAAAGCTGCTTAACTTAGCAGCAAAGGCCAGTTCCTGGAGAGGCGGGAACCCAAGTTTGTACCGCACCAGCTACATTACGAACTTGGGGGAACGACACGGGTGGTTTACGCGCCTGGATTGGTAATGCGCGCGTGAATCGCGTCGATCTCGGCCACCACGTCCGGCGTCAGGGTCACCGACATGGCATCGATATTTTCCTTCAACTGCGCCAGGCTGGTCGCGCCGATGATGGTCGAGGCCACAAACCAGCGCGAATAGCACCACGCCAGCGCCATCTGGGTCGGCGTCATGCCGTTCGCCCGCGCCAGCTCCGCGTACTCCTTCACCGCCGCCAGCACCGGCGCGCGCAGATAACGCGGGCTCCACGACGCCGGAAAAATCGTCAAGCGTCCGCTCGCCCTGGGATCGTCCAGGTACTTGGCGCTCAACTGACCGAACGCCAGCGGACTATAGGCCAGCAAACCCACGTCCTCGCGAAAGCAGGTTTCGTCCATCAGGCTGGTCTCGAAACTGCGCGCGGTCAGGTTGTACAGGTTCTGGACGCTGGCGATGCGCGGCAACCCGCGCATGTCGGACTGCTTGACAAATTCGCTCACGCCCCACGCGCTCTCGTTCGACAGGCCGATATGTCCAATCTTGCCGGCCTCGATCAACTGCGCCAGCGCACCCAGCGTCTCTTCGACCGGAATGGCGGCGCGCTCCTTGGCCGGGTCGAACGCGGTCGCGCCGAAAATCGGCACGTTCCGGCTCGGCCAGTGCAGCTGGTACAAATCGATATGATCGGTTTGCATGCGCCGCAGGCTGTCTTCCACCGCCGTGCGCAGACTGGCGGCATCGAGGTTCTGCTTTCCTTCGCGTACCCAGTGCAGGTTCGGATTCGGCCCGGCCGCCTTGGTGGCCAGGACG
Source organism: Massilia antarctica (assembly GCF_015689335.1). GTDB lineage: Bacteria > Pseudomonadota > Gammaproteobacteria > Burkholderiales > Burkholderiaceae_D > Telluria_A > Telluria_A antarctica. The sequence goes on along the minus strand of NZ_CP065053.1, from coordinate 267,622 downwards.
ATCTCGCCGCGCCTGCCGCTCTTTTTCAGCCAGCTGCCGATAAAGCGCTCGGTGTCGCCCTGCGTCTGCGGACGCGGCATGACCGGATACATTTCGGCGGTGTCGACAAAGTTGATTCCGCGTTCGAGCGCGTAATCGAGCTGGCTGTGTGCATCGGCCTCGCTGTTTTGCTCGCCGAACGTCATGGTGCCGAGGCAGATCCTGGATACTTCGAGCGGCGTGCGTCCGAGCCGGTTCTTGATCATGGTGCGTTCCTTATGGTCGAAGGGCCTGCGCGCATTCGCGGATCAGGCCCGGTCCTTGATATATCAGGCCGGTGTAGAGCTGCACCAGCGAGGCGCCGAGACTCATCTTTTCCTTGGCATCGGCGCCGCGCATGATGCCGCCCACGCCGATAATCGGCAGCGCGTCGCCCAGTTCCTGGCGCAGCGCGCGGATGACGATGTTCGACAGGTCGAACACCGGCTCGCCCGACACGCCGCCGGTTTCCTGGCCGTGCCGCATGCGGTCGACCAGGCGGTGACTGAGCGTGGTGTTGGTGGCGATCACGCCGTCGATCTTGTGGCGCAGCAGGGCGGCGGCGATATCCTTGATCTGGTCGCCGTCGACGTCCGGCGCGATCTTGAGCGCCAGCGGCACGTAGCGCTTGTGCTGGTCGGCCAGGCGCAGTTGCGCTTCTTTCAGGCGCGTGAGCAGCGCGTCCAGTTCCGACGCGCCCTGCAGTTGGCGCAGATTGGCGGTATTGGGCGAGGAGATATTGACCGTCACGTAGCTGGCGTAGGGGTACACCTTTTCAAGGCAGTGCAGATAATCGTCAACCGCGTTTTCGATCGGCGTGCTGGCGTTCTTGCCGATGTTCAGGCCAAGCACGCCGCGCTTATCCTGGTAAAACTTCGACGCCTGCACGTTCGCCACGAAGGCGTCGACGCCGCCATTGTTAAAGCCCATGCGGTTGATCACGGCGCGCTTGGCCGGGATGCGGAAAATGCGCGGCTTGGGATTGCCCGCCTGCGGCTTGGGTGTGACGGTGCCCACTTCGATGAAGCCGAAACCGAGCGCGGACAGGCCGTCGATGTAGGCGCCATCCTTGTCCAGTCCCGCGGCCAGGCCGACCGGATTGGGGAAGGTGATGCCCATGACGGTGCGCGGATCGGGCGCCGGTTTGCTCAACAGGCCGGTCAGGCCCAGCGCGGCCGCGCCGCGCAGCGCGGGCAGGGTGACATTGTGCGCCGTCTCGGGATTGAGGGTAAACAGGAGGGGACGGCCTAAGGCATACAGCAGTTTCTGGGACATGGAGTGCTCGGGTTGGTGCGGGTCCCGGCATTTTACCGTGTGCCGGCACTGCCCGCCCACAAGCTGCTATCGGTTCAACAGACTCCAGATGCCGTCGATGCGCGCTTCGAGCGGCCGGAAGTTGATCTTGTAGGCCATCTTGGGACTCTGTTCGATCCAGTAACCCAGATACACGAAGGGCAGTTTCAGTTCGCTGGCCTGGGCGATCTGCCACAGCACGTTGTAGGTGCCGAAGGAGGCGCCGGCGACCTCGGGGTCGAAGAACGTGTACACCGACGACAGGCCGTCGGAGAGCACGTCGATGATCGAGACCATGCGCAGCGCGCCGTCGGCGGGGTCGCGAAACTCCACCAGGCGCGTGTTGACCCGGCTTTGCAGCAGAAACTGGGCGTACTGGTCGCGGCTGTCCTGGTCCATGCCGCCGCCGACGTGGCGCGTGGTCTGGTAGCGCAGGTAGAGCGCGTAGTGTTCGTCCGAAAAACTCAGGTTGGCGACCGTGGCCACCAGCCCCTCGTGGCGGGTCCACGCGCGCCGCTGGCCGCGGCTGGGCGCGAATTCGGCGGCGCGCACGCGCACCGGAATGCAGGCGTTGCAGCCGTCGCAGTAAGGGCGGTAGGTGAAGATGCCGCTGCGCCGGAAGCCATTCTTGACCAGTTCGGAGTAGACGTCGGCGTTGATCAGGTGCGAAGGGGTGGCCACTTGCGAACGCGCCTGGCGTGCGTCGAGGTAGCTGCACGGGTAGGGCGCTGTGGTGTAGAACTGCAGCGTCGAGAAAGGCAGGTCGTTTAAGTGCGTCATGCAGTCGCTTTCGATACGGCGTGGTTGCGATCGGTGGCCCTGGTTGCTTCCTTCGTTCCTATTGTAGCGAAACTTTACGCTTTTTACCGCGTCTGTGTAAATGGCGATCCCGGTTTCCATTCGGCGATGCCCGGTTTGGCGATCGCGTCGCGCAAATGCGCCAGAAAGGCGGCGCGCGCGATCGGGGCGGCGCCCAGCGATGCCAGGTGGCCGGTCTCCTGCTGGCAGTCGACCATGGTCACGCCCTGGCCGCGCAAAAAGGCGACCAGCCACGCCAGCGCGATCTTGGAGCCGTCGGTCACGCGCGCGAACATCGATTCGCCGTAAAACATGCGGCCGATGCACACGCCATACGCGCCGCCCACCAGTTCTCCGTCGAGCCACAGCTCGGACGAGTGGGCGTAGCCCATCGCGTGCAGGCCGGTATAGCCAGTGACAATGTCGTCCGAAATCCAGGTGCCCGGACCATCCTTGCGCGGCGCGGCACAGGCGCGCATCACGTCTTCGAACGCGCTGTCGAAGCGTACCTGCCAGCGCCCGCCCTCTTCCATGCTGCGCTCGACCCGGCGCAGGGCTTTGCGCAGGCTGTTGCTGATGCGGAAATCCGCCGTCATCAGCACCATGCGCGGATCGGTGCTCCACCACAAAATGGGCTGGCCTTCGGAAAACCAGGGGAAGATGCCGTGCCGGTAGGCGCTCAGCAGGCGCTCGGGCGAGAGGTCGGCGCCGGCAGCCAGCAGGCCCGGGGCGTCGCAGGTGAGCGCTTCGGAGACGTCGGGAAACGGCGAATGGGTTTCAAGCCAGGGAATCATGGCTCAGTCGGGATCGCTGGAGATACGCATCGGGCGCAGGATGTCGTGCGTATGAAAGCCGAAGCCGCCATCTTCGGGCATCCTTGCGCAATCGGCGAAAAACAGTTCCAAGGTCTTGCGAATGGTGGGGAAGGCCAGTTCGTCCCAAGGAATCTCGTGTTCGGCGAACATGCGTACGTCCAGGCTTTCGATGCCGGGAGCAAAGTCCAGGCTGCGCAGGCGGGCCAGGTAGAACAGGTGGACTTGATGCACCTGGGCCACGTTCAATAGGCTGAACAGGCTGCCGATTTCAATGTCGGCGCCGGCTTCCTCCTCGGTTTCGCGCACCGCGGCCTCGGCCGTCGTTTCGCTGTTTTCCATGAAGCCGGCCGGCAAGGTCCAGAAACCGTGGCGCGGTTCGATGGCGCGCTTGCACAGCAGTACGCGGACCTCCTCGCCTTCCGGTTGCCAGACGGGGATGGAACCGACGACGAGTTTGGGGTTCTGGTAGTGAATCGCCGTGCATTGCTTGCAGACATAGCGCGGGCGGTTATCGCCCTCGGGGATGAGCAGGTCGACGGGATGGGCGCAATCGGAACAAAATTTCATAGGGAATGGGAAGAATGATTTTCGCTTACTTTACACCGATTGCCGGGGCAATGCGGTTCGCACAAAGGGTAAACCGGGCCTGCCGCCGTTCCGCCCGCGTTCGCTTCAGCCCTATCGCACGCCTTGGTTGGATTAATATTGCCTAATTACGAAAAGCCCCCTATAATAGCTACATACAGACGCGGGGTGGAGCAGTCTGGCAGCTCGTCGGGCTCATAACCCGAAGGTCACAGGTTCAAATCCTGTCCCCGCAACCAAATACAGCAAGCCGCTGATTCTCTTACAGGAATCAGCGGCTTTCGCTTTTTCGGGGCCGGTATTCGTGAAGGTCCGGATGTGCACTGACTCGAACACGGGCAGCGTTTGCCTTTCGCGATGTGAGGTGGTGATGCCGAGGCGCCCGCGCGAGATTTGGTCTATTTTGTCCTGCTGTTCGCGCCGACGTAGTAGCCGATCGCAGTGCCTGCCAAGGTAATGATCGGACCGAACGCGACCTGCAGCACCAGGATCAGGTTCTCCACGTGTTTTCGTGCGCCGTCGTTCAGCGGTAATGTCATCAGCGCTGCGCAAGAAGATCAAGCGTGCCCAGGGCATCAATCGAGGGATCACCAGACGATGCCCTTGCCTGTTGAGGCAGGACAAGAACATCGCTTTATCCGATCGTCGAACGCGTTCCGTTCAGGAGTTCTGATGCAATGCCGCCATGGCTTGTCCGATGTACGCCTTCATCTCATCGGTGATCCAGCTGCCGATCATCAGCAGCGGCTCCTTTTCGTAAGCGACGCGAATTTTCGCGTGGGTGGCGGGATCGTCGCCGGCGAACGACTGCGACAAGTCGATCCACTCGCGCATCAACTGCCGCACCTGCGGATCGTCCGGCGCGGCGCCGGCCGCAATCGCCTTGCGCACCCGCGCGATCAGCGCCGGCCACTCGTCCATGCGGATGCGGTAGTGCGCATCCATGTACGCAAACTCCTCGGGCGAGAGGTATTTTTTGAACATCGCAAGACGCGACTGCGTGAACGCTTCCTTCAGATACGCCTCGACGTCGGGTGTGACGCCGTTCTGCGCGCGCATGGCCGGTTCGTGTGCCTGCATGGCGAGAATGCGCACCATCACGTCCGGGTCGCCGTTGGTGTCGCGTTCCATCTTCAACATCCACTCCTGCGACAAGGTTTGCGCTTCGAGCGCCGTCGGCGGCGTGCCCGCGGCGATCATCCGCTTGAAGCGCGCCACCATCGCATCCCACTCGGCGATGCAGGCGGTGTCGCCGGCGAAAAACGGCAGCTGTTTCAGTTCTTCTTCAGAAAAATAAGTATCGTACATTGTCATCAACTCCAGAGTAGTGAGCCACGCGGCCAGGTCGGGCTCCACGCCGGCATCGAGTTCGCGGTGCAAGGTTGTCAGCTGCGCGCGCAAGATGCCGGCCTGGTCGATCTGTCGGGTCAGCGCGGCGATCTGCTGTTCCACGATGGTCGACAGGCTGGAGCCCGGATTGGCCAGGAAGGTTCCGATGTCGGCCAGCGACACGCCGAAACGGCGCAGCGCCTGCACCTGGTGCAGGCGGGCGATGTCGTCGCGGTCGTACAGGCGGTAGCCGGCGTCGGAACGCGCCGAAGGAGAGAGCAGGCCGATGCTGTCGTAATGATGAAGCGCGCGTACCGTCAGTCCCGACCGTTTCGCCAGCTCGCCTATTTTTAACCTCATCGAATCGCTCCTTGTCTTCATGCGTGAGCGCAGTGTGGAGTCTGACGTGGCGTCAGGGTCAAGCGGCTTGTTCGTCGTCGCGCGGATGCAGGCTGGCCCACAGGTGGGCCGCGGCCATGGTACGGTGCGGCGCATAGCGCGCCAGCAGCGCTTCGGTGCGCGCCATGTCCGGCTTGGCGTCTTCGCCCAGCAGATGCTGGAACGCCGCGCGGATCGCCACGTCGCCATGCAGCGAACAGTCGGCATAGCCGTAGCCGCGCAGCAGGGCGTAGTTGACGGTCCACGGGCCGATGCCCTTGACGGCCAGCAGCGCGGCCGCCACCCCGGCAGGATCATGCTGGCGATCGAGCGTCAGTGCGCCGCTGTCGACCAGCTGTGCGAGGCGCAGCAGGGTATCGGCCTTGGAACGCGAGAATTTGCGGGTGGTGAGATCGCTGGCGTCGAGGCGGGTCACATCGCGCGCCTCCGGATAGCACCACAAGCCGCTGCTGTGCTGCCGCCCGGCCTGCAAAATGAAGGTGCGGCGCAGCGCAATGGCGAAGGTCAGGTTGATTTGCTGGCCGATGATGGCCCAGGTCAGCGCCTCGAACACGGTGGCCGACTGCACGATGCGCAAACCGGGCTGGCGCTGCACCACGGGCCCGAGCAGCGGATCACCGGCCACCGCCGCCAGGAAGGGGGCCGGATCGATGCGCAGCGCCAGGATGTTGAGCAGGGCGTCGTCGATCTGGCGCAGATCATCTTGTGTGAGCGGTCCGTCGGCCTGCACCGTGCAGTGCGCCATATCGGAATCGAGGGCGATGTCGAGCAACACCGGTACGCCGCCGATCATCACGCCCTTGCGGATGCGGGTCGGCTCCACCTGTTCGGCCACGGCTTCGGGGTCGCGGCTGTGAAAGGTGAGGATATCGGCGCTTTGGTAAAGCGCCGGAAGGGGGATCGACTTCTGCACGCGGCCGCCTATTTGCTGGTGGGAGAGGGCGCAACGATAGCACGCGCGCCGAATGGCGTAAATCCGGTCACCAGCGCCGTGCCGGCGATGACCACGGCGGCGCCGGCGATGGTGTACCAGCCCACGTGTTCCGACAAAAACAGCACGCCCCACAAAATGCCGAACAGGGGGCTGAGGAAGGTGACCGTGAGCGCGGAAGTGGGGCCGACCTGCTGTATCAGCTTGAAGTACATGATGTAGGCGATCCCGCTGCAAAGCACGCCCAGTGCGAGCGCGGCGCCCATGATGCCCGGCGTGGCCGTGGCGGGAGCGGGAAAGAACGGCAGCGCCGGAATCACCAGCACGGTGGCGGCCCACATGCTGCCGTGCGCGTTGGCGTATGGTTCAACGGTTTTGGCCGACCTGGCGTAGGTGCTGGCCACGCTGTAGCAAAAGGCGGCCAGCAGGGCGGCCGCGATGGCGAGCGGCGCGCCGGGCCGCGCGGTGACGTCGTCGAAGCCGACCAGCAGCGCCACCCCGCAGGTGCCGAGCACCAGGCCGAGCATCTGTTTGGCGGCGATGGCCTGGCGCGCCCAGAGCGCGCCGATCAGCGCACCCCACATCGGTGCGGTGGCGTTCAGCACCGACAGCACGGAGGCCGACAAGGTGCGCGCGGCAAAGGCGAACAGCAAAAAGGGCAGGGCGGAGTTGATGAAGCCGAGGATCAGGTAGTGCTTCCAGTTGGCGGCCAGGTCGAGGCGTTTTTTGAGAATTACGCCGACGATGGCCAGGAACAGGGCGGCAAAGGCGACCCGGTATTCGATCAGCACGGCAGGTCCGAGCACGGGCGCGGCGATGCGCATGAAGAGAAAGGAGCTGCCCCAGATGGCGGCGAGGACGATCAGTCGAAGCAGATTGGCTGTGTTCATGGATGAAGTCCCGATGCGCCCGTCGCGCTCAATAAGGAAGCGGCATTGTGCGCCGCCGGCGCCTTGCGCGATAGCCTGTTCTTGCTATTACACTTGCTATTGCGCTTGCCGTTACATCAGCCCGGCACTGCGCACACCTCGGTGCTGGCCGGCTCCAGCGCCGCGGCGTGGCGCACCTGCAGCTCGGCCGGCACGCCGTTTTTGACGGCGGTGAGCTCGGCCAGGATCGAGATCGCGATCTCCGAGGGCGTCTTGCTGCCGATGTACAGGCCAATCGGTCCGTGCAAGCGCGCCAGCTGCTCGTGCGACAGATCGAACTCCTTGAGCCGTTCGCGCCGTTTGGCGTTATTCAGGCGCGAGCCGATCGCACCGACGTAAAACGCGTCGGATTTGAGCGCCTCCATCAGCGCCAGGTCGTCCAGCTTGGGGTCGTGCGTGAGCGCCACCACGGCGCTGCGGTGATCCAGGCGCGATTCGAGCACCAGGTCGTCCGGCATCATGTGCACCAGCTGCACGCCAGGCAGGTTCCAGCCGGCGCGGTACTCTTCGCGCGGGTCGCACACGGTGACGTGGTAATCCATTGCCGTGGCGATCTGCGCGAGGAAGCGCGAGAGCTGCCCGGCCCCGATGATGAACAGGCGCCAGCGCGGGCCGTGCACGGTGGTCAGCACGCCGTCGGCCAGCAGCTGCACCGCACCGGCTTGCGCCGCCGTCAACGTGACCGCGCCGCTGGCCAGATCGAGCCGGCGCGCCAGCAGTTCGTGCGTTTCCAGGCGCGCGAGCAGTTCGTCGATGGCGCTGGCGCGCGATAGCGGCTCGATCGCCAGTTCGATGGTGCCGCCGCAGGGCAGGCCGAAACGGTGCGCTTCGTCGGCGCTGATGCCATAGCTGACCACCTCGGGAATGGCGCGCGTGATGCCATGCCGGCGCACGCGCTCGATCAGGTCATCCTCGATGCAGCCGCCGGAGACCGAGCCGACCACGCGGCCATCGTCGCAAATGGCCAAGGTGGCACCGATCGGGCGCGGGCTCGATCCCCAGGTCTTGATCACCGTGATCAATTCGCAGCGGTGACCGGCCGCGATCCATGCCGAGGCGGTCTTTAATACTTCCAGGTCTATGCTGTCCATTGAATCGAATATACTGGCGCTCCTGAATCGAGCACATGGTGGTGGGAAGATGAGCAATGATACAAAAAATGACGATGGCTCGCCGAAGTTCGGGCGTTTGCTGATCGTGCTGGTGGCGGTGGTGGTGTTTTGCGGCCTGCTGACGTGGGTGATGGGGACGTTCTTCCCGAATTTCCCGAGCTGAACGCGCTAGCGCTTCTTGCGCTTGCAGATCACTTGCAGCGCGCCATCCGCGGCGCTGTCGGGCACGATGTCTTCCGGCCCGAATTTTTCGTACTTGAAGCTTTGCGCGACCGGCCCCTTGCCCATCGCCTCGGTGTAGTACACCTGGCTGAGCAAGGTCGTGGTGCGCTCGGCGCACGAATACACATGCAGGGCCTTCATCGACAGGTAGGGTGTGCCTTCCGGCGTGGCCTGCTCCTTCGCGTACGACACCAGCGACCACACCTTGTAGCTCTTGTCGACCCGGATCATGCTGCCCTTGTCGATGTATGACTGGCTGCCAGCGGCCGATCCGACCTTCACCCACTGCGCGGCCTGCGCCTGCAGGGGCGCGATCAGTGCAACCGTCAGGCAGGCGAGCAGCAGCTTTTTCATGGCGCGACGGTTTTTTTGGCAACCTGCTTGGCCCTGATGTCGGCCGTGGCCTTGTCGATCGCGGCCAGGCGCGCGCTGGTGCCCGGGTGGTTGGCGACGTAGCTGTTCAAGACCGTGGCCGGATAGGTCGCGGCCAGCCGCTTCCAGAACGCCGGGGCGCCATCGATGCCGACGCTGGCGCGCACCAGCAAATACATGCTGAGCTGGTCGGCGGCGGCGTCGAGTTCCGGCGGCATGGCCTTGATGCCGCCGCTGCCGATCAGCATCGAGGTATCCGGCCGCACGTTGGTCAGGTTGTCGATGATGCTGCCGATGGTGCCGGTACTGCGCTGCGAGGCGGCGTGCCCCAGGATGTTGTGCGCCATGCCCTTGGCCAGCAGGTAGGCGACTTCTTCGTCGTTCTTCGCAAACTGCAGCATGCCGCGCGTGACCATGACGCGCTGGCCGTCGGCATAGGAGTTCACGTTGTCGGCGTTCCCGAGTTCGATGACGAAACCGCAGGCGCGGGTGACGGGAATGGTCAGCTCGCGGGTCTTGTCGTCACGCTCGATTTGCAGCGCCAGGCTGGCATGGCTGGCCACCAGGGGGCCGAACACCGCACCGACCGTGCTCGATGCGTTGGGACCCACCGGCAGCGCCTTGCCGCTTGCGGATATGAGGTTGTCGCCGCGCCGCAGTCCGGCGCGGGCAGCGCCGCTGCCGGCCAGTACGCCCGTCACCTGCAGGCGCTCGCCCATGTCGAAGGCGATGTTGGCCGCCTCGTTGTATTCGCCCGGATACCAGTAGCGGTTGCGCGCGGTGAAGCCGAGCAGGTTGCGCGTGGATGATTTGCACAGGTCGGCGTTGTTGATCAGGAGCGGCGCGGCGATCCGGTACAGGCGCTCCTGCAGGGCGGCCATGCGGGTCAGCGCTTCGGCGGCGGCGGCCAGGCGTGGCGTGACGACCCTCGGCGGCGGCTCGGCCGGCGTTTGCGCAACGGGGACAGTGGGAGTGGGTTCAGGCGCTGGCCCGGTCGTCTCGCAGGCCGACAGCAGCAGTGCCAGGCAGATTACCGGCATAGCCGGACGCAGACCAGTGAAGCGGGCCATAGACTTCTCCAAATTAGTGTTTGCCGGTGCTGCCGAAACCGCCCGCACCGCGTTCGCTTGTGTCGAAATCGTCGACAATATTGAATCCGACCTGCACCACCGGCACCACGATCAATTGCGCCAGGCGCTCCATGGGGTTGAGCGTGAAGGCGGTCTGGCCGCGGTTCCAGGTCGATACCATCAGTTGTCCCTGATAGTCGGAGTCGATCAAGCCTACCAGATTCCCCAGCACGATGCCGTTCTTGTGACCCATGCCGCTGCGCGGCAGGATCATGGCGGCGTAACCGGGGTCGCTCACATGAATCGCCAGCCCGGTCGGAATGAGCACGGTGGCGCCGGCTTCGATGGTGATCGGCGCGTCGATGCAGGCGCGCAGGTCAAGCCCGGCGCTGCCCGGCGTGGCGTAGGCCGGCATCTGATCTTTCATGCGCGGGTCGAGGATTTTGACGTCAATGGTTTTCATGGTGCGGATGCTTTTTACTTGAGCAGGGAGCGCTGTTCGATGCGCTTTGCGATTTCGGAAATGAGCTGGCGCGCCAGGGTGAGCTTGTCGGCGCGCGGCAGTACGGTGTGGCCCTGGTCGTCGAACAGCATGATGCTGTTGTCGTCCTGGCCGAAGGTCTGGTGGCCGATATTGCCGACCAAAAGGGGAATGCCTTTTTTCTCGCGCTTGATGGCGCCGTATTCGACCAGGTTCTCGGATTCGGCGGCAAAGCCGACGCAGTACGGCCAGCCCGACACCGAGGTGGTGGCAGCAACCGCGGCGAGGATGTCGGCATTCTGTTCGAACTGCAGGCTGGGCGTGGCGCCGTCGTCCTGTTTTTTCATTTTCTGGGTGCTGGCGTTGGCCACGCGCCAGTCGGCCACCGCCGCCACGCTGATGAATACGTGCTGGCCGCCGACGGCGTTCATCACGGCGTCGTGCATCTGGCGCGCGCTTTGCACGTCGGTGCGGCGCACGCCGTGCGGCGTGGCCAGTGCGGTCGGGCCGGAGATGAGAGTGACTTCGGCTCCCGCTTCGCGCGCGGCGCGGGCAATCGCGTAACCCATTTTGCCGGACGACAGATTGGTGATGCCGCGCACCGGATCGATCGCTTCGAAGGTCGGTCCGGCGGTGATCAGCACGCGCTTGCCCGCCAGGACCTTGGCCTGGAACGAGGCGATGACTTCGTCGAGCAGGTCGGCGGGCTCGAGCATGCGGCCCAGGCCCGTTTCGCCGCAGGCTTGTTCACCGGCGGCCGGGCCGAAAATCCGGATGCCGTCCGCGCGTAGCTGGGCGGCGTTGCGGCGGGTGGCGGGGTTTTCCCACATCTCGACATTCATGGCCGGGGCGACCAGCAGCGGCACGCGCTGCGGGCGCGCCAGGCACAGGGTCGAGAGCAGGTCGTCGCAGACGCCGTGCGCCAGTTTGCGCATGAAGTCGGCCGAGCAGGGCGCAATCAGGATCGCATCGGCGCCGCGCGTGAGGTCGATGTGGGCCATGTTGTTGGCCACCCTTGGATCCCACTGGTCGGTGTGGACCGGATGGCCCGACAGGGCTTGCATCGTCACCGCCGTGATGAAATGGGTGGCGGCGTCGGTCATGACCACCTGCACCGAGGCGCCCTGCTTGATCAGGGCGCGGCACAGGTCCGCCGCCTTGTAGCAGGCCACTCCGCCCGACAGGCCCAGGACGATCTTCTTACCTTGCAGGTCCATCGTCATCGCGTTCTCCTTATTGCCGGCTCACGCGCCGCAGTTCGTCGAACACGAACAGCGCGGCGCCCACGCAGATGGCGCTGTCGGCGACGTTAAAGGCCGGGAAGTGGCCAAAGGCGGCCAGGTGGAAGTCGAGGAAGTCGACCACGTGGCCGTAGGCCAGGCGGTCGATGGCATTGCCGATGGCGCCGCCCATGATCAGCGCCAGCGCCCAGCAGAACAGGCGCTGGCCGGCATGGCGCTTCAACATGTAAAGGATGAAGCCGACCGCGATGATCGCAAGCCCGGTGAAGAAGTAGCGCTGCCACCCTGGCTGGTGTTGCAGGAAGCCGAAGGCGGCACCCTTGTTATACGCCAGCACCAGGTTGAAGAAGGAAGTGATGACTTTCTCCTCGCCGAACGTGAAGGTTTTCTGGATCGCGATCTTGGTCAGCTGGTCGATCAGGATCACGATGGCGGCAATGCCCAGCCAAGGCATCATGCCGGAGCCGCCTTGCGGCGCGGACGAGAACAGCTGTTTCTTTTTGGTTGCCATGGGATGGTGTCTGTTTATTGTTTACGCGAAGGCGCGCTTCTCGCCGCTGCCGAACAAATTGCTGAAGCAGCGGCCGCACAAGCCCGCGTGCTCGGCATGGGTGCCGACGTCGGCACGGTAATGCCAGCAACGCTCGCATTTCGGCGCGGCGGAGGCGGCCACCTCGATCGCTTCGCCGGCTTCGTCGGCTACTTCCGTCACGTGCGCCTGCGAGGTGATGAAGACAAATTTCAGGTCGTCTTCCAGGCTGGCCAGCAGGCGATACTTGACGGCGCTGGCCTTGATGGTCAGCTCGGCCTGCAGCGACGAACCGATGGCGCCCGATACGCGCAGCTCTTCCAACTGCTTGGTGACGTCGGTACGCACGGCGCGCAATGTCGTGTACTTGTCCAGCAGGGCGGCGCCATCGGCGACTTCCGGCAGGGTCCAGAAGGTTTGCGTGAAGATGGTTTCGTCGCTGGCGGCAAAGGCGTCGGCGTCGGCGAACACGGCCCACGCTTCCTCGGCGGTGAAGCTGAGCATCGGGGCCATCACGCGCAGCAGGCTTTGGGTGATGTGCCACAGCGCGGTCTGGGCCGAACGGCGTGCCGGCGAATCGACGGCCGACGTGTACAGGCGGTCCTTGAGGATGTCGAGGTAGAAGCCGCCCAGGTCTTCGGAGCAGTAGTTCTGCAGCTTGGAGACGACCGGGTGGAATTCGTAGCGCTCATAGTGGCTGGCGATGTCGTTCTGCAACGCGGCCATGGCGGCGATGGCGTAGCGGTCGATCTCGAGCAGGTCGGCCGTCGGCAGCGCGTCTTTGGCGTGGTTGAAGTCGGAGGTGTTCGCCAGCAGGAAGCGCAGGGTGTTGCGGATGCGGCGGTACGATTCGGTCACGCGCTTGAGAATCTCTTCGGAGATCGACAGCTCGCCCGTGTAGTCGGTCGAGGCGACCCACAGACGCAGGATGTCGGCGCCCAGGGTGTCGGAGATTTTTTGCGGCGCCATCGTGTTACCGAGCGACTTGGACATCTTCTTGCCATCGGCGTCGACCGTGAAGCCGTGCGTGAGCAGCGCCTTGTACGGCGGGCAGCCGTTGAGCATGGAGGATGTCAGCAGCGAGGAGTGGAACCAGCCGCGGTGCTGGTCCGAGCCTTCGAGGTACAGATCGGCCGGGAACTGCGACTGGGCCGCGTGCGAGCCGCGCAGCACGGTCTGGTGGGTGCAGCCGGAATCGAACCAGACGTCGAGCGTGTCCTTGTTCTTGACATACATGTCGGCGTCATCGCCGAGCAGGTCCTTCGGTTCGATATCGAGCCAGGCATCGATGCCGCGTTCCTCGAACAGCTTGGCGATTTGCTCCAGCAGCTCCGGGGTGCGCGGGTGCAGCTGGCCGGTTTCCTTGTGCAGGAAGAAGGCCATCGGCACGCCCCACTGGCGCTGGCGCGACAGGGTCCAGTCGGGACGGTTCTCGATCATGCCGTGCAGGCGCGCCTGGCCCCAGTCCGGGAAGAAGCGGGTTTCGGTGATGCCCTTGAGGGCCGTTTCGCGCAGGGTCGGGCCGCCGTCTTTCGGCGTCACGTCCATGCCGGCAAACCACTGCGAGGTGGCGCGGTAGACGATCGGGGTCTTGTGGCGCCAGCAGTGCATGTAGCTATGGTCGAACATCTTCACTTCGAACAGGGCGCCGGCATCGGTCAGGGCGGCGCAGATCGGCTTGGACGCTTCCCAGATGGTCATGCCGCCGAACAGCGGCAGGGTCGAGGCAAAGCGGCCGTCGCCCATTACCGGGGTCAGGATTTCGTCATCCTTCATGCCGTGCGCCTTGCACGAAATGAAGTCGTCCAGGCCGTAGGCGGGGGCCGAGTGGACCACGCCGGTGCCGCTTTCGGTGGTGACGTAATCAGCCATGTACATCGGCGAGAGACGGTCGAAAAACGCATCGGACGCGTGCAGCGGGTGCTTGAACGCGATGCCGTCGAAAGCCTGGCCCAGGCAGGTGGCAATCACTTTGCCTTCGAGCTTGTAGCGCAGCAGGCAGGACTCGACCAGGTCGGCCGCCAGGATCAGCAGCAGCGGCTTGTCATTTTTCGTGGTTTCGACCAGCGCGTAAGTCACTTCCGGATTGACGTTGAGCGCCTGGTTCGACGGGATGGTCCACGGCGTGGTGGTCCAGATGACGATGAAACCATCGCCGGCCGGCAGTGCGGGCAGGCCGAAGGCGGCGGCCAGCTTGTCGTGCTGGGCGAACGGGAAGCCGACGTCGATGGCCGGATCGCGCTTGTCCTGGTATTCGACTTCCGCTTCGGCCAGGGCCGAGCCGCAATCGAAGCACCAGTTCACCGGTTTCAGGCCGCGGTACACATAGCCTTTGTCGAGCAGGGTGCCGAGTGAACGCAGTTCGTCGGCTTCGTTGCGAAAGGCCATGGTCAGGTAGGGGTTGTCCCATTCACCGAGCACGCCCAGGCGAATGAAGCCGGCGCGCTGGCGGTCGACCTGTTCGAGCGCATAGGCGCGCGCCTTGGTCAGGACGTCGGCGGTCGGCAGGTTTTTGCCGTGCAGTTTTTCGATCTGGATTTCGATCGGCATGCCGTGGCAATCCCAGCCCGGCACGTAGGGCGCGTCGAAACCGGCGATGCCGCGCGATTTGACGACCATGTCTTTCAAGATCTTGTTGACGGCGTGGCCGAGGTGGATATCGCCATTGGCGTACGGCGGGCCGTCGTGCAGCACGAACATCGGACGGCCCTTGGCCGCCTTGCGCACGCGCTCGTAGATTTTTTTGTCCTGCCATTGCTTGACCCAGCCCGGTTCGCGCTTGGCCAGGTCGCCGCGCATCGGGAACGGGGTGTCGGTCATGTTGACCGGGTATTTGCTCACCGGCCTGGCATCTTTTTTTGGTGCCTTGGGAGTTTGCTGGTTCTGCTCTGGGTTGCTGGTTTGGCTATTGTCGGACATATTTTTCTTCAAGGAGGTGTATCTGGGTGTCTTGGATCGTGACGCAGGGAGCAGCTGGCTGCGGGGGCGGCGTCAAATTCGGTCGGTGGCGGTGAGGGCGGCGGCGCGCCGCGCGAACCAGGCGCGCGCCTTGTCGCTGTCGCGCGCGATGGCGGCGGTCAGGGTGGCCAGGTCGGTGTACTTTTCTTCGTCGCGTATCTTTTCCAGGAATTCGACGCGCACCATCTTGCCGTAGCAGGACTGGGCGAAGTCGAACACGTGCACCTCCAGCAGCACGCGGCCGCTGTCGTCGACGGTGGGGCGCACGCCCAGGCTGGCCACGGCGGGCAAGGGCGCGGGCCCAAGGCCATGTACCTGGACGATGAAAATGCCCGACAGGGCAGGGCGGTGCGCGACGCGCAAATTCAAGGTCGGAAAACCCAGGGTGCGGCCCAGCTTCTGGCCGTGGATCACGTGGCCGGACATGGCGTAGGGGTGGCCGAGCAGCTGGCCGGCCTGGTCGAAGTCGCCCGCGGCCAGGGCGGTGCGCACGGCCGACGAGGAAATGCGCTGGGCGCCGTGCATCACGGTGGGCAGGGTCTCGACATGAAAGCCGTGGCGCTTGCCCGCTTCGGCGAGCATGGCGACGGTGCCGGCGCGCCGGGCGCCGAAACAGAAGTCGTCGCCCACCATCAGCCACTTGACGTGCAGGCCCTCGACCAGGACGCGCTCGACGAAATCCTGGGGCGAAATGGCGGCGAAGTGTTCGTTGAAGTGTTCGACGATGACCCGGTCGATGCCGGCGTTCGAGAGCGATTGCAGCTTGTCGCGCAGGTTGGCGATGCGGTTCGGCGCTTTCGACAGGTCGCCGGCGCGGCGCGCGAAAAATTCACGCGGGTGCGGCTCGAACGTCATCACGGCCGCTTCCAGTCCCAGGTCGGAGGCGGCGCCGCACACGCGCGCCAACAATGCCTGGTGGCCGCGATGGACTCCGTCAAAGTTACCGATCGTGAGCGCGCAGGGCGCGCGCGCCCTGTCGTTGGGAAGTCCGCGAAAAACCTTCATAGGGTGCTCTTGGGATGACTGTGCATGAACAGACCAACATAATCGAAACAGCGATTATACGTTCAAAGCTAAAAAGCGCTGCCTGCAAGATGCAGACAGCGCTTTTCAGTGGAACGACTGCGAAGCGGTGACGATCAAGCCATTGGATGGTTGATGGCCATGATCCAGTAGCGCGCCAGTTCGGCCGTGCCGTCCTTGCCGCCCACCGATTTGAGGGCGGTGATGGCTTTGGCTTTCTGGCCGGCGGCGGCGTAGGCCTGGCCCAGGCGCAGCTTGGCGTCGTCGGGATGCTTGAGGTGATCGGCGGCGATGGCTTTTTCCATCAGCGCCAGACCTTTTTCGGCCTGGCCGGCTTGCACCATGGCGTAGCCCAGGCTCACCAGACCGTCGTTATCGGCGACCTTCTGCAAGGTTGCTTCGGTGGTGGCGAGGTTCTTGTTGAAGTCGGCCAGGGTCTTATCGGCCAGGTCTTTCAGGCGCTGGTGACGTGGCGCGTCGGCACCCACGCCAAGGATGCCTGCCTTGTAACCCTTGTCGACGATCTTGACCGCTTCGGCGGCGGCGCCGTCGCGCAGGACCAGCTGGGCCAGTTCCATGTATTCGCTTGGCTTTTTCAGCAGGTTGTTGGCCAGTTGCAGGCGCGAGACGTCGACCCTCAGGCGGTCGGCGAAGCCGGGTTTGCTGACGATGCGGTTGAGCAGGTCGGCCCAGTAGCTTGCCTTCGGATAGTGGGCGGCCAGTTTTTCGATGGTCGCCACATAGCCGGCCTTGTCGCCGCTCTTGTTCTGCAGGTTGGCCATCATTTGCAGCGGTTCTTCCGGCGGGGTGCGGCCGGATTTGTCGTAGGAGCGCAGGTCCGCTTCGAGCAGCCTGGTGGCTTCGGCGGTGTTACCCATTGCCATGTAATTCTGGATCAGGTAGGCGCGCAGCTTCGGATCGTCGCGCTCCTTGAGCGAACGCTGGATGGCGGCGTTGGCCTTGCCGAATTCCTTGGCGCGCATGTAAATGCCGATCAAGCCTTCGGAGAAATTGGCGCGTTCGCTGGCGGACAGTTTGCCCGAGTCGATCAGTTTTTCGAAGGAGCGGGCGGCGGTATCGTAGTCGCCGGCGGTCGAGGCGGCGGCAGCGCGCACACGTTCGATCAGGTATTGCTCACTTGCGGTCGGGTTTTTACCGTCGAGCTTGCGCAGTTCGTTCAGCGCATCCTTCGCGCGTCCGGCTTGCATCATTTTCTGGGCAGCCTGCAAAGGACCACCGATTTCCGGGCGCACGGCTTCCGCCGCGTAGGCAGTGGACAGTCCGACGACGGGCGTTGCTGCGGTAAAGCCAAGAGCGGCCAGGGCGAGGCCGAGATGTGCGAGACGAAACTTGATCATTGGGACTCTTTCAATCAAAAGCGAAACGGCAGGTTTACCCTGCCGTATCGTCAATTAGCAATAGCGCTTATTGGAACTGCTCGTTACCAACCATACCAATCTTTTTCACACCCAGGCGCTGGGCAGTTGCCATCACGCCGGCAACATATTTGTACTCGACCAGCTTGTTAGGGCGCAAATGCACTTCCGGCTGATCCGCATCCGCCATGGCCGACACGGAATTCATCTTCGCTTCCAGGGCAGGACGGTCAGGAACGACCTCGTTGTTCCACAGAATCGTGCCGTCGAAGTCAACGTCGATCGTGACCACCACGGGTTCTCTTGTTGGCGGTGGAGGCGTGCCAACAGGCATGTTCAGGTTGACCGAGTGGTTCTGTTTCGGAATCGTGATGATCAACATGATAATCAAGACCAACATCACGTCGATCAAGGGGGTCATGTTCATTTCCATCATTGGTTCCGGATCCGCACCAGCGGCGGGGGAACCGACATTCATACTCATGATGTTTCCTTTTCTAATGTTGGAACCCGTAGGGCGCGCAAGCGATGCTGCCAGTGTCGCGCCCTACTCAAGGAGGGCTTAGCGGCCGCCAGTTTTATCTGGTGGTTCCGTGATGAAGCCGACCTTCTGAATCCCAGCACGCTGC
Organism: Massilia antarctica; assembly: GCF_015689335.1. GTDB lineage: Bacteria > Pseudomonadota > Gammaproteobacteria > Burkholderiales > Burkholderiaceae_D > Telluria_A > Telluria_A antarctica. The sequence goes on along the minus strand of NZ_CP065053.1, from coordinate 249,512 downwards.
GCCGTGAAGATGACTTTGCCGATGAACTCGTAACGCGTCTGTTGATCGCCGCGTACGTGCACTTCAGGCTGAGGCAACTTGACGGACTCCTTCTTCAGGAACTCGAACAGCTCGCTCGTATCGTTGAGGCGGGTCTGGTTCCAGTACATGTCGCCTTCTTTATTGACGACGATGTTCACCGTGGTTGGCTTAGGTTTCAATGCCTGGTTGGTTTCCGAAGGCAACGCGATCTTTTGCAGCTTCAGAACCACCGGACTCGTAATCAAGAAGATAATCAGCAGAACCAACATGATGTCGACAAGCGGCGTCGTGTTGATTTCTGACATGACTGCATCTTCTTCTCCGCTATCGGAGCCGACGCTCATGGACATGGTGAATTATCCGATCTTTTTCGCGCCGGCAGCACGGCCAGCTTCGCTCGTCGACATGGCACCCGAAATCAGGACCGAGTGAACGTCAGCGCTGAACGAGCGGACATCTTCCATGGCCGACTTGTTACGACGAACCAGCCAGTTGTAACCCAGAACCGCAGGAACCGCGACGAACAGACCGAAGGCGGTCATGATCAGCGCTTCACCCACTGGACCTGCCACTTTATCGATCGATGCGTTACCCGACATACCGATGGCGGTCAGTGCATTGTAAATACCCCACACCGTACCGAACAGACCGATAAACGGTGCGGTCGAACCAACGGTTGCCAGGAACGACAGGCCGTCTTGCAGACGCGATTGAACTTTGTCAACAGCGCGCTGGATCGACATCGTCACCCAGGTCGACAGGTCGATCTGCTCAAGCAGGGCGCCGTCGTGGTGGTTGGTTGCCTTGGTGCCGGTTTCAGCGATGAAGCGGAACGGGCTGCCTTCTTTCAGGGAAGCCGAACCAGCTGCGATCGACGAAGCTTTCCAGAACTTGGCCTGGGTTTCTTTCGATTGCTTGAAGATCTTGGCCTGGTCGATCAGCTTGGTGATCAGGATGTACCACGAACCCATCGACATCAGCGACAGGATGATCAGGGTGCCTTTGGAAACGAAGTCGCCTTCGGCCCACAGTGCTTCGATACCGTACGGGTTTTTGACCGCTTCTTTTTCGCCTTCTTTGACTGCCGGAGCGGCTGGGGCAGCTGCTTCTGGTGCTGGTGCCGGTGCTGCTGGAGCCGCAGCTGGAGCCGCTGCGTCTGCTGCAGGGGCTGCCGCTGGAGCAGGAGCGTCAGCGAAAGCTGGTGCGGAGACCAGCGCTGCAGCTGCTGTAACCGAGAACAGGACAGCCGCCAGTGCAGCGGACAAACGGGTATTCTTAAACATGCTTCCTCCAAATTTATAAAATAATCAGTTCGCTGAACATAATGACAACGAAAATCACAGTAGTGAGACTAAACTGCCGCCTCGGTTCTTAATCCAGCGTCCAGACGTATTGCATTTGCATCCACGCTTGTTCCGGCTTGCCATCAACCATGGTTGGCTTGAACTTGCATTTACTAATACCGGCCTGCGCCGCTTTGTCCAGATCGCGGAAGCCGCTCGACTTCACGATCTTCGAATCGGCGACGCGACCGTCAACACCAATCAGGAAAGACAAGGTTACCGTGCCGGTTTCTTCATTACGCAGGGAGGCTTTTGGGAACTCCGGTTTTGCGCAAGTGTTGAAATCGGCGACCGCTGCGACGCGGACGGGATTTGGATTAGCCGGCGCTGGTGGTGCAGGAGGCGCTGGTGGTTGCGGGCGCGACAGTTCAGCCGACGGCGGCTTCACATTGGTCGCCGAGGCGATCGTGTTTTGCACCGGTGGCGGTTGCTGTACGTTCACTTCGACCGGCGGAATAAATGGAGGCGGAGGCGCCTTCATTTCAGGCGGCGGCGGCGGTGGCGGAACATCCGGCGGAGGAGGAGGTTTGACCTCTTCGACGATCTTGGTTTCCACTGCTTCAGCCATTTTCGTGACCATGCGGGTGCCAAGACCGCTTACGATCCCCCAAGCCACCAATGCGTGAATAGCGATAACGACCGCAATGCCAGTGAAATTCTTCCCGGGGTTCTTATCATGCGAAAAATTCATGCCTGCTTTCTCCAATACCAACTCTTTTTGTTGCTACTAAACCCACAAAACACGACAAGACCTTGAGCCGCATCCGGGACGTCGGCGAATTATACCTACGAATCCTTTTTTTACCACACATTTTTACAGCTCCAAAACGGTTCGATTCAGAGTGTGAAAACGATTGTCAAAGCCTCGCTAGAGCCCGGACCTGCATCTTCTGGTAAAAAAAGCAATACTATAATGTGAAGGGCATGTTGAAACCGTACAACGTGCGGGAAATACTCGATTGTTTCGAATATTTCTTACAGCTTGCTGACATCGCGCCAAATAACATTCGACCCCCGCCGTGGCAATTATGCTAACTATAGCCAGTTTCATGGAGGGAGGGCGTACTGTTGAAAGCCACGGTTGCGCATCCGGGAACTTGCTGTCGAAAGGCTGGCTGCGCAGCGCCGGAAAGGGCGGCATCGGGGCGATGCCGGACCAGCCTGGCGCGCCAAGCTATGCGCCTGGCTAATGACTGTCATCACGTCAGCAATATAGCATATTGATGCGCGTGTACCAGTCTTTTTTGCGCGGGCATGGACGATTCTGTTGCGCTCATCTGGTAGGACCGGGTGGAGCGCCCGGCAGCCGGACTTCCACCGGATGGCGGCTCACGAGCGGGTGCGCTTCTCGCGCTTGCACTCCAGGCTGCTGAGGATGTTTCCGGACGGGTCCACGGTGTCCAGATGGACATCGAAGCCCCACAGGCGCGCCACGTGCTTGAGCACCTCCTGGGCGTGCTGGTTGAGCGGGCGCCGCTGGAACTGGGTGTGGCGCAAGGTCAATGCCCGATCATCGCGCGTGTTGACCTGCCAGACCTGGATATTCGGTTCGCGGTTGCCCAGGTTGTATTGTTCGGCCAGCTGCTGGCGCACGTAGCGGTAGCCGCGTTCGTCGTGGATGGCCGAGATGGTCAGCTTCTCGTTCTTGTCGTCGTCGAGCACGGCGAAGAAGTGGAAGTCGCGGATCAGTTTCGGCGATAGGTACTGGGCAATAAAGCTTTCGTCCTTGAAATTTCGCATCGCAAAGTCGAGGGCCACCCGCCAGTCGGTGCCGGCAATGGCCGGGAACCAGTCGCGGTCTTCCTGGGTCGGTTCCTCGCAGATGCGGCGGATATCGCTCATCATGGCAAAGCCGAGGGCATACGGATTGATGCCGTTGTAATACTGGCTGGTGGCGGGCGGCTGGTACACGACGTTGGTATGGCTTTGCAGGAATTCCATCATGAAGCCATCGCCGACGATGCCCTCTTTATATAGTTCCTGCAAAATCGTGTAGTGCCAGAAGGTGGCCCAGCCCTCGTTCATGACCTGGGTCTGGCGCTGCGGATAGAAGTACTGGGAAATCTTGCGCGTGATGCGCACCATTTCGCGCTGCCAGGGTTCGAGCAGGGGCGCGTATTTTTCGATGAAGTACAGCAGGTTTTCTTCGGGCTCGGGCGGGAAGCGCGGGATCGCGATATCGGCTGCTTCCTCGTCGCGCCGCGGCACCGTGCGCCACAGCTCGTTGACCTGTGACTGGGCGTATTCTTCGCGTTCTTTCTGGCGGGCATTTTCTTGCGCCATCGATAGCTTGGCGGGGCGCTTGTAGCGGTCCACTCCATAGTTCTGCAGCGCATGGCAGGAATCGAGCAGCAGCTCGACCGCATCGATGCCGTGCCGCTGTTCGCATTCGGCAATGTAGTTCTTCGCGAATACCATATAGTCGACGATGGCGTCGGCATCGGTCCAGGTGCGGAACAGATAATTGCCCTTGAAGAATGAATTATGCCCGTAGGCAGCGTGGGCGATGACCAGCGCCTGCATCGTCAGGCTGTTTTCTTCCATCAGGTAGGCGATGCAGGGGTTCGAGTTGATGACGATCTCGTACGCCAGGCCCATCTGGCCGCGCTTGTAGCTTTTTTCCGTGGACAGGAAATGCTTGCCGAACGACCAGTGGTTATACGACACCGGCATGCCGACCGAAGTATAGGCATCCATCATTTGCTCGGCGGTGATGATTTCGAGCTGGTTGGGGTAGGTGTCGAGGCCGAATTTTTTGGCGACACGGCGGATTTCCTCGTGCGCGTGCTCGATCAGGTCGAAAGTCCATTCCGACTGTTCGGGCAGGGCGCGCGGGTGTTTGGGGTCTCTTGGCATGGCTGTGTTCTCCTGGTGCCGGCGAGTTAACTATTTTGGCTGCTTCTTGAATAGTTCACGGAAGACTGGATAGATGTCGGCAGGTGTGACAATTTTTTGCATCGCAAAGTTCGCATGGTGATTCGACACTTCGGCGTACTGCTCCCACAGGTTCTGCGGCGGGCCGTCGGTAATTTCCACGTAGGTGTAATACTGGACCGAGGGCATGATGGTATTGATCAGCAGCTGCTTGCACAGCAGCGAGTCGTTGTCCCAATTGTCGCCGTCGGAGGCTTGCGCGACATAACTGTTCCACTCGCCGCTGCCGTAGCGCTCGCCGATGATCTTGGTCAGCAGGTGCAGGGCCGAGGACACCACGGTGCCGCCCGATTCGCGCGAATGGAAGAATTCTTCCTCATCCACTTCGGACGCGGCCGTGTGGTGGCGGATGAACACCACCTCGATCTTGTCGTAGGCGCGCTTGAGGAACAGGTACAGCAGGATGAAGAAGCGCTTGGCGGTATCCTTGCGCGTCTCGTCCATCGAGCCCGACACGTCCATGATGCAGAACATCACGGCTTGCGTCATCGGCTTCGGTACCTTGATGCGGTTGCTGTAGCGCAGGTCGAACGGGTCGATGAAGGGGATCGCCAGCAGCTTGGTGTGCAGATGATGGATCAGGCGCTTGAGTTCGACCACCCTCGGGTCGTCCAGCGGGGCGCCTTCTTCCAGCAGTTCGATCAGTTCGCTCTCGGCCTGCAGCACGGCCTTGCGCGAACTGCCGCCGACCGCGATGCGCCGCCCGAGCGCGCCGCGCAGGGAACGCAGCACGTGGATGTTCGATGGCGTGCCCGACATATTGTAGCCGGCGCGCTGGTTCTTGAATTCCGTGGTCGCGGTCAGCTGGGTCTTGACCATATTCGGCAATTCCAGGTCTTCGAAGAAGTAATTCATGAATTCTTCGCGCGAGAGCTCGAAGATGAAATCGTCTTCCGATTGCTGGTCGCTATTGCCCGCCTTGCCGCGGCCCGCTCCGCCGCCGCCCTTGGGCCGGCTGAACTGGTCGCCTTTCTGGTATTCCTTGTTGCCGGGGTTGATGGTTTCCCACACGCCGCCGTGGGCGTGGCCGAAATTCGGTTCGTTCACATCCTTGACGGGAATCGATACCTTCTCGCCATTTTCAATGTCGGTGATCGAGCGGCCCTTGATGGCGCGCCCGACAGCGTCCTTGATCTGGCTTTTGTATCGCCGTAGGAAGCGCTCTCGGTTGATCGCTGACTTGTTCTTGCCTTGCAAGCGTCGGTCGATGAGGTAAGTCAAAACGGGCCTCCTGCTTCAAATCCTGTTTGCGCCTGGCGGGCGCCGTTGGCGGCCAGGCGGACCATGACAGCCCGCCGAAGGCCGACTTACGACGACTTGCGCACGCGCAGATACCATTCGCACAGCAGGCGCACCTGCTTGGCGGTATATCCTTTTTCCACCATGCGCGCCACGAAATCGGCGTGCTTGTTCGCATCCTCGGCACTGGCCTTGGCATTGAACGAAATGACCGGCAGCAGTTCCTCTGTATTCGAGAACATCTTTTTCTCGATCACGGTGCGGAATTTTTCATAACTGGTCCACGCCGGATTCTTGCCGCCGTTGGTCGCCCGCGCCCGCAAGCCGAAGTTGACGATCTCATTGCGGAAATCCTTGGGATTGCTGATGCCGGCCGGCTTTTCGATCTTTTCCAGCTCGTTGTTGAGCGAATCGCGATCGAAGCTTTCACCCGTGTCGGGATCGCGGAATTCCTGGTCCTGGATCCAGAAGTCGGCGAAGGTCACATAGCGGTCGAAAATGTTCTGGCCGTATTCCGAGTAGCTTTCCAGGTAGGCGGTCTGGATTTCCTTGCCGATGAACTCGACATAGCGCTGCGCCAGGTGCTCCTTGATATAGGAGAAGTAACGCTGCTCGGTTTCGGGCGGAAACTGCTCGCGCTCGATCTGCTGCTCCAGTACATACAGCAGGTGCACCGGATTGGCCGCCACTTCGGTATTGTCGAAGTTGAAGACCTTCGACAAAATCTTGAACGCGAAGCGGGTCGACAAGCCGTTCATGCCTTCGTCCACCCCGGCATAATCGACATACTCGTGCATCGACTTGGCCTTGGGATCGGTATCCTTCAGGTTTTCGCCATCGTAGACCAGCATTTTAGAGAAAATGCTCGAATTTTCCGGGTCCTTCAGGCGCGACAGGATCGCGAACTGCGCCATCATCTTCATGGTGCCCGGCGCGCACGGCGCCAGCTCCAGCGAGGAGTTGCGGATCAACTTGTCGTAGATCTTGATCTCGTCCGACACGCGCAGGCAATACGGTACCTTGACGATGTAAATCCGGTCCAGGAAGGCTTCGTTATTGCGGTTGTTGCGGAAGGTTTTCCACTCCGATTCGTTCGAGTGCGCCAGGATGATGCCATCGAAAGGAATCGCGCCGAAACCCTCGGTCCCCTTGTAATTGCCTTCCTGCGTGGCCGTCAGCAGGGGATGGAGCACCTTGATCGGCGCCTTGAACATCTCGACGAATTCCATCAGGCCCTGGTTGGCCAGGCACAGGCCGCCGGAGTAGCTGTAGGCATCCGGGTCGTCCTGGGCATAATCTTCGAGCTTGCGGATATCGACCTTGCCGACCAGCGAAGAAATATCCTGGTTGTTCTCGTCGCCTGGTTCGGTCTTGGAAATGGCGATCTGCTTGAGCACCGACGGATAGCGCTTGACCACGCGGAACTGGTTGATGTCGCCATTGAATTCATGCAGGCGCTTGACCGCCCACGGACTTGGGATAGTACGCAGGTAGCGGCGCGGAATGCCGTAATCCTCTTCCAGGATGACGCCGTCTTCTTCCTCGTTGAACAGGCCGAGCGGCGATTCGTTCACCGGCGAGCCTTTCAGCGCATAGAAGGGCACCTGTTCCATCAATACCTTGAGTTTTTCGGCGATCGATGACTTGCCGCCGCCCACCGGGCCGAGCAGGTAGAGGATCTGCTTGCGTTCTTCCAGGCCCTGCGCGGCATGGCGGAAGTACGACACCACCTGTTCGATGACTTCCTCGGTGCCGTAGAAATCGCGGAAGGCCGGATAAATCTTGATCACCTTGTTGGCGAAGATGCGCGACAGGCGCGTGTCGTTGCGCGTGTCCACCAGGGTCGGCTCGCCGATCGCGGCCAGCATGCGTTCCGGTGCGCTGGCATAGGTGAGCTTATCCTTTTTGCACAGTGCCAGATACTCAGAAAGGGAATATTCCTCTTCGCGGGTACGCTCGTAGCGAGCTGCGTAGTTGTCAAAAATGGTCATTTGAATGTCCTTTAATGTGCTGTCACTACTTCACTGTCACTGGCAGACGTACCATCGGGATGCTGTCCAGCCCTGATCGTTGGCGTACTTCTTTGGACCGTCACGTGCTTTCCTGTTCCAGCGTGTCTGAAACAAAAAACGGATAAGGATATTTATTATTTTTACCGGTGTTCCCGGTGATTTTTCGATGCCGACAAGGTCTTTCTTACGCCTATGAAATTTATTATGTGCCTAATAGTTCCGGAAGTCAAAGTAATGTAGAGTAAGCTGATGTAACGATGTTAAGTGATTGATTTAAAACGGAAAAACAGCATGTTTCCAACCTTGTGCGCTGTCTCATTTTTGCCTTAGATGTTCGTTATGCATGTCGTCTTGATCAAGGTTTCCTGCACTAATGAAAGAAGAACATCGCGACCATCGAAGGTGATTGGATAGTGCACGAACTCGGCGTCCGATGGCGCACGAAAATCGCCTGGCGTGTCACACATTTTCCGCCCTGAACTTTGGCCGCGGCGTGCTTGCGCTACACTGCTGTCTGACGACACACCCATTACCGACGGAGAAATACGATGCTGAACGACCAGATGAGAAATATTGTGCAACAGATGCCCAAGGCCGAATTGCACATCCACATCGAAGGTTCGCTCGAACCGGAACTCATTTTTGCGCTCGCGCAAAGAAACGGTGTTTCCCTGGCCTATGGCTCGGTGGACGAGTTGCGCGCCGCCTATGCCTTCAGCGACTTGCAATCCTTCCTCGATATCTATTATGCGGGCGCCAGCGTCTTGCTCAAGGAGCAGGACTTCTACGACATGACCATGGCTTACCTTGCGCGTGCCCACGCCGACCATGTGCGCCATGCCGAGATCTTTTTCGACCCGCAAACCCACACCGCGCGCGGCGTACCGTTCGAGACCGTGATCAAGGGCATCTGGCGCGCCTGCCAGGACGGCCCCATCAGCGCCACCCTGATCATGTGTTTCCTGCGCCACCTGAGCGAAGATGACGCCATTGCCACCCTGGAAGAAGCCTTGCCCTTCCGCGACAAGATCATCGGGGTCGGCCTCGACTCGTCCGAGCGCGGCCATCCGCCCGAAAAATTCACCCGCGTGTTCGAGCGCTGCCGCCAGCTCGGCCTGCACCTGGTCGCCCATGCCGGCGAAGAAGGCCCGCCGGCCTATATCGAAACCGCGCTCGACGTGCTCAATGTCGAGCGCATCGACCACGGCGTGCGCTGCCTGGAAGACCCGGAACTGAGCGCGCGCCTGGCCAGGGAGCAGATCGCGCTGACGGTCTGCCCGCTGTCGAACGTCAAGCTGCGCGTGTTCGGCGCGATGGAAGAACATAACCTCGTGACCCTGCTCGACGCCGGCCTGGTCGCCACCGTCAACTCGGACGATCCGGCTTACTTCGGCGGCTACATGAACGCCAACTTCCTGGCCGTGTTCGACGCGCTGCCCCTGAGCGCCGCCCACGCGCGCCAGCTGGCCCGCAACAGCTTCACGGCCTCCTTTCTGGAGCCCGAAGCCAAGCGCGCCTTCCTGGCTGAAGTCGAGCAGTATTTTGCTGGTGTCGCCCTGTAAACCGGGCGCCACCTCTCCATGCTGATTCAATCGCTCCGAATGACCGCGCGCGACTGGCGCGCCGGTGAACTGCGCTTCCTGCTGATCGCCCTGATCATCGCCGTCTCGGCGCTGTCGGCGGTCGGTTTCTTCATCGACCGCATGCGCAGCGGCCTCAATCGCGATGCGCACCAGCTGCTCGGCGCCGACCTGCTGGTCAATGCCGACCAGCCGCTCGATCCGGCCTGGCGCGCCGAAGCCGTCAAGCGCGGCCTGGTGCTGGCCGACACGGTGACCTTCCCCAGCATGGCGCAGGCGGGCCAGGGCGAGCAATCGGTGTCGCTGCTGGCGGCCATCAAGGCCGTCTCGCCCGGCTATCCGCTGCGCGGCCGGCTGCGCATCACCACCAGCATGGACCAGGCCAGCGCCGCCCTCGGCGAAAAGACCGACACCACACCTGCGGCGGGCACGGTGTGGGTCGATCCGAATATCGTCAGCGCGCTCAAGACCGGTGTCGGCAGCCGCATTCGCGTGGGCGACAAGGAATTCACGATCACCAGGCTGATCGCCTCGGAACCGGACCGCGGCCCCTCGTTCGCCAATTTTGCGCCGCGCGTGATGCTCTCCATCGCCGACCTGGCCGCCACCGGCCTGATCGACAACGGTTCGAGAGTCACCTACCGCCTGCAGGTGAGCGCACCATCGAACAACGACACCAACAGCGTGAAGGCGTTTGAAGAATGGATCACGGCGCGCATCGACGCGGACAAGGTGCGCGGCGTGCGCGTCGAGTCGCTCGAAAACGGCCGTCCCGAAATGCGCTCCACGCTCGACCGCGCCGACCGCTTCCTGTCGCTGGTCGGCCTGCTCTCGGCCATGCTGGCGGCGGTCGCCGTGGCCATGGCCGCGCGCCGCTTCATGCTGCGCCACCTGGACGCCTGCGCCATGCTGCGCTGCCTCGGCCTGACGCAAAACCAGGTCACCATGCTGTACCTGATCGAATTCGCGCTGGTCGGCCTGGCCGGCAGCGCGCTCGGGGTGCTGGTCGGCTTCGGCGGTCACTTCGTGCTGATGCAGCTGATCGGCTCCATGCTCAGCACCGACCTGCCGCCGGTTTCCTTCCTGCCGGCGCTGCAGGGCATCGCCACCGGCATGCTGCTGCTGGTCGGCTTCGCGCTGCCGCCGGTCCTGCAACTGCGCAATGTGCCGCACAACCGGGTGATCCGGCGTGAACAGGCAGCCCCCAAGCCGATGGCGCTGGCCACCTACGGCCTGGGCCTGATCGTATTCGTCGGCCTGATGCTGTGGCAGGCGGGCGACGTCACCCTGGCGCTGTCCACCGCGGCCGGCTTCCTGGGTGGCTTCGCCGTCTTCGCGCTGGTGGCCTGGGGCAGCCTGGCAGCCCTCAAGACGCTGCGCGGCGCGGTCGATAACCAGAGCTGGCGCTTCGCCGTCACCTCGCTGCAGCGCCGCCCGGGCGCCACCATCGTGCAAGTGGTGTCGCTGGCGCTCGGCCTGATGGCCCTGCTGCTGCTGACCGTGGTGCGCGGCGACCTGATGACGGCCTGGCGCAGCGCCACTCCGCCGGACGCGCCGAACCGCTTCATCATCAACATCCTGCCCGACCAAAAGAACGAAGTCGCCCAGCGCATCGCCGCCGCCAGGGTCAGCGAAGCGCCGATGTTCCCGATGATCCGCGGGCGCCTGACCGCCGTCAACGGCCAGCCGATCACCGCCGCCAGCTACGCCGACGACAATGCGCGCCGCCTGGCCGAGCGCGAATTCAACCTCTCGACCATGAACGACATGCCGGCCTCGAACCAGATCGTGGCCGGCCGCTGGTACCGGGATGCGCCTGGCGTGGCCGAAGCCTCGGTCGAGCAGGGCATCGCCAAGACGCTCGGCCTGAAACTGGGCGACACCATGCGCTTCGACGTCGGCGGCACTGTGGTCGACACGAAAGTGACCAGCCTGCGCAAGCTGGAATGGGGCTCGATGCGCGCGAATTTTTTCGTGATCATCAACCCGGGGGCGATGGAGAAAACCTCGCAAACCTTCATGACGGCCTTCCACCTGCCGCCGGCGCAAAGCGCGTTCACCAACGCCCTGACGCGCGATTACCCGAACCTGACGGTGATCGACGTGAGCGGCATCATCCGCCAGTTGCAGGAAGTGCTGGACCAGGTGGTTGCCGCGGTCGAATTCCTGTTCTTGTTCACCCTGGCCTCCGGGGTGCTGGTGCTGTACGCGGCGCTGATGGGATCGCAGGACGAGCGCACCCGCGAGGCGGGCCTGCTGCGCGCGCTGGGCGCGACCCGCAAGCAGCTCTCGCGCGCGCAGTGGATCGAGTTCTCGCTGGTGGGCGGACTGGCGGGCCTCTTGGCCGCGTCGGGCGCGGCGGCGCTGGGCTGGGCGCTGGCCACTTACCAGTTCAAGTTCCCGTGGATTTTCAGCCCGATGGTGTGGCTGGCCGGGCTGGTGGTGGGCGCGTTGTGCGCCATCATCGGCGGCTGGCTCGGGCTGCGCAATGTCCTGCGCCAGCCGCCCTTGCAGACCTTGCGCGGTACGTAAGCACCTTGGCATCAGGACGCCATCTCGCGCTCGTGCAGGAAGGCCGCGAACGGGTGGGCTGGTTGTTCCAGCTGGCCCGGTGCCAGCGGGAACAGTGCCCAGTAATAGTTGGTCTGCGTCCCGCGGCAGCGCTGCGCGGGCGCGGTCCAGCGGTGCCAGTTGCGGGCGAAATCGCGCGCATACATGCCGTCGCCCTCGCGAAAATACGGCACGATGCAGCGCTCGCGCACCGCCTGCAGGAACGACGGCGGCGCATCGTTGTCGCAACCCACCTCGTAGTGCGCGTTCATCCCGGCCTCGGTTTCGACCACCATCAGCTGGGCGCGTCCGCGCGCGTCGTACAGCAGGATGCCGGCCGGATTCGGATACAGATAATGTTCGACGATCCCGTGCTGCTCCGCCACCATGCGCACCACCGCGGAAAACGCCGGGTCGCTCAGGAAGCTGTGGTTGTGCAGCTCCAGCAGGTCGCGCAGCGGATCGGAGCGGGCCGCGAAATACGCCTGCTGCAGCGCCACGATTTCGGCTTCGAGCTTGTCGAGCGCATCGTCGTCGCTCTTTTTGATGTAACGGTCGATCAGGCCGCGGTTGAAGGCGTCGACCGCCACTTTTTCGTCGGCCACGCCGGTAAACAGGATTTTTTTGCAGGGCAGGTGGCGCAGCGCTTCGCACAGCTCCAGGCCATCCATCTGCGGCATCGAATAATCGACCACCACCACCGACGGCGTCATGAAGCGTTGCGGCTCGAAGCTGATGCGGTGGATCTGGTCGATGTCGAAGGCGACGTTGCAGCGCTCCTTTGACCCGGGATAGGTATCGTAGCTGGCCGCCAGCCGGCCGGGCTGGCGTTCGCCGTAGGCGCCGATCCAGGCCAGCGCGCTGCTGGTATCGGCAAAACATTTGCTGGCCAGGGCCGGGTCGAGCTGGAAGGCGACGCTTTTCAGGAAGCTGTCGCTGTCGTCGATCAGGACGGTCAGGCTGGGATGGCTGTAAATCGGCAGGGGCATGCTGGGCCTTTCATAGGGAGTCAATGCGAGGGCGGCGCCGCGGCCACGCGAGGGAATTCGAGCACGAACATGGTGTAGCCAAGCTCGCGCGAGACGCAGCGGATGCTGGCCTGCCAGGCATCGATGATGTCCTTGCACAGGGCCAGCCCGATGCCGGCGCCGGAACTGGGCGGGTAGGAATAGAAGCGCTGGAAGATCATCGGCAGCTGGCGCGCGGCGATGCCACAGCCGGTATCGATCACCAGCAGGCGCGGCGTGTCGGGACGGCCGTCGACGACGATGCGGATGCGCCCCTTGCCGGCCCGGTGCAGCGCCTTGAGCGCATTGCGCAGCAGGTTGAGCAAAATGACGACCGACAGCTCGTGCTTGCCGGCGAAGCGGAAGTCGGTGCGGATGTCGACCTTGACCGCGTCGCGCTGCGACTGCGCCGCGAACGGATAGCGCCGGATCACCGACTCGACCACCTCGCGCATCGATATCACCTCGGTCGCTTCGAGCTGCTGCTCGACCGCGCTGGCCGACAGCAGGAACAGGTCGATCATGTGGTTCATGTGGCGCACCTCGTACTGGATGCGCGCCATCGCCTCGCTCATCGCCTGCCAGTCCGCCTCGCTGGCGCGGGCCGGCGGCGTGATGCGGCGGTGGATGCCGCGCACATTGGCCTCGACGCTGATCAGGGGCGTGCGCAGTTCGTGCGACACGCTGGCCAGGCCGTGCGCCATGCCGGCCAGCTTTTCGCGCTCGAGCGCCCCGCGCCCGGCCTTGGCCACCGACACGGCGACGATGGTGAAGGCGTAGATCGGCAGCTGTTCCAGCACGGTGGGGCTGAGCATGAAGGCCGGTTCGCCGACCAGCGCGAACAGGGCGCAGGCCAGCACGGTGCCGGTGGCGCAGGCGCTCAAGGCCAGGCGCGTGCGGAAGTGGAACAGCACCGTCAGCGCGATCAGCAGCGACTGGCTCCACACGGCCGAACCGTGATTCATCAGGTACATGAAGGCGAACTGGAACGGCAGCACATACGTCACCGCGATGAACAGATAGGCATTCACGAAGCGCCCGCGCAGCAGGCGCCCCGGGGCCAGCGCGGGCAGGCACAGGGCCGCGCCGACCAGGCGCAGGGTGAGGCTCTCGAACTCCTGCGGGAACCAGTAGGTCCAGATCGAATAATAGGCCGGCATGCCCAGAAAGCCGATCCACGCCAGCACGATGAAGCGTCCGGCCGCATGGGCGTGATGACGCTCGTTGTGCGCCAGCCATCGCAGCAGCCAGTGCAGAACGAATTCACGCAAGCGGTCGGTGAAAAACGGGGCAGGGGCGCTGGCAAACATCATGGAATGCTTTCCGGACTCGCACAGATGGCGGGAAAGAACAATCTTGACCTATGTTGATATTTTGCAATTTGATATATGTCAAGTCCCATCGATGTTGCACGAATGTCAAGGAAGGGCGGCACAGAATGAATAATTTTTCCAAGGAGAATTCATGTCTTTTGCTGCCGATCAAATTTCGACTGCCGTGCGCGCCGAACTGGCCATGCCATCCTTCGTCACCGGCCGCATGGATGAGCATTACGTGACGCGCGTGGCGCAGTTGCTGGGCGGTGAACATCTGCACGTGTGGACACCGCCCCAGCCCGGCGCAATCATGTTGGCCAGCAACGACTACCTGTGCATTTCCGGCGAAGCGGCCTTGCTGGAGGCGCAGGCGCGCTGCCTCGTCGCGAGCCGTGCGGGCATGCTGATGTCCTCCGTGTTCCTGCAGGAGGGCAGCGCCCAGCACCGGCTGGAAGCGAAGCTGGCCGCCTTCTTGGGTGCCGAAGACGCGGTGCTGACCCAGTCCGGCTGGGCCGCCAATGTCGGCCTGCTGCAGACCATCGCCGGGCCGGGCGTGCCGGTCTATCTCGACATGATGGCGCACGCCTCGCTGTGGGAAGGCGTGCAGTCGGCGCAGGCCGCGGCGCTGCCGTTCCTGCACAACGATGCGGCGCACCTGGAGCGCCAGGTGCGCAAGCACGGTCCCGGCGTGATCGTGGTCGATGCGCTGTACAGCACCAACGGCAGCGTCGCGCCGCTGCACGACGTCGCGCGCATCGCCGCCGACAGCGGCAGCATTCTGGTGGTGGACGAATCGCATTCGGTCGGCACCCACGGTCCGCGCGGGGCCGGACTGGTGGCGGCGCTGGGGCTGGAGGGGCAAGTGCACTTTCGCACCGCCTCGCTGGCCAAGAGCTTCGCCGGGCGCGCCGGCTTCATTACCTGTTCCAGCCATTTCAAGGGCTACTTCCTGTCGGCCTCGCGCCCGGCGATCTTCAGCTCCTGCCTGCTGGAGCACGAGCTGGCGTGGTTCGATGCCGCGCTCGACTTCATCGCCGGCGCCGACGGCCGCCGCGCCGCGCTGGCGCGGATCACGCGCACGGTGAGGGAAGGCCTGCGCGCCTTGGGCTACAACGTCGACGACGGCAGCGAACAAATCGTCGCGCTCGAAGCGGGGCCGGAACCGCGCACCCTGGCGCTGCGCAAGGCCTTGGAAAAGCGCGGCGTCCACGGCGCCGTGTTCTGCGCGCCAGCCACCGCCAAGAACCGCTCGCTGGTACGCCTCACGCTCAACAGCGGCCTGACGGGCGCGCAGTGTTCTCGCCTGATCGAGGCCTGCGCCGACATGCGCCTGGAGGTGGGCATGGACAGCTGGCCCTCCACGCGGCGCCTGCGCCGCCTCACACTGGTCTGACAGCGGCGCGCCTGCTGCGCTATCATGGCGGCATGAGTGAACCACAAACCCTGTATGACGTCATCGGTGGCGAAGCGCGCGTGCGCGAGATGGTCGACCGCTTCTACGACCTGATGGAGCTCGAACCCGAGTTCGCCGGCATCCGCACGCTGCATCCGCCGTCGATGGAAGGCTCGCGCCAGAAGCTGTTCATGTTCCTGAGCGGCTGGATGGGCGGGCCCGACCTGTTCGTCGAACAGTACGGCCATCCACGCCTGCGCGCGCGCCACCTGCCGTTCGCCATCGGCAGCAGCGAACGCGATCAGTGGCTGCGCGCCATGGCGTGGGCGATGGAAGACATCGGCATCGACGAAGCGCTGCGCTTGCGCCTGATGGAGTCGTTCTACCAGACCGCCGACTGGATGCGCAACAAAGACGGCTGATTCGATGACCCAGACCGAATTCCTGATCCTCGCCGCGCTGGCGGTTGTCATCATTATTTTGCAGGTGGTACTGCTGCTGCGCGCGCGCGGCAGCAGCGGTGGCGCCGCGCAGCTGGAACGGCTGGAACGCGAGCTGCGCCTGGAATCGCAGGCCGGCGCCCAGGGCACGCGCCAGGACATCGGCGCCAGTCTCGCGCAATATCACGGCGCCACCGTGCAGCAGCTCGACAGCATGCGCCAGCAGATTCACCTGGCCAGCGTCAGCGGGCGCGAAGAGCAGTCGGCCACGCTCAAGCGCTTTGCCGATACCATGCACCAGACCCTGTCGGCGCTGACCGAATCGAACGCCCGGCGCATGCTCGAAGTGCGCGCGACCTTGGAAGCGAAGATCGGCGACCTGCAGAACGATAACGGTGCGCGCCTGGAAGAAATGCGCAAGACGGTCGACGAGAAGCTGCACGCCACCCTGGAGACGCGTTTGTCCGAATCGTTCCGCCAGGTGTCGGAGCGCTTGGAGCGGGTGCACCAGGGACTGGGCGAGATGCAGCAGCTGGCGATCGGCGTGGGCGATCTGAAACGAGTGCTCACGAACGTGAAGACGCGCGGCACCTGGGGCGAAGTGCAGCTTGAAATGCTGCTCGAACAGGTGCTGACGGTGGACCAGTATGCGAAGAATGTCGAGACCATTCCCGGCAGCGGGGCGCGGGTCGAGTTTGCGATCAAGCTGCCCGGCCATGTCGAAGGCGGCGCGCCGGTGTGGATGCCGATCGATGCCAAGTTCCCCAAGGAGCAGTACGAACGCTTGCTTGACGCGGCCGACCGGGCCGATGCCGACGGCGTGGCGCTGGCCGGGCGCGAGCTCGAACGTGCTGTGCGGCTGGAAGCGAAGACCATTTGCGACAAGTACGTTTCGCCGCCGCTGACCACCGATTTTGCGATCCTGTTCCTGCCGACCGAGGGGCTGTATGCGGAGGTCATGCGCAGGCCCGGCCTGGCCGACGATCTGCAGCGCACCTTGCGCGTATCGATTGCGGGACCGTCGACCCTGTCGGCGATTCTGAATAGTTTGCAGATGGGATTCCGTACGCTGGCGCTGGAAAAGCGCTCGTCCGAAGTGTGGCAGGTGCTGGGGGCGGTGAAGACGGAATTTACCAAGTTTGGCGATGTACTCACGCAGACCAAGCTGACCCTGGAAAAGGCGGCCAAGAATATCGAGAATGCGGAAGTGCGCAGCCGCCAGATGGCGCGCAAGCTCAAGTCGGTGGAGGCGTTGCCGAGCGAAGCGGCGCAGCTGATGCTGGGGCCTGATATCGACAGTGAGGGGTGAGAGCATGTTTCGACGTTAGCGGATGCAACGTCGCCCCCGCGCCAGGGCGGCACTCGGTGGGGGGCCAAGTTTTCCGCTCAGTCGTTAGCGGCTCTACGAACTTGGGCCCCCGCCTGCGCGGGGGCGACGGAGGCTAGAGCAGGCGACGCAGGCTAGAGCGGCGACAAGTGCGGGCGGCGCCGCCGCGCGGCGCCCAGCACCGCAGCCAGTCCTAATCCCATCATCATCCATTGTTCCGGCTCGGGCACTGGTACCGCGGGCAGGTTGGTGTCGGGGACGGGCGTGAGGTCGATGCCGGTAGTCGGCCCGTCCCTGAACGGCGGCCCGAAGCCCCCAGGCCCGATTGGCGTGACTGGAACCCCACCCTGGTAGGCAATCAGTCCCGGTGGCGTGCTCGGTGCGCGCTCGGCGATGGGTGACTTAGGCTCGGCGCTGGTGCCGCGCAGCGCGAGCGCCAGTTCGCTTTCCGGTGCCGCTGGTTCTGCGGACAGCGACATCGACGAACCGGGGCCGCCCTCGGCGTGCCTCCTCGACGGTCCGCTGGTACCCAGGCGATGAATGCGGCTCACGTTGCGGCACACTGTCGGCACCAGGATGCAGTGATCTCCTTCGCAATACACCAATCCCGCCTGTTTGGTCCTGGCGCTCCAGCCGGCGCGCGAGACGCTGCCGCACACCGTGCCGGCGCCGAAATGCATGTCGCGGATCTTTGGTTCGTAGTCGTTCTGGCCCTTGATCGAGTCGCGTCCGATGGTCACGAATTCGTCGAAGTTGCGGTCCGCCATGCGCTCCTTGAGACGCGCACGCACCAGCGGCGGAATGTCGCGATAGCGGTCCACGGCCGCCACCACATCGCCCATGAAGGGATTTACGCCGGGATGATCCCAGTCGCATTTCTCGATCCGTTGACCGGACGCTGCCTGGACTTGGTTCGCCGCCAGTATCAGCACCGCTCCCAGCATCAACACCCAGGCCCGCACAGGGCGAGAAACCTTGTAGCTTGCGACGGCAATGCGGGTTGCGGGCATCATGATCTCTGACCAATCTGATTAGCGTAGAGATTGATACTAGCAAGCGAACAGGTCCGTTCGCCCATAAAACATGCCCATCAGGATGATAGTATTTTGCTATTAAGGATGCTTTTAAGGCATTTCTCCTATGAACACTCTATGGAAAATACAGCAACGAATAGGCAAGCTATGACAAATCACAGTGATTAAAAAACAACGTAATTATCATAGTGATCACAATTAAACCGATGTGCAATAGATTTGTCAGATCAAGCCGTCGAACACAATGATGTCGACCAGATCGCCCGCATCGACGTTGCCTTGCTCGTCGTGCAAGACCACCATGCAGTTCGCTTCGCTCATCGAACGCAGGATGCCGGAACCTTGCGAGCCGGTGATACGCACGCTCTGCCAGCCCTCGCCATCGCGTTCGAGGATGCCGCGCTGGTATTCGGTGCGCCCCGGTTTTTTGCGGATGGCGCCAGCCGAACGTACCTTGAGCATCGGCAGCGGCGCATCGGCGCCCATCATGCGCAGCAGCGCGTCGCGCGCGAAGAAGTAGAACGATACCATCACGGCGACCGGATTGCCGGGCAGGCCAAACAGAAACGCATCGTGGCCGTTCGATGCAATACGCCCGAACGCCAGCGGCCGGCCCGGGCGCATGCCGATCTTCCAGAAGCTCACGTCGCCCAGTTTGGCCATGATCTGGCGCGTGTAGTCGGCCGCGCCGACCGATACACCGCCCGAAGTGACGATGGCATCCACGTTTTCGCAGGCGTGGCGCAGCGCGTCTTCCAGCGCTTGCGGATCGTCGCGCACGATGCCCATGTCGACGATCTCGCAACCCAGGCGCGTGAGCATGCCGTGCAGGGTGTAGCGGTTGCTGTCGTAGACGCAGCCGGCGTCGAGCGGCTGGCCGATCGAACGCAGTTCATCGCCGGTGGAAAAGAACGCCACGCGCAGGCGCCGCGCCACCGGCACCGTGGCGATGCCGAGCGATGCCAGCAGCCCCAGGTCGGCCGGGCGGATGACTTTACCCTTGCGCAGGGCGGCGCTCCCAGTCATCAGGTCTTCGCCCGCGAAGCGGCGGTTGTCGCCGCTGCGGATCACGCCCGGTGCGATGGTGATGCTGTCCTCGCCGATTGCCGCGACCAGCTCCTGCGGGATCACGCTGTCACAGCCGGCCGGCATGACGCCGCCGGTCATGATGCGCACGCATTCGCCGCTGCCCGGCACCACCCCGGACGGGCGGCCCGCGAACACCGTGCCCATCACCGCCAGGGTGACCGGGCTGTCCGCGGACAGGTCGGCGCCGCGCAGGGCGTAGCCGTCCATGGCCGAATTGTCGTGCGCCGGCACGCTGATCGGCGAAATGATGTCAGCACCCAGCACCCGGTCCAGCGCCGCCAGCAGCGGCACTTGTTCGATAGCGTCGACCGGCTTGATGAAATCGCGGATGATGCGCTGCGCGTCGCGCACGGGCAGGGCGTCCGGGTCGTAGGCCGACAAACAGCTGGTGACGTCGTTCAGGGTTGGCATGGTCATGGTGTGCTTGGATGAGGGATTATTCAGGTTCGCACTGGCGCAGTTCGTCCAGCGTGTTGATGTTGCGGAAGGCGGCGGCATCGTCGAAGCGCACGCGCGCCACCCTGATGGCGCCGTACCAGCCATCCATGCGGCGCCCGCCGCCGGCAAGGTAGGCTTCCAGCCGGGGCAGGGCGTTGGTCCGGACGAGGGCGAAGACGGGCTGCGGCTGGAGGCGCGGTACGCCATCCGGTCCAGCTTCTTCCGTTTCGGCCAGCGCCAGGTCGGCTCCTTCGGCATCGAGTGCCTGGCGCAGGCGCGCCACCAGGTCATGCGGCAGAAACGGCGAGTCGCAGGGCGCCGTGACCAGCAGCGGCGTGGCGCAGCGGGCCATGCCGGTGGCCAGCCCGGCCAGCGGACCCTCGAAACCGGTCAACTGGTCGGGCCACACGGGGACGCCGAAAGCGGCGTAAACATCGAGGTTCTGGTTGGCGTTGATGGCCAGCGCGCCGACCTGCGGCGCCAGGCGCCGCATCACATGCTCGGCCATGCTGGCGCCGCGAAAGGGCTGCAAGCCCTTGTCGACGTGGCCCATGCGAGTACCGCGTCCTCCGGCCAGAATCAGGCCGGTGATGTCTTCTTGTGGAGTCATTTAACCGCCGATGTACGACATTTCAACGCGTTTGCCGCCTCTTTCAATGCCGCTGGTGTTGATGGTACGGGTTTCGGAATAGCGGTCGGCGCGCACCTGCCACAGCGCGCCGATGGCGGCCGAGATCTCGGCGTCGCTGCGGCCTTCGCGCAGCAGGGCGCGCAGGTCGTGGCCACGGGTGGCGAACAGGCAGGTGTACAGCTTGCCCTCGGTCGACAGGCGCGCGCGCGAGCAATCCTTGCAGAAGGCCTGGGTGACGCTGGAGATCAGGCCGATTTCGCCGCCGCCGTCGGCATAGCGCCAGCGCGCGGCGGTCTCGCCGCTGTAGTTGGCCTGCTGCGGCACCAAAGGCATCTCGGCCGAGATGCGGCGCGCCACTTCCGCCGATGGGATCACTTCGGCCAGGTTCCAGCCGTTGGACGCGCCGACGTCCATGTATTCGATGAAGCGCAGGATGTAGGGGCTGCCCTTGAAGTGGCGCGCCATGGGGACGATTTCCTGGTCGTTCATGCCGGCCTTGACGACCATGTTGATCTTGATGGGCCCCAGGCCCACGGCGTGGGCGGCGTCGATCCCGGCCAGCACGTCGGCCACCGCGAAGTCGACATCGTTCATGCGCTTGAAGGTAGTGTCGTCGAGCGAGTCGAGCGACACCGTGACCCGGTTCAGGCCCGCATCCTTCAGGGACTGCGCTTTTTTCGCCAGCAGCGAGCCGTTGGTGGTGAGGGTGATGTCGAGCGGGCGGCCGCTCGGGGTGCGCAGGGCGCTGAGCATGCCGACCAGGCGTTCCAGGTTCTTGCGCAGCAGCGGTTCGCCACCGGTCAGGCGCAGCTTTTCCACGCCATGGGCGACGAACAGGGTCGCGATGCGGGTGATTTCCTCGAACGACAGCAGCGAGGCATGCGGCAGGTAGGCGTAGTCCTTGTCGAACACCTCCTTGGGCATGCAGTACACGCAGCGGAAATTGCAGCGGTCGGTGACGGAGATGCGCAGGTCGTGCAGGGGCCGCCCGAGCGCATCGGCCAGGAGACCGGTGGGCGCGTCGAGCCGCGCGGGGATTGCCGGCGGCGGCGCGCGGCCGTCGCTGAGCATGATAATTTTTTCAGCCATGCCGATACGATAGCACGAGGCCCGCGACGGCACAGGCGGCGAGCAGTTTGATGGTCCCCACCTTGAAGCGGAACAGCGCCACGCAGGCGGCCGCGCTGATGGCGATTGCCGCGATGTCGACCTGTCCGTGATGTACAAAGACGTGCTGGCCGAAGAACAGCGCCAGGCTGACGATTACGCCCACCACCGCCGCCGAGATGGCGGTCAGCGGCGCCGTCATGCGCACATTGTCGCGCGTCGCTTCCACCAGCGGGCCGCCGGCCAGGATGAACATGAACGAGGGCAGGAAGGTGAAGAAGGTGGCGACGCAGGCGCCGGCCACGCCGGCCAGCAGTACGCTGCCCGGGCCGAAAATCGTGTGGCTCCAGGCACCCACGAAGCCGACAAAGGCGACGATCATGATCAGGGGCCCTGGTGTGGTTTCGCCCAGCGCCAGGCCATCGATCATCTGGGATGCGGTCAGCCATTGATAGTGCTCGACGCCGCCCTGGTAGACATAGGGTAGCACGGCATAGGCTCCGCCGAAGGTCATCAGCGCGGCCTTGGTGAAGAACCAGCCCATCTGCGCCAGCGCGCCCGCCGCGCCGTAGCGCCATGCCAGCAGCAGCCACACGCCTGCGCCCAGCGCCAGGCCGCCAAGGGTCACGCGCGCCAGGCGCGGCCAGGTGAAGCGGGCATGCGCTGGTGTGGGAGTGTTGTCGTCGATGAGGGCGACGCCATACGAGGCGCGGCTGTCCGGATGCTGGCCGCCGACCTGGAAGTGCGCCGGCAGTACCCTGGCGCCGATAAAGCCGATGGTGGCCGCCGCCAGCACGATCAGCGGAAATGGCACTTCGGCCAGGGCGATGGCGAGGAAGGCGGCGACGGCGATGGCCAGCAGGGTGCGGTTTTTCAGGGTGCGTGAGCCGATGCGCCAGGCGGCCGCCAGCACCACGGCCACCACCGCCGGCTTGATGCCGTACAGGACGCCGGCGACCACGGGCAGGGTGCCGCAGGCCATGTAGATCCACGACAGCAGGATCAGGATCAGTAGCGAGGGCAGGAAGAACAGCAGGCCTGCCACGATGCCGCCGCGGGTCTTGTGCATCAGCCAGCCGATGTAGATGGCGAGCTGGGTCGCTTCGGGGCCGGGGAGCAGCATGCAGTAGTTGAGTGCGTGCAAAAAGCGCTGTTCGGAAATCCAGCGGCGCCGCTCGACCAGTTCGCTGTGCATCAGCGCGATCTGGCCGGCCGGCCCGCCAAAGCTGATGAAGCCGAGCTTGAGCCAATACCAGAAAGCCATGCGCAGGGTAACGGGAGCGGGGGCCATATCGGCTGGAATAGTCATCGTTCACTCAGGTTCAAAGGAAATACGCTGGTCTTTCACGTAAAAAAGGGGAAGCCTCGGCTTCCCCTTTTTTTGTTGCGCCCTGATTACTGGCGGCTGGTGTCTACCTGAACCAGCGGCTCATCGACTTGCGGCGGCAGCGGCTTGCGCTCGCGTGGCACGCGCACCGGTGGCGCTGCGCTGGCGGCCGCTTCCTGGGCTGCACGCAGCTTTTCAGGATCGGTGGCCGCCAGGGTCAGGCCGGCCGAACCGAGGATCTCGGCCAAGTCGGCAACCGGTGCGGCGGCAACTGGCACCGCTGCAACTGGCGCTGGTGCAGGCGGCGCTGGTGGCGCGACGGGGGCCGGGGCAGGTGCTGCGGCAGGTGTCGCCGCTGCTTCGACCGGCGCCGCTTCCTCAGTAGCCCTTGTTTCGGCAGCCGCAGCTTCCTCGGCAACCGGATCGGCAGGGGTGAACATCGTTGCCGGAACGATTTCTTCACGTACTGGAGCAACTACCGGAGCAACAACTGGAGCAACTTCCGGCGCTACTTCGACTGGTGCTGCGGCAACTACCTCGGCCACTGGAGCTGGCTCGGCAGGTGCCGGCGCCGCTTCCATTACCGGGGCCGGGGCCGGGGCTGGTGCAGCTTCGACTGGCGCAGGCGCTGGTGCTTCCACTGGTGCTTGCACCGGCGCTGGCGTCACCACGTATTCCGACACGGGCTCAGGTGCGGCTTCGGCTTCAGCTTGCGCAGCTTCCACCGCTGCTGCCTCGGCAACGACAGGCGGGGCCACGATAGGCCGGGCCACGACAGGCCGGGCCACGATAGGCTCGGCGGCGGCGAACACCGGCGCTTCTGCCTTCTCGAAGGACGGTGCATCCGCTGGCGCTGGTTCGACGGTGAAGCTGGCTTCGTTGACAACGTCGCCGTCTTCGCCGTCCATGCCATCGGCCTGGTCGCGGTCGCGGCGATTGCGGTTGCGACCGCCACGACGACGACGACGGCGCGGCTCATCGCCACCGGCTTCGACTTCGATTTCTTCACCGTTCGGGCCGATCGTGGTGATCATTTTCGGCGCGGCTGCTTCTTCATCGCCTTGCGGCACCACGACATTGACCACGAGCGCATCCGCCACGACCGGCGCGGCAGCCAGTTCGTCGGTTTTCGCTTCGGCTACCGGGGTGCGGTAGTCGGCGCGTTCGCGCGGTGGACGCGGTGCGCGCTCGGTGCGCTCACCACGTTCCGGACGCTCGCCACGCTCTGCGCGCTCGCCACGTTCGGCGCGCGCTGCCACCGGCGCGCCGGCGGCGTCGACTTGCGGCTCACGCGGCTCGCGCGGTGGACGTGGAGGACGCGGCGGACGGGCGGCCTTGTCGGCGTCGCCCGGCTTGCCTGCTTCTTCCAGTGCGGCTGGCTTGCCCGGCTCGCGCTCAGGGCGGCCGTCCGGCTTGCCGCCACGGGTACGGGCACGCGGGCCACGGCCGTTGCGGTCTTCGCGGCCGGCAGGCGCAGCGGCCGGCTTGGCCGGGGCGACTGGCGCCGGAGCGACGATGACGGGTGCTTCCTTCTTGAAGAAGAAGCCCATGATCTTGGCCAGGAAGCCTTCTTCCTCGGGCGCGGTCAGTACCGGTGCCTGGATTGGCGGGGCGACTGGCTTGAGCACTTCGGAACGGTCCACCATTGGGGCAGGCTGGTCCGGGGTAATGGTCTTGACGACGGCTTCCTGGCGCGGCTTGACTTCTTCCTTCTGGCGCTTGCTGTAAGCCATGTCGGTTTCCGCTTCTTCGGCCAGGTTGTAGCTGGCCTGGCTGTCTTCGAGGCGCGGATCGTCGTGCTTGATGCGTTCGAGTTTGTAGTGCGGCGTGTCCAGATGCTTGTTCGGGATCAGGATCACGCTGATGCGGTGGCGGTTCTCGATCTTGAGCACTTCGCCACGCTTTTCATTGAGCAGGAAAGCGGCAACGTCCACGGGAACCTGCACGTGGATGGTGGCCGAATTTTCCTTCATCGCTTCTTCCTGGATGATGCGCAGCACCTGCAGGGCGGACGATTCGGTATCGCGGATGTGGCCGGTGCCGGAGCAGCGCGGGCAGGTCACGTGCGAGCCTTCCGACAAGGAAGGACGCAGGCGCTGGCGCGACAGTTCCATCAGGCCGAAACGGGAAATTTTGCCCATCTGGACGCGTGCACGGTCGTGGTGCAGGGCATCCTTGAGGCGGGTTTCGACTTCGCGCTGGTTCTTCGCCACTTCCATGTCGATGAAGTCGATGACGATCAGGCCGCCAAGGTCGCGCAGGCGCAGCTGGCGTGCTACTTCTTCGGCCGCTTCGCAGTTGGTATTGAATGCGGTGGTTTCGATGTCGGAGCCGCGCGTGGCACGGGCCGAGTTGACGTCGACCGAGACGAGGGCTTCAGTGTGGTCGATGACGATGGCGCCGCCGGACGGCAGGGGCACGGTGCGCGAATACGCGGTTTCAATCTGGTGTTCGATCTGGAAGCGCGAAAACAGCGGTACATCGTCGCTGTAACGCTTGACCCGGTGGATCATGTCGGGCATCACGTGGCGCATGAACTGGTGCGCTTGTTCGTAGATATCGTCGGTATCGATCAGGATCTCGCCGATATCGGGCTGGAAGTAATCGCGGATCGCGCGGATCACGAGCGACGATTCCTGGTAGATCAGGAAAGCGCCGCTGGCCGACTTGCCGGCGCCTTCGATCGCGCGCCACAGTTGCATCAGGTAATTCAAGTCCCATTGCAGTTCTTCGACATTGCGGCCGATGCCGGCGGTGCGGGCAATCACCGACATGCCTTGCGGCAGGTCCAGCTTGTCCATCGTTTCGCGCAGTTCCTGGCGTTCTTCGCCTTCGACCCGGCGCGACACGCCGCCGCCGCGCGGATTGTTCGGCATCAGGACCAGATAACGGCCGGCCAGGGAAACGAAGGAGGTCAGGGCGGCGCCCTTGTTGCCGCGTTCTTCTTTTTCGACCTGGACCATGATTTCCTGGCCTTCGCGCAGCGCTTCCTTGACCGAAGCGGTACGGACGTCGACGCCTTCGCGGAAATAGGTGCGGGCGACTTCCTTGAATGGGAGGAAACCGTGGCGGTCTTCGCCGTAGCTGACGAAGCAAGCTTCGAGCGAGGGTTCGATCCGGGTAATCACGCCCTTGTAGATATTCGACTTGCGCTGTTCGCGACCGGCGGTTTCGATATCGATGTCGATCAGTTTCTGACCGTCGACAATCGCTACGCGCAGTTCTTCCTGCTGCGTAGCGTTAAACAACATGCGTTTCATTTTTATTGACTCCGCGACCCGGGGGCCGTTCTAGTGCCGCTCTGCGCTGGGCGCGGGGCGGCGAAAAGTACAGGGATGTACGCGGGAAGGGAAGTGGAGGGTGGGTATGCCTTTTCGCACGGCGCAGCAACGCAAAGCGTTACGGCCGCAACAGGGCGCAGTGGGGTCGATCGACATGCCGAGTGCACGCATCACCTGCAACTTAGCTGAAGCAGCCCCGGTGTGATCGGGGCACAGACAAAGCCAGGCGGTGAGCAAATCAGTGAGCCAAACCGTAGCCAGCGAACATACTAAGACTCGATACCAGGCTTAAACACCAGCCCTTATTCTCAAGCCTTCAGGATGAGGCTTACATCGGGTCGGGCGAAAACGACAAGCGTTATCGACGCCAACATCCGGCGAGCTGGCCCCGAGGGACAGCTCGCCAGTACTTATCCTTACAATTCCAAACAATCCATTCCGCAGCCTTGCGCGTTATCCGATTACAACAACGGTGCAACCTTGATTCGCGCCGGGATGTGCGTACACATTTTTTCCATCGAATTTGCAATTTGGCGGGGCCGATGGAGACGCCCCTGTGTAAAATATCGTTTTAATTCTTACACCAGCAGAGGTTTGACCGCCGCCTGTCGATTATATATTCAAAATGAAGGACTTAGAGAGAATTTCTGGGAAGACAGAGCAAATGAAGATGCAAAACGATGTTGTTCCCCCTTCATCACAGGCCCCCGTTCAAGCCCAATTTGTCACAATTACCGAAGAAGAAGCCGGACAGCGGATCGACAACTACTTGTTGCGGGTCTGTAAGGGCGTTCCGAAAAGCCATATTTACCGCATCCTGCGCTCCGGCGAGGTGCGGGTCAACAAGGGCCGGATCGACCAGTTGTACCGGCTCGAAAGCGGCGACGTGGTGCGCATTCCGCCGGTACGGGTGGCCGAGAAATCGACCGCCGTGGTGCCGGGCGCCGAGTTCCCTATCCTGTTCGAGGATGCGCACCTGCTCATCATCGACAAGCCTTGCGGGGTGGCGGTGCACGGCGGCTCGGGCGTGTCCTACGGCGTGATCGAACAGTTGCGCGCGGCCCGGCCCGATGCCAAGTTCCTGGAACTGGTGCACCGGCTCGACCGCGAAACCTCGGGCTTGCTGTTGCTGGCGAAGAAACGGTCGGCCCTGACCAACCTGCACGAGCAGATGCGCGACGGCCTGACCGACAAGCGCTACCTCACCATGGTGTACGGCGACTGGAAAAACGCGCGCCAGCACATCAAGCTGCCGCTGCACAAGTTCACCACGGCGGACGGCGAGCGCCGCGTCTGCGTGCAGGCGGGCGGCATGGAATCGCACACCGTGTTCAGCCTGCTGCGCAAGTTCGACAAGTTCGCCCTGCTCGAAGCCGAGCTGAAAACCGGGCGTACTCACCAGATTCGCGTTCATCTGGCATCGTCGGGCTTTCCCATCGTTGGCGATGACAAGTACGGCGATTTCGCGTTAAACCGGGTCTTGCTCAAAGCCGATGCCAGGCGCGGCGCGCTCAAGCGGATGTTCCTGCATGCGCACCAGATTACGTTTACCCATCCTGAAACCGGCAAGGACGTGACGATAAATGCACCGTTGCCCGCAGAATGCGAACGTTTCTTGGTAAGCTTGGGGAAACCGCTGAACTCAGCACCGCGCTAGTCTCGCGAGACCAGACCGCGTTGATCAATCCTGGAAGGAGCCGGCCGCCACAAGCGGCCGCAATACATGGCACGTAAGCAATTTGATCTGATCGTTTTCGACTGGGATGGAACCTTGATGGACAGCACGTCCACCATCGTCAAGTGCATCCAGGCCGCCGCCAAGGACCTCGGCTTGCCGATTCCGCGCGACGATGCCGCTTCGCACGTGATCGGCTTGGGCTTGCACGAAGCGATGCAGGCCGTGATGCCGAATATCGACCCCGCTTTCTACCCCCGCATGGTCGAGCGCTACCGTTTTCACTTTCTGTCGAAAGACCACGAACTGGTGCTGTTCGACGGCGTTCGCGAGATGTTGACCGAACTTTCGCAGGAAGCTTACTTTTTGGCGGTGGCTACCGGCAAGAGCCGGGTTGGCCTGAACCGTTCGCTCAACGCGGTCGGCCTGCTGTCCCTGTTCGACGCCACCCGTTGCGCCGATGAGACATTCTCCAAGCCGCATCCGGCCATGCTGCAGGAACTGACCCGGGAACTGGGCCAGGATCTGAAGCGTACCGTGATGATCGGCGATACCACCCACGATTTGCTGATGGCGAATAACGCCGGCGCGGCCGGGATTGCCGTGCAGTACGGTGCCCATCCGCACGAGCAGCTGAGCGCCTGCAATCCCCTCTACTCTGCCGAAACCGTGGCCCAGCTGCGCACCTGGCTGAGCGAGAACGCATGATGGCGGACCAGGCTGGCGGCGTGCTTGTCTGCGGTTCCGACCAGGTGCTCGAAGGCGGACGCGGCGTGCGGTTTGGCGTGCGCGCCTTCGGCGACAAGGCCACCGGCTTCGTGGTGCGTCACAGGGGAAAAGTGTATGCCTACCTGAACCGGTGCGCCCACGTTCCCATCGAGCTGGACTGGGCCGAAGGCGAGTTCTTCGAGTCGAGCGGCTTGTACCTGATGTGTTCGACCCACGGCGCCATCTATGTGCCGGAAAGCGGTTTTTGCGCGGGCGGACCGTGCAAGGGCGGCCGCCTGCGCCCGATCGGGGTGCGCGAGGAAGACGGGCAGATTTACTGGCAACCCGACGAGTTCATCAAGCCGCCCGCGGCGTGACGATGCAGTACCGACACCCTATTACGTAAAGCGATTTATGAGCGACAACACTTTCGGCGAATCCAAGGAAACTACGCCGGCAGCAGCACCGGCAGCGGCAGCGGCACCGACCATGGGCAACTGGGAACGCGACACCTTGGAAAAGCTGGTTTTTGCCACGGTGCGCGAACAGCGCGCCACGCGCCGCTGGGGCATTTTCTTCAAGATGACATTTCTGGGGCTGGCGTTTTTCGGGCTGTGGGCGTTTTTCGATTTCGATTTCACTGGTTCCGATGGCGAGGCGCTGGGGCGCCATACCGCGCTGATTGAAATCGAGGGCAGCATCGAATCGGACGGCAGCGGCTCGGCCGACGTGGTGATTCCATCCTTGAACAAGGCGTTTGCCGATGCCGGTTCGGTGGCGGTGGTCCTGCGCATTAACAGCCCGGGCGGCAGTCCGGTCCAGGCGGGCAATATCGTCGATGAAATCCTGCGCCTGAAACAAGCGTATCCCAACAAGCCGGTGTACGTGGTGGTCGATGAAATCTGCGCCTCCGGCGGCTATTATATTGCCGCCGCCGCCGACAAGATCTTTGTGAACAAGGCCAGCATCGTCGGATCGGTCGGTGTGCTGATGGACGGTTTCGGCTTTACCGGCACCATGGAGAAACTCGGAGTCGAGCGGCGTTTGCTGACGGCGGGGGAAAACAAAGGCTTCCTCGACCCTTTCAGCCCGCAGTCCGACAAGCACAAGGCGCATGCCCAGGCCATGCTCAACGAGATTCACCAGCAATTCATTTCCGTGGTGCGCACCGGGCGCGGCAAGCGCCTGAAAGAGACGCCGGAGACCTTCTCCGGCCTGTTCTGGAGTGGCGCCAAGGCAGTCGAAATGGGCCTGGCCGACGGCTTCGGCACGGTCGAGACGACGGCGCGCGACGTGGTCAAGGCGGAAGATATTGTCGACTACACGGCGCATGAAGGTTTGCCGGAGCGGGTGCTGAAAAAATTCGGCGCGTCGGTCGGCGCGGGGATGGTCAACACCCTGGGGCCATCGGCACGGCCAGCGTTGCGTTAACCGCGCCGGCAAATATTTTCCTTGAAAGTTCGGGCAGGTGTTCTATATTAGACCTGTAGTTCTTTCCACGGGAGGCCGATATAAAAAGTAAAGCGTGTGTTGGCAGCATATTGTTTGAAATGAACTACTAACCGCATCATGATGCGGCATAGAGAGAATTACAATTCCTCGCATGAAGTCCTCTTTTGGGGACATGGAAACGGCGGCGTAAAGCCGTCGTTTTCCATCCACCCGATGTTATTCCCACCGTTGTCCATTCCGCCATCTTATCGATAGGCGATCGCCTGGCCGGATGGCTTGGACGGCGCCGTCGGCGAATCCCGCGACGACTAACTCAGCATGGGTAATTTCTTTCCAGGGACGCGCGGGCCGCGCCACCTGATGCCTGAAACCTAAGCCGTCATGACAATGCCGTACGAGGCATCGTTGGCACAGGCGCCGGCGCGCACCGGCAGTCGCGGCGACTGGCGCACCGCCACAGGCTGTTCCTCGCCCAGCAAGCTCACCATTGCCGGCATGTCCAGGCCGTTGATCGCGGCCTGAAAGCGGCGGATCAGCTCGCGGCAGAGCTTGTCGCCGGCCGGCGCTTCGGCTTGGTCCTCGCGCAGGCGGCGCCGCGCGCGTGCCAGATATTGGCGTGCATTCACGGTATTTGTGCCGAGCGCCGCCGCAATACCGGCATGGTCGCGTTCGAACACCTCATGCAGGATCAATGCCATGCGCTCGGACGGCGACAGGCAGGCCAGCAAGCGGGCCAGCGCCTCGCCCAGTTCGGCGCGCCGCAGCAAGCCCTGTTCCGGCGGCGCGGGGGCCACATCGGGCACCAGTTCCAGGGCGGCGCGCGCGGCCAGGGTAGCGCGGGCGCGTTGGCGCAGGCAGTCGATCGACTGGTGCCGCACCACAGTGGTCAGCCAGGCCGCCGGCGTTGCCAGCGCCGCCTGTTCGGCGTCTTGCCATTTCAGAAAACAGTCCTGCACGATATCCTCGGCTTCCGCCGCGCTGCCGACGATGCGGCGGCTGATCGCTTGCAGGCGCGGCCGGAGCTGTTCGAACAAGGCGCCGTCGGTATCGGTCGTGTGCGGCATCGGGAATCTCCTGTGAGGGTGCGGGTGCCACATGACGCCCGGCACGGCCCGGATGTGACAGGCCAGCGATCTTTTTTTTTCTTGTCACACGGCGCCGGGCCGGAGCGTCAAGCGGGCAGAATCGACTCAGCGATTCAACTCTACCGCGAAAGAACGCTTATGACTTCGAATTTTCCAATGGGGCTCGGCCTGGTGCCCACCGTGATCGAACAAACAGGACGCGGCGAGCGCGCCTTCGACATTTACTCGCGCCTGCTGAAAGAAAGGGTGATTTTCCTGGTGGGCGAGGTGACCGAACAATCGGCCAACCTGATCGTCGCCCAATTGCTGTTCCTGGAATCGGACAATCCCGACAAGGATATTTCGCTCTACATCAATTCGCCGGGCGGCTCCGTGTATGCCGGCATGGCCGTCTACGACACGATGCAGTTCATCAAACCGGACGTGTCGACCCTGTGCACGGGGTTTGCCGCCAGCATGGGCTCCTTCCTGCTGGCGGCGGGCGCGATCGGCAAGCGCTACGCCTTGCCCAATGCCCGCCTGATGATCCACCAGCCGCACGGCGGGTCGCAAGGGGTGGCCGCCGACATCGAGATCCAGGCGCGCGAGGTGCTGTACCTGCGTCACCGCCTCAACACCCTCTATGCCGAACGCACCGGACAAAC
The DNA here is from genome assembly GCF_015689335.1 of Massilia antarctica. Classification (GTDB taxonomy): domain Bacteria; phylum Pseudomonadota; class Gammaproteobacteria; order Burkholderiales; family Burkholderiaceae_D; genus Telluria_A; species Telluria_A antarctica. Next base: position 217,879 of record NZ_CP065053.1, on the reverse strand, counting down.
CTTGGCGCAAATCGAGAAGGATTCGGACCGCGACCATTACATGTCGGCCCAGGAAGGGGCGCAATACGGCCTGATCGACGAGGTGCTGGCGACGCGCCAAGGTAGTTGAAGCGACCTGTGTCCGGCCGATCGCCATGACGGGAGGCTGGCGGCGGCCGGTCCGCGATGGCGGTTATCGGCGCAGCGGGGCATCCGCATCGGGCCGGACCGCGGGCCTGCCGGCGCGCTCAAGGGTGGCGGGCGGGAGCCTGCCGACCCGGATTAATCGATGCAGGCGTCGCGGCTGTCGGCGTCGACCGTGCGCAGGCGTTCCGCCCTGCGTTGCGCACTGTCGACATCCAGGGCGGGCGCGCCGGCGCAATCGGCACTGCTGGCGTGCGCCGTATCGTCATCGAAACCCTGTCCGAAACCACCCTGGCTGAGCCATTCCTGGAAGCCATTGTTGGCCTGCGCATACCAGCGCGCCTGCGGCGACACGCGCACCATGCCCGGTACCAGCATGCGTGGCAGGTGGATGCCGCCGGTCCAGCGCGCTATCGCATCCCGCGTCGTCTCCAGCGCCGACTGGGCCAGCGGATTGTCTGGAAGATTGTCGGCGGCCGATTCCAGGAAGTCGGCGGTATTCAATTGCGTGGCGGCGGAAGTAATGGTGCGCATCCTGGTCCTCATCATGTTGGCCTATTCAATTATCCTAGTGTTACAGTAAGCATCCGCAGGTGGCGTTAGGCCGATTCCTACTGAAGTTTCAGTTTAACAAGCCGGTTCTTGCTATTCTTGATCTGTGTCAAAGATGCGTGAGGGCTCTTCCTTAACGCGCCACCACACGGGTAGTTATCCTACAAAGCACTCAGCGCATTCCTATCCGCTCATGAGCGCATCTGGTAAAGTCTCGCCCATGAGTAAATTATCCCTGGACCGCATCCTGCAATCGCAGGGTTTCGGCACACGCAAATATTGCCGCGCCCTGATTGAAGACGGCGAAGTCGTCATCAATGGCGCCCCCTACACCGACTACAAGACCGCCATCGACACCGATGGGCTGGTCATGACGATCTTCGACGATGAATGGGTGTACCGCGAACATGTGTATATCGCGCTGCACAAACCGGTCAATGTCGAGTGTTCGCGCAAGCCGAGCCATCATCCCGGCGTGCTGACCTTGCTGCCGGAACAATTCACTTGGCGCGACGTGCAGCCGGTCGGCCGGCTCGACCACGACACCACCGGCATGCTGCTGATGTCGGACGACGGCCCGTTTATCCACACCCAATCGTCGCCGAAGCGACACATCCCCAAGATATATCAGGCCACCACCCAAGACCCCGTGACGCCTGAACTGATTGCGCAACTTCTGTCCGGCGTCAAACTGCATGACGAGCCGGCGCCGCTGGCGGCGCTCAGCTGTGTCCAGCGCGGCGAGCACCAGCTCGAAATCGTGCTGGAACAAGGCAAATACCATCAGGTCAAACGCATGCTCGCCGCTGCCGGCAACCATTGCGGCGCCCTGCACCGGTCCGCCATCGGCCAGCTGACCCTGGAATCCTTGGGCCTGGCCGAAGGCGAGTGGTGCTATCTGGACCAGGCGAAGCTGGACTTGCTGGTGCCGGCTTGAACCCGTACTCCGGATAAATTATGAAATTAGCCACACTCAAGGACGGTAGCCGCGACGGCCAGCTGGCGGTGGTCTCGCGCGACCTGAAGACAGTGCACGTGGCCGACGCCATCGCGCCGACCCTGCAGGCGGCGCTCGATGACTGGGCGTTCATCTCGCCCCAATTGAGCGATATGTACCAGATGCTCAATAGCGGACGGACCTCGCGCAGTGCCGATTTCGATCCCGCCAACTGCATGGCGCCGCTGCCGCGCGCCTTTCAGTGGGCCGACGGCTCGGCGTATGTCAATCACGTCGAGCTGGTGCGCAAGGCGCGCAATGCCGAGATGCCGGCCTCGTTCTGGGAAGACCCCCTGATGTACCAGGGCGGCAGCGACGATTTTCTCGGGCCGATGGACGACATTGTGCTCGCGCACGAGGAGTGGGGCATCGATTTCGAGGCCGAGGTGGCCGTGATCACGGGCGACGTGCCGATGGGTAGCACGCCGGACCAGGCGTTTCAACAGATCCGCTTGCTGATGCTGGTGAATGATGTGTCGCTGCGCAACCTGATTCCGCCCGAGCTGGCCAAGGGCTTTGGGTTTTTGCAGTCCAAGCCGGCATCGTCGTTTTCGCCGGTGGCGGTCACGCCCGATGAGCTGGGCGAGCATTGGCAGGAGGCCAAGGTACACCTGCCGCTGCGCTCGACCTGGAACGGCAAGCTGGTCGGCCAGCCGCATGCCGGCGTGGATATGGTGTTCAACTTCGCGCAACTGCTCGCACATTTATGCAAAACGCGTAACGCGCGCGCCGGGACGATCATTGGTTCCGGCACGGTGTCGAACAAGGACGCCAAGCGCGGCTATTCCTGCATTGCCGAAAAGCGTGCCCTGGAAATGATCGAAGATGGCGTGGCTAGCACGCCGTTCATGCTGTTTGGCGACACCATCCGGATCGAGATGCTCGATGGGGCAGGCAAGTCCGTGTTCGGAGCGATCGAGCAAACGGTGAAGCAGGCCGAAGCGAAGAAGAGCCGATAAGGTCGACCCTTCCGCTGGCCCGGCCGCGCTGCGGCGCCGGAGCGGCAACGGCGGTCAAGTCTCACTAAAATCCGTGCATCCGCTTCAAATAGGCAGGCAACAGCCACCATAAACATACAATGAAGGTGGCGATCGTCGCTGCCATCGCCAGCCCCACCACGGTGCCGAACACCTCGGAAATCACCAGATTGGTCGCCAGGATCAGCGCCAGCGCCAGGGTGAACGCGCCCGCCACGATCTGGCAGGTCGCGACCCGCTTGAAGCGGGCGCGGTCGTTGAGGGGGCGCATCAGCCTGTGCTGGATCGCCGGCGCGCTCAGCAACACGAGACTGGTCAGCGCCAGCACGAAGGTGGCCAGGAAAACGATCTTTTCCGTTTGTACGATCTGGCGGAAACCGCCATTGAATGGCAGGATGATCAGGAACGCCGTCAGCATTTGCGCTCCCGGCAGCAGGATGCGCTGCTCGCTGAGCATGTCGGAAAAGTCACCATCCTCCTTGAGGTCGGCCGCGGCCAGCGGTTCTTGGGAATCGGGCGGAATCAGCGAATTCATGGTCATCGGGTAAATGTTGATCATTTTTAATTATACGAGAGCCCGTCACGCGCCCGCGTTCGCCTGCCACCACCCGAATTAAGCCCTGTTTGCCGCCTTAATCGGTGGATCGTCGCGGGGCGATGTCGCGAATAATGGCATCTTTAACGGGAGCCTGGCATGTCAGACGAAAGCGACGCAGAAAAGACCGAATCAGCGTCAGCCAAGCGCCTGGAGCAGGCGCGCGAAGAAGGCGACGTGCCGCGCTCGCGCGAATTGGCCACGTTTACGGTCCTGATGACGGCCGGCAGCATGCTGTGGTTCTTCGGCGCCGGCATCGTGCGCCAGCTGAACGCGACCATGGTGTCCGGCCTGGCCATGAGCCGCGAGCAAATCTTCGATCCCAATGCCATGATCCTGCGCGTGGCCAGCGATATCGCCCAAGTCATGCTGGCTTGCCTGCCGCTGGCGGCGGCGGTCATGGTGGTGGCGCTGGCGTCCCCCCTGCTGATCGGCGGCTGGCTGTTCAGCAGCAAGTCGTTCATGCCAAATTTCAACAAGTTGAACCCGATCCGCGGGCTGAGCAATATGGTGTCCACCAATGCGCTGGTCGAGCTGCTCAAGGCCCTCGCCAAGACCATCGTGGTGGGCACCGTGGCCTGGATGGTTGTGATGAGCCAGAGAGACGCCGTGATCGGCCTGGCCGTCGAGCCTTTGAGAAGCGGCAGCGCCCACATGGTCAACCTGATCGGTTCGGCGTTCCTGTCGATCGTCGGCGGTCTGGGCATCGTGGCCGCGATCGATGGTCCGTACCAGATCTGGCACTACGCGAACAAGCTCAAGATGACGCGCCAGGAAATGATCCAGGAGTCGAAAGAGTCGGACGGCAATCCCCAGATCAAGGGCAAGATCCGCCAGATGCAGCGCGAGATGTCGCAGCGCCGCATGATGGCCGACGTGCCGACCGCGGACGTGGTGGTCACCAACCCGACCCACTATGCGGTGGCGCTGAAGTATGGCGACGGCCAGCGCGGCGCGCCGCGCGTGGTGGCCAAGGGCAGCGATGAAGTGGCGGCCCGCATCCGCGAACTGGCCAAGGAAAACAATGTGGCCATGCTGGAAGCGCCGGCCCTGGCCCGTGCGCTGCACAAGCACACCGAGATCGGCGACGAGATTCCGGAAGCGCTGTACTCGGCGGTGGCCGAAGTGCTGGCGTATGTGTTCCAGCTGCGCGCCTACAAGAAGGATGGCGGAACTTACCCCGACCGGCCGACCAGGCTGCGCGTACCGCCCGAGCTCGACCCGCATGACCCGGCATCGCACACCAAACCTGAACCGAAGAACGGAGCCACACCATGAATCGCTTGAACATGCCGTCCTGGATTCGTGGAATGAAAGGTGGCGGCAACGCCATGGCGGCGCCGGCCATCATCATCATGCTGCTGGCGATGATGATCCTGCCGCTGCCGGCCTTCGTGCTGGACGTGTTCTTCAGCTTCAACATCGCGCTGTCGGTCATCGTGCTGCTGACCAGCCTGTACACGGTCAAGCCGCTCGACTTCATGGCGTTTCCGACCATCCTGCTGGTGTCGACCATGCTGCGCCTGTCGCTCAACGTGGCATCGACCCGCGTGGTGCTGACCGAAGGCCACACCGGCGGCGCCGCGGCCGGTAAAGTGATCGAAGCCTTCGGTCACTTCCTGATTGGTGGCAACTACACGGTCGGTATCGTCGTGTTTATCATTCTGACCATTATTAACTTTACCGTCGTCACCAAGGGTGCCGGCCGTATCGCCGAAGTGGGGGCCCGTTTCGCCCTGGACGCGATGCCTGGTAAACAGATGGCCATCGACGCCGACCTCAATGCCGGCCTGATCCCCGAAGACGAAGCGCGCCGCCGCCGTACCGAAGTGGCCCAGGAAGCCGAGTTTTACGGTGCCATGGATGGTGCCTCGAAATACGTGCGTGGCGATGCGGTGGCCGGCATCATGGTTACCGTCATCAATATTATCGGCGGGTTGCTGGTCGGCATCCTGCAGCACGACCTCGGCTTTGCCGAAGCGGCCAAGACCTACACCCTGCTGGCCATCGGTGACGGCCTGGTGGCACAGATTCCCTCGCTGATCATCTCGACCGCGGCCGGTATCGTGGTCTCGCGCGTGGCCAGCGAGCATGACATCGGCACCCAGCTGATGAACCAATTGTTCGCCAAGCCGGAAGTGCTGTACATCACTTCCGCGATCATCGGCGGCATGGGTTTGATTCCTGGCATGCCGAATCTGGTATTCCTGTTGCTGGCCGGCTCGCTCGGCGGCAGTGCTTACATGATCAACAAGAAAGCCAAGGCCCCGCCGCCGGTCGAAGTCGAAGCGCCGGCGCCCGTGGCCGCGCCCGAGCAGGAAGAAGCGAGCTGGCAAGACATCATGCCGGTCGATACCCTGGGTCTGGAAGTGGGCTATCGCTTGATTCCGCTGGTCGACAAGACCCAGGGCGGCGAGCTGCTCAAGCGCATCAAAGGCATTCGCAAGAAGTTTGCCCAGGAAGTCGGTTTCCTGGCGCCGCCGGTGCACATCCGCGACAACCTGGAGTTGAAACCGTCGGCTTACCGCATCACGCTCAAGGGGGTGGAAGTGGGCAGCGGCGAGTCGATGAACGGGCAATTCCTGGCAATCAATCCGGGCATGGCCAGCGGCAACCTGGCCGGCCTGGTGACGACCGATCCGGCGTTCGGCTTGCCGGCGGTATGGATCGATGCCGGTCTGCGCGACGAAGCGCAGAGCATGGGGTATACGGTGGTCGATGCCGGTACTGTCGTGGCAACGCACTTGAATCATTTGATTACGACGCACGCATCGGAATTGCTGGGCCGGGCCGAAGTACAGGCGCTGCTCGACCATCTGGCCAAGGAAGCGCCCAAGCTGGTGGAAGACCTGGTGCCGAAGCTGGTGTCCTTGTCGACCTTGCAGAAAGTGTTGCAGAATTTGCTGATCGAAGGCGTGCACATCCGCGATATGCGGACCGTGATCGAAACCCTGGCCGAATATGCCACGCAGACCCAGGATCCGGCCGATCTGACCGCCGTGGTACGGATTGCGCTGGGGCGGGCGATTGTGCAGCAGTTGTTCCCGGGGACGAATGAATTGTCGGTGATGACCCTGGATAACCGGCTTGAGCGGCTGTTGATGCAGGCGCTGGGGACGAATGGCGATGGCGCCGGGATCGAACCGGGCCTGGCCGATACGATTGCGCAGCAGGCCGGCGCGGCTGCCGCGCAGCAGGAACAGTTGGGCTTGACGCCGGTGCTGCTGGTGCCGGGGCCGTTGCGTGCGATGCTGTCGCGCTTCCTGCGCCGGGCTCTGCCGCAGTTGAAGGTGCTGTCGCATGCCGAGATTCCGGAGACCAAGACGATTCATGTGACCAGTTTGGTGGGGGGGCAGTAAGAAACCACCCACCGTCGTTCCCCAGTGCCGCACATACCCCGTCGTTCCCGCGAAGGCGGGAACCCAAGTTTTTACCGAAGCTGCGAGCGGATTTACGAACTTGGGTTCCCGCCTTCGCGCACTGTCGTCCGGAATAATTTTCTTGACGCGCTCACGAGAAGAGGCATCCTTGAATTTCTGCGAATTCGTGCGCCGCTTGTCGTCGTCGGCGATCATGTAAATCTTCGGTGTCCGTACGTTGAAATAGGGTTGCGCGGACGAAGCAAAGGCAATCCCACAGGGTCCGTTTCACACGGTTGGACTCGTTGAACAGTGCAACCAACAAATAACTGATGAGAGCGGTAAGTATCTGAATCCGGACCGCGTTTTCAGATCGTCCGAGGAACTGCTTGATCTTGAGGTGCTGCTTGATCCATTTGAAGAACAGCTCGATTGCCCAGCGCTTTTTGTAGTGCTGGGCAATTTCCATGGCACTACTGTCGAAGTCGTTAGTAGCCAGAACGATGGGCGTATCTTTGTTCGGCCGCGCCACGATGACACGGCGCAAAGGCTTCCCAAAGTAGAGATTGATCCGTTTTCCGCCGAGCCGTTTGTGCTTGAAAGTAACGATTTCGTCGCTGAGCACGATGTGCGCATCATCAGCAGGGATGTCCGATTTCTGCAGGACGTTGACAGCGGCGTTGTTCTTGAAACGAGTAACAAAGCGCGCGTTGGCCTCGTCAATGGATTTCCACCAATTGAAATCGCAATAGCCCTTGTCAAATACATAGAGCGCGTTCGCTTCGAGCGGTACGTCAACTGCCCGTTCAACGTCATTGACGTTGGGGTGGCTAATGTCGTGCCAGACAGGGATTGCATCATGGGCATCATACAAAACGTGCAGCTTCAAGCCTTGCGTATTGCGAGTGCTATTCTCGGGCGTCCACCTCTCAAACTCCCGTCCCTTCAACGTCAACGAGGTGGAGTCAAGCAAATACATCAGATCATTGCTTTGCTGGCGCAGCTTACGCGACACCTTCCCCATCAACCAGGCAGCGGTATCACTAAACACCGTGTCAGATCGATTCTCATTGGCGTCAGCCAAGGTGGAGCGCTTGATCGCTGACGTACCAAGATGGTAGTGATGCGCGACATGACTGTTGAAGCCAGTCTCCAGTGGTCGCAACCCCTTCGCCTCACTGATCTGCGCGTAGAGCATGGCAATGAGATGATCCCAATGCCCGAACTTCTTGCAATATTTGTCGGCATTGTGCCGTTCGACTAGTTGAGCGAAGGTTCCTCGCGGGAGCCCCTTCATTAAACGCTGAAAAGTAGTTATGCTGAACATGTTGCAGGTTTGGTTTTTAAGTTGGCAAACAGAGGTTAACCCTCGTAAACCAATACCTGCAACCCTTTTAACGTTGTCAACCCACTTTATTCCGGACAGCAGTGCGCCTTCGCGGGAACGACGGTGGTGGCGGGAACGACGGTGGTGGCGGGAACGGCGGTGACGGGCGACTACGTCTCTTAATCCGCGGTGAAATCCAGATACAAATCCCGCCAAGCCGGATTGCCAGCCTGCACCAAATTCACCTTCCAGTTACGCCGCCATTTCTTGATCTGTTTTTCCCGCTTGATCGCTTCCATGATGTCCGTGTGCATTTCATACCAGACCAGCTTGTGCACATCGTAGCGTTTGGTAAAACCTTCCACAACGGCGTTGCGATGTTCCCAGACGCGCTTGACCAAATCCGAGGTGACCCCGGTATACAAGGTGCCGTACGGATCGCTGGCGAGAATATACACAAAGCTGTACCTGTCCATCCCTGCATCTTGACCGCATGAGAACACCGCCCCACCCATCCCGATCAAACGCGCGCGGCAGCTCCTCCGAAATGAACCCCTTTTACCATCCTCCTCCCTCGATCATTTCCAAACTGCATCGTCAATAATGGATCCTGTCAGTGCCTCATGTGAGTGCACCCAGCAGGAACCCAGGAGTTGGCGATGAATGTCAAAAAATTTACGGCCGCAACATCACGCGATGCACTACGCAAGGTCCGCGAAGCGCTCGGCCCCGATGCCGTCATCTTGTCCAACCGACCGGTCGATGGCGTGGTCGAAATCCTCGCCCTCGCCAGCGACGACGTCGCCTCGATCTCGTCGCCCGCCCACGAAACCGAGATGGCCCAGCCGCGCCCATCCCTGTCGATCCCGCCCGAATCCTATGCCAACCGCCGCAGCGTGCCCGCGCCGGCGCCGGCCTACGCCGCCCCGGAATCGTTCGACATGTCGATGATGGCCTCGCAAATGTCGTCGATGATGCAGCAAGCCATGGCCCAGGCCAAGGACAGCGCCAGCGCCGAAATGTCGGGCATGATGAATGAAATCCGCGCCATGCGTGGCTTGATGGAAAGCCAGCTGGCCGAGATCGCCTGGGGCACCACCCAGCAGCGCGAGCCGCAAAAAGCCGGCGTGCTGCGCGACATGCTGGCCGCCGGTTTCTCGGCCAGCCTGTCGCGCTACCTGATCGAAAAACTCCCGGCCGGCAAGGATGCCGCCGACAGCCTGCGCTGGATTAAAACCGTCCTCGCGCGCAACCTCTCCACCATCTCGAACGAAGATGAAATCCTGGAAAAGGGTGGCGTGTTCGCCCTGGTCGGCCCCACCGGCGTGGGCAAGACCACCAGCACCGCCAAGCTGGCCGCGCGCTGCGTGATGCGCCATGGCCCGGAAAAACTGGCCCTGATCACCACTGACGCCTATCGTATCGGCGGCCACGAACAACTGCGCATCTACGGCAAGATCCTCGGCGTGATGGTGCACTCGGTCAAGGATGAATCGGACCTGCGCATCGCCCTCAAGGAATTGCGCAACAAGCATACCGTGCTGATCGACACCGTCGGCGTCTCCCAGCGCGACCAGAACGTGGCCGAACAGGTGGCGATGCTGTCCGAGACCGGCGCCGACGTCAAGCGCCTGCTGTGCCTGAACTCGACCTCGACCAACGAAACCTTGAACGAAGTGGTGCGCGCCTACCAGGGCAGCGGCCTGGCCGGCTGCATCATGACCAAGCTCGACGAAGCGGCCTCGATCGGCAACGTGCTCGACGTCGTGATCCGCCAGAAGCTGAACCTGTTCTACGTCTCGAACGGCCAGAGGGTGCCGGAAGACTTGCACCTGGCCGACCGCAACATGCTGGTCGACCGCGCCTTCCGCCTCAAGCGCGACCTCGCCGCCACCCAGTTTTCGGACGCCGAACTGCCGCTGCTGATGGCCAATACCAGCACCGCCCGCAACGACCGCAGCCTGCGCGAGGTGTCCCTTGGCTAACCACTTCGATTTCGACCAGGCCGAAGGCCTGCGCCGGATGCTGGCCGGGCCCAAGCCGCGCATCGTCACCTTTCTCTCGGCCACCCCGCAAGACGACAAGGGCGCGATGCTGGTCAACCTGGGCGCCTCCCTGGCCCGGGCCGGCAACGACGTGCTCATCGTCGACGCCTGCGACCGCGAATACGGCGTGGCCCAGCGCCTCGGCGTGGCCGACCGCGCCAGCCTGTTGCAGGTGGCGCGCCAGCAGTGCGCGCTGAACCAGATCATCCACCAGGTGCCGCAAGGCTTCGGCGTGGTCAGCATGGCGCGCGCGCGCGGCGGCCCGGACGAAGCGCGGCGCCTGGCCAAGACCTTCGACGTGCTGGTCAAGCAGACCGGCATCGTCATCGTCGACGGCGAATTCGGCGACGACGACAGTTTCCCGGTGCCGGTCATGGACAGCGCCGAAATCGTGGTCCAGGTGTCCACCAGCGCCGCCTCGATCACGGCCGCGTACGCCCTTATCAAGCGACTTTCGCAACAGTTGGGGCGCCGTCCGTTCGGAATTCTGGTAACGGGCGCATCCGAAGCCGAAGCCAAGGTGGTATACGATAATATGTCATCTGCGGCAAGTCGTTACCTTGCCGTACAGCTCACGTCGATGGGCTCGGTCCCGGCGGACGAATACCTGCACCGGGCCGCGCGCTTGGGCAGGGCCGTGGTCGATGCGTTCCCGCTGGCCGGCGCGTCGGTGGCATTTCGCCAGCTGGCGGGGCGCTTTGCCCTGACGGCCATGCCGCAACTTGGCAGGACAGGGGGGACTTCCCATTTTGGTTCTTAAAACATACTGATAACTATGTACACCGTCAAAGGGAAAGCGGACAAGAACCATTTACTGACGGAGCACATGCCGTTGGTGAAGCGGCTCGCCCACCACATGAAGGCCAAGCTGCCTCCGAGCGTGGAAGTCGACGACCTGATCCAGGCGGGCATGATCGGCCTGCTCGACGCCATTACCCGCTACGAGGAAACCCACGGCGCCCAGTTCGAGACCTATGCCGTGCTGCGCATCCGCGGCGCCATGCTCGACGAATTGCGCAGCAGCGACTGGCTGCCGCGCTCGATGCGCCAGAACATGCGCAAGATCGAAACGGCGATGAGCACCCTGCAGCAAAAGCTGGGCCACCCGCCCACCGAATCCGAAGTCGCCAAAAGCCTCAAGCTGTCCCTGGCCGACTACCAGGACATGCTGACCGACGGCGGCGGCCACCAGCTGGTGTACTACGAAGATTTCCACGACAACGAAGGGGGCAACGACAGCTTCCTCGACCGCTATGCGGTGGACGATGCCGATCCGCTGCGCAGCCTGCTCGACGGCGACTTCCGCCAGGCCGTCATCGACGCCATCGACAATTTGCCGCCGCGTGAAAAAATCCTCATGGGCCTGTACTACGAAGAAGAACTGAACCTGAAAGAGATCGGGGCCGTCATGGGTGTATCGGAATCGCGCGTGTCGCAATTGCATACCCAGGCGGTCGCGCGCCTGCGGGCGTCCCTGAAGGAGCAGGCGTGGACTGGGCCAGCGTAGCGGGGATTTTCCTGGCGCTGGCCGGTCTGCTGGTCGGCCAGGGGCTGGAGGGCGGCAAGCTGTCCTCGCTGGTACAGCCGGCCGCGTTCGCCATCGTGTTTATCGGCACCGCCGGCGCCGTGCTGCTGCAAAGCGAAGCGCCCACCTTCATGCGCGGCGTGCGCATGCTGCGCTGGGTGTTTTCGCCGCCCCCGAGCCAGCGCGCCGCCCTGGCGCGCGAGATCGCCGTGTGGGGCTTGCACGCGCGCCGCGACGGCTTGCTGTCCTTGGAAAAATACATGGCCGTGAACAAGGATAAATTCGTGCAGAAAGGCTTGCGCCTGGTGGTCGACGGCATCGCCCCCGACAAGCTGCGCAGCCTCTTGGAGATGGAAGTGACGGCCTACGAATTCGGCGAGCGCCAGGCGGTGAAAATCTGGGAATCGGCGGCCGGCTATTCGCCCACCATCGGCATCCTGGGTGCGGTGCTGGGCCTGATCCACGTGATGGAAAACCTGAGCGACCCTGGCAAGCTGGGCAGCGGCATCGCGGTGGCCTTCGTCTCCACCGTGTACGGGGTCGGGCTGGCGAATATGTTTTTCTACCCGATCGCCAACAAGCTCAAGTCCATCGTCGCCGAACGGGTGACCCAGTACGAAATCCTGACCGATGTCTTTCACGACATCGCCAGCGGCGACCATTCGCGCGTGATTGAAGAGCGGGTCGCCTGCCTGCTTTCGCGGCCCTGAGCCATGGCGCGCAAAAAATACGAAGCCGAGCACGAAAATCACGAACGCTGGCTCATTTCGTACGCCGATTTCATTACCCTGCTGTTCGCCTTTTTCGTGGTGATGTACGCGATCTCGGTCGTCAACGAAGGCAAGTACAAGGTGTTTTCCGTGTCCCTGGGCGACGCCTTCGGCGGCAAGGACAAGAGCACGGCCAGTGTCGCCAGCAGCAACGTGCCGCAGCTGATCGTGCTGCCAGACCCGCTCGTCAAGCGGCGCGCCGAAGCCATGCGGCGCGAAAAGGAACGCTTGACCAGCCTTGCGCAAAAGCTCACCTCGACCCTGGCCCCGCTGGTCAGGGAAGGCAAGGTGCGGGTGACCCAGAACAGCCGCGGAGTGAGCGTCGAGATCAATGCCAGCGTGCTGTTCGATCCGGGCGACGCCGCCCTCACGCCAGCCTCGGACCAGGCCCTGCGCGCGCTGGCGGTGCTGCTCAAGGACGACCCGCATGCGGTGCAGGTCGAAGGCCATACCGACCCGACCCCGATCAGGAACGCGCTGTTTCCATCGAACTGGGAATTGTCGGCGGTGCGCGCGAGCAGCGTGGTGCGCCTGTTCATCGACAGCGGCGTGGCGCCGGCGCGCCTGACCGTGGTCGGGCACGGCGCCAATATTGCCGTCGCGCCGAACGACACGCCCGAAGGCCGCGCGCGCAACCGGCGCGTGGCGGTGACGATCTTGTCGGCGCTGCCCGATACCACGACCGAGATTCCGACCCGTTGATCCAAACGGGCTGGCCTGATGCGCGAAACGCGGCACAATGGCTGAGTGCGGCACAGACGGGCGACCCGGCCCCGTCGATGGACAAGCGCAGCCGGGCCGACGAGAACAAGGAGCATGGCGATGAAACGATCAGTGGCGGGCGTGTTGATGATCATGGCGCTGGGACTGGCCTATGCGAAGGATAAACCGATGCACGGCGTGAACGAAAAAATCGCGGTGGCCTCGCGCGGCGGCAAGGTGCTGGTGACCCTGACGGTAAGCAATAAAACGGCGCAAGCGATCTACCTGTGGAAGGTCATCTACGCCAGCGAGCAACTGTTCGGGCCGGAGTTCGATATCAAGGTGGCGGGCAGTGCGGCGCCGGTCAATTACATGGGCCCGGTGGTCAAGCGTGCACCGCCGGGGCCGGATGACTATGTGAAGGTCGAGCCGAACGGCGTGCATCGCAACACCATCGACATCACCCGCTCGTATGATTTCCTTCCCGGCAAGCACCGCTACCAGCTCAGCCATACAGGAAGTTACGTGCCCGACTTGCAGCACCTGACTGATCCGGTGGCGATGAAGCCGGGGTCGACGGTGTTCACACATACCCAGGTGGCGCAGCCGGCGGAACAATAATGCTCCCGCCAAATCTTTCTTAACCGGGGTCTGACCTCGATTAAGAAACATTTCTTAATTGAGGTCAGACCCCGAATGCGACTTGCAGCACCTGACTGATCCGGTGGCGATGAAGCCGGGGTCGACGGTGTTCACGCACACCCAGGTGGCGCAGCCGGCGGAACAATAATGCTCCCGCCAAATCTTTCTTAACCGGGGTCTGACCTCGATTAAGAAATATTTCTTAATTGAGGTCAGACCCCGAATGCGGGGGGAGGCCTGCGAACCATAAAAAAACAGCCTGGCCGCTCGCGCTGCCAGGCTGTTTTTGCAGGTCGCTCGCTTACGGCAGCGACGGGGTGTTTTCGCCGAAATATTCGTGCGAATCGGCATTGTCGATGGCTTTGGTCGGATTGCTGATCGCCAGGCTGGCGGCGGCCGACTGGCCGTACGCCCAGTCATCGGTCGAGCCGACCACGTTGAAGTGGCTCAGCTCATGCACCAGGGTGCCGCCCTTGGAATCAGTGCCCGACGTTGGAGCCGACCAGAAGGCGTTGCAGACGTAGATCTTGTACGGCTGCGTCGGATACACATAGGCGTAGTAGGATTCCTTGCAGCTGCAATCGACCACGATCGGCTTGGTGTCGAGCGCATTCTTGATGTTGGCATAGTGCGTCTTCACGGTCGAGTAGCGACTCGAGTTGTTCGCGCCGAACCATTTCGTGTAGCGCTTGCCTTGCAGGTTGCCGTTGAGGTAGGTAACGCCGCTGTTGGCCATGGTCTTGGCCGCCGAGATGGCCGAATTGATCGAGCTTTGCTGCCCTGAGCTGCAGCTGGAGAACGAAATGCCGGCCGTTCCCGCCTGTTGCTGCCGGGACGCCAGTTCGACCGGATCGGCTGCCACCGTGCCGCGGTCGAGCCGTCCGTCAATCCACAACGATACCGGCGCCGATTCGATCTCGCCGATCTCGCGTTCGGTGCTCATGGTCATGCTGTTGCCGTCCGGCGGAGAATTGAACAGGTTGAGCGAGGCGGCGTGGTAGCGCACCGCGTAGTCGCCCGTCACGCTCATGTCGTACAGCGCCGACAGCTCGACCTTGGACGTGTGCGAGGCGCCCGGCTTGAGCAGGTAGTAATCCTTGGCGGTCGGGGCAGGGCGCTTGTAATGGCGGCCCTGGTAAGGCACGGCCACGCCGTCGCGGGTGACGTCGAACAGGTGATCTTCGACCCCGGCAAACGGCGTGTGCCACTTGAGCACGTATTGCGGCTTGGATGAGGTGTTGGTGATGGTGACGCGCATGACGACATCGTCTTCCTTGCCGAGCGACGCTTTTTCCGGCGTCAGGCTGACAGTCACCCCGTTCGACCCTGCCTGTGCTACCAGGCAAGCTGCTGCTGCTACGATACCGACGCTTGCTTTTACCAAGTGATTCCAGTTCATACAGTTCTCCGTGAGTGAATGTGCTTGTTCTGAGTGCCGGGCCAAAAGCGGCCTCAACAACCCATCGTTACACGGGGAACCGGCACAGGACA
Organism: Massilia antarctica; assembly: GCF_015689335.1. GTDB lineage: Bacteria > Pseudomonadota > Gammaproteobacteria > Burkholderiales > Burkholderiaceae_D > Telluria_A > Telluria_A antarctica. The sequence continues at coordinate 202,774 of NZ_CP065053.1, read as the reverse complement.
TACATATTCATCGGTAATTGTGTACTTCTGGCAAATTCTGAACGTATCATTGTTATTATCAAAAGAATGTGCTTTCGCACAATTCCCTCAATGAAATCAAGCTTGTTGCGGGAAAAAATTTCAATCGATATTTAACAATAATGTTAAATTTTGGCGTGGCTGTCCCATGCTGCGGGCAAGTGGGTATGCGGGCGCCGTGGCGCATGGTGTGAACTGAGCAAAGGGGAAAATGATGACGAACAAGAACTGCCGGCTGCCGGGTGGCGCCATACGCGCGCCGCACGCTGTGCTTGTCTGGAGAAAGCGCGCCGCCGCATTGGCACTGGCGTGCGCCTGGTCCGGCGTTCACGCAGGCGCGCCGCGCGCCGTCGCCGGGGCAGCCGACACCATTTACCGTAACGGCTATGTCTATACCGTGGATGCCGGTGACAGCGTGCAGCAAGCCCTGGCCGTGCGCGCCGGGCGCATCGTCTACGTGGGCGACAATACCGGCGCCGCCCGCCTGGCCGGCAAGCGCACCCGCATTATCGACTTGCAGGGACGCATGCTCATGCCCGGCCTGATCGATGCCCACATGCATCCCCTGTCCGGCGGCAAGCGCCTGCTGCACTGCAATCTGAACTACGAAGCGCTGACCGTGCCCCAGTTCCAGGCGCGTATCCAGGCCTGCGTCGACAAGGAAGGCCGTAGCAAAGGCGTCAAGGAATGGCTGCAGGTGGTGAACTGGTTCGAGCAAGGCATGCTGCCGGCCGGGGTGGAAACCACCCACGCCACGCTCGATACGATCAACACCGCGCGCCCGGTCGTGGTGCGTTCCTCGTTCGGCCACTCCAACCTGGTCAATATGCGTGGCCTGGAAGTGGCCGGCATCACGCGGGCAACACCCAATCCGGCTACCGGCAAGATTGTGCGCGACGCCGCCGGCGAGCCGACCGGGCTGCTGGAAGACGCGGCCATGGAGCTGGTCGACAAGCTGCTGCCGAAGACCACCCCGGCCGAAAACATCAGCGCCGCCACCTTCGCCATGCAAGCGCTGGGGCGCCAGGGCGTGACGAGTTTTTTCGACGCCAGCAGTGACCAGGAAATCTTCACCGCTTTTGCCGCCATCGAGCGCCAGGGCAAGCTGAGCGCGCGCGCCCATTTCGCGGCCGAAGTGGCGACAGAAGACGGCGCCGATCCGGCCCGCGCGCTTGCGTCCGTGCTCAAGATGGTCAGGCGCTATCACCAGGACAAGAACGGCGTCGCTCCCTCCATGCGCGTGCGCCACGCCAAGCTCTATATGGATGGCGTGATCGCCGCGCCGGCCCTGACCGGCACCATGCTGGCGCCCTATTATGTGGACCGCGGCACGCCGCAGCATCCGCACTGGGTGCCGGGCGACAGCAAGGGGCCGCCGACCTATTTCCCGCCCGCCGCGCTCAAAGCCATCGTCATCGGGCTGGCTACGGCCGGCATCGATGCCCACGTCCATGTGGATGGCGACGGCGCCGTGCGCGAAACGCTCGACGCCGTCGAGGCCTTGCGCGCCACACCTGCCGGCAAGGATGCGCGTCCGGCCCTGGCGCATGCCGAAATTGTCGATCCGGCCGATTTTGGCCGCTTTGCCGCGCTCGATGCGAGCGCCGTGCTGTCATTTCAGTGGGGTAAGCCTGCGCCGGATACGGTGGCCGGGCTAAAGGATTATCTGGGTCCGCAGCGCTACGCGATTCTCGAACCGCAGTCGCTGCTGCTCGACGCCGGCGCGCGCGTGGTGTTCGGCAGCGACTGGCCGGTCGATCCGCTCGACGAATGGTTCGCGCTCAAGGTGGGGGTGACCCGCACCAATGCGCCGTCGGCCGGTCCCGAGTTCGCGGGTAAACTCGGCCCGGCGCCGGGCATGCCGCGCGCCGCCGTGTTGCGTGCGGCCACCATGAATGCCGCCTATACCTTGCGCCAGGAAGGGCAGGTGGGTTCGCTGGAAGTGGGCAAGCTGGCCGATTTGATCGTGCTGGACCGTAATTTCTTCCAGATTCCGGATGAAGAGATCGCCGACATCAAGGTGTTGCAGACGGTGGTCGGCGGCAAGGTTGTGCACCAAAGTCCGGCCTTTCCATGAACGGGAAATAGCGCAGGCTTCCCCATCCCGGCAAGGTGTTGATGCGCAGCTTGGTGATGCAGGCAAGGCTTCACTGTACCGTTTCAAGCCCGGCGTCGCGCAAGCGCGTGGCGTCGCTCACCGCTTTCCGGTAAAAATCCTGGTAAGCGGCGGATTTGCCGATCCGCCCGATGGCATCCCACAGGCGCTCGACCTCGGCGGCGTGGGCCCCGTACCAGGCGCTCGAGATGCCAAGAAAATACGATTCTTGCGAAAACGGCAGCGGCAGCATCTCGAGCTGATCGGCGAAACGGGGTTCGGCGAGGTGGTCCAGGCCGCTGAATTCGGCGCCAATGGCCACATCGCCGCGCTGCGCGGCCAGTTTCGAAAAGATCAGGTCCAGTGTCTTGCCCTTGTCATCCATCGGCACACCCATGGCCCGCAAGCGGTCGACCAGCAGGACCGAGCCGAACGGCACCAGAACGGGCAAGGTCCGGTCGGTAAACCGCTCGCCGTTCCAACCCACCGCGCTGCCCTTGCGGCGAAACACCATCGCGCGCGCCACCATGACCGCGCGCGCGCCGTCCGGTACGCCCGCACGCATGGGAAACGACATGAAAGGGAGCAGGGAAGGAGTGTAGGGGGCGGTCGGGAAGCCGTCCGCCACGCCGGCCCGAATTTCTTCGCGGCAGCGTGTCACCGGCGCGCCATAAAACACCACCTGCACGCCGCTTTCCCTGGCCGCCAGGCGGATCAATTCGCCCGCCGTTCCCTTGCCATCGGAGGTGATGAAGGGCAGGTGGGAGCGTTCATCGACGCACAGGCGCAAGGTCGGGCCGTGCTCGCGCGCGCTGGCGCTGGCGGGAGCGGCGCCCCACACCGGCGGCGATAGCAGCAGCGCTGCAAACAGGCAGGCACAGCCGCGATCGGGGAACATGAGGGAGCAGGGAGCGGCTTAAAGGGAAGGGACTAACCGACCACGTAGCGCTTCGAGGGCCCGGTGGGCGTGGCTTGGCCGCGCGGGCCGTACACGGCCGCTTCGCCGCCGCTGGTGGGCGTGCGCATGGCGTTGATCAGGCTTTGGGTGTGCGACAGTTGCTTGTTGATCAGCATGCCGTTGATGCGGTTCAGTTCCTTGGCTTCGCGCGTCACGTCCAGCAGCGCTTGCCAGCCCGGCAATGCCTCCGCATGGCTGTCGACCCATGTCTGCATGCCGCTGTCGTCCGCCGCAAAGCCGGCCGCCGCCAGGCGCTGGTAGCGCTGCTGCGCCAGCGCCGTGATGTCGACCACCACCTGCGCCTTGCGCGGGGTCAGCTCGGCCAGGCCGGCCGTGTCGGCGCTGACCAGCAGTTGCTGTTCCTGCTTCATCAATTCCAGCACGGAAGTGATCAAGGCAAGTTCCTGCGGCAGGGTTGTGCTCGGGCTGGCAGTGGACATGGTCGTGGTATCGCCGGAAAACCGGCGCGGTTAGCGTTTTCGGGAATGCAGCAGGTCGCGCACGGTGTCCAGCAAGCCATCCGCGACTTTCTCGGAATTGACCTGGAACTGGCCGTCGGCAATCGCCAGCTTGATGCGCTCGACTTTCTTGGTGTCGAACACGCCATTGCTGTTGCCCACCGCGCTGGCCATGGCCTGGCCCTGCGAGGACAGCTTGACGCTGTCCGTACTGGCGGGCGCGCTGCTGCTGGCTTTTTCGGCATTCTTGGCATTGGCCGCGGGCGTACTGGCCGCCGGCAGGCCGGGGTTGCTCTTTAGGGTATCGTTAATTTTCACAGTATCATCCTTCTCTGGGCGGAGCGGTAAAACCTCCAGGGTCTGCGTAAGTAACGGCGCTCGCGTCGTAAACTTTAGCGCTTTCCGGCACGAGTTTCTACTCCCCCCTAAAACACCACCTCGACCAGCCCGCCCGCCTTGGCCACACCGCTGAGTATGGCGCCGGCCGGGGTCCTGACCTGGACCACCTGGCCATCGCTGGCGTTGCCGATCGCGCGCGCTTCGGCCGATACCCGGAACCCGTTGCCGCTCGATACCACCCTGACCAGCTGTCCCTGCTGCACCACCTGCTTGCCGCGCAAGGTATCGAGCCGCAAGGGCGTACCCGAGGCCAGGGAGACCGTGCTGGTGCGTCCGACAGCTTGCGCCATGTTGGTGACGATTCCATTCGGCATCGCTGAAATGTCGCCTCGTAGCAACACCAATTGCGATTGTTCAATTGTTTGACCTTGTGCCAGCGGCACCGAGGTGGCCACGTAATCGGTCACCACGCTCACCTGTGCCTGAATATACACCGTCCACGCGACCGGCGCGGTGCAGCGCACGCCGACCGTGGTTTTTCCCCAGGTGCGCGCGCCCGGCTGCTGGAATGCCTGCGGCGCCGGGCAGGAAGCGATGCTCATGCGTTGATTGATGGGGCCGACCGTGACCGTCACTTCCCCCGCCAGCGCCGCGCTCTGGGCTTGCAGGAACTGTTCGGCCACGCTCTTGAGCACGGCCGGATCTTGCAGCGCCAGCGCCGGGGCGGCGGCGGGCTGCGCGGCGACTATTGGCGTTAGGCAACATTGCGCGGCAAGCAAGAGGACAGAAATGAAGTGAATTTTCATAGTGATTGCTTTCAGGAATGAGAGCATCATAGGCTTCATCCGACGTCGCCGAACGCCTGAATAGCCGTGTTTTGGTGTTCCTGATCGTTCGATTGGGCCGGCAATACGGCCCGTATGATTCATCCTGTCATCACCAGTACAGTGCCGCCAACCCGGGGGCAGTCGACAGATGCGGAGCACGACATGATTGGCAAACTCGACGATTACATGCGCTTTAACGAGACGGCCCTGAGCCTGCGCTCGCAACGCCAGGAATTGCTGGCGTCAAACATCGCGAATGCAGACACGCCTAACTACAAGGCGCGCGATATCGACTTCGCCAGCGCCCTGCAGGGCGCGCTGGCCAAGAGCACCCCGCCGGCTGGTGTGCTCAAGCAAACCGCCGCGGCCCATCTGGCGAGCGGGGTTGCCAAGGGCGATCTGCTGGCCAACGGCAGCCCGCTACTGTACCGCACCCCGGCCCAGGGCGCGGTCGACGGCAACACGGTCGACATGGATGTCGAGCGCAACCAGTTCGCCGACAACTCCCTGCGCTACGAAGCCGGGGTCACGATGATCAATATGCAAATCCGCGGCATGATCGCGGCGATCCAGGGAGGCCAGTAATCATGTCGCTATTTAATATCTTCAATGTATCCGGCTCGGCCATGAGCGCCCAGGCCCAGCGCCTCAATGCCACCGCCAGCAACCTGGCCAATGCCGACAGCGCCACCAGCGCCAGCGGCGAGGCCTACCGCGCCAAGCAAGTCGTGTTCGAGGCGGTCCCGACCGACGGCGGCGGAACCGGGGTCAAGGTGCGCGAAGTGATCGAAGATCCTTCCCCGCTCAAGATGGTGTACGACCCCAAGCATCCGATGGCCGACGAAAAAGGGTATGTGGCCATGCCGAACGTAAACGTGGTCGACGAGATGGTCAACATGCTGTCGGCTTCCCGTTCTTACCAGACCAACGTCGAAACCATGAACGCGGCCAAGTCGTTGTTGATGAAAACCTTGACCCTCGGTCAATAACCTGAGAAACCGCCATGGCAACCGTTAGTTCGAATGCACCCGTGATGTCGCAAGACTTGCTCAACGCCGTCAATCCCAAGAAGCCCAAGGCGGCCGAAGGCAGCGTCGAAGCCGATACCGACAAGTTCATGACCCTGCTGGTTACCCAGCTCAAGAACCAGGACCCGATGAATCCGCTCGACAATGCCCAGATCACCAGCCAGCTGGCCCAGTTGTCGACGGTGACCGGAGTCAACAAGCTGAACACGACCATGGAAACGCTCAAGTCGAGCTACCAGGCTTCCGAAGGCATGCAGGCCGCCAACCTGATCGGCCACGGCGTGCTGGTGGCCGGCAATGGCGTGACCCTGGCCGGCGGCAAGGGCATCATGGGGGTGGAGGTGGGCAGCGCGGCCGACAAGGTGCAGCTGATCATCACCGATCCGACGACCGGCAAGGATATCCAGACTATCGACCTCGGCCAGCAGCCGGCCGGCACCTTGCCGATCGCCTGGGATGGCGTGGTCGATCCGACCAAACTCGACGCGGCCGGGAAACCGATCGCCCTCAAGGATGGCAATTACCTGATTCGCGTCGTCGCCGAGCGCGGTGGCGAAGTCTTGAAGGATGCCAAGGCGCTGTCCTTCGACACGGTCGCCAGCGTCACCACCAGCGCCAAGGATGGCGTGAAACTGAATCTGCCTTCGCGGGGCGTCGTGACCATGTCCGACGTCAAGCAAATTCTGTAAGCAAGCCGCTACTACTTCAATCTATTTAGGAGAAACACCATGTCGTTTCAACAAGGACTTAGCGGCTTGAATGGCGCAGCCAAATCGCTCGACGTTATCGGCAATAACATCGCCAACGCCAGCACCGTCGGTTTCAAGGGTTCGCAGGCCCAGTTTGCCGACGTGTACGCCAATTCGCTCAACGGCGCCGGCGGCAACCAGGCCGGTATCGGCGTGAAAGTGGCGCAGATCGCCCAGCAGTTCACCCAGGGCAATATCGAAAGCTCGAACAACCCGCTCGACATCGCCATCAACGGCGCCGGCTTTTTCCGCACCGATGTCAACGGCGACGTCCAGTATTCGCGCAATGGCCAGTTCTCGCTCGACAAGAACGGTTTCGTGGTCAATGCCCAGGGCGCCAAGCTGACCGGGTATGGGGTCAGCAGCACCGGCAATATCCTGACCGGTTCGCCGATTCCGCTGAAGATCGACAATAGCGACATGAGTCCGCTGGAAACGACCCGCGTCGATACCCAGCTCAACCTCGATTCGCGCAGCGCCCTGCCCAAGACCGTGCCCTTCAATGCGGCCGATCCGGAAACCTACAACAAGCAAACTTCGATCGACGTGTTCGACAGCCTGGGCAATTCGCACGTGATGTCGACCTTCTATGTCAAGACCGGCCCCGGCTCATGGGACCTGTACGTCGGCTCGGACGGGGTGGAAATGACCAACCAGGCGGTCGCCGCCGCCGCGCAGACCGATGCCGCTTCCGGCACGGCGCGTACCGCTTTCCAGACCGCCGCCACCAGCATACCGCCGGGTAACATGGCCGCCGCTGCGGCTGCCTACGCGACCGCCGCCGGCGCCGCCGTGGCCGCTGCCGCCGGTACCGCCGGCGCCACCGCTGCCCAGCAGACCGCCATTACCACCGCCGCCACCAGCGCCGGCGGCATTCCCGGCATCACGCCGGGCGAGATCGACAAGCTGATCGCCGCCGCCGTCAAGGTGCCTGGGGTGAGTGTCGGTCACCTCAATTTCGACACCAACGGCGTGCTGAGCAATGCCGCCATGGCACCGCAGACCCTGCCGCTGCAAATCGACTTGCCGGTGTTCCCGCTGACCGGCGCCCAGCCCACGATCACGATGGATTTGCATTTCGCCGGCTCGACCCAGTATGGTGATGCCACGGAAGAAAAGAAGTCGAGCCAGGACGGTTATACGGCCGGCAGCCTGCAGCGTTTCTCGACCGGTCCGGACGGCACCATCCTGGGGCAGTACAGCAACGGCGAATCGCGTCCGCTGGGACAAGTCGTGCTGGCCAATTTTTCCAATCCGAACGGACTGCAACCGCTGGGCAACAACGCGTGGGCGCAGACGCCGACCTCGGGCGCGCCGCTGCTTGGCACGCCCAATTCAGGTAGTCTCGGCAATCTGCAATCATCGGCGGTGGAAAATTCCAACGTCGACCTGACGGCGGAACTGGTCAACATGATCACGGCGCAGCGGGTGTACCAGGCCAACGCGCAGACCATCAAGACCCAGGATTCGGTGCTGCAGACCCTGGTCAACCTGCGTTAATACCAAGGTCGTTCCCGCGTAGGCGGGAACCCAAGTTGGTTGATCCGCTAGCGGCGTCGGCATGTACTTGGCGGGAACGCATGCGTTCCCGCCTCTCCAGGAGCTAGCCTTTGCCACTAAGTTGAGCAGTTTTGCGACCGCAAATCTCGAAACCGTCGCTCCCGCGGAGGCGGAAACGCATGCGTTTCCCCCATAGCACCTTTGATGATCCAATGTGCTATGGATTCCCGCCTGCGCGGGAAAGACGGAGCTTAAGTTAGCGCTATTTGAAACCGGCCTCTGACTTTGCATGGTTCCAAGAGAGTTGAGGAGTTTCCTTGAAACCGGGCGCTGCGCGGGAAGTCGTTGTCGCCAATGGCGACAACGACAGGATATTGGCGGAGCGGCGGGTGAGGATAGTAGAAACGTCAGTAGGGCACGCATAAGGAAACATCATGGATAGACTCATCTACACAGCCGCCAGCGGCGCCAAGCACATCCTGGAGCAGCAGGCCACCACCTCGCACAACCTGGCCAACGTCACCACCACCGGTTTCCGCGCCCAGATCGATGCCTTTCGCGCCGTGCCCATCGTCGGCGAAAACCTGCCCCTGGCCACGCGCGCCTTCGTGGTCAATTCCACGGTCAGCTCCGATTTTTCCTCCGGCCCCCTGCAACTGACCGGGCGCGACCTCGATGTCGCCCTCAAGGGCAAGGGTTTCCTCGCCGTGCAAATGCCTGACGGCAGCGAAGCCTACACCCGCAACGGCGCCCTGCAAATGAATGAAAACGGGCTGCTTACCAACACCGCCGGCTTCACCATCCAGGGCGACGGCGGCCCCATCACCGTCCCGCCCGAAGTGTCGGTATCGATCGGCGGCGATGGCACCATCTCGACCATCGCCACCACCACCAAGCCGGGCGCGCCCACCGTGCTGGGCCGCCTGAAACTGGTCAACCCGCCCGAGCAGGACCTGGTGCGCGGCGACGATGGCTTGTTCCGCCTGAAAGACGGCAGTCCCGCCGCGGCCGACCCGCAAGTGGCGGTGGCCGGCGGCGCCCTCGAAGGCTCCAACGTCAGCCCGGTCGATGCCATGGTGAACATGATTTCGCTGGCCCGCTCCTTCGAGCTGCAAATGAGCCTGATGAAGAATGCCGAGAACAACGCCACGAAAGCCACCCAGATCCTCGCTTTGGGATAACACCAGGGCGCGCATAATCTCTTCATTGATCGGTGCGTGGCGATGTTCGCCGGCCGCCGTTACTGGAGAAGACCATGATTCGTTCCCTTTTTATCGCCAAGACCGGCCTGGAAGCGCAGCAGACCAACCTGGACGTCATCACCAATAACCTGGCCAACGTCAGCACCAACGGCTTCAAGCGCAGCCGCGCCGTGTTCGAGGATTTGCTGTACCAGAATGTGCGCCAGCCAGGCGCCCAATCCTCGCAACAAACCCAGCTGCCTTCGGGCCAGCAGATCGGGACCGGCGTGCGCGCCGTCTCGGTCGAACGCATCCACACCCAGGGCAATCCCCAGCAGACCGGCAACTCGAAAGACGTGATGATCAACGGCGCCGGTTTCTTTTCCGTGCTCATGCCTGACGGTACCGCCGCCTACACCCGCGACGGCTCCTTCCAGAGCGATTCCAACGGCCAGCTGGTCACCTCGTCCGGCTTCGTGGTGCAGCCGGCCATCACCGTGCCGGCCAATGCCCAGTCGCTCACCGTCGGGCGCGATGGCACCGTTTCGGTGACCCTGCCGGGCACCAATGCGCCATCCCAGATCGGCAGCCTGCAAGTGACCACCTTCGTCAACCCGGCCGGGCTGGAGTCGAAAGGCGAAAACCTGTACGTGGAAACCGGCGCCTCGGGCAATGCCAACACCAACACCCCGGGCACCAACGGCGCCGGGGTGGTGCTGCAAGGCTATGTGGAAACCTCGAACGTGAACGTGGTCGAGGAAATGGTCAATATGATCCAGACCCAGCGCGCCTACGAGATCAACAGCAAGGCGATCACCACGTCCGACCAGATGTTGCAAAAATTGTCGCAGCTGTAAGCGCGGCCAGGAGAACTGTCATGAAATCCATTCTCATCGTTTCCCTGCTGGCGCTGGCCGGCTGCGCCGCCACCCCGAGCTCGATCGTGCAGCGGCCCACCAGCGCGCGGCCCCTCATGGCCGAGCAGAGCGCGCCCGCCAACGGCGCCATCTACCAGAGTTCCCAGTACCGTCCGCTGTTCGAAGACCGCCGCGCGCGCCATATCGGCGACATGCTGACCATTAACATCACCGAGAAAACCTCGGCCGTGAAAGCCGGTGCCAGTTCGGGCAACAAGTCCGGCTCGGCCAACTTCGCCGCGCCCGGCGTGATCAAGGGCGTGTTCGGCGCTGCCGTCGGGGTCGAGGGCGCCAACAAATTTTCCGATTCGGACAACCAGAGCGCCAGCAACACCTTTACCGGCACCATTGGCGTGACCGTCACCGAAGTGCTGCCGAACGGTAACCTGATCGTGGCCGGCGAGAAGCAGGTCGCCATGAACAAGGGCATCGAGTTCATCCGCTTCTCCGGGATGGTCAGTCCCGACAATATCGGCACCGGCAACACGGTGTCGTCGACCCAGGTGGCCGATGCGCGGGTCGAGTACCGGACCAACAGCCAGATCGACCGCGCCGAAATGACGGCGATGGTGTCGCGTTTCTTCCAGTCCCTGCTGCCATTCTGATCGGACTACCATGCGTGCATTCCTGAATACCGCCGCTCTCGCGCTGTCGCTGGCCCTGCTGCCGCAGGCCGCCCAGGCTGAACGCCTGAAGGACCTGACCACGATCGCCGGCGTGCGCCAGAATCAGCTGAGCGGCTACGGCATCGTTGTCGGCCTCGATGGCAGCGGCGACCAGACCACCCAGACCCCGTTCACGGTGCAGTCGATCGTCTCGATGCTGCAGGCGAAGGGTGTGAACATGCCGCCCGGCACCAGCCTGCAACTGAAGAACGTGGCCGCGGTGATGGTCACCGCCTCCTTGCCAGCCTTTGCCCAGCCCGGCCAGACCATCGATATCACGGTCTCGTCCATCGGTAACGCCAAGAGCTTGCGCGGCGGTACCCTGATCATGACCCCGCTGCAAGGCGCCGATGGCCAGGTCTACGCCATGGCCCAGGGCAATGTGCTGGTCGGCGGCGTCGGTGCCCAGGCGGGCGGCGCCCAGGTACAGGTCAATCACCTGTCCGTGGGCAAGATCTCGGCCGGCGCCACGGTCGAGCGCGCGGTCGCCTCCAACCTGGGCGAAAACAACCAGATCCGCCTGGAATTGAACACCACCGATTTCTCCACCGTGGCCAGGGTGGTGGAAGCGATCAATAACCATTTCGGGCCGGATATCGCCACCGCGCTCGACGGCAGGGTGATCCGCGTGCGTTCGCCCTCGTCGAGCGACCAGCGGGTGGCTTTCATCGGTATCCTGGAAGGGCTGGAAGTCAATCCATCCAAGCTGGCCGCCAAGGTCATCATGAACGCGCGTACCGGCTCGGTGGTGATGAACCAGACCGTCACGCTCGATACTTGCGCGATTTCGCACGGCAATCTGTCGGTGACGATCAGTTCGGATCCGCAAGTGAGCCAACCGGGTCCGTTCTCGGGCGGCCAGACCGTGGTCACCCAGAATACCCAGGTGGAAGTGAAGAAAGACCCGGGCAAGGTGGTCATGGTCAAGGGCGGCGCTTCGCTGGCCGAAGTGGTCAAGGCCATGAATGCGATCGGGGCTTCGCCGCAAGACTTGCTCTCGATCCTGCAGGCGCTGAAAGCGGCCGGATCCTTGCGCGCCGAACTCGAAATTATCTGAGGACATCATCATGATCGGCCCATCGAACGACCTGAGCAGCAAGCTCGCCCTCGACACCAACGCCTTGGGCGGGCTCAAGCAGTCGGCCAAGGCCGGCTCCCCGGAAGCGCTGAAAACGGCGTCGACCCAGTTCGAGGCCATGTTCATCAACATGATGATGAAAAGCATGCGCGACGCCACGCCCCAGGGCGAAGGCATGCTCGACAGCCAGCAAACCAAGACCTTCACCACCATGCTCGACCAGCAGATGAGCCAAAACCTGGCCAAGCGCGGGGTCGGCCTGGCTGACGTGCTGATCCGCCAGCTGAGCAGCCAGGCCACGAATGCGCAGGCGCTGGCGATCAATGGCGATCCCTCCGCCCAGCCGGCCCAGCCGATCGCCATCGCCGGCGACCAGCCCGCCAGGCGCATCGCCCTGCCGCCCGGACGCGATGCCGGCGACATGATCAAGACTCCGGGCGCACTGCTCACGCCGGCCACGGTGCCTGGTGTGAGCGCGAGCGGGCGCCCGCAGTCGCCCCACGTGCGCGAATTCCAGGAAAAACTCGGGGCCCACGCCGACGAAGCCTCGCGCGCGACCGGCATTCCGGCCAAGTTCATGCTGGGCCAGGCCGCGCTCGAATCGGGCTGGGGCAAGCGTGAAATCCGCAATACCGACGGCAGCGCCAGCCACAACCTGTTCGGCATCAAGGCCGGTCCTGGCTGGACTGGCAAGGTTGCCACCGCGGTCACGACCGAATACGTCAACGGCAAGCCGCAGACGAAGGTGGAGAAATTCCGCGCCTACGATTCGTATGCCGACAGTTTCAAGGATTACGCCAAGCTGATCACGGATAACCCGCGCTACGAGAAAGTCCTGGCCCATGCCCAGGATGCGGCCGGCTTCGCCCACGGACTGCAAAAGGCTGGCTATGCCACCGATCCTCTGTACGCCGCCAAGCTGACCAAGATCATCCAGCGCAACCTGGCCTAGCCTGGCCCAGGCCGGCCTGGCGCGGCCCGGCCTGCGCGGCCCGGCCTGCGCGGCCCGGCCTGCGCGGCCCGGCCTGCGCGGCCCGCTCAAGTTTCTCGCAAAACTGCCGTAGATAGAGATATTCAAGGAAAGAAAACACATCATGTCTGGAAATCTACTCAACATTGGCAAGAGCGGGCTGTTCGCGGCGCAAGTAGGCTTGTCCACGGCGGGGCATAACATCGCCAACGCCAACGTGGCCGGCTACAGCCGCCAGACAGTGATCCAGGCGAGCGGCACGGCCCAGGCCTTCGGCTACGGTTTCGTCGGCAGCGGTACCGAGGTCGAGCAGATCAAGCGCTTTTCCGACCCTTTCCTGAATGGCCAGGTGCGTTCCGCCCAGACCCAGGTCAGTTCGCTCGACGCCTTTTATTCCCAGATCAGCCAGGTCGACAATCTCCTGTCCGACAGCACCTCCGGCCTGTCGCCGGCGCTGCAGGATTTTTTCAAGGGCGTGCAGGACATGGCCTCGAATCCGTCCTCGGCCGCGTCGCGCCAGGCGGTACTGTCGAACGGCGAATCCCTGGTGGCGCGCTTCCAGGGCATCGATGACCGCCTCACCGAGATCCGCGAGGGCGTCAACAGCGAAATCACGGCCAAGGTCGGCGTCATCAATTCCTACGCCCAGCAGATCGGCGAGCTCAACGACAAGATCGCCCAGCTCAGCACCGGTACCGGCAACGAACCGAACGACTTGATGGATGCGCGCGACCAGTTGATCGCCGACCTGAACAAGGAAGTCAAAACCACGGTCACGCGCGGCAACAACAACAGCATGACGGTCGCGATCGGCACCGGACAACCGCTGGTGGTGGGCAACAAGGCGTTCGAACTGGTGGCCACCACCTCGCCAACCGACCTGAGCAGGGTGCAAGTCGGCTTTGTCACCGGCAGCAAAACCACTGTGCTGGACGACAAGGTTTTCACTGGCGGCGCACTGGGCGGCTTGATGGAATTTCGTTCCGGCACCCTCGACCGTACCCAGAATTCGCTCGGCAGGGTGGCCATCGGCCTGGCGCAGACCTTCAACGCCCAGCACCGCCTCGGCCTCGATGCGGCCGGCAATCCGGGCGGCGACTTCTTCAAGGTCGGCGTGCCCGTGGTTGGGCGCAATATCAACAATGCGGTCGGCAGCACCACCGATGTGCAGGCCGCCATCGTCGACCCGACCGCCCTGACCCAGAGCGACTACAAGGTCAGCTACGACGGCAACAATTACACGGTGACCCGCCTGTCGGACAATAAACCGTTCCCGGTCAGCCCATTTCCGCAGACCACCCCGCAGACCATCGATGGCGTGGCCTTCACCGTCACCGGCAGCGCGGCGGCCGGCGACAGCTTCCTGGTGCGTCCGACCATCAACGGCGCGTCGGATTTTGCGATGATGGTCAACGAGCGCAGTTCGATTGCGGCCGCAGCCCCGATCAGCACCAGCATGCCGCTCAGTAACAAGGGCACGGTGACGATCAGCGAAGGCAATGTCGATGCGGCTTACCTGACACCAGGCAATGCGCTGACGACGCCGGTCAATCTGACCGTGGGCGGCGCTCCGGCCAGCCTGTCGGGTTTCCCGCCGGCCCAGGCCGTGACCGTCACCACCAATGGCGTGGCGACAACGTATCCGGCCGGCACCGCCTCGATTCCCTTCACGGCCGGCGCCAATTACAACTTTGGCGGCGTCAACCTGAAATTTGCCGGTACCCCGGTGGCGGGCGACACTTTCACGGTCGCCCCCAACAGCAATGGCACGGCCGACAACCGCAACGCCCGTCTGCTGGGCAATCTGCAGACCAAGCCCATCCTCGACGGCAGCAAGGCCACCTACCAGTCGGCCTACGCCGAGCTGGTCAGCTTTGTCGGCAACAAGACGCGCGAAGTGCAAGTCAATGGCCAGGCTGGCGATACCCTGCTCAAGCAGGTCACGGCGGCGCAGCAGGATGTGTCGGGTGTGAACCTGGATGAAGAAGCGACCAATCTGATCAAGTACCAGCAAGCCTACCAGGCGGCCGGCAAGGTGATGCAGATGGCCAGTACCCTGTTCGATACGGTGCTGTCGATCGGCCGTTAATCGTTGTAGTTGAGCAGTTCAGTCGAGGGAAACACCATGCGTATCAGTACCAGCACCATTTTTGCCAACGGCACGGGCCAGCTCGGCAGTTTGCAGAGCCAGCTGGCCAAGACCCAGATGCAGCTGTCGACCAACCGCCGTCTGGTGACGGCGGCCGACGATCCGGTCGCGGCCGCGCGCGCGCTCGAACTGACCCAGTCGGCCTCGGTGAACGAACAGTTCAAGGTCAACCGCCAGAACGCCAACAGCTCGCTGGGGCAGGTCGAAGGCGCGCTCACCAGCGCCACCACCCTGATGCAGGAAATCCAGCGCTTGTCGGTGTACGCCGGCAATGGCGCGCTGACCCCGCCCGACCGCGAAGCGATCGCGGTCGACCTCGAATCGCGCATGCAGGATTTGCTGGCTGTGGCCAACACCGAAGATGGCGTGGGCGGCTATCTGTTCGCCGGCCACCGCGCCGACACCCAGCCGTTCACCCAGACCGCCACGGGCGCCCAGTACAATGGCGACCAGGGCCAGCGCCAGCTGCAGGTGGGCTCGTCGCGCACCATGCCGGTGAGCGAGACCGGCAACGCCATTTTCGAGCGCAACATGACCGGCAACGGCAGTTTCCAGACGCGCGCCGCCGCCGGCAACACCGGCTCGGGCCTGGTGTCGCCGGGCACGGTGACCAACAAGGCGGCCTTGACCGGCCACGATTACAGCGTGAGCTTCGCGGTGACGGCGACCACCCCGCCGGTGACGACGTACATGGTGACCGACACCACCACCAATGAATCGATTCCGCGTCCGCCGGCCGTGGCCACGCCGCAGCCCTACAAAACCGGGCAGCAGATCGCGTTCGACGGCATGTCGCTCGATGTCAAGGGCGATCCGGCCAACGGCGACACGTTCACCACCACGCCGAGCGTGAACCAGTCGGTGTTTACCACCATCACCGACCTGGTTGCGGCGCTGCGCCAGCCAACCGTCGGCGCGGGCGGCAAGGCCCAGCTGGCCAACAGCCTGACAGTGGCCAATTCCAACCTCGGTTCCTCGCTCGACAACATCCTCTCGGTGCGTGCCTCGTTCGGCTCGCGCATGCAGGAGCTCGACTACCTCGACAGCGCCGGGTCGGACCGCGATATCCAGTACCAGACCGCGCTGTCGAACCTGCAAGACCTGGACATGGTCAAAGCCCTGTCGCAGTTCGCGCAGCAGCAGACCACGCTCGAAGCGGCGCAGAAGTCGTTCAAGATACTGTCGGGGCTGTCGCTGTTCAACTACATCGGGTAAGGGGCGCTGGCGGGACGGGGCGGGGCAACAGGTCTCGGCTGCATGGTCGTCTAAAGGTTCAATTTCTCGTGCGGTAAGGACGCCGATGGCGATCTGTTGCAAATGATATCTGGCTGCTTCCCTACCTCTGAGAGCGTCGCCAATGGGTGCGTCATCCGATCCCGCTTCGATACGCTTTGCAAGCAAGGCCACAGCATGCTCACCGTGCTGCAGCATGCCTTCGCCGGAAATCCGATTCAGCCGGCTTCATAGCGGCTGAACAGTCACCGTATTTTTACATGAATGAAGTTTTGTCCGCCATCAGTTCCTGATACATGTAAGTGCAGGCGTCGGATTCCGACGAGAATTGCTTGATATGATTTCTTTCCCCTTTTTCAGAATAAAACACCTCCCATTTGCCGTCGACATTCTCTAAACAAAGAGCTAAATCTTCGGCGCCTGATACGCTGTATGCGCTTGGTCGGACGCCCGCTGCTTGCAAGGCGCGAATAAGTTTGAGTCTATTGCTTGTATCCATTGTAAGGTCCTCTATACACTTCTTTCAATTGCCCGCTATCGAGCAAATTCTTGACGCGCGTGTCTCCAAGGAGCTTATATTGCGTTCCCATCCCAATCTCGCCAAACCACGGTTTAATTGTTGCAGCCTCAACATCAAGGGGGCCTGTAACTTCGAAGACGGAATAGGGAGAATTTTGAGTTCCGGGCCTCAATGCACGTTCCGAATAAGATGTTCCAGTTGGCGATAAATAGCTTCCAAAATCAGATCCGAATCTATCAATTTTGGCTCCAGGCAACAGCGTGAATGGGGTGTTTCCATCCAATGCCCCGGAATTCGGCGGCCACTCTTTGTTTGAATATGCCTTGAACCCGGACTGAACCCGACTTGGATCATCGAATAGCGCGAATTCCTTTAAGGTAGGCGTTCCGGCCACGCCGTTATCGGCCTTCCATGCTTTGTACGTATCCAGGCGCGAAGCAAGTGCCGGATTGGTCGCACTGTCGCTTGTGGTATTTGTCCCAGTACACTTACAAGTTTTCGACAACCCGAGCGGGTCGGTCCACCCGCTCGGATTTGGCGCATACTGGTACGAGTTGCTTCCGCCTGCCAAGCCAATCGGATCAAGTGAAACATACCGCCCACAGTCCGCATCGTAGTAGCGGAAGCGGTTGTAGTTCAAGCCCGTTTCGCTGTCGTGATACTGCCCCAGAAAACGGATCGGCTGGAGCTGTGCAACATCATTCGCCGCCTCTGCCTCAACAGCGGCCAGAATGCGGCGCTTCGGCGCGGCCTGGACGACACGCAGCACATTTCCCCAAGCCTTGTACTGTGTCGCCCACACGATTTCGCCTTGCTCGTCGGTCACCTCATTCGGCGTGCCGAGATGGTCGGTGTGGATATAATGGACTTCGCTGCGGCGTTCGCTGCCGCCATCATCGGCAACCGAATCGATCTGCGCCAGCGGCACGAACGAGGCCGGCTCATACACATAGGTGCGCTCCCACTTCCCGCGCGCCTCGCACAGCAAGCGATTGCCGTCCCACACAAACCGGGTCATGCCAAACCCGTCGCGCTTGGCGATCCTGCGCCCGAACGGATCGTAAGCGTACTTGACGGTCTGCACCGTCGGATTCGCTTCCTTGGCATTGCGCGTCACCACCGACTTGACCAGCTGATGCGCCGCATTCCACTCCAGCTTCAGGCGCGTGTGCTTCCCGGTCAGCTTCTCGGTCAGATTGCCGTGCGCATCGTAGTCGTAGCGCTTGTCCTCGAACACGCGCACCCGGTTGCCTTCCACCCGGCCAGCGCTCGCCACTGTTTCAGCGAGCAGATTGTGCGCCGGGTCGAACGCGAAGCGCTCCGCCAGGTCCGGCTGCACGGCACTCATGATGCGGCCGATCACGTCGTAACTGTAGCTCTTGCGTCCGTTGCGCTTGTCGTCGACCGCCAGAAGATTACCGCCCTCGTCATACTCATAGCGCCGCGCGATCACCATCTCGGCGCTTGCGCCCACGCCCAGGTGGCCCGCCACCTGCGCCAGCAGGCGTCCGACCGGGTTGTACTGGAACTGGCTGGTCAGCGCCCCTTGCGTGCGGCTGATCGCCCGGTGCAGCCTGTCGCGCTCGATATCGGTGATGACCTCGCCGTCGATATTGATCTGATGCAGGTGCCCCGAACCGTAAAACAGGTTGTTGAGGACGCGGCCGTCAGGCAAGACCGTCTTGATCCGGTTGCCCAGCTCGTCGTACTCGTGGCGCAGCGCGGCGCTGACATCGCGGGCCTTGGTGTGCTCGCCCACCAGCTGGCCCAGCACATCGTAGTGCAGGCTCACTTCGGCATCCGAATTGATCGCCTGCGTCATCCGCCCGACGGCATCGTAGGCATAGCGCAGGCGCAGTTGTTCAGCCTGGGTATCGCCCGTGGTGCGCGAGATCAGCTTTTCGACCAGCTGGCCGGCATTGTCACGCACGAAGTGGGTATCGATGCGTGTGTATTCGTTGCGCTCGCCGCTGCCGAGTTCTTCCTTGGCTGCGATCAGGCCGCTGTCGTCGTAGCGGTAACGCGTCAGGCGCCCGTCGAAGCCGGTCTCTTCAACCAGGCGGTCAAGCGCATCGTAGATGAAGGAGTGCGCGTCGCCGTTTTCGTTGATCAGCGCGGCAACGCGGCGGGCATCGTCGTAGCGGTATTCCATCACGCCGCCGCGCGCGTCGATGCGCTTGAGCGGCTGTCCATCGGTGTCGAACACGTAGCCGGTACGGTTGCCGAGCGGGTCGATATGCGCGACCACGCGTCCCAGCGGATCGTATTCGTAGCGCTCGCCGCCATCCGGTTTTTCAGTCCCCAAAGGCCGGCCGGCGGCATCGTAGCTGTAGAGGGTGCTGTTGCCGTGGGCGTCGGTGGCGCGCAGCAGCCGGCCCTTGTCGTCGTAGCTGAAGTGGGTCGTGTTGTTGGAGCAATCGGTATAGCTGATCAGCTGGGCGGCGCGGTTGTACGCCAGCTTCTTGACCCCGCCGGCCGCATCCGTCACCTTGACCGGCAAGCCGTTTGCATCGTACTGGTAGGAGGTGCGCTGGCCCAAGGCGTCGGTCACGCTCGCCAGGTTGCCCGATTCGTCGTAGCGCAGGGCGGTGGTGGCGCCGAGCGCATCGGTGATCAGGGCCGGCTTGTCGAAACGGCTGTCGTAGACGATGCCGGTGCCGCTGCCACCACTTTCGATGCGGGTCACGCGGCTGCGCTGGTCGTAGCGGTAGCTGACGCTGCGCCCGCCCGGGTCCGTGAGGACGAGCAGATTGCCGTTGCTGTCGAGACGGCGCGTGGTCACGCCGCCGGCCGCGTCCACCATGCCAATCAGGCGTTGCTTTGCGTCGAAGCGGAAACGCTCTTCGCGCCCCAGGTTGTCGGTGACGACGCTTTCCTGCTCCAGGTAGCGGAAGTCCCACGAACGACCGTCATTGAGCCAATTGCGCGTGACCTTGCCGCCGACGGCGTACTCGTCGTATTCGTAGCGTGACACCAGTCCGCCGGGCTGACTGTGTTCGACCATGACGCGGTTGCGATAGGCGAACTGGCGCGTCACATCGCCCTTGCCGTTGCGGACCTTGGACAGGTTGCCGCTGGCATCGTAATCGTACGCGACCAGCAGTTCGGTGTCTGCGTCGCTCTCCGGCTCGGCCGGCCGCATGGCAATGCTGCGCAGGCGCGGGAAGCCGCGGTGGTCTTCGAACTCAAGCAGGTAGCTGCGCCCGGCACTGTCCTCCACCAGCTCGGGCAATTGGCGCTGGTTGTACACGATGGTGAGCCGGTTGCCGTTGGTGTCCATCTGACCAACCAGCCGGGCGATGTTGCTGCTCGTGGCGGACAGAGCGAACAGGTCGCGACCGCCATTGGTGTCGACCAGCTCGAAACTGCGCTCGTGCGTACGTACCAGGGTGATTCGTTCGGACGGCGAATACAGCGATTCGCCAATGTCGGGCAAGGAGAAGGTGATCTCACGTGCGAAGGGGGCGAGTACGACGACGCTGTCGACGTTGATTTCCAGCGCTATCGAAAGCGGCGTGTCCCAACCGGAGCCCAGCCAGCCGGCTTGCCGTTGGGCGGTGCTGTAGCTGCGTTGCCAGAAGAGGGGCAGTGCTGCCGGCAGCGCAAAGTCCACGTCAATATCGCCAGCGAGGAATTTGGCGCCGCTAATCGGGTTAACTGGCGCTCCTTTACGCACGCATGTGACGCACGGTATGTTGGACTCGCCTTCCTTGACCGGCCCGTTCTCCTTGGGCTTGGAAGCCTCCGGCTTTGCCGGCGCCGCTTTTTCCGCGACGGGCGGCTTGGCCGGTCCCTCGGCCGCTGCCCGCACTTTCAGCTTCAAGGCGGGATGGTTTAAAACGATCTGCTCGTTCTTTTGCAGCCAGGCGGCAAAGCCTACGCCTAACTTGCTCTTGCCGATTTTTTCCAGCACCTTGGCCGTGAGCTTACCCGCGTACACCGCCGCGACCGCGGCCAGCATGCCGATAATGAGGATGAACTTGCCTTGTGCAAAAGACACGGCTGCCGCATGGATCAGTTCAATTCGTTTGGTGCGCTGGTCCTCCGGCAGCATGCCGGCACGGATAGCCAAAGCGAAGCCCTCGACGATGGGTGCAAAGAGCATCTTCACAACGGGCCAGAAAGCTTTCGCCAGGTCGGCCAGGCCCATCAGCGCCATGATGGCGCCGCCAATTTCCATGCCAGCCTGCGCGCCGACCACCGCGCCAGGCACCGCGCCAACGCCGCCGGCCAGGGCGCCAAGCGCGCCGCCCACGGCACCGCCCAGGACCGCCCCGCCGCCGATGTACTTGGCAGTTTCCTTGGCCACTTCCAGAAGCACGGCTTGGACCACCCTGAGGTCGAGCCCCTGGACGGTGGAGTTCAGGCGCTGGACTACAAGCCGGTTCGACTCGTCCAGCGCATCATTGACCGCAAGAAAGAGCCGTCCCTCCGGAAAATGCTGCGCCACGTCCCTCAGGTTGGGTAAAGGATGCGAGCGGGTAAACTGTTGCAGATGCTTTTGGACATCGCTGACTGCCTTCGCGCCACCCGTCAGGCAAGTCCGCTCCAGGTCGTGCAACGCCTTGCTCATTTGCGTGAAATCTTTAGCGAAGTCAAAAGTGCTCATGCAGCGGATCTTTATTTTGAGTAACGAAATTCAGAATGTTTGATATTGATAATGCAATTTTTCGTGCGTTCAAGATTTTAAACGATATTTCGCGGCAGGCTCAAAAATTGAGCAAATGTGAACAACGGACCATGGCGCTGCGACATCGCAATGCCGGCCTCAGGGCGGCTGGCCCGGCGCGCCCTGTGCTGATCCGTTGGATAGCGCGGCAGACCTGTCGGTCGGTGCTGGCGTAGCCGCCATGCGCGGCACCCGGCGCGCCGTTTCGATGCCTTCGTTGAACAGCACCTGAAACGGACTGCCCAGGTAAGGCAGCACCATCACGATCACCAGCATGTCCCCAAGGGCGATTGGAAAGCCGAACGCGATCTGGCCGACCAGCCGGGCAATGTTGCTGCTCGTGGCGGACAGGGCGAGCAGGCCGCGCTCGCCCTTGACGTCGACCAGCTCGAAACTGCGCTCGTGCGTGCGCGCTAGGGTGATTTTTTCGGACGGCGAATACACACATTCCAGAGCGTGCCATCGGTTCCGAAATGCCGATTCAATCGCTCAAGGAATGGCAGCGAAACAAATCTGAGCTATTTGTTAAGCGCGTTTATGACCAGATGAGACTTGACAATTAAAAAATAGAAATGGAGATAAATTAGCCCTCTTCGATCCATTTTGGCAAGCCTGCGTCAATAAGTTTATCCATCGCTATCTGTGTATTTTTTACTTCCGATTCTTTTGAGCCAATCTCAAGAACCTCGTTATAAGTAAATGCATAATCTCTTTCAGTGAAAAATGAAATTACCTCTGCAAGGTTGCGATCTGACATATGTTCATATAGTATATTCAATACGGCTCTATATTCATCGTTCGGGAATCCTTCTGGATAAGCTCTTTTGATTAAGGCTACTGTTTTCATCAACTGTTCTTCTATCTGTTTCATTTTATT
The DNA here is from genome assembly GCF_015689335.1 of Massilia antarctica. Lineage (GTDB taxonomy): Bacteria > Pseudomonadota > Gammaproteobacteria > Burkholderiales > Burkholderiaceae_D > Telluria_A > Telluria_A antarctica. The sequence goes on along the minus strand of NZ_CP065053.1, from coordinate 180,543 downwards.
GTCCAGTTAGGGAAACGGGGGGATGGAGATACGCGTCAAAGTCTACTCCTTGGGCCTTAGTCCCACGTAAGAACTTCGCATCGCTGGTCAACGTTTGGATTCCAAGCTGATCTGCAGTTCCAAAAATCTTTATATCATTAGCGCCAACGCTGTTTGTAACTTTTAGATTTTGCGCTTGTACTGACAAATTATCGGGAACAATCTTTACTTTTTCCATGAATCGTTGAGCACGTGCGGCCTCTTTTGTGCCGCCAATTTTGCTATAAATATTTGTGAACTCTGCTGCTGTCGTTTCAGTCATTATCATTTGCCTTCCCTCAACAAGCGTTTTTAATTGATGACGCAAAAAGGAGAACCTTCTGCAATGAAAGCCTAACTTAACGACTTAACTCATCCCAAAGCGGCGAAAGGCCGATTTTTTCCATGTAACTACCAAAATCTATAAATGGAGAGCGGCCAATTTCATCAAATGAAAACCACGTGGCTTCGCATTCTGCGCAGACAAAAATTTCCTCACCAGTTTTAGTAATTTTTGCTTTAACTATATCGCCTTGCTCGCATCGGGGGCACAACATAAAAAACGTCCTCTCAGTGAATTTGGTATGCGGTGATAATTTTATTGGTTTGCGGACGCACGATAATTTTTATGCTGGTCTCTCCAGCAGTTCCGATTGAGCGCCCCATTGGCACTATGTATGCACCAGGATCGTTTAGATACAGTATCCGAAGTCAAGTTCCAATCAGAACAACATTGAGTCTTTTCGACGAGCTGTCATTGTCAACAGAATGGCAATGGGGTATCAAATTGAACGTTCAATATAGACCGCTTTTATGTTGTCGCCGGGTACTATCCAAGTAAAGCCCGAGCTTGTTAAAAATCGGACACTTTCTTGGTGGACTTCAACGTTTATAAACGGATTGGATTCTGTGGAAACTAATGCCCAATTTAGGACGTCTTGGGTTTTTTTGTAGAAAAAACCACATGAACCATGAGAAGCTGCCTCCCCACCTACGTAGGTTGATTCTCCCATCTCAACAGAGAAATTTGGAAAGACATCCGTTAAATCCGATATATCTACTGGAATTTGGTAGTCAATCGCAATTTTATGGTTTTTTATTTCGTAGCCTACAATTTGTGACGAATTTATTGCTATGCAATCAGCATAAAAAAATTCTCCGCGAGCAATAAGTTTTTTAACATCCACAGCGATTTATTCTATTTTCTTGCACTCGTTTTTTACCGTCGATTTTGCCAATTGCTGGCGTTTCCGATGTTCCATATTGTCCAAGGCCGTTCTCTCTCAATCTTTTATCGAAAGCTTCATCCCATGTTTTCCCGTTTGGTGATTTTGGATAGATATCCGAGCCATTGACTATATTTACAGGGGCACCTTTTAAGCCAAGTTCTTGCGCTGCAGCTAATCTTCGGTTATCGAAGCTTACTAACGTCCCATTACGGTTTATTACCGTAAGTGGATCGCCAATCCACCCTTGTTCAGGCATTACAGCAGCATAATCGTTCGCGCTCACCCATGATCGACTAAAATTTAAAGAGCTTGGATCAACTGTAATAGGACTTAATCCTAGAGGGTCAACCCAACCACTTGGATTGGCGGCATATTGATAGAGATTGTTGCCACCATTCCAACCAATTGGGTCTTGGCTTATATATCGCCCGCAGTCTGCATCATAGTAGCGGAACCGGTTGTAGTTCAAGCCAGTTTCGCTGTCGTGATATTGCCCCAGAAAACGGATCGGCTGGAACTGTGCAACATCATTCGCCGCCTCAGCCTCAACAGCGGCCAAACCGTGGCGCTTCGGCGCCGCTTGGACGACACGCAGTACATTCCCCCAAGCCTTGTACTGCGTCGCCCACACGATTTCGCCTTGCTCGTCGGTCACCTCATTCGGCGTGCCGAGATGGTCGGTGTGGATATAATGGACTTCGCTGCGGCGTTCGCTGCCGCCATCATCGGCAACCGAATCGATCTGCGCCAGCGGCACCATTAGGAGCTTGAGAAATTCATTGAACACCGGCGCGGTAACGGAGCCTTCATTGATTTGCGATTGCCTAATATCCAGCCCGTTTCGGTTTATCGGCGCTGCCCCGGGGCTCCTTCATTCTAATATCCGCCAGCATTCTCGTCAGCCACGGACAACCATGCATCCACAAGCAGATCAAACTGATTATTCTTGGCCTTAACGCCCAAATCAGAAATGGCAGTTCTTGCATTGCTGATTGTCCAACCAGTTGAATTTAACGTCAACCAAGCACTTTGAAAGTCATTCTTGCTTAAATATTCGCGAAACAATTCGAACTTACTTTTTCTGGAATTTTCGAGCCAAGCTGGTTTAGCTATGCTAGCAGGCCATTGACGTAAAATTTCATTAGAAATTTCAAATGAGCATGTTTTTCTCAGCCATGAGTCGGGACTATGAAAATCCCCAGTAGGGAATTCACCAGAATAGTCTGCAATTGCATTCACGCTTTCCAGCGGGGTTCGGTCTTTAAATTGGTCAATATTCACTAGGCCATGCGCCTCATCACCCGACACAAGCGATACCGCGTCGATTTGATCTAGATTTGTAATTCCAACTTCCCTTACGAAAACCAGTAAGTCACTTTCAATTCCGTCGCGTTCACTAATTGACATCATTGCAATCATGCTAAATAATTGCTCGACGGTTCGCGCTATTTCAATGGTCATGCGTCCTGCGTTCACATACATTTTTACGAACGATATTTCTCGATCCATGAACCAGTGTTTCCAAATTCCAATGTATGTTGGCCCCGAGCCGTCGCTCCATATGGGAAGCAAAGCGGGTGGAAATCCAAACCATTCAGGCGGGGCTTTAAATGTAGCCAAGGGCGGCAAGATGCTCCCCTCGGCGCATCTGTTGATAGCCTCTGGCAGGTTTAGTGAGCGAAAAATTTTTGTATATGAATTCATTTTAATTCCAAGGCGGTAGCGTCGTAAACCAACCTTCAAGAGGTAACTGGTGCTGAGGTGCAACTGTCCCACCCCAAATGTTCGTACTACTACTAGTGGCAGTGTGGATTTCTTGATGCAGTGCTCTGGTTTCAACCGGAACTAAATTCCGTGAGTCAACGATCCCTTCTGGAAAACTCGACTTTCCAAAATTCCAATGATGAACCTCGGCAATTTGGTATCCTGACGATCGTGCAGCTGGAATAAAGCGGCTATTGACTGCGCCAAAAGCTTCTTCCAACATTTTCTGATCAGGAACTTCCCCTTTCTTCAAAGATTCTAGATAACGAATATATCCGTTCGACCTGCTCGAATTGGCCGCAGATCGCATTGCATCGGTCCAATGAGCAAGCAGGACCGGATCCTCGGCGATCGTGCTCTTCCCGAAACTTGCTGGACTTAACCCTCCGCCCGCAATTGGTGCGGTGTTTATCCCTTTGCACTCACATATTTTCGACAACCCAAGCGGATCGGTCCATCCGCTAGGATTCGGCGCATATTGATATGAATTAGTTCCGCCCACCAGTCCGATCGGATCAAGCGAAACATACCGCCCACAGTCCGCATCATAGTAGCGGAAGCGGTTGTAGTTCAAGCCAGTTTCGCTGTCGTGATACTGCCCCAGAAAACGGATCGGCTGGAAGTCTGCAACGTCATTCGCCGCCTCAGCCTCAACAGCGGCCAGACTGTGGCGCTTCGGCGCGGCCTGGACGACACGGAGCACGTTCCCCCAAGCCTTGTACTCGGTCGCCCAGACGATCTCGCCTTGCTGATCGGTCACCTCATTCGGCGTGCCAAGGTGGTCGGTGTGGATGTGATGGACTTCGCTGCTGCGTCCGCTGCCGTCATCATCGGCAACGGAATCGAGCTGTGCCAGCGGCACGAACGAGCCCGGTTCATACACATAGGTGCGCTCCCACTTCCCGCGCGCCTCGCACAGCAAGCGGTTCCCGTCCCACACAAACCGTGTCATGCCAAACCCGTCGCGCTTGGCGATCCTGCGCCCGAACGGATCGTAAGCGTACTTGACGGTCTGCACCGTCGGATTCGGTTCCTGGGCATTGCGGGTCACCACCGACTTGACCAGTTGATGCGCCGCATTCCATTCCAGCTTCAGGCGCGTGTGCTTGCCAGTCAGCTTCTCGGTCAGATTGCCGTGCGCATCGTAGTCGTAGCGCTTGTCCTCGAACACGCGCACCCGGTTGCCTTCCACCCGGCCGGCACTGGCCACCGTCTCATCGAGCAGATTATGCGCCGGGTCGAACGCGAAACGCTCCGCCAAGTCCGGCTGTACGGCACTCATGATGCGGCCGATCACGTCGTAGCTGTAGGTCTTGCGTCCGTTGCGCTTGTCGTCGATCGCCAGGAGATTCCCCCCCTCGTCGTACTCATAGCGCCGCGCGATCATCGGCTCGGCGCTTGCGCCAACGCCCAGGTGCCCCGCAACCTGCGCCAATAACCGTCCCACCGGGTCATATTGAAACTGGCTGGTCAGCGCACCCTGCGTGCGGCTGGTGGCCCGGTGCAGCCTGTCGCGCTCGATATCGGTAATGACTTCGCCGTCGATGTTGATCTGGTGCAGGTGCCCCGAACCGTAGAACAGATTGTTCAGCACGCGGCCGTCAGGCAAGACCGTCTTGATCCGGTTGCCCAGCTCGTCGTACTCGTGCCGCAGCTCGCTGGTGAAATCGCGGGCCTTGGTCTGCTCGCCCACCAACTGGCCCAGCACATCGTAGTGCAGGCTCACTTCGGCGTCGGCATTGGTGGCCTGGGTCATCCGTCCGACGGCATCGTAGGTATAGCGCAGACGCAGTTGCTCTGCCTGTGCTTCACCTTTCGTGCGCGAGATGAGCTTTTCGATCAACTGGCCGGCGCTGTCGCGGCTGAAGTGCGTGTCGATGCGCGTGAACGCATTGCGCTCGCCGCTGCCGAGTTCTTCCTTGGCTGCGATCAGGCCGCTGTCGTCGTAGCGGTAACGCGTCAGGCGCGCGTCGAAGCCGGTCTCTTCGACCAAGCGGTCCAGTGTGTCGTAAATGAAACGGTGCGCGTCGCCGTTTTCGTTGATCAACGCGGCCACGCGGCGGGCATCGTCGTAGCGGTATTCCATGACGCCGCCACGCGCATCGATGCGCTTGAGCGGCTGGCCATCGGTGTCGAGCACGTAGCTGGTGCGGTTGCCAAGCGGGTCGATGTGCGCGATGAGCCGTCCAAGCGGATCGTATTCGTAGCGCTCGCCGCCATCGGGTTTTTCAGTGCCCAAAGGCCGGCCGGCGGCGTCGTAGCTGTAGACGGTGCTGTTGCCGCTGGCGTCGGTGGCGCGCAGCAGCCGGCCCTTGTCGTCGTAGCTGAAGTGGGTCGTGTTGTTCGAGCAGTCCGTATAGCTGATCAACTGGGCGGCGCGGTTGTAGGCCAGTTTCTTGACGCCACCGGCCGCATCCGTCACCTTGACCGGCAAGCCATTCGCATCGTACTGATAGGAGGTGCGCTGGCCCAGCGCGTCGGTGACGCTGGCCAGGTTGCCCGATTCGTCGTAGCGCAGGGCGGTGGTGGCTCCGAGCGCATCGGTGATCAGGGCCGGCTTGTCGAAACGGCTGTCGTAGACGATGCCGGTACCGCTGCCGCCGCTTTCGATGCGGGTCACGCGGCTGCGCTGGTCGTAGCGGTAGCTGACGCTGCGCCCGCCCGGGTCCGTGATGGCGAGCAGATTGCCGTTGCTGTCGAAACGGCGCGTGGTCACGCCGCCCGCCGCGTCCACCATGCCGATCAGGCGTTGCTTTGCGTCGAAGCGGAACCGCTCTTCGCGCCCCAGGTTGTCGGTGACGATGCTTTCCTGCTCCAGGTAGCGGAAGTCCCACGAACGACCGTCGTTGAGCCAGTTGCGCGTGACCCTGCCGCCGGCGGCATACTCGTCGTATTCGTAGCGCGACACCAGTCCGCCGGGCTGGCTGTGTTCGACCATCACGTGGTTGCGATAGGCGAACTGGCGCGTCACGTCGCCCTTGCCGTTGCTGACCTTGGCCAGGTTGCCGCTGGCATCGTAGTCGTACGCGACCAGCAGTTCAGTGTCAGCGTCGGTCTCGGTCTCGGGCTCGGCCGGCTGCATGGCAATGCTGCGCAAGCGCGGGAAGCCGCGGTGGTCTTCGAACGCCAGCAGGTAGCTGCGCCCGGCGCTGTCCTCGACCCGCTCGGGCAATTGGCGCTGGTTGTACGCGATGCTGATCCGGTTGCCGTTGGCGTCCATCTGGCCGACCAGCCGCGCGATGTTGCTGCTCGTGGCCGACAGGGCGAACAGGTCGCGCTCGCCCTTGTCGTCGACCAGCTCGAAACTGCGCTCGTGCGTGCGCACCAGGGTGATTTTTTCGGATGGCGAATACAGCGATTCGCCGACACCTGGCAAGGAGAAAGTGATCTCGCGTGCGAAAGGGTCGAGCACGACGACACTGTCGACATTGATTTCCAGCGCAATCGATAGCGGCGTGCTCCAGCCGGAGCCCAGCCAGCCGGCTTGCCGTTGCGCCGAGCTGTAGGTGCGCTGCCAGACCAGCGGCAGGGCCGCCGGCAGGGCAAAGTCCAGGTCGATAGCGGCGGCGAGGATCTTGTTGCCGGTAATAGGATTGACGGGAGCTGCTTTAAGCACGCAGAGCTCGCACGGTCCTTTGGCCTCGCCTTCCTTCACGGGCTCGTTCTGCTTTGGCTTGGCGGCCTCCGGCTTTGCCGGCGCCGCTTTTTCCGCGACGGGTGCCTTGGCCGGCCCCTCGGCCGCTGCCCGGACTTTCAGCTTCAAGGCTGGATGGTTTAAAACGATCTGCTCGTTTTTTTGCAGCCAGGCGGCAAAACCCACGCCTAATTTGCTGTTGCCGATTTTTTCAAGCACCTTGGACGTCAGCTTACCCGCGTACACTGCCGCGACCGCGGCCAGCATGCCGATAATGAGGATGAACTTGCCTTGGGCAAAAGACTCGGCCGCTGCATGGATCAGTTCAATTCGTTTGGTACGCTGGTCCTCCGGCAGCATGCCGGCACGGATAGCCAAAGCGAAGCCCTGGGCGATGGGTATAAAGAGCATCTTCACAACGGGCCAGAAAGCTTTTGCCAGGTCGGCCAGGCCCATCAGCGCCATGATGGCGCTGCCAATTTGAAAGCCAATCTCCGCGCCGACGACCATGCCCGGCGCCGCGCCAACGCCGGCGGCCAGGGCGCCAAGGGCGCCGCCCACGGTAGCGCCCAAGACCGCTCCGCCGCCGAGGTACTTGGCAGTTTCCTTGGCGACCTCCAGAAGTACGAATTGGACCGCCCTCAGGTCGAGCCCTTGGACGGTGGAGGTCAGGCGCTGGACTACAAGACGGTTCGACTCGTGCAGCGCATCATTGACCGCAAGAAAAAGGCGCCCCTTCGGAAAATGCTGCGCCACGTCAAAGGATGTGACCGGGAATCGAGCTCACGGCAACGCGGTCACGACGAATCTGACATTCAGCGGAAGCCGACATGATAGCCGAAGTCAAGTTCCACTCAAAACGACATTGGACTAAATTTTAGCGAGCATAGGTGATGGTGATATTCCATGGACTGTCAATAGGAAAATACCAAGTAGCTTCATATGAATTTACAGCCGCTACACAATCTCCCACGATATTTACCTGATAAAAAGGATTGGAATTCGCAAAAAATGCAGCCCACAATAACCCGTGTGTATTCGTGACAGCCACAAACCCTTCATTGCCCATTTCTCCTTCACCACAAGACGCAAGTGCATCCGTTCCAGCAATCGACTCACCTTGTCCATAGGGAGTTATGCTAATTGTGTCATCCGTAAGTTCCAGCAGATTGTCTATTGTCGATTCCTCTCCGATTTTTAATTCATGTCTTATCTCATGGTCAATAAAATAATTATTCTGATTGATTGAAATCAATCTCCCATCACCCATAATAATTCCGACAAACTCGGGCAGCAACGATTTCTGCCAGAGCTGCTGAATAAAGGGATGGCAAATTTCATCATTGACATTTATTTTTTGCATTTGCAGGGTGACGGTAGGGTTGTTGGGTCTATAGGTTGATTAGGACTGCCATGAGGTGGAAGTTGCACTTTCGGCAAATGTGGAAAATCTTTAGGTTTCGAGAAAAGACGTTTGTCCAACGATTGTTGCCAAGTGATAGTGGTACCAGGTTTGATAGCTTCCAAATTAACTTCAAAGACTGGAATTTTTTCCAGCCCGGCAATTTGAGCCGCCATCAGTCTTCGATTGTCGAACGACACTAACTGCCCGTTAACCTCCGCTACCATTAATGCACTTGATTGAGGGTGTGTGACAGGAAATCTATTCCAGTCCCAATTGCCAGCCTTCATTACTTCCGCGTGACTAAGGCTTTCATTTAATGCATAGTATTGAGAAAAATTTACGTTTTTTGGGTCAACCCATTTGACGCCACTTAAACCAAGGGGATCCACCCAATTGGATGGATTGGCTGCGTATTGATACCCGTTGTCCCCCCCCAGAAGGCCAATCGGATCGTTTGTAATAAACCTTCCGATGTCTGGATCGTAGTAGCGGAATCTATTGTAATGTAATCCGGTTTCGATATCATAATACTGACCTTGAAACCGGATTGATTGCCTAAAGGCTTCATCGCCGTAAGCCTGTACTTCAAGTGAGGAAGAATTGTGGTGCGCACGGGAGAGAGCGGGAGCTTTCAACACGTTGCCCCATACTTGGTATTGTGCGCCCCACTTTACTTCACCTTCTTGGTCGGTCACCTCATTCGGCGTGCCGAGATGATCGGTGTGGATATGGTGGACTTCGCTGCGGCGTTGATTGTCGCCATCATCGGCCACCGAATCGAGCTGTGCCAGCGGCACGAACGAGTCTGGCTCGTACACATAGGTGCGCTCCCACTTCCCGCGCGCCTCGCACAGCAAGCGGTTCCCGTCCCACACAAAACGCGTCATGCCAAACCCGTCGCGCTTGGCGATCCTGCGCCCGAACGGATCGTAAGCGTACTTGACGGTCTGCACCGTCGGATTCGGTTCCTTGGCATTGCGCGTCACCACCGACTTGACCAGCTGATGCGCCGCATTCCACTCCAGCTTCAGGCGCGTGTGCTTGCCGGTCAGTTTCTCGGTCAGATTGCCATGGGCATCGTAGTCGTAGCGCTTGTCCTCGAACACGCGCACCCGGTTGCCTTCCACCCGGCCGGCACTCGCAACCGTTTCATCGAGCAGATTGTGCGCCGGGTCGAACGCGAAGCGCTCCGCCAGGTCCGGCTGCACGGCACTCATGATGCGGCCGATCACGTCGTAGCTGTAGGTCTTGCGTCCGTTGCGCTTGTCGTCGATCGCCAGCAGGTTGCCGCTCTCGTCGTACTCATAGCGCCGCGCGATCACCGGCTCGGCGCTTGCGCCAACGCCCAGGTGCCCCGCAACCTGCGCCAGCAGCCGTCCCACCGGGTCATATTGAAACTGGCTGGTCAGCGCACCCTGCGTGCGGCTGGTGGCCCGGTGCAGCCTGTCGCGCTCGATATCGGTAATGACTTCGCCGTCGATGTTGATCTGGTGCAGGTGCCCCGAACCGTAGAACAGATTGTTCAGCACGCGGCCGTCAGGCAAGACCGTCTTGATCCGGTTGCCCAGCTCGTCGTACTCGTGCCGCAGCTCGCTGGTGAAATCGCGGGCCTTGGTCTGCTCGCCCACCAACTGGCCCAGCACATCGTAGTGCAGGCTCACTTCGGCGTCGGCATTGATGGCCTGGGTCATCCGGCCGATGGCGTCGTAGGCATAGCGCAGGCGCAGTTGTTCCCCCTGGGCCTCGCCCTTGGTGCGGGAGATCAGCTTTTCGACCAACTGGCCGGCGCTGTCGCGGCTGAAGTGCGTGTCGATGCGCGTGTACTCGCTGCGCTCGCCGCTGCCGAGTTCTTCCTTGGCTGCGATCAGGCCGCTGTCGTCGTAGCGGTAGCGCGTCAGGCGCGCGTCGAAGCCGGTTTCTTCGACCAGGCGGTCCAGCGTGTCGTAGACGAAACGGTGCGCATCGCCATTTTCGTTAATCAGCGCGGCCACGCGGCGGGCATCGTCGTAGCGGTATTCCATCACGCCGCCACGCGCATCGATGCGCTTGAGCGGCTGGCCATCGGTGTCGAGCACGTAGCTGGTGCGGTTGCCGAGCGGGTCGATGTGCGCGATGAGCCGTCCAAGCCGATCGTATTCGTAGCGCTCGCCGCCATCGGGCTTTTCAGTGCCCAAAGGCCGGCCGGCGGCGTCGTAGCTGTAGACGGTGCTGTTGCCGCTGGCGTCGGTGGCGCGCAGCAGCCGGCCCTTGTCGTCGTAGCTGAAGTGGGTCGTGTTGTTCGAGCAGTCCGTATAGCTGATCAACTGGGCGGCGCGGTTGTAGGCCAGTTTCTTGACGCCACCGGCCGCATCCGTCACCTTGACCGGCAAGCCATTCGCATCGTACTGATAGGAGGTGCGCTGGCCCAGCGCGTCGGTGACGCTGGCCAGGTTGCCCGATTCGTCGTAGCGCAGGGCGGTGGTGGCTCCGAGCGCATCGGTGATCAGGGCCGGCTTGTCGAAACGGCTGTCGTAGACGATGCCGGTACCGCTGCCGCCGCTTTCGATGCGGGTCACGCGGCTGCGCTGGTCGTAGCGGTAGCTGACGCTGCGCCCGCCCGGGTCCGTGATGGCGAGCAGATTGCCGTTGCTGTCGAAACGGCGCGTGGTCACGCCGCCCGCCGCGTCCACCATGCCGATCAGGCGTTGCTTTGCGTCGAAGCGGAACCGCTCTTCGCGCCCCAGGTTGTCGGTGACGATGCTTTCCTGCTCCAGGTAGCGGAAGTCCCACGAACGACCGTCGTTGAGCCAGTTGCGCGTGACCCTGCCGCCGGCGGCATACTCGTCGTATTCGTAGCGCGACACCAGTCCGCCGGGCTGGCTGTGTTCGACCATCACGTGGTTGCGATAGGCGAACTGGCGCGTCACGTCGCCCTTGCCGTTGCTGACCTTGGCCAGGTTGCCGCTGGCATCGTAGTCGTACGCGACCAGCAGTTCAGTGTCAGCGTCGGTCTCGGTCTCGGGCTCGGCCGGCTGCATGGCAATGCTGCGCAAGCGCGGGAAGCCGCGGTGGTCTTCGAACGCCAGCAGGTAGCTGCGCCCGGCGCTGTCCTCGACCCGCTCGGGCAATTGGCGCTGGTTGTACGCGATGCTGATCCGGTTGCCGTTGGCGTCCATCTGGCCGACCAGCCGCGCGATGTTGCTGCTCGTGGCCGACAGGGCGAACAGGTCGCGCTCGCCCTTGTCGTCGACCAGCTCGAAACTGCGCTCGTGCGTGCGCACCAGGGTGATTTTTTCGGATGGCGAATACAGCGATTCGCCGACACCTGGCAAGGAGAAAGTGATCTCGCGTGCGAAAGGGTCGAGCACGACGACACTGTCGACATTGATTTCCAGCGCAATCGATAGCGGCGTGCTCCAGCCGGAGCCCAGCCAGCCGGCTTGCCGTTGCGCCGAGCTGTAGGTGCGCTGCCAGACCAGCGGCAGGGCCGCCGGCAGGGCAAAGTCCAGGTCGATAGCGGCGGCGAGGATCTTGTTGCCGGTAATAGGATTGACGGGAGCTGCTTTAAGCACGCAGAGCTCGCACGGTCCTTTGGCCTCGCCTTCCTTCACGGGCTCGTTCTGCTTTGGCTTGGCGGCCTCCGGCTTTGCCGGCGCCGCTTTTTCCGCGACGGGTGCCTTGGCCGGCCCCTCGGCCGCTGCCCGGACTTTCAGCTTCAAGGCTGGATGGTTCAAAACGATCCGCTCGTTCTTTTGCAGCCAGGCGGCAAAGCCTACCCCTAATTTGCTGCTGCCGATTTTTTCGAGCACCTTGGCCGTGAGCTTGCCCGCGTACACCGCCGCGACCGCGGCCAGCATGCCGATAATGAGGATGAACTTGCCTTGGGCAAAAGACTCGGCCGCTGCATGGATCAGTTCAATTCGTTTGGTACGCTGGTCCTCCGGCAGCATGCCGGCACGGATAGCCAAAGCGAAGCCCTGGGCGATGGGTATAAAGAGCATCTTCACAACGGGCCAGAAAGCTTCTGCCAGGTCGGCCAGGCCCATCAGCGCCATGATGGCGCTGCCAATTTGAAAGCCAATCTCCGCGCCGACGACCATGCCCGGCGCCGCGCCAACGCCGGCGGCCAGGGCGCCAAGGGCGCCGCCCACGGTCGCGCCCAAGACTGCTCCGCCGCCGAGGTACTTGGCAGTTTCCTTGGCCACTTCCAGAAGGACGGCTTGGACTGCCCTCAAGTCGAGCCCCTGAACGGTCGATGTCAGGCGCTGGAGTACAAGACGGTTCGACTCGTTCAGCGCATCATTGACTGCAAGAAAAAGGCGTCCCTCCGGAAAATGCTGCGCCACGTCCCTCAGGCTGGGTAAAGGATGCGACCGGGAAAACTGTTGCAGGTGCTTTTGGACATCGCTGACTGCCTTCGCACCACCCGTCAGGCAAGTCCGTTCCAAATCGTGCAAAGCCTTGCTCATGTGCGTGAAATCGTTGGCGAAGTCAAAAGTGCTCATGCAGCGGATCTTTCTTTTGGGTAAGGAAATTCAGAATGTTTGATATTTATAATGCAATTTTTCCTGCGTTCAGAATTTTAAACGATATTTCGCGGCAAGCTCAAAAATTGAGCAAATAGGAATAACGGACTTGGGCGCGGCGGCCCGCAATGTCGGCTTCAGGGCTGCTGGCCGGTCGCCCCTTGTGCTGGTCCGTCTGGTAGCGCGGCAGGCCTGTCGGCCCGTGCCGGGGTGGCCGGCGCCGGCGGGGTGGCCGCCATGCGCGGCACCCGGCGCGCCGTCTCGATGCCCTCGTTGAACAGCACCTGAAACGGATTGCCCAGGTAAGGCAGCACCATCACGATCACCAGCATGCCCACCCCCAGGGTGATCGGAAAACCAATCCCGAAAATGTTCAGCTGCGGCGCGGCGCGCGTCAGGATTCCCAGCGCCACCTGGGTAATGAGCAGGGCGGCGACGACCGGCAGCGACAAATGCAGCCCGGCGCTGAAAATCAGGCCGCCCCATTTGGCCAATTCCCATTCCGCGGACGAGGACATCGGCGTCGCCGAAATCGGCATGCTGATAAAGCTCTCGGCCAGCGCTTCGAGCAGCACCAGGTGCGCATTCGCGGCCAGGAACGCCATGGTCGCGATCAGTGCCAGGAACTGGCTCACGGCCGAGGACCGTCCCTTGGTGAGCGGATCGAAAAAGCTGGCGAAGCCCAGGCCCATGGTCAGGCTGCTGATTTCGCCGGCCATCTCGATGGCGGCAAACACCAGACGGATGGCAAAGCCCATTGCCACCCCGATCAGCAATTCCTGCATGAGAATGAGCAGCCCCGCCATCGATAGCGGATCGGCCGCCGGAATGGCCGGAATCGCGGGCGCGATGATGCTCGCCAGCAGCACACCCAGCCCGATTTTCACCGGCACCGGCACGCTGGCGTTGCCGAACAGGGGAGCGGACGTGATCAGGCCGAGGATGCGGGACAGCGGCCACAGCAGGCCGGCGATCCACGCGTTCATCTCGGCGCTGGTCAGGGTGAGCATGCGGCGGCTGGGAAGGGCGGGCGCGGAACGCTTAAGCGACCAGGCCGGGAATGCCGGTAAACACCTGGCGCATGTAGTCGAGCATGACCGCGAGCATCCACGGCCCGGCCACGATCAGGGCGACGAAAATGCCGATCAGCTTGGGGATGAAGGACAAGGTCGCTTCATTGATCTGGGTGGCGGCCTGGAAGATGCTGACGATCAGGCCGATGATCAGCGCCACCAGCAGCATGGGCGCGGCCACCATCAGGGTCACTTCCATGGCCGTGCGGCCCATTGTCATCACGCTCTCGGGAGTCATGGCGGGCCCTTTCTAATAAAAGCTTTGCGCGAGCGAGCCGAGCAGCAACTGCCAGCCATCGACCAGCACGAACAGCATCAGCTTGAACGGCAGCGAAATGACGGCCGGCGACATCATCATCATCCCCATCGACATCAGCACCGACGCCACTACCATATCGATGATGAGAAACGGAATGAAGATGGCGAAGCCGATCTGGAACGCGGTTTTCAATTCGCTGGTCACAAAAGCGGGAATCAGGATGCGCAGCGGAATGTCTTCCGGCCCCTGCAGAGCGGCCGAGCGCGAAATGCGCACGAACATGGCCAGGTCGGCCTGGCGCGTCTGGCGGATCATGAAGGTTTTCAGGGGCGCCACCGCCTTGTCCATGGCTTCGCCCATCTGGATCTTGTTTTCCTGCAGCGGCTGGTAGGAGTCCACATAAATCTTGTCGAATACGGGGCCCATCACGAACAGGGTCAGGAACAGCGCCAGCCCGACCATGACTTGGTTGGGCGGGGCCGACTGGGTGCCGATCGCCTGGCGCAGCAAGGACAGCACGATGATGATGCGGGTAAAACTGGTCATCATCAGCAGCACCGCCGGCAGGAACGACAGCGCCGTCATCAGGAGCAGGGTCTGGACCGGCAGCGAGTACGCCGTGCCGCCGCCCGGGGCAGGTGCGGTGGTGAAGGTCGGGATGCCCGGCGCGGCCAGCGCCAGCGCCGGCAGGCCGATGGCCGCTACCAGCGCCAGCAGCGGCAGCCGGCGGCGCGTGCGGTTCACGGGTGGCAGGGAAGGCGGCTTAAGGTCCATTGCGTTTGTCGATGGTCTGTTTCAGCCATTCGGCAAAGCTGCCCGATGCCGGGCCGTGGGCCAGCAGCGCGGGGCCGCCGGGCGGCGCATCGCGCCTGGGCATGGTGGCCAGCGCGTTGACCCGGCCGGGCGAGGCGCCCACCACGATCCACTGGTCGCCCACCTCGACCACGATGATGCGTTCGCGTCCGCCCAGGCTGAGCGCGCCGACGGTACGTATCTGGGCCGCGCCGGCGGCGCTCTGGGGACCGTAGCGTTTCATGAACCAGACCATGCCGCCGAGCAGGGCCAGCACCAGGGTCAGGGCGAAAATCGTTTGCAGCAGGTTGCCGGCCGAGGGCCCCGTCATGGGACCGGGCGCCGCCTGCGCGGCGGCAGGGGCGGGCAGGGTGGCGGCGGGAGCGGCTT
This sequence comes from Massilia antarctica, assembly GCF_015689335.1. Lineage (GTDB taxonomy): Bacteria > Pseudomonadota > Gammaproteobacteria > Burkholderiales > Burkholderiaceae_D > Telluria_A > Telluria_A antarctica. The sequence continues at coordinate 165,474 of NZ_CP065053.1, read as the reverse complement.
GCACACTGCCGGCCTGAGCTGCGGCGGCGGCAGGCGCGGAGGCAAGCGCAACCGGCGCGGCAGGAACCGAAGCGGCAGGAACCGAAGCGGCAGGAACCGAAGCGGCAGGAACCGGAGCGGCATGAACCGGAGCGGCATGAACCGGAGCGGCAGGAACCGAAGCGGCCGCCGGATCGGCGGCCAGGGCCGGCGCCAGACTGCACGCCAGCGCCACGGCGGCAAGCAGGCGGGCCGTCATTTATTCAGTTTTCGAATCCGTTCGGACGGCGTGATGATGTCCGTCAGGCGAATACCGAATTTATCATTCACCACCACCACCTCGCCCTGGGCGATCAGGCAGCCGTTGACCAGCACGTCCATCGGCTCGCCCGCCAGTCCGTCGAGCTCGACCACCGAACCCTGGGCCAGTTGCAGCAGGTTCTTGATGGCGATCTTGGTCCGTCCCAGCTCGACCGTGAGCTGGACCGGAATATCGAGGATGAAGTCGATATCGTTCGGCGTGTCCGGCTTGGTGCCCTTGTTCGAAAAATCCTTGAACACGGCCGCGCTGGCGGCCTGGCTTTGCAGCGCGTCGGCTTCCGCCTTGGCCTGCTCGGCGATGGCCGCGCCCCAGTCGTCATCCATTGCATCATCTTCCAGATTGTCGGCCATATGGCTCTCCTAAATTATTTGGTGTCCGCATTGGCGAGCAGTTTCTCGACCTTGAGTGCGTATTGCCCGTTGAGCACGCCGTAAGTACAATCCATCACCGGCACGCCGTCGACGGTGGCCTGGATCTGTTCGGGCACGTTGAGGGCGACGATATCGCCCACCTTGAAATTGAGAATCTCGTCGAAGGACGCGCGCGCGGTGCCCAGCACGGCGACCAGTTCGACTTCGGCGATCTGGATCTGCTGGGTCATCAGGCGGATCCAGCGCTTGTCCACTTCCAGCGCCTCGCCCTGCAGGCTGGAGGTGAGGGTGTCGCGGATCGGCTCGATCATCGAATACGGCATGCAGATGTGGATCTGGCCGCTCACCGAGCCGAGCTCGATGGTGAAGGTGGACGACACCACCACTTCGTTCGGGGTGGCGATGTTGGCGAACTGGGTATTCATCTCGGAACGGATGTACTCGAACTCGACCGGATACACCGGTTCCCACGATTTCGCATACGAATCGAACACGATATCGAGGATGCGCAAGATGATGCGCTGCTCGGTCTGGGTAAAATCGCGCCCCTCGACCCGGGTATGGAAGCGCCCGTCGCCGCCGAACAGATTGTCCACCAGCAAAAACACCAGGCCAGGATCGAACACGATCAGGGCCGTGCCGCGCAGCGGCTTCATGTGCACGAGGTTGAGGTTGGTCGGCACCACCAGATTGCGGATGAATTCGCTGTATTTGGAGACCCGCACCGAGCCGACCGACACCTCGGCGCTGCGCCGGATGTAGTTGAACAGGCCGACCCGCAACAGGCGCGCGAAACGCTCATTGATGATTTCGAGCGTCGGCATGCGGCCGCGCACGATCCGTTCCTGGGTCGCCAGGTTGTAGGTGCGCACGCCCGTGTTGTCTTCGGGCGCGGACGCTTCATCCTGGTCGCCGTTGACGCCCTTGAGCAGGGCATCGACTTCTTCCTGCGAGAGAAAATTATCGGCCATGGCGCGTTATTGGGGCTGGATGATGAACTGGGTGAACATGACTTCGTTGACTTCCTGCGGCTCGTCGTTCTCGCCGAACGGCTTCTTGAGCGCCTCGAGAATTTCCTCGGCCAGCTTGTTCTTGCCTTCCACCGTCTTCACGTCCGACGCTTTCTTGGCCGACAGCAGCAGCAGCACGCGGCTGCGTACCTTGGGCATGTGGGCCTTGATCAGGTCGGCCTGCTCCGGGCCCATGACTTCGAGCGTGATGGTGGTCTGCAGCATGCTCTCTTCTCCGCCGTCCGGTTGCAGATTGACGGTAAATACTTCCAGCGGGGCGAACACGGGTGCCGCGTGCGCCTTGGCCTTTTTCTTTTTCTTGGACGGCTTGGCCGATTCCTCGGTATCGTCGCCGCCCTTGCTGTGCATGAAGAACCAGCCCGCGCCGCCGCCGCCCAGCGCAAGCACGGCCACGGCCGCACCGATCATGGCCTTTTTCTTCGACGGCGGCTTGACGGTCGCATCAGGGGGGGCTGCAGCTTTCATGTTTGCTTTCGCTTTCAAGGTACCTCAAGACGGCGTCGGTGGATCATGCCTGCATTATGTCATTATCGCGAAGAAATGAGCGTGCGGATGCGTGGAAAACAGGCCCGAACCCGGCCCGACCCGTGGCGGCTGATCGACAGCCGATGCGCCGTGCATGCGCGGCGCAGGGCAGGCCAGGCAATTCGACAAGTTCCTGGCGCGCCATCAGGCGAAGGTGTCGACCATCCCCAGCCGTCCACCCTGGACCGGGGCCTTGGCCGCCAGGCGTTCGTTGGCGTCGGACGCGCTGCCATTGGCCAGGCCGGCAACGCCGCCCGTGCCGCCGCCGCCGGCCATGGCACGCCCGCCCTGATCCTGGTCCTGGCGCTGTTCCGGCATGCCGGCGTTGACGCTGGCGTTGCCCAGCGAAATGCCGCTGTCATCCATCATTTCGCGCAGTTTTGGCATGGCATTTTCCAGCGCCTGGCGCACTTCCAGCTCACCCGACGAGAAGGTCACGCTGGCGTTGTCGCCGCTGATGTTGAGCACCACCTGGACCGGACCCAGGTCGGGCGGGTTCAGGGTCAGGGTGGCGCTTTGCTCCTTGCCGGCCACCATCCAGACGATTTTCTGGCCGACCTGGTTGTCCCAGGCCGGGGTACCGACCCGCGCCGACAGCTTGTCGGTGCCGGCATTGGCCGCCTGCGCCAGGCCGGCGGCGGCTTGCTGCAGCGGCGCGCCCACCGGCGTCGGCGCGATCGCCGCGGTGTCGATGGCGACGGCCTCGGGCAGCTCGCGGGCGGCGGGAGCGATGCGCGCCGCCTCGGTCTGCAGGAGCGCCGTTTGCAGCGCCGGCGCGGCGCCTTGTGTTTGTGTGGTATCGGCGGCGGCGCTGGCGCCGGCCGCGCGCGGCATGGCGCCTTCCAGCATGGCGCGCAGCTCGACCGGCGCGGGGGCATCGGCCGCCATCGTCAGTGCCGCTTCGCTTGGCAGACTCAGCGCGCCGACAGCGGGCGGGGTAGGGGCGCCATCGATGGTCGGGAAGCGCCCGGCCGCCGCCATGGCCGGCGCGCTGAAGGCGGCCAGCGCGGCATCAGCCGCCAGGCCCGGTTCGGCGGCGCCGGCCGTGGTGGCGCCACGGGTTGCGGCCAGGGTGCTCCAGGCCGGATCGGTGGCGACCGGCGCGCCCGCCGCTTGCGCCGGCTGGGTCAGGCTGGCGACCAGGGCCAGCATGTCGGCCAGCGGCAGTTCGGCGCGCGCCGCGGCTGCGGCGGCGCTGTCGGCGGCAGCCGCGGCGGCGGCCGCGCTATCGTCGGTCGCCGGGCTGTTGCCGCTCTCGCCGGACTGGGTATTGCTGGCATTGCCGACGGCCGGGGCGGTGGGCTGGGCCGGCGCCGTGTCCTGGGCGGGCGGGCTGGCCTGCTCCGCTTTGGCGCCTTGTTGCGGACGCGGGGCCGGGGCTTTTTCGGCCGGGCGCGGCGCGGGGGCCTTGGCGGCGGCGCCCGCTGGCGGCGGCTGGGTCATGGTCTGGCGCTGCGCGATTTCGCGCGACAAGGTCTGGCCGAATTGCACCGCCGGGGCCGCGGATGCGGCGGCGGCATTGCTGCGCGCCGGCGCCGGCGTGGCATTCAGGGAAGCGAGTTGCGGCAAAAGGGGAGGCGTGGACATGGCGGGCGATCGGTTGGTTATGACAGGGTGCATCAACGTTTGTAATAAGCCTGGCGGGCGGCGTGTTCATCCATCTGTTTCTGGTCGCGCTTGTTTTCCAGGCGCAGTGCTTCGGTCGCCGCGCGCTCGTTCAGGGTGCGGTAGGACACCCGTTTGCGCTCGCTCGCCTGCCATAAGCCCTTTTCCACCGCGCTGCGCTGGTGCGCATGCTTGACGATCTCGCGCTGGCCCAGGATGGCGTGCTCCAGCTTGCCCATGAAGGCAATGAAATTGGCGTACGCCATCGGCGTCATGCCGGCGCGCTGGGCCGAATCCAGCTTTTGCGCGTAATCCTCCAGATAGCCCAGCAGCATCTGCAACTTTTGTTCGGTCTCTTCGGCCGCCTTGATCGCCACCCCCAGCCGCTTGGCGGCATCATCGGTGTCGCGCTGGGCCAGTTCGAGCAGGGTATCGAGGACGGTTTGTTTTGCCATAATGCATCATTATAGGCAGCTTGACTCCGATCCCATCACGAGAATAGAGCGGTTAATTCGGCCAAGCTCTGCGGCATGCCGACGTTTTCCGTGATTTCCTGGCACAGGAACGCTTCGATCTTGTCGTTCAGGGCGATGGCCTGGTCGAGCACCGGGTCGCTGCCGTGGGCGTAGGCGCCGACCGTGATCAGGTCGCGCGAGCGCTCGAAGCGCGAATACAGTTGCTTGAGGCGGCGCGCCGCGTGCTGGTGGGCGGTGCTGGTGATCGTGTGCATGGCGCGGCTGATCGACTGTTCGATATCGATGGCCGGATAGTGGCCGGCCTCGGCCAGGCGCCGGTTGAGCACGAAGTGGCCGTCCAGGATCGCGCGTGCCGAGTCGGCGATCGGGTCTTGCTGGTCGTCGCCCTCGGTGAGCACGGTGTAAAACGCCGTGATCGAGCCGCCGCCGACGAGGCCGTTGCCGGCCCGTTCCACCAGCACCGGCAGCTTGGCGAACACCGACGGCGGATAGCCCTTGGTGGCGGGCGGCTCGCCGATGGCCAGGGCGATTTCGCGCTGCGCCATGGCGTAGCGGGTCAGCGAATCCATGATCATGAGCACGTTCTTGCCCTGGTCGCGGAAATGTTCGGCGATCGCCGTGGTGTACGCCGCGCCTTGCAGGCGCATCAGCGGCGGGGTGTCGGCCGGCGCCGCCACCACGGCCGCGCGCGCCAGGCCTTCGGGCCCGAGGATGTGTTCGATGAATTCCTTGACCTCGCGGCCGCGTTCGCCGATCAGGCCGACCACCACCACGTCGGCCTTGGTAAAGCGCGCCATCATTCCCAGCAGCACCGATTTACCGACCCCGGAACCGGCGAACAAGCCCAGGCGCTGGCCGCGGCCCACCGTCAGCATGGCGTTGATGGCGCGGATGCCGACGTCGAGCGTTTCCACGATGGGAGCGCGGTCGAGCGGATTGGCGGGGCGCACGTTGATCGGGCCGCTGTCGTCGGTGAGCAGGGGACCGAGGCCGTCGAGCGGGCGTCCGGCCCCGTCCACCACCCGGCCCAGCAGGCCCATGCCGACCGGCAAGTGGCGCGCGCGGTCGCTCGGACGGCGCCGTGGATGGGCTACCGAGCCCGGACGCGGCAAGGTCGCCTCGACCGGCAGCACCTTGGTGCCCGGCACGATGCCTTCGACATCGCTTTGCGGCATCAGGAACAGGCGGTCGCCGTCAAAGCCGACCACTTCCGCTTCAACCCGGGCGCCGCTCGGCATCGGGATGGTGCAGGCGCTGCCGACGGCCAGCTTGAGGCCCACGCATTCCATGACCAGGCCGGCCACGCGCGTGATGCGGCCCGACACCAGCTGCGGCTCGACGAAGCCGACCAGGGTGCCGCAGTCGCGCAGGTAGGACGACCAGCGGCTGGTGTGGCGGTCCAGCTCGGGCTTGGGGCGGCTCATCGTTCCAGCCACTCGACGTCGTTCTTGCCGAGCGCGTTGGCCAGGCGCTGCCAGCGCACCTCGACCTGGGCATCGATCTGGTTGCTGGCGGTATCGATCTTGCAGCCGCCGCGCTGGATGTTGGCGTCGTCGGCCACCCTCCAGCCGCCCTTGTCGAGTTCGTCGCTGATCGTGTCGCGCACCAGGCGCGCATCGTCCGGGTGCAGCATCAGCACGGCTGGCTGCTGCAGCACCGGCAGGTAAGAGATGGCGTCGCGGATGACCGGGATGATCAGCTCGGGCTTGACCGCGAGCGCGGTGCGCAGCATGTTCCTGGCCAGGTGCAGGGTCAGTTCCAGCATATCGTTGGCGATGTGTTCGTCGGCCTGGGTGAGCGCCTGCGCGAAGGTGGCGGCGATCGATTGCAGGTTGGCGATTTCGGCCGCGCTTTCCTCGCGCCCGAGCGCGTGCGCGTCGGCGTAGCCGGCCGCGTGGCCCGCATCAAAGCCTTCCAGGCGCGCCTGTTCGCGGATGGCGGCCAGTTCGTCCTCGCTCGGCCAGTGGGGCGCGGGCGGTTCGTCCGGCAGCGCTTCCTGCTGCGGCGCGATGTCGAGATGGACCGGTTCCGGCTCCGGAACGCGGTCGAAGGAATTCATTTCCCAGCGCTGGTAGGCGGTTTGCAGTTCTTTCGGAAGAGTAGCCATCAGACGAAGGAATCCTCACCTTTGCCGAGCACGATCTGGCCTTCGTCGGACAGGCGGCGCACGATCTGCAGGATTTGTTTTTGCTGGGTTTCGACTTCGGACAGGCGCACCGGTCCTTTCGATTCTAGGTCTTCGCGCATCATTTCGCCGGCGCGCGCCGACATATTGCGGAAGATTTTCTCGCGCAATTCCTGCGAGGCGCCCTTGAGCGCCATGATCAGCATTTCGGACTGCACTTCGCGCAGCAACAGCTGGATGCCGCGGTCGTCGATGTCGATGACGTTATCGAACACGAACATTTCATCCATGATTTTCTGGGCCATGTCGTTGTCGTAGTTCTTGATATTGTCCATCACCGAACCCTCTTGCTCGCCGCTCATGAAGTTGAGGATTTCGGCCGCCGCGCGTACCCCGCCGAGCGAGGATTTTTTGATGTTTTCATTACCCGACAAGAGCTTGGTGAGCACATCGTTCAGTTCGCGCAGGGCGGCCGGTTGTACGCCGTCGAGAGTGGCGATGCGCAGCACCACGTCGTTGCGCAGGCGGTCGGTGAAGTTGCCGAGGATTTCGCAAGCCTGGTCGCGCTCCAGGTGGACCAGGATGGTGGCGATGATTTGCGGGTGCTCGTTGCGGATCAGTTCCGACACCGACGAAGCGTCCATCCACTTCAGGCTTTCGATGCCGGACGCATCCTTGCCGCCCAGGATGCGCGACAGCAGCACCGAAGCCTTGTCGTCGCCCAGCGCCTTGGTCAGCACCTGGCGGATGTATTCATCCGAATCGAGGCCGACGGTGGAGGTCAGTTCGGTCTGCTCGCGGAAGGATTCGAGCACCGTGACCACCTGCTCGTGCTGGACATTTTTCATCGTGGCCATGGCCGCGCCGAGCTTGAGCACTTCGCGCGGGCCGAGGAAACGCATCACCTCGGCCGCCTCGGACTCGCCGATGGCCAGCATCAGGATGGCTGCCTTCTGGATTCCATTATCATTCATTTGTACCTACCCATGCCTTGATGACGTTTGCGACGATGCGCGGATCTTCCTGCGCCAGTTTCTTGGCCAGCGCCAGGTTGGCCCGGTAGCTGTGGTCCTGCTGCGATTCGGCCTGGGCTTCGGCTTCCTGCTGGGCGGCTTCGGCGCTGGCGGCCTCTTCGGCCTTTTCTTCCGCGGTCGGGACCGGCTCGGGCGGCAATTCGTGGGCCTTGTCGAACTTGGTCAGCACCGGGCGCAGCATCGGGCGCAGCAGGCGGAAGTAGAGGAAGGCAATGACCGCGAACACGAACAGATACTTGGCGACATCCTTGGCCAGCGGCAGGTTGGCCGGATCGCGCCACCAGTCGAGCGTGACGGCCGGGAGGTCCGGCTTGTCCACGCCATCGAAGGCGGCATTGGTGACGTTGAGCGTATCGCCGCGCTCCTTGGAGTAACCCATGGCTTGCTTGACCAGCTCGTTGATCTTGGCCACTAGGTCGGGCGAAAGCGGGGTGACCGTGACCCGGCCGGTCTTGGCATCGACCGAGCGCCGGTGGTTGACCAGCACGCCGACGGTCAGGCGCTTGACCAGGCCCATCGGACGCTGCTCGTAGCGCACGGTCTTGTCGACTTCAAAATTGGTGGTGGTGTCCTTGCGCGTCGGGCCGGTGCTGGCGAGCGGCGCCGTGGCGGGCGCGCCGGTGGCGCTCAGGGGTGCCGTGGCCAGGCCCGGAGGCTGGTTGGAGAGCGCGCCCGGCACGCCGGACGGGTTGGCGGTGCCGGGGCCGTTCGCTTCCGAGGTTTGCTGGCTGCGGATCGATTGCGGCTCCGGCGGCGAGTTCGGCTTGTAGACTTCGGCGGCCGTGTCGACCTGGGCGAAGTCGATGTCGGCGGTCGCTTCGGCGCGCACATTGCCGGGGCCGACCAGCGGCGTGATCAAGGACTCGACCTGCTTGATGATGTTTTTCTGGACCGCTTCCACGTACTTGAGCTGGTTCGGATCGAGCTTGCGCGCATTGCCCGATTTATCGGGATCGGACAGCAGGTTGCCGTTCTGGTCGACCACGGTCACGTTCGAGACGGGCAATTCCGACACGCTCGATGCCAGCAGGTGGACGATGGCGTTGACCTGGGCCTGGTCGATGACCCTGCCGGTTTGTAGATTCAGCAACACCGACGCGGTCGGCTTTTGCTGCTCGCGCACGAACACCGACGGTTTCGGCAGCGCCAGGTGCACGCGCGCCGAGCTGACGGCGGCGATCGATTCGATCGAGCGCGCCAGTTCGCCTTCGAGCGAGCGCTGGTAATTGATTTGTTCGTGGAACTGGGACACGCCCAGTTTCTGGTTTTCCATCAGCTCGAAGCCGACCGTGCCGCCCTTGGGCAAGCCTTGCGCGGCCAGCTTGAGGCGGATGGCGTGCACCTGTTCGTTGGGCACCATGATGGAGGCGCCGCCATCCGAAAACTTGTAAGGCACGGCCATCTGGTCGAGCGAGGCCATGATGGCGCCGCCATCCTTGTCGCTGACATTGGTAAACAAGATGCCGTATTCGGTACGCTGGCTCCACAGCCAGATGCCGAGCATCAAGGCCAGCACCGCCGCGATGCCGCCCCCGCGCAGGAAATTTTTCCCGAGCGGAGACTGCAGGAACGTGGGGGGCGGCGTGTCCTGGGGGATATCGACGAGTTCTTCTGCGGTTGCAGCTGCCATGGTGGGGGTGTCCGACGGGCTAGGCCCAAACTGGTAGGAATTTCCCAAACCTGCGCAAAGGCTGGGGCTCAGACTCCATTATGTGGGGCGGGGCCCCCGCTCAAAGCATCGAACAGAGCGCGCTTTTGGCCCCTGCTCGCGGGGCCGGCGCGCCACCCGGGTGCTATTCTGGCACCCTGACTTCGCTGGTATACATATTGTACTCGCGGGATGGGGCAAGCAAGCGCCCGCCAGTGTGAACAGAGGAAACGACATGAACGTGAACGGAATCGGATCGGACCGGATCGAAGCCATGATGGCCCAGCTCAAGGCGGCGGCGACGCGCCCGGCCGGGGGCGTCGGGCCGGCGGTCAAGGTCACGCCCGAGCCGGATGTCGGCAAGGTCGACTTCGCCGATGCGCTCAAGTCGTCCATCGCCCAGGTCAGCGAAGCCCAGATCAAGGCCGACGGGCAGGGCAAGGCGTTTACCATGGGCGACGACAAGGTGAGTTTGTCGGATGTGATGATTTCGATGCAGAAGGCCAGTATTGGCTTTCAGGCAAGCGTGCAAGTGAGGAACAAGCTGGTGTCGGCGTATCACGAGATCATGAATATGCAGGTGTAAGCGCGGCCGCTGTTTCGTTTCCCCTGCGTTCGCCAGGGACGACAGCCGTATTGTTGAAATTTCTTTCTTGTAATAATTCCGAAAATCACGTTTACTCTTGCCTTTGCGCGGCTCACGGCCGCGAACGCATGATTGCTGATTGATGGATAAGAAAAACGAGACTTTCCCGAATGCGCTGGAAGCGCTGATGCTATTCGTCGCGCTGTACATGGCCGAGTATCTGGTGGGCGCGGCGCTGTACGACGTGCGCGGCGTGTTGGCGATGGAGCCGCGCGACTTGACCGGCATGATCATGGTGCTCGGCAATGGGGTTGTCTTTACCGTGGTGATGCACTACAAAGGCTTGACCTACCGCGAGCTGTTTCACTCGTCGTCGGCCTCCGCAAGCGCCATCGTGCTGGTGGTCTTTCCCGCAGTCGCCCTGACGCTCCCCGTGATCTTCATGTCCCTGTCCATGCTCGATGCGGCGATGCTGATGCAGTTTCCCATGACGTTACAGGAGCAAGCCCTGTTTGCCGGCATGAAGGCCGACAGCGTGGGAATGGTCGTGGCGATCTGCGTTCTGGCCCCGGTGCTGGAAGAAATGCTATTTCGCGGAATCATCTTGCGCAGCTTTCTGGGGCAATATCCGAAATGGGGAGCCATCCTGGCTTCGGCCGGGTTGTTCGGCTTTGCGCACATGAATATCTATCAATATGTCGGCGCCGTGCTCATCGGGATGTTTCTCGGCTGGCTGTATGAGCGCACCAGGTCGCTGCTACCCTGCATCGGGCTCCATGCCGCGTACAACACCGTGTGCGTCACCCAGGCGTTGAGCGACGCAGGCAAGGTGGACCAGGGTTTTCCGACGTTCGCATCCTTGTCATGGCTGACGGCGATTCTGTTGGGGCTAGCGGGGGCGGCCATGTTGTACCGTACATTGCACGCCCCGGCCGCGCAGCGCGGCAGGTGAGCGGGAAGAGCGATTGTTCACTGAAAGGCAATGATGTTTTGGAATATCGATATCGGGCAGGGCGTGGTCGTGTTCGACGACATCTCTTTTCTTCCCGATGCGTTCGATGCGGCGCAGCATGCCGACTATCTCAAGGAAGACCTGCTGCAGATTGTCTACGGCCACGACCTGGTGCTGGACGTCGGCTGGACTCCCTCGTTCGATGAGCATGGCTATTTTTTGCTCATGCTGGTGAGGGATGGCAACTGGGACGAGCCGGTCGAGCGTGCCGAGTTCACGGAGGTGGTTTCGCTCAAACAGCGGATCGCGGGCATTGCCGGCGAACTTGCTAACCGGGTTTGAACGGGAAGTGCCTGCGTCAACCGGTTAAGGCGGCCTTGGGAGGCGAGAACGGCCAGTTCGGCATGAGGCCTGCATCCTGCCACGAGCGGTCATTTGATAGCTACAATGCCAGCCCGTCGAGGCAATTTCGGAGCGAAACCGGCGGGTGGACGTTCCATCCATCCATCCCTTGGTGGGGTATTTTTCGCTTTATCTCTGTTTCCTTTAAATCCTTACATGAGATTTCAAATTGTCCTATCTCGCCATTACCATTCTTCTTGCCGCCGCGTCACTCGTGCTTGACATAGCCGGCGCCATGGGGAAAGCTGTTGAAGCCATGCGAAGCGGCGGCACTGCTAGCGGAACGACGCTTCTTCCAGGTCTGGTATTTTTACCCGTGGTGGGCTGTGGGCTGTCTTGGTTAATTAACCGTGCCTTTCCGGGTTACGGCCCTTGGATTATTGGTTTTCTGGCGGTGGGGGCGATTCTTTTCGGATTCGGCTATTACTTTCGCTGTCGCCACTTATTATTGCTTAATGGATATCGATGGCCGGCACGAGATTAGCGATTTTATCAGCACTGCTCTGCGTGGGCTGTCACAAGCAGGTCGCTACGAGTGATCCATCTGAGCAGTATCCCGAGTCACCGAGAGTGATCGAGGAGAGCGGCGATGGCCGGCAATATGTTGCAGCCTTGGAAACTGCTTTGCGAAGCGCCGACCGTATTGTCGTGAGCGAGCATTCCAATGTGGACGACGTCTTGGATCCCGACACCCAGCCCCAGCGCCCTGTCGGGTATACACCAACGATCTATATCTCGCATGAGCTCAGTGCTATTGAGCGGAAAAACTTCCTTACGGCGATTAGAAAGATGCCAGCCGCCACTCAGAACGGTGAGCCTGCTTGCGTTTTCGAACCTCACCATACCATTGCATTTTATCAAGGAAAAGTGCTAACGAGCACAATGCGGATTTGCTTCCAGTGCGGTCAGGTCGAGTGGAACGGGACTACCAAAATGCGACCATCGTCTTTGGTCCCTACCATTGAGACCGTGCTCTCGCATTTCGGAATGAAGGCCGAGCGTGATTGGCCAGCGCTGGCCAAGGTGTCGCCCAAGTAGAATCCCTTTCCCGTTCCGGTAAGCATATTGCTCCCGTTTGGTGCCGGCCGGGCTGTTCGGCTTTGCGCACATGAATATGTATCAATATGTCGACGCCGTGCTCATCGGGATGTTTCTCGGCTGGCTGTACGAGCGCACCAGGTCGCGCCAAGCCTTGTATCGCACGGCTTGCAGCCTACGACACCCATCGGTGATCGGATAGGCCGCGCGCTCCCACCCTCAGGGCAAGCATTAAATTTCCGGGAATTGAGAACTTTTTCTTGATGCATGCCACTCAGGAAGGGGGCGCCACTGACAAAGCGGCTGCTGATTTTTCCAGCAAACGAAAGGAACATCCATGGCAGGTAGAGTCCCGATAAATAAGATCAGCATTTTTGTCGGCGGCGTCGTGCTTGACCGAGTAGCGGATAAGATGAAGCCGAAGGAGCCATTGCCGCCACCGCATTCTGACGCGCCGACGAAGCCGCCTTTTCGGGTCGCACAGGCGGGCACTGGCAATGAGCGCTTGCAACGGGTGACCATCGCTATTCACCGCGACAGCAGCCGCAACCCGGTAGCCGAGGGCGTCGAACGCAAATTTGAGCAAATGAAAAAGGTGGTCAAAAACACCGTGGATGTTGCCAAGGATGCCAATGCGATTACACAAGAAGAGATGCATGCGATCGCCGACCGGGTTAGGAAAGACGTGCAAATTGCTTCAGGCACTGTCAAGGTGATTGGCGGAGTGGAAGAATTGACGGCGGCGGATAAACGCAGCTTGGGTGTGGCTGTCATGAAGGACGTCGCGAACAAGTTTGATCCAACCAAGCCTGTCGAATCGATGAAAAGAGCCACTGACGCGGCGTACGCAATCGCTACCACGGGCAACGAGGCAGTCGAGGAGCTCATGTTGGAATTGCGGAACCGGGGGCGGAGCGAGGCCGAGGTTGCGGTGGCTGGTAGCGTGGCCGTCAGTGTGCTTGCGGCCGGCATCGGCTTCGTGCCCGGTCTTCCAGCCAAGGGCGTTCGCATTGCGCTACAGACCTTGAATGTTGCGGCCAGCGGCAGCCAGGCGTCGGAAACAATACGGACGCTTGGTGGCTCGGCGGACGGCAATGCCAGCGCCACACGTCAGGAAGTTAACAGAATATTGGGGTCGAAAGGCACGCTGGCTTTGAAAGACGGCTGGTCAGATTGAGAGCGCCGCGGCACGATCACGACATCGCGGGAAGCCCGGCAATCCGGTCAACGCCGAGGCCGTGCCAGTTAGCGGCGTTTGCAAGATACAAACTTGAATAAGTCAATGAGGCTGGCGCAAGCGCCAGCCTGTCCCGCCGTCAGTTTCCGCACCCTTCCAGCGCTGGCTCGCCGCAGGCGATCATGCGCCGCACCGCCTCGTTGCGCGGGTAATCCGTGTGTGCGCTGGTCGGCAGTTCAATCAGCCCGAAGTAGGTGGGCGCGTTCGACACCACCACATCGATGATCGGATACGTCGCGCGCGCGCCGAACGGGCTCTTCACCAGAGTGTACCCGAGCACATCGTTGGGATCGGTGAACGCCACCACGGTCGGCACATCGGTCGGCTTGCCGAGGCCTTGGACGTTGCGCTGCGCGATCAGGGCCTGGATCGGATCGGCCGGAAAGTCGTCCGGCCCCGGCGGCGCCATCGAGCCGTCCAGATCCATTTCGGCCAGCCTGAGCAGCGGCAACTGGTTGGCGCGCATGAACACCAAGGACGTGCGATTGAACACTTGCAGCGCCGCCGCCGACTGCTCCGGCGTGCCGGCCAGCTTGAACAGGGCGTCGAAGGTCACTTTGCTGTCCAGGCTATCGGTGATGAGCACCAGCGGGATGGGCGCCGGCGGCACCTCGCCGCCGGCCGGCACCAGCGGCCGGCCGCTGCCGCCACCCGCTCCCACCGACTGCAGGATGGCCGCCTGCATGCGCTGGCTGATCGCCTGGCGCGACTTGCCCTGGTAAATCACGGCGTCGGCCAGGCAATCGTCGAGCAGCTTGTCCTTCAAGGTCCGGTTGAAGGTGGCGCGCTTGTAGGGATAGGCGTTGGCGGCCTGGTCCGACGGGCAAAAGCCTGACTTGTTGCTCTGGTCATAGCACAGCCCGGCCTTGAGCGGCGTGGTCAGGGGCGACCACAGGATCGCGTTGACATTGAGCGCGCCGGCCGCCAGCGGCAAGCTCTGGCGGTACACCACGATGCCGGTATCGGCCACCGTGGTCGCGGACAGCGCCACCTGGGCCGAATCGCCGCCCAGGCTGGTGTACAGCTGGGTCACCGATTCCGTGGCCCAACTCTCGTCCTGGGTGCAGATGCCGTGCACCAGCAGCACGTCGAGCGCGCGTTCCGGGGTGAGCAGCTTGGCCACGCCGGCGAAGGTTGGCAGGGTGGCCGGCGTCGAATCCAGCACGGGCGTGCGGTAGGGGGTGGAACAGGCGACCAGTAGCCCCAAGGTCGCTGACAGCCCGAGTGTACGTTTCATCATCATTCTCCGAAAAGTGCGCGGTGAACTTGAAACATACCCCTTCGGGCTGAGCCATGCCGGGCTATCGGCACGCTCTTGGCCTGCGCTCAATTGCGCTGCTGCCGTCCGGATAGTTTGCCTGACCGAAGGAATTGACTCAGCGAATAAATTGACTTAGCGAACCAACCGGATCAGCCCAGGCCGGCCAGGCGCGCATTCCGTTCGCGCTCGAGCTTGGTGATGTACTTTTGCACGCTGGCAAGGCCGCCGCGCGAAATATCCACAAAAGCGCAGCCGAGGCGGCGGTTGGTCTTGTCGTTGAGCAGGGTCAGGTCGACCGAGTTGCGGATCATCAGGGTGGTCTGGACCGCGCCCACATCAGGCAAATCGATGCGGCATCCCGTGTAGCTCTGGCCGATGGTGGTGCCCAGCACCAGTTTGTTGTCGAGGATGGCGATCCCGCCGCAGCTGATATCGGCCAGCGGAAACACGTGGGTGCCGCCGCCGGCATCCTGCGGCAGGCGGATCACCACCGACACCGGGTTGCTGACCGGCGTGGCCATGCGGTAAAACTCGCGCCGCTGCAGCCGGATCAGGGTCTCGGGGATGGGGATCGTAAACGCCGGCGTGTCTTCGAAGGTGGTGGCGTGCACCTCCTCGGAGGCGAACAGGATGCGGATCTTGTCGAGCGAGGTTTCGAAGGCCATCCGGCCGACATTGGCAAAGCGGCGGTGCTGCTCGGGGTCGGCCGAGCCGTCCAGGGTCAGGGTGTTGTTGTCGGGGTCGACATCGAGGATGGCCGAGACGCACACTTCGGTGCCGCGCCGGATGACCATGCGCACCAGCTGGCGCTTTTCGCCGATGCCGCGCAATAATGCGATGATTTCCTTGCGCGAGGCGACTTCAAAGTCGTGCCAGCTTTCAATATCGGAATCATTGGTTGATTGCATCTTTGTCTGCCGCTTCTTGTGGTCGGTCGATGAAAAGGGCTGCGTCCGGCGGGGCGGGCAGGGGGCCACCTGTCGCTTGTGCGGCTTCAATATGATATAGCCACGCCAGCAGTTCCGCAATCGCCCGATACAGGCCCGGCGGGATCTGGCGGTCCAGGTCCACGCCCATCAGCAGGGCCACCAGCTCTTTCGACTCGTGCACGAACACGCCGGCATCCTTGGCGCGCTCGATGATCTGGGCGGCAATCAAGCCCTTGCCCTTGGCCACCACCTTGGGCGCCGGGTCGCCATTGTTGTAGGCCAGCGCGACCGCCGACTGGGCCCGCTTGGGCAGCGGCTCAGCCATTGCCAGCCTCGGGGGTGCGGATGATCAGCGAGGCCAGCGCCGTGCCGGACACGTCCAGCGCCGAGGTCAGCTCGCCCGCGCGCGCGCGCAAGGCGTCGCCCGTGCCCTGGCTGGCGGTGCGCAACTCGATGTGGACCCGCTCGCCCGTGGTGACGATGTTCGCTTCAATTTCTCCCAGCAGCGGAAAGCGCAGGCGCATGCCGCTCTTCCATACGGGCGCGCTGGGCTCGTCAGTACCGCGTCCGCGCTGCTCCGGCGCATCTTTATGGATTTCCCATTGCAACTCCTGGCCCGGCGCCAGCTGGCCTTGCCAGGTCACGCGCGCCTGTTCCTGGGTCGTCAGTTGCAGGTTGATCAGCTGGGCGCTGGCCAGTTCGGCCGCGGCCGGACGGCTGCCGCCGCCGGGTGTGGCCATGGCTTGCTGCATCTGCGGTTCGCGCTGCAGTTCGCTCAGGGGACGCTTGCCGTCGGCCCATTCGGCCACGTGCGATTCGTAGAACACGCCGCTGCGGCTGATCGTCTGTTCCAGCTTGTGCGCCAGGGCGGCGGTGTCGGGCGCGCCGTGCTTCGGGTCGATCAGGGGCGTGGCGCCGGCGATCGCGGCCGGCTTGCCGGGGTCGGGATGGCCGATGTCGAGTATGCGCGCGAGCAATTGTCCGGTGCTGCTGAGGGTGGCGGGCCGGGTGTTCGCATCGAGCGCGGGCAGGTCGGCGCTGGCGGTCAGGGGCGACTTGCCGAGCAGGGTGGCGGCCAGGCTGGTGGCGCGCCCGGTCAGCTTGGCCGCGCCGGCGCCCTGGCCTTCCTGCGGCTGCGCCAACGCTTGCGCCAGCGCGGGCGCCTGGAGCGGTGCGCGTTCGGGTGTGGCGCCGGTCGGCAGGGGCTGGCCGGCGGCGCCGGGCAAGGGCGCTTGGGCGGGGCCGGGCGGCAAGCCCGGGGCGCTGCCCGGCTGGGTATCGAGGCGGAACTGGGGACGGGGACTGACCGCAATCAGGGTCATCGGCATCTCGGTGCCGGCTTCGGCGCCCTGGGGCAGGCTCATGCGGGCCTGTTCGCCCGCCACCCTGACCAGGAAGCTGCCATCGTTGAATTTCGACAGGACCGCGACCCGCATCGACTGGCCGAGCTGGGTCGACAGCGCGCGCGCGAGCGCATCCTGGCGGCTGTCGCCGACTCCGGGCGCGGGGCGGGCCGGGTCGACCTTGCCGACCGCCGACACCCCCGGGCCGTCCGTGCGCGCGAGCATCGCGAGCGCGACTAGACGCCGCCGTAGGCGTTATTCAGCCGGCGCGAGGCGCCGCTGCTGTTGATCAGTTGCGACAGTTGCGCCATCCACGGGGTGGTCAGGTCGCGGATGGTACGGTCGTACGCCAGCAACTGCTTGATGATGGCCACTTTCTTGACCCGGCTGGCGCCTTCGAGCAGCACTTGCTCGTCATTCGCTTGCAGGGCCGCGACATGCGCGCCGACCCGCTTTTCGAGCAGGCTCAGTTCATCCCACTGGCCGCATTCGGCGGCGCTGACCATTTTGGCCGACAAGGCCAGCATCGCTTCGTAGGTCGACAGCACGTCATCGTTGGTCATGGTCATGGTTCAGGCACTCACAAGGTTGGAAATGCGCACCGGCGCCACGTCGGCGGGAATGGCGGTCGGGGCCGCACCGATGGCGTTCCAGGTTTCGCGCAGTTCGGTCAGCAAACCCTGGATCTCGACCATGATGTCGGTATCGTTCTTCAGGTTCGCGGCGAGCAGGCGCGCGCTCATGTATTCGTACAGCGAATCGAGGTTTTCCGCGATCTGGCCCCCGGCTTTCTTGTCGAGGCTGGCGCGCAAGCCATTGTCGATGATCTGGATGGCTTTCGAGATCGCCTTGCCTTTTTCCGGGATATTGCCCGACCTCATGTGCATCAGGCCGCTGAGTACCGCCACCAGCGCGCCGTCGAACAGCATGACGATCAGCTTGTGCGGGGAGGCCGCCACCACACTGGTTTCCAGGCCGACCTTGGCGTAGCTGCTCGCGCCCCTGTTGGAAGATCCAAACATAATTGATGTCCTCTTTCTGTCGTATGCTATCGAATGGTGCCAAGGGAGGCGAGCTGCTGCGCCAGGAAGTTACTCGTCGTACTCATGCCCGAGAGCGTCACGTCGAGCGTCGAATATTGCCTGCGCAAGTCTTTTTCAGTCTGGGTCAGGCGCACATTGAGGGCCGCGCGCTGTTTGGCGATATCGGCCAGGCTGGCATTGATGCCGGCGTTCTTGCCGGGAATGGTGCCCTTGGCGCTGAGAAAACTGTCGATCAGTTCGGTAAATTGCGCGCCTACCCCTTTCGAGACATTCACGCTCCCGCGCTCGCCGATGACGCCGCCGCTCACTTTGACCTGGATGCCGGAACTGGCCGAGCCGGCGTCGCCGGTCAGGGTCTGGCCGCTGCCGGTGGCGAGCGCGCCGCCGATGGTGCCGGCCACGTCGAGTCCATCGACCACGGTCGGGGTGCCCAGCAGGCCGGCCGCGGCCGAGCCGCTCAGGCTGATTTTCGAGCTCGCCCCGTATTTGTTCGAGGTGATCGTGAAAATCCCGCTATCGTTCTTGACCGTCACTCCGGTGCCGCTGGTGGCGCTGGCGCCCGTCGCGCCGACCGCGCCGTTGATGATCGACTGTACATGGCTGGCCAGGCTGGCCGCCGTGTAGTTACCGGCCAGCAGGGTCGCGGTCGAGGTCACCCCGTTGATGGTCAGGGACAACTGGTCGTTGACGTCCTTGGTGATGCTGGTGCCGGCGGCGGTGCTGCCGGTGGCGCTGCCCTGGGTCGCCATCTGGGTGATCGTCAGGTTCTTGGTACCGACCGAGCTGTTGCTGGTGGAACTGACGAAGCTGACCAGGCTGTCGCTGGTCGAGCCGACCGTGCTGAGCAGCTTGGAGACGTCGTCCAGGTTGGTATCGATGGCTTTCTGCAGTTTGGTATTGTCGAGCTTGAGCGAGCCGTCCGGCTGGAACGATACGCCCAGTTGGCTCAGGCTGCTGATATCGCCATCCATGCCCGGCACTGGCGTAAAGAACATCTTGCGCAGGCTCGATTGCAGGTTGCGCGTGGTGGAGTCGCCCAGCAGCACGCCGGCGCCCTTGCCTTCGCTGGCCTTGGGCGCCGTGGTCAGGCCGGCGATGGTGCTGTTCAAGTCATTGTAGGACTTGATGAAGGCGTTGATCGCCGACTTGGCGCCGGTGCTGTCGCTGGTGATGCCGACCGTGCTGGTGCCGATCTTGAGGGCGCTGATGGTCACGCCCTGGATCGCTTCCGAGACATTGTTGCTGGGGCTGCTGATGGCGACGCCGTTGATGGTCAGCTTGGCATTTTGCGCCGTGCTGTTCTGCAGCATGTTCTGGGTGCCGTCGGCGCTGTAGCCGAGCAGGCTGTCGAGGGCGGGGTCGCCCGAGACGCCAATGCGCATGGCCGACGTTTCGCCGGTCTGGGCCGAGGTCAGCACCAGGCGGTTGGGGTTGGCGCCGCCGTCCGAAATGATGGTCGCGGTCACGCCCACGTTGGCCTTGTTGATGGCGTCGCGGATCCCTTGCAGCGAATTGTTGCTCGAATCGATGGTGACGGTGCGCGCCGAGCGCGTGGCGTCCTGGTCGAAGGCGGCGCCGGTGTAGGCGCCATTGGCCAGGGTGCCGCCGGTGATGCTGCCGAATTCGAAGGTGAGGGTGGTGGCCGCGCCGCTGCCGATCAGGGCGGTGGTGCTGGCCTGGCCGGCCGAGGTCAGGGTCTGCGCCTGCGACAGCTGGGTCACGTTGACGGCGTAGCTGCCCTTGACGGTATCCTTGCCGGCGGTCGCGGTGAGCACGCTCGATTCGGTCGAACTGGCGCCCACGGTCTTGAACTTGGTCGGGTCGGCCAGGCCGCTGACGGCGCTCTGGAATGAGCCCAATGCTCCGCTCAGGGTGCCATATGCGGACAATTTGGCGGCGTACGCCTTTTCCTTGTCCTGCATGGCGACGAAAGGCCGGCTCTCCGCCATCATCAACTTGTTGACGATGTCGTTGACGTCGATAGAGCCGCCTGAACTGACGGAAGAAATGGCCACGAACGCCTCCTGGTAAAAGCATGAATATACTAAGTTAACGGCATCTTCTATCCAGACTTTAGAGGGGTAATCCGCCGCTTGTTCGGTTTATGCCCGATTTTGCGCTTTACGCGGTCTGTCTGATGAGCAAGCCCTGCACTTTTTCCAGCGCCTTGCCGATTTCGAGCGCTTCGGCGGTCGGCATCTGGCGGATCACTTCCTTGGTGGTCTGGTCGATGATCTTCACCACCGTGCGCTGGCTGTCGGTATCGATTGAAAACTCGATATTGCGCGACATGGCTTGCATGGCCAGGTTGATCTCGCCGACCACCTTGCTCACTTCCCTGGGATCGGGCTCGGCCGCCTCTTTGACGGCCCCGGTCTTGCCGCTGGCGGCGGCGCCCGCCGTCCTGGCGCTGGCGGACGCGCTCTCGGGCGCGGCCGGGCGCAACGGAGGCGCCGCTGGCGCGTTGTCTAAGGGGCGAAGTTCCATGACCTGTTTCCTTTAACGAAAATTCCCCGGCGCCTGAACAGCGGCCGGGGAGGGCGACCAAGCGGGGCGGATCAGCCGCGCAGCAGGGACAACACACCGTTCGGCAGGGAGTTGGCCTGGGCCAACATTGCCGTACCTGCCTGTTGCAGAATCTGGCCGCGGGTCAGTTTCGCGGTTTCCGAAGCGAAGTCCGTATCCTGGATCCGGCTGCGCGAGGCAGACAGGTTTTCCGACGTCGATTCGAGGTTGGTGACGGCCGTTTCAAAGCGTGACTGCAGGGCGCCGAAGGAAGCGCGCTGGCTGTTGACGTTGGCCAGGGCCGAATCGAGCACCTTGAGTGCGTCCGATGCGCCCTTGGCGGTCGAGACGTCGATACCGGAAACGGTATTGAGCGAGGCGGCGGTGCCGGCGGCAATCGCGGTCGAACCGCTGCTGCCGACCGAGAAACCCTTGTCCGAGTTCATCGACACATAACCCATCGAGGTCGAGGTGGTGCCGGTGGCGACGGCGGCGGTGGTGCCGACGGTGCCGGCCGAATTAATCGCCCCCGCCGTGACCGATGCCGACGCGCTGTTGTTGGCCAGGGTAATGTTGTTGCCGGCCGAATTGGTCAGGATCAGGCCATCGTTGGTGCTGTTCATCTTGGCGGTGACGCCGGTCTTGGACGAGACATCGTTAAAGGAGCTGACGGCCGACGCCAGGCCGGAAGCGTTGAGCGCGGCGCCGACGGTGAAGGTGACGTTGGCGGCGGTGCTGTTGTCGGACGTGACGGCGAGCGAATACACGCCGCCGGCGGTCAGGGTCAGCGCTTCCTCGGTTTTGGCCGAGGCGGTCACGCCGGTGTTGGCGGTGGCGCCGTTGATGGTCGAGGCCAGCGACTGGGCGGTGTCGGTGGCGGTGACGGCGATGTTCGAGGTGGCCAGGCCTTGCAGGGCGAAGCTGCCGGCGGTGTAGGCGGTGCCGGTGGTGGCCAGGGTGGTCGGGGCCGCGGTCGAGGCTTCGTTGTTGCCGTAGTTATTGGTACGGAAGTTCGCGGTGGTGGCCTGGATGCTCTGGCCGGCGTTGGCGCCGACCTGGAAGGTGGCGGTGCCGAAGCTGCCGTCGAGCAGTTTCAAGCCATTGAATTCGGAAGTCTGGGCGATGCGGTCCGCTTCCGACAGCAGCTGGCCGACTTCAGCCTGGATCGCCTTGCGATCGCCGGCGGAGTTGGTGGCGTTCGAGGACTGGACAGCCAGTTCACGCACGCGCTGCAGGATGTTGCCGGTCGATTGCAGGGAGCCTTCAGCCGTTTGCAGCATCGATACACCATCGTTGGCATTGCGCTTGGCTTGATCCAGGCCGCGGATTTGCGACGTGAAGCGTTCAGAAATTGCCAGGCCAGCCGCATCGTCTTTTGCACTGTTGATACGCAAGCCGGAGGACAGGCGTTGGAGCGAGGTCGACAGGGCAGATGCCGAGGTGCTCAGGTTGCGTTGTGCATTCAGGGACGAGATGTTGGTATTGATGACGCTCATGGTATGACTCCTTGCAGATACTATTTATGCATGTTGGCTCCGTGCCGTTTGCCTTGGTGTGCCCCTTTGTGCCGGGACAATCACACCGCAGTCCTTATATGTAACGGATTGCGACGTGGAAAGTTTAGGGGGATTTCGGGTGAGTATTTTTTATTTTTGGCCTCAAGGCGCGCGTGGAGGCGGCGCCAGACGACAGCAATCGGCCAAACTTGAGGGCAATAAAAAAACTATTTGGCGCCGCGGGAACGGGGGCCAGGGAAGCGATGCGCGGCCTGAGTAGCGCGGTTCTATTGCATGTAAGGCAAGTTCTTACTGCGGAGATGACATTCCCCAGCCAGCCAGGGGCTGGCCGGGGATGTCAGGCGCTGTCGGCGATTAACCGCGCAGCAGGGACAACACGCCATTCGGCAGCGAGTTAGCCTGGGCCAGCATGGCGGTACCTGCCTGCTGGAGGATCTGGCCGCGCGTCAGTTTGGCTGTTTCCGAAGCGAAGTCGGTATCCTGGAT
This sequence comes from Massilia antarctica, assembly GCF_015689335.1. Classification (GTDB taxonomy): domain Bacteria; phylum Pseudomonadota; class Gammaproteobacteria; order Burkholderiales; family Burkholderiaceae_D; genus Telluria_A; species Telluria_A antarctica. Next base: position 143,059 of record NZ_CP065053.1, on the reverse strand, counting down.
CCGGCTGCGCGAGGCAGACAGGTTTTCGGAGGTCGATTCGAGGTTGGTGACAGCCGTTTCAAAGCGCGACTGCAGTGCGCCGAAGGAAGCGCGCTGGCTGTTGACGTTGGCCAGGGCCGAGTCCAGCACCTTGAGTGCGTTCGATGCGCCCTTGGCGGTCGACACGTCGATACCGGAAACGGTATTGAGCGAGGCGGCGGTGCCGGCGGCAATCGCGGTCGAACCGCTGCTGCCGACCGAGAAACCCTTGTCCGAGTTCATCGACACATAACCCATCGAGGTCGAGGTGGTGCCGGTGGCGACGGCGGCGGTGGTGCCGACGGTGCCGGCCGCGCTGATCGCTCCCGCCGTGACCGATGCCGACGCGCTGTTGTTGGCCAGGGTGATGTTGTTGCCGGCCGCATTGGTCAGGACCAGGCCATCGTTGGTGCTGTTCAGCTTGGCGGTAACGCCGGTCTTGGACGAGACATCGTTAAAGGAGCTGACAGCCGACGCCAGGCCGGAAGCGTTGAGCGCGGCGCCGACGGTGAAGGTGACGTTGGCGGCGGTGCTGTTGTCAGACGTGACGCCGAGCGAATACACGCCGCCGGCGGTCAGGGTCAGCGCTTCTTCGGTTTTGGCCTCGGCCGTGACACCGGTGTTGGCGGTGGCGCCGTTGATGGTCGAGGCGAGCGACTGGGCGGTATCGGTGGCGGTGACGGCGATGTTCGAGGTAGCCAGGCCTTGCAGGGCGAAGCTGCCGGCGGTGTAGGCGGTGCCGGTGGTGGCCAGGGTGGTCGGGGCCGCGGTCGAGGCTTCGTTGTTGCCGTAGTTGTTGGTACGGAAGTTCGCGGTGGTGGCCTGGATGGTCTGGCCGGCGTTGGCGCCAACTTGGAAGGTGGCGGTACCGAAGCTGCCGTCGAGCAGTTTCAAGCCGTTGAATTCCGAAGTCTGGGCGATACGGTCCGCTTCCGACAACAGCTGGCCAACCTCGGCCTGGATCGCCTTGCGGTCGCCGGCGGAGTTGGTGGCATTCGAGGACTGAACCGACAGTTCACGCACACGCTGCAGGATGTTACCGGTCGATTGCAACGAACCTTCGGCCGTTTGCAACATCGACACACCGTCGTTGGCATTGCGTTTGGCCTGATCCAGACCGCGGATCTGGGACGTGAAGCGCTCCGAGATGGCCAGGCCGGCGGCATCGTCCTTGGCGCTGTTAATGCGCAAGCCGGACGACAGGCGTTGGAGCGAGGTCGACAGTGCGGAAGCGGAAGTGCTCAGGTTACGTTGTGCATTCAGCGACGCGGTGTTGGTGTTGATGACGCTCATGGTATTACTCCTTGCAGATACTACTTATTCATGTTGGCAACTTGCCTTCGCTTTGGTCTGCCCCTTCGGTCCGGGACAATCACACCGCAGTCCTTATATATAACGGGTTACCTTCCGGAAAGTTTAGTGAATTGAGGCATGTATATTTTTTATTTTGGGCCTCAAGGCGCTCGCAGGCAGGGCGCCAGACGACAAGATTGGCCCAGACTTGAGGGCAAAAAAGAACTATTTGGAGAGGCGGGAAAAGGCGGGGGAGAACAGCGCCGGGCAGCGCCGGGCAGGGCGTGCGGCTGTATGCGTGAAAGGCAAGTTCTTACTGCGGAGATGAAACTCCCCAGCCAGCCAGGGGCTGGCCGGGGATGTCAGGCGCTGTCGGCGATTAACCGCGCAGCAGGGACAACACGCCATTCGGCAGCGAGTTAGCCTGGGCCAGCATGGCGGTACCTGCCTGCTGGAGGATCTGGCCGCGCGTCAGTTTGGCTGTTTCCGAAGCGAAGTCGGTATCCTGGATCCGGCTGCGCGAGGCAGACAGGTTTTCGGAGGTCGATTCGAGGTTGGTGACAGCCGTTTCAAAGCGCGACTGCAGTGCGCCGAAGGAAGCGCGCTGGCTGTTGACGTTGGCCAGGGCCGAGTCCAGCACCTTGAGTGCGTTCGATGCGCCCTTGGCGGTCGACACGTCGATACCGGAAACGGTATTGAGCGAGGCGGCGGTGCCGGCGGCAATCGCGGTCGAACCGCTGCTGCCGACCGAGAAACCCTTGTCCGAGTTCATCGACACATAACCCATCGAGGTCGAGGTGGTGCCGGTGGCGACGGCGGCGGTGGTGCCGACGGTGCCGGCCGCGCTGATCGCTCCCGCCGTGACCGATGCCGACGCGCTGTTGTTGGCCAGGGTGATGTTGTTGCCGGCGGCATTGGTCAGGACCAGGCCATCGTTGGTGCTGTTCAGCTTGGCGGTAACGCCGGTCTTGGACGAGACATCGTTAAAGGAGCTGACGGCCGACGCCAGGCCGGAAGCGTTGAGCGCGGCGCCGACGGTGAAGGTGACGTTGGCGGCGGTGCTGTTGTCGGACGTGACGCCGAGCGAATACACGCCGCCGGCGGTCAGGGTCAGCGCTTCTTCGGTTTTGGCCTCGGCCGTGACACCGGTGTTGGCGGTGGCGCCGTTGATGGTCGAGGCGAGCGACTGGGCGGTATCGGTGGCGGTGACGGCGATGTTCGAGGTAGCCAGGCCTTGCAGGGCGAAGCTGCCGGCGGTGTAGGCGGTGCCGGTGGTGGCCAGGGTGGTCGGGGCCGCGGTCGAGGCTTCGTTGTTGCCGTAGTTGTTGGTACGGAAGTTCGCGGTGGTGGCCTGGATGGTCTGGCCGGCGTTGGCGCCAACTTGGAAGGTGGCGGTACCGAAGCTGCCGTCGAGCAGTTTCAAGCCGTTGAATTCCGAAGTCTGGGCGATACGGTCCGCTTCCGACAACAGCTGGCCAACCTCGGCCTGGATCGCCTTGCGGTCGCCGGCGGAGTTGGTGGCATTCGAGGACTGAACCGACAGTTCACGCACACGCTGCAGGATGTTACCGGTCGATTGCAACGAACCTTCGGCCGTTTGCAACATCGACACACCGTCGTTGGCATTGCGTTTGGCCTGATCCAGACCGCGGATCTGGGACGTGAAGCGTTCCGAGATGGCCAGGCCGGCGGCATCGTCCTTGGCGCTGTTAATGCGCAAGCCGGACGACAGGCGTTGGAGCGAGGTCGACAGTGCGGAAGCGGAAGTGCTCAGGTTACGTTGTGCATTCAGCGACGCGGTGTTGGTGTTGATGACGCTCATGATATTACTCCTTGCAGATACTACTTATTCATGTTGGCAACTTGCCTTCGCTTTGGTCTGCCCCTTCGGTCCGGGACAATCACACCGCAGTCCTTATATGTAACGGATTACCTTCCGGAAAGTTTAATGAATTACGGCATGTATATTTGGATTTCGCGCCTCAAGTCCGCTGCGGACGCGGCGCTTGACGGCAGGCGCAGCGATAACTTGAGGGCCGAAAAAAGTCGTTTGGCGCCCGTTTATCGTCATGCAGCGCGGGCGCCGCAGGGCCAGGAAAACGGTGTCATTGATAAAATGCTATTTCCATACAACATTGTATTTATCGAAAACGGGTAAAATCCCGCCTGCAATTGCCATACAACATCACCCCTTTCGGAAAATTCAACATGGATGACAGCGACGATCCGCCGGACCAGACGGTCTCGCGCGTGGATTTTCTTGCCAATATTGCCTTGGCTACAGGTTTTCTCCTACCCCTGTGGGCGGCCATGAGCGGCAGCGGCGACGCCTACGCGGCCGGGCGCTTCATCGGTGGCAGCCTGGTGGCGGTCTTCCTGATCCTGGCGCTGCTCAAAGGCATCCTGAAAACCCACCTGCCGTTACGCATGGCCTGCGCCAAGCTGGCGGTCGCGCTTATCCTGATCCTGATATCGCTGGGTAAAATCGGCGCGATGAAGCGCGACATGGGCGCGATCCGCGCGGCGGGCCAGCAATTGGTGGCCACCATGAACGAGACGGGGGAAGCGGCAGGTCCGGCGGCGCCCGTGGCCGCCAGTGAAGAAGCGCGCCAGGTGGTGGCCTTCGTCAATGGCGCCGGCGCGCTGCTCAAACGGCAGGTGGCGGAGCGCGAATTGCTGGACAAGGAATTCGAGAAACTCGACATGAGCACCTTGCTGACCCCGGAGGCGCTGACGTCGCGCACGGGGATTGCCGCTTCGCGCGCGAAGATGGCGCGCTATGGCGAGCTGCTGATCCAGCGCGACCAGATGATCATTGCCTCGGTCGAGGAAGGGCGGGTCTACGTGCGCACGGCGAACGTGCCGGAACACTATCGCGGCAGCGAACTGGGTGCCGGAGCACAGGTGGGCGCCGAGACGCTCAAGCTCAATGCGCAGTTGACCGCGGTCGGCAAGGAATTCATCAAGGCGGTGGGCAAGGTGCTCGACTTCGCCCAGTCGCAACTCGGCAAAGCCAGCTTCCAGAACGGCAAGCTGATGTTTGCCAGCGAGCGCGACGTCGCCACCTTCCGGGCGCTGTCCAGGGAGATGGAAGGGATCGGCGTGCGCGAAGCGGCGGTGGTCGAACGATTCAACACGCATGTGGAAAAAACCAAGAAAGACGCCGCCCGCGACCTGGCACCCGCCAAGCGCTGAGCCGCCAGGACCCGCGCTCATTCCGAACAACACAGTCGGACAATCCGACGGCCGGGCTCAGACCTCCGACAACCGGGGTCTGACCTCTGATTAGAAACATTGTGAAATCTTGCGCCGCCCCTGGCGCTGGCACCGTCAGGATCGACGCTTTCATGGCCCTGGCGGCCATGAGGAGCGGACAGCGTCGCCACGCGCGGCGTTTCACTTATCGATTTTAAAGAATCAACATGGATACCAATCACAAGGCGCTGGAAACGCCGGAGCGCACCGTCAACAACGTTGCCAATCTCACCCTGGGGGCTGCGATTTTCCTGCCGCGCCTGGCCAGCCCCGGCGGGCAAAATCATGCGCAAATGGCCGGGCAATTGATGGGCGCCGTGATGGTGGCCGCCATCCTATTGGGCGCACTCCGGTTTTTCCTGAGAAAGCGCCCTGCGCGCCAGATGGTAATGGCCAAGTTCGTCGTGGCGTTTTTATTGTTCATCGCTGGCGTGGGCAATACCGTGGGAATGCATCGGGACGATGCGGCATCGCAATCTGCGCAGCGGCAACTGCTTGCCACGATGAGCCAGACGGGCGAACAAAGCAGTGCTGCGGCGCCCGCGCCTGCCAGCGAAGACGCGCGCGTGCTTGTCGCGTTCCTGGATGGGATGGGTGCAGTGCTCAAGCGCCAGATGGCCGACAATGATCGCTTGGAAAAAGAGTTCGGGAAGCTTTCCCTGACTGCGCTGACCCCGGAAAGCTTGACGTCGCGCAAGGGGATTGACCTTGCACGGGGGCAGATGTCGCGCTTCAGGCAACTCATCGATCAGCGCGATACGCAGGCCAAAGCCTGCGTCGAGGAAGGCAGGGAGTATCTGCGTACGACGCTCATCCCGGAACGCTATCGCAATATGGACATGAGCAAGGTGGCGCTGATTGGCGAGAAAACGCTCGAACTGAACGCGGAGTTATCCGCGGTTCAGAAGGAACTGATCGACAGGGTGGGCGCCATCCTCGATTTCGCGCAGCCACGACTTGGCAAAATCGAGCTTCAACAACATACGCTGGTCTTTTCCAGCGATGCCGACCTTGCCACCTTCCGCCGGCTGTCCGCGGCGCTGGACGATGCCGGGACACGGGAAGCAGCGGCGGGCGAAAAATTCGCTGCACACCGACAAAAAATCAGGAGCGACGCTATCACCAGCCTGTCGACGGGGCTGCACTGACACCGCACCCAATGCTTGCGACAGTCGCGGCGGGCGGCAGACCGTGGGTTTGACATGTTTCGAGTCGGAGCTCTGACCCCGGTTAAGAAATGTTTCGAGTCAGAGGTCTGACCCCGGTTAAGAAATGTTTCAGAGGCGGAAGAAGTCGGCGATCAGGAGGCGTTTCGATGGCTTGATTGCCAGTGCGCCCGCCGTGCCCGCGAACACCATGCAGTCGCCCGGCGTGTCGCGGTTGATCACGCCAGTGCCTTGCGAGACCGCGGTGTTGGCGCCAATCCGGCAGCGGCCGACGATGGCGCTGTTGGGATACAGGATCACGCCGTCCCCCAGCACCGGCGCCACGCCGTGGTTCTTGCCCACCGTGCTGTTTTGATACAGGACCAGATGGCTGCCGTACGTGGCCTTGGCCAGTACGATGCCCACCGAGTGCCCGATAAAAAATACCTCCGGCAAGTCGATCTCGTAAAACAGATCGATGCCATTGAGCGCCTTGTTGAGCAGGAACAGGCGCGTCACAACGCCCAGCCCTTCCTCGCTGCGGTCTTCACGCCAGATGCTGTTCGACAGGAAATACAAATACTGGCAATACTGGCTTGAATTGAGATGGTTGAATTGCCCCTGCGGCCACATCTTCACCTGGTCGATGCACCTTTGCAGCCGCGCCATCGCGGTGTCCCAATGCGTCGCGATAACGCGTTCCAGCGCGGCCGCTTCCATGCCCGGGAAAAACGTCGCGACCTGCTGGCACGTGTAAGCGATCACCTGTTCGTGGGCCATGTGCGGCTACTCCGCTGCCTGATAACGCATGTACACCAGCGCTGGCGCATTGCTGCCCGCCGCCGGGTCTTCGACCCAGGTGATTTGTCCATCCGCGCTGCTGCTGGCCAGCGGCACGCGCTTGACCTCGCCAAAGCCCGCTTTCTCGTAAAACGCCACCGCCGGGTTGTCCGAACGCACCCGCACCCACGCATCAGGAAGTCCCAGGCCGGCCCGCGCCCAGTGCAGCAGCGCCTGCAGCGCGAGCGTCATCAAGCCCTTGCGGCAGTCGCCGCCGCGCACGATGGCGTCCGCTTCCACATAGCCCTTGTCCCAGTCGATGAAGCCGAGCCCCACGTGGCCGACCGAGCGGCCGTCGAGGGTGTCGACCATGAACAGGATCTTGCCCGGATCGCGCGCCACCGCGGTCGCCAGCCAGTTGGCGGTGCGCGTTTCGTGCGAATCGAATTCGGTCAGGAACGACGTGACGAAGCGGTTACGCCACTCGCTGAGCAGGCGCGCGTCGTCCAGGTTGATGCGGTCGCTCGCCGTGGCGATCGGGCGCAGCACGGCTTCGACCGGCTGGCCCACCGGGATCACCAGGTCCGACCCGGCGCCGGCCGCCTGCTTGAAGGCGGCGAACAAGGCTTGCCCGCTCATGCCGTTTTCCCGGCGGCCGGCGCCCCGGCAAAGTACAGGCCGATCTGGCGGCACACTTCATCGACCAGGGCCAAGTCCATGCGCGAGTGCAAGGGCAGGGACAGGATTTCATTGCCGACCCGGTCGGTCACGCTCAGGTCGCCCGCGCGGCAGTTTTTCCATAGCGAGAACCAGTGTCCCGGCTGCCAGTGGATGCCGGTATCGACGCCATTGTCCTTGAGGAACTTGCGCAGCGCATCGCGATCCTCGCCCGGCACCCGGATGTAATAGAGGAAGGGGTTGACGTCGGCAAAGTTGGTCAGCGGGGTGCGCACCTGCGCGATCCCGGCCAGCAGCGCGTTGTATTTGATGCAGGCGTCGCGCCGGCTGCTGGCGATCAGGTCGAGCTTGGACAGCTGGGCCAGCCCGATGGCGGCGTGCATATTGAGCATGTGGTAGCGGTAGCCCACCCGTTCGACGTCGAAGGTCCAGGCGCGCTGGTTCTGGTACATCACCGAGGCCGGCTGCTGCATGCCCAGCAGGCGCAGTTCGTGCACCATGGCCAGTTCTTCCCTGGTTTTCACGACAATCGTGCCGCCGTCGAGGCAGGTGATGGTTTTCACCGGGTCGTGGCTGAACACGCAGATGTCGGAGAAGCTGCCGACCGGCTTGCCCTTGTATTTGGACCCGAAGGAATGCGCGGCATCGTGGATCACCCTCAGCTTGTGGGTGGCGGCAAATTCGGCGATTTCATCATGATCGCAAAGGATGCAATCGTAATCCATGACGATGATGGCTTTTGTCTTGGCGGTGACGAGCTTGGCAGCGGCTTTCATGTCGATCGCCAAGGTATCGTCGAGGCAATCGCAAAACACGATCTCGGCGCCGACCCAGGAAATCGCCTGGAAGTCGGCCGAACAGTTAAACGACGACACGATCACTTCATCGCCCGGGCCGACCCCGGCCACCAGCAAGGCCACGTGCAGCCCGGCCGTGCCGGTGCTCAGCGCCGCCACGTAGCGTTCTTCCGTGCCAAGGATTTCCTTGACCTTGTTTTCAAAGCCGGACACGTAGCTGCCCATGCCGAGCCAGCCCATTTCGAGCGATTCGCGGCTGGCGTCGATTTCTTCCTTTTCGATCAGCGGCTTAAAGACGGGGATCATGGCATTCCTTCACAAAGCAGATTAAAAAGTTCAGGGTCAGAGGTTCAGGGTCAGGGCGAGGGTGCGTGCGGCCAGGGTCGGCCATGCCCGGTCAGTGTCGGAGATCTTGCGCGCCGCGCAGGCGGGCCAGGGAATGTTCAGTGCGGGGTCATCCCAGCGCAGGCCGCGCGCGGAAGCCGGGCGGAATGGCGCGCTCATCTGGTAAAAGACTTCGGTATCCGCTTCCAGGCTCTGGAAACCGTGCGCCATGCCGGCCGGAATATACAACTGGCGGCGGTTCACGGCCGACAGTTCGGTGTGGAAGGCCTTGCCGTAGGTCGGGGAGCCGGGCCGCAGGTCGACGATGGCGTCGAAGATGGCGCCGCGCGTGACCCGCACCAGCTTGATTTCCTGGTCCGGGGCCATCTGGAAATGCAGACCGCGCAGGGTGCCCGGGTAGGGGTTCCACGACACGCTTTGCTGCACGAACCGGCCCGCCAGGCCGTGCCGCGCAAAATCTTCCTCGCAGACGGTGCGGGCGAACAGGCCGCGCTCGTCTTCCACCGGGTCGATATCGATGAGAAAGGCGCCAGCCAGCGGGGTGGGGTGAAATTGCATCAGGCCACCACGTGGATGTGCGGGTTGGCCAGCAGGAATTGCCCGCCCCAGTCGCGGATGCCGGCCATCTGGGTCATCAATTCGTCCTTGATGTTCCACGGCAGGATCAGGAGGTAGTCGGGCCGCGTTTCGAACACAGCCGCGGGCGCGCGCACGGGAATCCGGCTGCCCGGCAGCAAGCGGCCTTGCTTGGCGGGGTTGCTGTCGACGACGTAATCGATGATGTCGGCGCCGATGCCGCAATAGTTGAGCAGGGAATTGCCCTTGGCGGCGGCGCCATAGGCGGCAATCGTCTTGCCCTCATCCTTGGCGTCGATCAGGAAACGTTGAAGTGCGCGCTTGGTGGCGCGCATGCGCTCGCCGAAACCGGCGTAGGTGTCCAGGCGCCCCAGGCCGGCTTCCTGTTCCAGCGCCAGGCAAGCTTCCACCTGCGCGCTGGTCGGGTGCGATGCCGTTTGCAGGCAGGCGTGCACTCTCAGGCTGCCGCCGTGGGTGGGCAAGTGCGCGATGTCGAACACGCGCAGGCCGGCGCGCGCGAACACCGGCATCAGGGCCAGCAGGGACAGGTAGGAATAATGTTCGTGGTAGATCGTGTCGAATTGCTGGTCGGCGATCAGGCGCAGCAGGTGGGGAAACTCCAGGGTCACCACCGCCTCCGGTTTCAGCACGGCCGGCATCGCGCCCACGAAATCGTTGAGGTCGGGCACATGGGCCAGCACGTTATTGCCCAGTAAAAGGTCGACCCGTTCGCCCTGGGCCGCGAGCGCGCCGGCCGTGGCGCGGTTGAAGAACAGTTCGCGCGTGTCGATGCCGCGCGCGCGCGCCGCCGCCGCCGTGTTGCCGCTCGGTTCGATGCCGATGCAGGGAATCCCCGCTTGCTGGAAATACTGCAGCAGATAGCCATCGTTGCTGGCGATTTCCATCACGCGGCTCGCGCCGTTCAAGCCCAGGCGCGCCGTCATCTGTTCCACGTAGGCGCGCGCGTGCGCCAGCCAGCTACTGGAAAACGAGGAAAAGTAGACGTAGTTGGCGTGGAAGTGCAGCTCGGCGCGGGTCGTGTCGGCCAGTTGCACCAGCCAGCACTGGCCGCACACCATGGCGTGCAGGGGATAGAACATTTCTCCCTCGGCCGCCTTGTCCGGCTCGACAAAGGCGTTCGACACGGGCGACAGGCCCAGGTCGGCAAAGCTGTGGTGAAGCGCGGCGCCACAGGCGCGGCAGGAGCGGACGGGGCTGTTCATGCGCAGAAATGTTCCAGTTGCTGTTCGGTAAAGGCGCGCGCGCCGCCGGGGTCGCGCGCGGCGGCGGCGTACCACGCGGCCGTCTGTTCGATGCCGGTCGCCAGCGGCCAGCGCACCTGCCAGTCGAGCTGCTGGCGCGCCTTGCTCGAATCGAGGTAGAGCAGGGCGGCTTCCTTGGCCGTGTGCTGGTCGCCGTCGAGGCGCCAGGCCAGTTGCGGCCAGTGCGCCTGCAAGAGCGTGAGCAAGGTGGCGACCGACAGGTTGTCGGCGGCGTCCGGGCCGAAATTGTAGGCGCCGGCGCAAGACGTGTCGCCGCCGAGCAGACGGGCGGCCAGCAGCAGGTAGCCGTGCAGCGGTTCGAGCACGTGCTGCCAGGGCCGGGTGGCGTGGGGACTCCTGACCGGCAGCGCGCTGCCCTGCTGCATGGCGCGCACCGCGTCGGGAATCAGGCGATCAAGACTCCAGTCGCCGCCGCCGATGACGTTGCCCGCGCGCGCGGTGGCGATCAGCGGACCGCCGGCGGCAAAAAAGCTGCTGCGGTAGCTGTGCGCGACCAGTTCGGCGCCGGCCTTGCTGGCACTGTAAGGATCGTGTCCGCCGAGGCGGTCGTTTTCGCGGTAACCCCAGGGCCAGTGCTGGTTTTCGTAGCATTTGTCGGTGGTCACCACCAGCGCCGCGCGCGCACTGGGGCAGGCGCGCAGCGCTTCGAGCACATGCACGGTGCCCATCACGTTGGTCGACCAGGTTGACACCGGATCGGCGTAGCTGTGGCGCACCAGCGCCTGGGCCGCCAGGTGCAGCACCAGCTCGGGCGCGGCATCGATCATGGCGCGCCTCAGCGCGGCCTGGTCGCGCACGTCGGCGATGTGGTGGCGCTCCAGGGTGTCGCCCACCCGCGCCAGTTCGAACATGGTCGGCGTGCCGGCCGGGGCCAGGGCATAGCCGGTGACCCGCGCGCCGAGGCGCGCCAGGAACAGGCACAGCCATGCGCCCTTGAAGCCGGTATGGCCGGTGACGAACACGCGCCGCCCCTTGAAGGCGAGCGCCAGCGCATCCATGCCGCTCACGCCCATACCTTCCACGGTGCCGTGCCCGATTGCCACATTTCTTCGAGCATGTTCTTTTCGCGCAGGGTATCCATCGGTTGCCAGAAACCGGCGTGTTCGTAGGCCATCAACTGGTTTTGCGCAGCCAGCGCTTGCATGGGTTCCACTTCCCAGCTGCAATCGTCGCCATCGATCAGGTCGACCACGTCCGGTTGCAGCACGAAAAAGCCGCCATTGATCCAGCCGCCGTCGCCCTGCGGTTTTTCCATGAAGGCGGTCACGGCGTCACCCTGGCGCACCAGCGCGCCGTAGCGTCCGGGCGGCTGCACCGCAGCCACCGTGGCCAGGCGTCCGTGGGCGCGGTGAAAGGCGATCTCGGCCGCGATGTCGATGTCGGCCACGCCGTCGCCGTAGGTGAAGCAGAACGGCTTGCCCGGTTCCAGGTATTCGCGCACGCGCTTGAGGCGCCCGCCCGTGAGGGTGTCGGCGCCGGTATCGACCAGGGTCACCCGCCACGGTTCGGCGTGGCGTTCGTGCACTTCCATGCGATTGTTCTGCATGTCGAAGGTGACGTCCGACATGTGCAGGAAGTAGTTGGAAAAGAATTCCTTGATCAGGTAACCCTTGTAGCCGACGCAGATGATGAATTCGTTCACGCCATGGTGCGAAAACACTTTCATGATGTGCCAGAGCATCGGTTTGCCGCCGATTTCGATCATCGGTTTCGGCTTCAGATGGCTTTCTTCGAGAATGCGGGTGCCCAGGCCCCCGGCCAGGATGACGGCTTTCATGGCAGCGCTCCGTGGTTGTTGTTGCTATTGCTGCTATTGCTGGTTTTGCACCACTGTTCCCACATGCCGCGATACGCCTGTTCCAGGTGGCGTGTGAAGCGGGCCATGTCCATCAGCGGGCTGGCGCGGGTGCGCTCGCGCAGTCCGGTGCGCAACTGGCGCAGGCGGGCCGGGTCGAGCGCCAGGCCGGCGGCGATGCGGATATAGGCTTGTTCGTCGTCGGCGATCAGCTCGTCGAGGCCGCCGTTGTGCAGGATCGTCACCCCCAGGCGGGAAATGAAATTGCTGCCGGCCAGGGTCACGAACGGCACGCCCATCCACAGGGTGTCGAAGCTGGTGGTGCCGCCGTTGCAGGGGAAGGGGTCGAGCGCGATGTCGATGCGGTTGTACAGCACGAACTGGTTCTTGCGGTCGTTGGCGATCAGGATCAGGCGCGCCGGGTCGATGCCCAGGCGCGTGAAGCGCGCTTCCACGCCGTCGCGCATGCCGGGGTTGTCCAGGCCCAGGATTTCCAGCATCAGGCGCGCATCCGGCACCTCGCGCAAGATCGCGGCCCACAGCACGATGGTGGGGTCGCTGACCTTGGCGTAATTGTTGAAGCAGCCGAAGGTGATGTAGCCATTGTCTTCCATCGGTGGATGGTCGATCACGGCCGGGCTGTTGGGATGCGCGGCGTAGCAGCAAAACACTTCCGGCAAGCGCCACAGGGTTTCCACATTGAAGTGTTCGCTCAAGCCAGGCGGCTCGGCAAAGGCGTCGGTCAGGCGGTAATCCATGGCGGACAAGCCGGTGGTGGACGGGTAGCCGATGTAGGTCAGCTGCACCGGCGCCGGTTTGCGCGCGAACGCCAGCAGGCGGTTGCCGGCGGTGTGGCCGGCCAGGTCGACCAGGATATCGATGCCGTCGGCGTGGATGCGTTCGGCCAGCTGCTGGTCGGACATGCCGCGGCAGGCAAGCCAGTGGTCGCTGTCGGCGCGGATGCGGGCCGTGAATTCATCTTCGATCACATGGCTGTAGTAGCAGAACACCTCGACCTGGGATTTGTCGTGCTGGGCCAGGATCGGTTCGATGAAAAACGCGACCGCGTGGCGCCGGAAGTCGGGCGAGACATAGCCGATTTTCAGGCGCTTGGCGGGGTCAACGCCGGGAAGATGCTGCATGCGGCGCGCCGCCAGGGCCGGCTCGAACTGGGCGGCGAAGCGCAGGTGCAGCGCGAACAATTGTTCCTGGGTGATGCCGGCCGCGTACTGCATCGACAGCAGCAGGTTGTTGTGGGCCGCCGCGTAGTCGGGCGCGAGGGCAATGGCTTGCTCGTACATCTGGCGCGAGGCGTCCGGCTTGCCCTGGTCTTTCAGGGCGCTGCCCAGGTTGTTGAAGGCTTCGGCGAAGCCGGGGCGCAGGGCGATGGCTTGCTCGAAGCAGGCGACCGCTTCGTCATAGCGGCCCTGTTCCTTGTAGGCCACGCCGAGGTTGTTCCAGGCGTCGGCGAACTCGGGCTTGCGCGAAATCGCCTGCTCGAACGAAGCGACCGCCTCGGCCAGGCGGTTCATGTTGGCGAACGCCACACCCAGGTTGAAGTGGGCGGCGGCGCTGTCGGGCCACATGGCCAGGGTCTTTTCGCACCAGGCCAGCGCTTGCACGTGGCGCTGCAGGTCGGCGTTGGTCAATGCCAGCATGGCATACGGGTCGGCGAAGTCCGGTTTCAGGTGCACCGCGTTCTGGAAGCAGATCAGCGCTTCTTCGTGCCGGTAGGCGGCCTTGTAGGCGATGCCGAGGTTGCAGTAGGCCTCGGCGTAGTCCGGCCGCGCCGTGACGGCGTGCTGGAAACGCTCGATCGCTTGGTCGACCTGTTTCTGTTCCAGCAGGGCGGCGCCGAGATTGTTGAGCGCTTCGGCGAAGTCGGGCGCCAGCGCCAGCGCCCCCTGGTAGGCGAGCACCGCTTCGTCAAGGCGGCCCAGTTCTTTCAGGACGATGCCCATGTTGTTGTATGGCTGGACCAGGCGCGGGTCGATGGCCAGCGCGCGCCGGTAGCAGGCCAGCGCGTCTTCCAGTGCGCCCTGGGCCTGGCAGGTGACGCCCAGGTTGTAATGGGCCGCGGCCAGGTCCGGCCGCTGGCCGATGGCGGCCTCGAAATGCGCGGCCGACAAGTCCCACTGTGCTTGCTGCTGGTACAGCTCGCCCAGGTTGTTGTGGACTTCGGCAAAGCCGGGCTGCAGTTCGAGCGCCCTGGTGTAGCAGACCTGGGCTTCATCCAGGTTGCCCATGAGCTTCAGGGTATCGCCCAGGTTACTGTAAGCCTCGGCGTGGTCGGGCTGCAGGGCCAGCACGGCCAGGTAGCTGCCCAGGGCGTTGGGGAATTGGCCGCCGTCGCGCAGGGCGTGGCCGAGTTGCAGGTGGGCCTCGGCATTGTCCGGCGCCAGTTGCAGCAGGCGCTCGTAGCTCGCTTGCAGTTCGGGCAGCAGGTGCAGGGCGCGGCAGCTGGCATCGAGCGCGAAATAATAGGCCGGGTTGGCCGGCGCCTTGTCGATCGCGCGACCCAGAACGTCGATGGCTTCCTGGTGGCGTCCGCGCTGCTGGAGGAGCAGGCCGAGCAGGTGGAGGGCGTCGGCCCTGCCATCGAGCTTGCGGTACAGCGCTTCCGCCTGGTCCAGCCGTCCCCCCCGGTGATGCTCCATGGCGATGTCCAGGGGGGAGGGCGGGGCGTAGGAAGCAGGTTTTTTCATGGGGCGCGGTCAGTCATCCTGGGTGATGGGAACGGGGCGGTCGCGGGCTCAGTCGGCCACCACGACCCGGTTCTTGCCGGTTTGCTTGGCCTGGTACATGGCTTTGTCGGCGCGCCGCACCAGGCTGGCCTGGTCTTCGTTGGGCGCGCGCAGGGCCACCCCGGCCGAGAAGGTGATCAGCACTTTTTCGTTATCGTGCAGGAAAAAGTGCTTGGTCAGGTCGCGCTGCAGGCGCGTCATGGTGAGCGAGGCCGCTTCCACGCTCGTTTCCGGCAGCAAGATCAAAAACTCCTCGCCGCCGAAACGGGCGATCACATCCATCGAACGGATGGTTTCCTTGACGATCTTGACCAGGTGCTTGAGGGCGGCATCGCCAGCCTGGTGGCCGTAGGTATCGTTGAGGCGCTTGAAGTCGTCCAGGTCGAGCATGGCGATGCACAGCGGCGTGCCGCGGCGGTCGGAGCGCGCCGTTTCGCGCTCGAAGACATCGTCCAGGCCGCGCCGGTTCAGGCTACCCGTGAGCTGGTCCTCGCGCACCAGCTCGCTCATGTGCTGGAGCTTGGCCTCCAGGGTGTGGATGCGCTGCTCGGCTTCCTGCACTTCCTGGCGCGCCAGCACCATGCGGTCGCGCGACTTGAGCGCTTCGGTCTGCACCAGCCGGGTTTCGCGCAGTACCTCGTCGAGGATCGCGTTCAGTTCGGCGATATTGTCGGTGTGGCTGATTTTTTCGGAAAACGTGCCGATTTTTTCGTGGAAGTCGCCGGTCGTGGTGGCCACGGAACTCAAGCGGTCGATGAAGGTGAGCATCATGTTCTTCACCGTCATCTTGACGTCCGACAGGCTGTGCTTGAGCTGGCCCTGTTTGTAGATCACTTCCTTCAGGCTGCGGGTGGCGTCTTCCAGCGCGCGCTGGTTGATCGGGCCGGCGATGAGTTCCTGCACCGAATCGATCTGGCCGCGCAGCCAGCTATCGTCGTCGAGCAGTTCAGTGACGTTTTCGAGCAGCAGCTTGAACAGGCGCAGCAGCAATTCCTGCTGTTCGCCGACGTCGCCGCTTTTAATGTCGATCTGGTAACACAGCTGCTTGAGGCGCACGCTGACCTCGTTCAAGGCGTCGTCGCTGCCGGCCAGCTTGACGGCGGCGCCCAGGGCTTCGGCTTCGGCCATCAGGGCCGGCGCATCGGCCAGCAGGGAGGCGACCGCGACGCTCAGGGTGCGGCTGAGCAGGTCGCGCAGGATCTTGGCGTCTGGCTCGTCGGACATGGCCGACAGCGCCGACAGCTCGATGCCGCCGCTCTTGCGGATGTGTTTTTCCAGCAGCTGGGTCAGGTTGCGGGCGTAGCCATCCCAGTCGCGCGTCTTGACGGCGCGGGCGAAGCGGCGGCCGAAGTCGGCCAGCTCGCCCGGCATCTCGCTCAGCCTGGCCGCGAAATCGCCCAGCACGTTTTCGGCGCCTGTGTCCACGATGGCGTCGGGCGCGGCCGGCGCCGCCTCGGGCGCAGGCGGCGTTGCGGCGATGCCGGCGATCTCGTTATAGATCTCGCGGTAGGCTTCCGGGGTTGGCGCGATGCGGCGCGTGGCCAGGCGCCGGAACGCCTCGCGCGCGATCTCGGCGGGATTCTGGGCGGCGGGGTTGGGCGTTGTGGACATGGTAAAACAGTGCCTCAGTCAGGTTTGGCGATGATGTGCCAATGATAAGCCAGTTTATTTCCTGCCATCCCTAGAATAGAGGTGGATAAGGCATCTTACTCCAGAGCATTAACCTGGCGCACGGTACACGAAAAACTTAGTCGATCAACTGGTTTTTGATCGCATAGTGCGTCAATTCGGCACTGTTCTTCAGTTTCATCTTGACAAGCAGGCGCGAGCGGTATTCGCTGATGGTCTTCACCGACAGCGACAATTCCTTGGCAATCGCGCCTACCGTCTTGCCCGAGGCGATCATGGTCAGGGTCTGGTATTCGCGGTCGGACAGGGTGTCGTGCAGCGGTGTGTCGTGGTTTTCGCCGACCGCGCTGGCCAGTTCCTGGGCCAGCGCCGCGCTCACGTATTTTTGCCCGGCCGCGACCTGGCGGATGGCGGTGACCAGTTCGCGCGGCGCGCTCTGCTTGGTCAGGTAGCCGGCCGCGCCAGCCTTGAGCGAGCGGATCGCGTACTGGTCTTCGCGGTGCATGGACAGCATCAGCACGGCCAGCTCGGGATGCTCCTTCTTGACCAGCTTGAGCACCTCGATGCCGCTGCGGTCGGGCAGGGAAATGTCGAGCAGCATGACGTGGCACCTGGCCTTGCGCACATGCTTGATCGCGTCGACCCCGTCTTCGGCTTCGCCGGCGACGATGATGTCGGGCGACTCGGCCAGGATTTGTTTCAAGCCTTCGCGCACGATCGCGTGATCGTCGGCGATGAAGACGCGGATGATGGCTTTGTCGTTCATTGCTGCTTCTTACTCGCTTCGGTTGGCGCCGGGCGCCGGGGGGACGGGAGGGGCCGGGACGGACCGGGTACGGTCATCCCGCTCGGCGGGCTCGGGTGTTTCATCCTCCATTATCGTCGCTCTGGCCGAACTGAGTTTAATTTTGATGGTCACGACCGTGCCGCCGCCTGGGGCGTCGGCCAGGGTCATGGTGCCGCCCAGCGCCTGGGCCCGCTCGCTCATGCCGCGCAGGCCGAACGATTGCGGTTTCTGGCGGTCGGCCAGGGCGATGCCGGCGCCGTTGTCGGCAATCGTCAGGACGATGTGCTGGCGCAGCAATTGCAGGCGCACCCCGACCCGGCTGGCATGCGCATGCTTGGCGATATTGGTCAGCGCTTCCTGGAAGATGCGGAACAGCGCCGTCGCATGGTCCAGGTGCAGGTCGATGTCCTTGTCCGGACAGGCGAAGCTGCAGGCGATGCCATTCTGCTTCTCGAATTCCTTGACCTGCCATTCGAGCGCGGCGACGATGCCGAAGTCGAGCATCGACGGGCGCAGGTCGAGCGAAATGCGGTGCACCGCGTCGATGGTGCGGTCGACCAGCGCATCGACATAGGCGGCGCGCTCGGCCAGCTGGGGCAGCTCGGGCGGCAGGCGCTGGGTCAGCATCATCAGGGCCATCTTGATGGCGGTCAGGTTGCCGCCCAGGTCATCGTGGATTTCGCGCGCAATGCGGGTGCGTTCCTGTTCCTTGACGTGTTCCAGGTGGGCGGCCAGTTCGGCCAGGCGCGCATGCGAGCGGGTCACTTCCAGCTGTTCGAGCTTGCTGGCGGTGATATTGGTCATCAAGCCTTCCCAGTGCACGCTGCCCGGATGGTCGGGCATGGCGCGCGGGGTGGAACGCAGGTTGATCCATTTCTGGTCCTTGTATTCGTGGATCCAGACCCGGCCTTCCCAATTCCAGCCGGACAGGCTGGCGGCCGAGGCGTGCATGGCGTCGAGGTAGCTCTTGCGGTCTTCCGGCAGGATCAGTTCGATGAAACGCCCGGGCTCGGCCTGCAGCTCGGCGGCGGACAGGCCGAGCAGGGCGGCGCAACCCTCGCTCAGGTAGGGAAAGGCCACCCGGCCGTCCGCGTGCAGCTCGAACTGGTACACCAGCGCCGGGGTGTTGCTCACGAACGGCTTCATGGTGTGGGCGATGGTGGGTGGAACGGGGCTCATCAAGGCGCGGACAGAGGAATCATGCCTGGAATCATACGGGAAAAACGGCCCAGTCTGCCGTCCCTTTGCGCGCCGGAGGGCGACGCGCCAGGGCAGGCGCCGCGCTGCCGCCAAGCTGAATGGATGTTTTTACAATGAATATAAGAATCAAACTTGACGTCCAATAACAATTTCTATAAAACAATGTATTGACAAATTTTATAGGAAAGTTTCATGGCAAATTCGATCGTCGGCGATAACGGCAACAATGTCTTGCTTGGTACCTGGGGTGACGATCTCATGGAGGGCAAGGGCGGCGCCGACATGCTACTTGGCATGGAAGGCAACGATACCCTGATCGGCGGCAGCGGCGACGACACCATCGAAGGCGGCGTGGGTAGCGATACCGTGGTGTTCAACCGCGGCGACGGCCAGGATACCCTGCGCGCCTTCGGCGTCATGCCCGGCATGCACGACCGGCTCGTGTTCGGCGAGGGCATCGCGCCGGCCGACCTCTATCTGCAGCGCCTCGGCCCCAACTTGTTTATCGAACTGCGCGGCAGCATGGACCGCATCCTGGTCGACCGTTTCTTCGAGCACACCTTGGACAATAACGGCGTGCTGGTGCAGCAGGGCGCCATCGAACAGATCGTGTTCGCCGATGGCATGCAGTGGAACCGCGAAGCCATCCTGACCAAGCTGGCGCTCGATGCAACGCCGCTGATGACCTTGGGCGACCAGGACGACCGTTTTATAGCCTATGGCAATGTGGACGCCGGGGCCGGCAACGACACGGTCGATGGCTACGCCGCCTACGTGGCCGGCGGCGCCGGCGACGATATCCTGACCAATATGGCCGGCCCGAATGGCGCGGTGCTGCTGGGCGGCTCCGGCAACGACCGACTCCAGGCCGGACCCAGCGACGATATCCTCAACGGCGGCAGCGGCAACGATAGCCTGGACGGCGGCGCCGGCAACAATACCTATCTGTTCAGCCGCGGCTGGGGCCAGGACCGCCTGCAATTGGCGCCGCAACAGAGCTGGGAGCAAGCCCATCACGACATCGTGCTGGCCGACGTGCTGCCCGGCGGCATTGCGCTGGGGCGTTCCGCTCAAGGCACCGGCAACGATTTGCTGATCACCTTGCGCGGCGCCGGCGACAGCCTGACCCTGGCCGACTATTTCTCGCACCGCGGCAGCACCACTATCACCTTTGCCGACGGCACCGTGTGGAGCTCCCAGCAGATCGAGCAGGCCGCCCTGCGCCCGGTGATGCCGGACGTGCTCGGCACGAGCGGATCGGACAATCTGTACGGCAGCTGGGACAGCGACCTGCTGTCCGGCGGCGATGGCAATGACAACTTGCAAGGCATGGATGGCAACGATGTCCTGATCGGCGGCAACGGCGACGACTTCCTGTCCGGCGGCAATGGCGACGATACCCTGATTCCCGGTGCCGGTTTCGACCATGTGGAACCCGGCGCGGGCAATAACATGATCCTCTTCGGGCGCGACAATGGCTTGACGGTCCTGCTGCCCGGCCCCATCAACGAAGCCCGCAACACGATCATGATGGCGGCCGATGTGCGTCCGGCCGACGTCAGCCTGTCGCTGCAAGGCGCGTACCAGGTGCAGGTACGCATCGCCGGCAGCGGCGCGACCCTGCAGATGGACCTCTTTCCCGAACCCGGCCCGTCCGGACCCGGCCAGTGGCGCTTGCCGGCGCAGATGCAGTTCGCCGACGGCACCCGCTGGGACAGCGCCAGGCTGCTCGCCCTGAGCCTGACCCAGAATGGCGACGAGGGCAATAACGTGATGCAAGGCTACCCCGACCGCAACGACCGCATCGATGGCAAGGGCGGCGACGACAGCATCAACGGCTGGAGCGGCGACGACCTGCTCGCCGGCGGCAACGGCAACGATCGCCTCGAAGGCGGCGACGGCAACGATAGCCTCGACGGCGGCGCCGGCAACGACATGCTGTTCGGCGGCGCCGGCAAGGACTTCCTGCACGCAGGCGCGGGCAACGATTACCTGGTCGGCGGCCCCGGCGACGATACCTATTTCTTCGCCTTGGGCGATGGCGTGGCGCTTGTCGACGACCTGTCCCCGGATGGCGGGCAGGGCAATGTGCTGCAGTTCGGCGCCGGCATCAAGGCCGCGGACCTGCGGGTGGTCGCGGCGGGCAGCGAGCAGCACATCTATTACGGCGCGACCGGCCAGATCAAGCTGTTCAACGGCGGCGCCGGTTTCAGCCGCATCGACTTTGCCGACGGCACTTCCACCACCATCGGCCAGCTGAGCGCGCATGCGCCGGTGCTGCAAACCCCCTTGAACGATGCCGACGCCAGCGCCGGCACCCCGTTCACGATGCAGGTCAAGCCGGGCATCTTCACCGATGCCGACGCGGGCGACGTGCTGACCTACCAGGCCGCGCGCGTGGGAGGCGGCGCCTTGCCGTCCTGGCTGCATTTCGATGCGGCCAGCGCCACCTTCAGCGGCACCCCGGCCGGTACCGACAGCGGCAGCTTCGAGGTGCTCGTCACCGCCACCGACCGCACGGCGCTGTCGGCCACCGACACCTTCCGCATGACGGTGGCCGTGCCCAACGTGGCGCCCACGGTACGCTGGAACGCGGACGATTTCACGCTCAAGGAAGGATCGGTCTTTTACAAGCGCCTGCCGGTGTTCGAGGATGCCAATGCCGGCGATGTGCTGAGCATCGCCGTCACCAGCGCCGACGGCAGCGCGCTGCCGTCGTGGATCGAGCGTGACCTTCCTCAGGAAGGCATCAAGGGCAGCACCGGCTACGATAGCGCCGGCACCTACGGCATCCGGGTCACGGCCACCGACAAGGGCGGCCTGTCGGTGAGCAGCAGCTTCAAGCTGATCGTGACCGACGTCGATCGCGCCCCTGTGTTGGTCAAAGCGCTTGCGGATGCGGACGCGAGCGCCGGCACGGCCTTCGCGCTGGCCATCCCGACCGCCACCTTCGCCGACCCCGATCAGGGCGATACGCTGGCGCTGACGGCCATCCTGGCCAACGGCGCGGTCCTGCCGCAATGGCTGCATTTCGACGCCGCCAGCGCCACCTTCAGCGGCACCCCGGACCACGCCGACAGCGGCGCGATCGACGTGCGCGTGCTCGCCACCGACAGCGGCGCACTGATGGCGGCCGACAGCTTCCGTCTCACGGTTGCCGACGTCAACGTGGCGCCGACCGTCGCCAGCGCCAGCGCCGGCGTGAACCTGGCCGAGGGGGCCAGCTTCAGCGCCGCCGCACCGACCTTCCAGGATGCCAATCCGGGCGATGCGCTCACCATTGCCGTCACGCGCGCCGACGGCAGCGCGCTGCCGGCCTGGATGGCCTTCGACGCCGCCAGCGGCACCCTGTCCGGCACCGCCGGCTACAGCGACAGCGGCGTGTACGCGTTGGCCGCCGTGGCGACCGACAAGGCCGGCCTGTCGGTGAGCAGCCCGTTCAGCGTGAACGTGGCCAACACCAACCGCGCGCCGCTCCTGGCCACGCCGCTCGCGGCCAAGGCCCTGCTCGACAATACGGCCTTCAGCTTCACCGTGCCGGAGGCAACCTTCAACGATCCGGATGCGGGTGACAGCGGTGTCTACAGCGCCGCCAACCTGCCGCTCTGGCTGGCCTTCAATCCGGCCACGCACAGTTTCAGCGGTACCCCGGCCATGAGCGACGCCGGCACCAGCGACGTCATCGTGCGCTACACCGACACGGGCGGCCTGGCGGCGACGGCCAGCTTCGCGCTGACGGTCAACCAGACCGCCATGGTGACCCTGACCGGCACGGCCGCTGCCGACATCCTCACCGGCAAGTCGAACAACGACACCTTGTACGGCCTGGGCGGTGACGACAGGCTCGACGGCGGCCTGGGCGCCGACACCTTGGTCGGCGGCGCGGGCAACGACAGCTACGTGGTCGATCATGCGGGCGACGTGGTGACCGAAAGCGCCGGCGCCGGCACCGATACCGTCTACAGCAGCGTGAGCTACAGCTTGCCCGTGAATGTCGAACACCTGACCCTGACCGGCGGCGCCGCCATCAATGCCACCGGCAACACGATCAACAACACGCTGACGGGGAACGCCGGCGCCAACGTGCTCAATGGCGGCGCCGGCGGCGACGTCATGATCGGCAACGGCGGCGACGACAGTTATTACGTCGACAGTACCAGCGACGTCGTGACCGAATACGCGAATGGCGGCCTGGATCATCTGTTCAGTTCGGTGAACAGGACCCTGTCCGCCAACGTCGAAGTGCTGACCTTGACCGGCACCCTGGCCGTCAACGGCAGCGGCAATAGCGGCAATAACCTGATCCAGGGCAATAGCGTGGCGAACGTCCTGAACGGGCTGGCCGGCTATGACTTGCTGTTCGGCGGCGCCGGTAACGATGCGCTGTCCGACAACTCGGCCGAGGCTAACCTGTTCAGTGGCGGCAGCGGTGCCGATGCGCTGACCGGCGGCGCCGCCAACGAGCTGTTCATCGGTGGCGTGGGCAACGACAATGTCAACGTGCAAGGCGGCGTGGATATCGTTGCGTTCAACCGCGGCGATGGCCAGGACGTGCTGACGGCCTTCGGCGGCAACAACGACACGGTCTCGCTGGGCCACGGCATCGTGTTCGCCGACCTGGCCCTGAAAAAGGTTGGCGCCGAGCTGATCCTGATGACGGGCGCGGGCGACCAGATCACCTTCAAGAACTGGTACGGCAGCGGCGGCGGCGGCGTGTCGACCTTGCAGGTGGTCACCGTGGGCGGGGCCGATTACCAGCCCGGTTCGGCCAGCATCATCAATGACAACAAGGTCGAGCTGTTCGACTTTGCCGGCCTGGTCGGCCAGTTCAATCAGGCGCGCCTCGCCAACCCGGCCCTGACCAGCTGGAACATGGCGCAATCCCTGGTGGCGTTTTCGCGCGGCGGCAGCGACAGCGCGGCCATCGGCGGCGACCTGGCTTACCACTATGCGGTCGATGGCGACCTGTCGGCGGTGGGCATGAACGCGGCGCTGACCATTATCGGCAGCGCGAACTTTGCCACTGGCATGCAAACCTTGCTGGCCTCCGCTGCGCTGGCCGACGGTTCGCCGATGCTGTATTAAGCAGCATCGTTAAGCAGCATCGGACGGGGAGAAGCGTTACACTGGAGCCATGAAAAAACTCCTGTTCTCCCTGTTCGTCTGCCTTTGTGCCCAGTTGTGCCAGGCGGCCGATGCCCGCTTCACGGTGGTGACGGTCGATTCCGCTCGCCAGGACTTGCGCCTGTTTCTGGGCGACGAGGCGGGCCAGCCCTTCAAGGGCTTCGCCCGCCTGCAGGAGTGGCTGCAGGGGCGCAAGCAGCGCCTGGTGTTTGCCGTCAACGCCGGCATGTACCATGCGGATTTCGCGCCGGTCGGCTTATATGTGGAAAATGGCAAGGAGCTGGCGCCGCTGAATCTGGCTGATGGCGCCGGCAATTTTTTCCTCAAGCCGAATGGGGTTTTCTTGCTGGGCAAGGCGGGGCCGGCGGTGGTCGAGTCCTCGGGTTACGCGGTGCACGGCGCTGGCGTGCGGCTGGCGACCCAGTCCGGTCCCATGCTGGTAATTGACGGCAAAATCCATCCGCGCTTCGATCCCGGGTCCAGCTCGCGCCACGTGCGCAATGGGGTCGGCGTGGTCGATGGCAAGGCGATTTTCGTGATCAGCAACGAGCCGGTCACCTTTCATGAATTCGCCACCTACTTCCGCGATAGCCTGCACTGCAAGAACGCCCTGTACCTGGACGGTTCGATTTCGAGCCTGTTCTCGACCGAATTGGGGCGCGCCGATTCCGGCCCGCCGCTGGGACCGATCCTGGGGGTGGTGGAGCCGGCCCCACGCTGAGGCAGGCGCTGGCGCCTGCCCCGGCAACTTGCTACATCAAGCCTTGCGCGCTTTCCTGCGCGCCGCGCCGATCACCAGCAGGCCGGCTGCCAGCATGGCATACGTGGCCGGTTCAGGTACGGGCGAAGGTGGCTCGACGATATACTGGGACAACGCGACGGAGGCCGAGGCATACAGCCTGCCGGTGCCGATGGCCGCCCCCGTATCGAACGAGCCTTGCAGCAGTTGGCTGTGCTGTCCCTGCGTGCTGATCAGCTTCATGGAAAACACTTCGCTACCCGCCACCCCATTGATGGAGGTAGAGAAATCGCCGTTGATACCGGCACTCGACACTGCCTTCTCGATCCCGTCTTTGTCAATGAAGGCGTCGGCCTGTGCCGAGAACGTTAGCCGGGTCGATGGCGACAGGATAAAGCGCGAGAACTGGTATGCCGAGGAACCGACCCCAAGGATGGCCGGCACCGTGGCCGCGTGCGCTTCGGCGTACATGCTGGCCGGTGTATTGCTCACGCTGACACCGCCATTCGGGACAATACGGCTGATTGCCCCGTAGCCCTGCAAGAAGTCGACGGGGCTTGGTTCGCCGGACGAAAAGAAGAAGGAACCGCCGGCATCCTTGGCGCTGAAAGTAATGCTCGGGCTGATATTGTCTGTCAGGTCGAGGTCGGTCAGGTAGAACTGGATATTGTTCAGGCTAGCGGTTGCCTTGGCATGAGCCGCATGGGCCGGAGCGCAGGCCAACATGCCGGCCGCAAACAGGCCGGCGACGATCTTCAATGGGTGGACCAGCATGGTGGACTTTCGATCAGGATGATGATTCGCGCTCGTGCCGAGCGGACGGGGATGCGCAAGGGAGGCGGCGTTCATGCCGCTTGACGGGCGGCTGCCCGGTGCCGACGGCGCGCTGCTGCGCCCATTAAGAATGTTCCGGCCAGCAGCATGGCGCAGGTCGACGGTTCTGGAACGGAGGGAATCGGCGTGAATGGCCCGGAAAGAACCACGCTGGTCTCCACGGAAAATTGACCCTGGCGTGCTTGTGCATCCGACATCAGCATCCCGTACAGGTTGATGTTGGCGGACCCTCGGTTGCTCAGGTAGGACTTGTCGAATGTATTGATCAAGCCAGAGTCGCCCCCCAGCGTGCCTTGGATTTCGATATGGCTCGACGTCCACTCAAAGTCCTGCACGAGCTGTTGCGACAGCGTACCCGCGCCAGTAAAAATGAGCTGGGTATTGGGGCTGAGGGTGAAGGAGGCGGAATGAACATTACGGTTCCAGTAATCTTGGTCGGCACTACCGGCGGGAACGGGAAAATGGACGCTTGCCGTGGACGAGATGGTGTTGTGCGAGAGCGTGGTGGCGGAAGTGCCGATGGCGGTCACGATCGAGGTCGTCCCTGGCGCAGTGAGTTTTTGCTGCTGGTCCGCCCCGTACGTCTCGCTCAACCAGCGCTCGTCGGTGAAGATGATGGATGGGGTAACGCCATCGGTCAGGTCGAGGTCGACCAGCTGGTATTGGAAGTGCTCGATGCTGGCTCTGGCCGTGCCCGTCGCTGCCTGGGCGGGCGCCCACGCGGCGGCCAGCCCTGCCAGTGCGCAGAGAGAGAGTTTGTTGAGGTGCGCGTACATAGTTGCCTTTGGAAAGTTGACTGTCACTTATCGACAGACTATTAACCAGAATACATGACATTCAGTCAATGTGCTATATAAAGCAATAAACTGTTCCGAATGTCACTTCGCGGCCCAGCGCAAGCACCGCTGCTGTGCTGCGCAAACAGGGCATCGATGGCGCGCTGCGGCTTTGCCCATCGCGGCCCATGCGGACGCATGGCGATGCTACCCATGTGCAGCATGAGCTTAGCCAGGCCGCAAGCGCACCTCGAAACCGCATCCCCTGCCATGCAGGCCAGGCACGATGCGCACGCCGCCGCCCGCTCGCGCGGCCGCTTGCCTGACGATCGCCAGGCCCAGGCCCGAACCGGGAGTCTCGTGCCCGCGGCCCCGGCGGAAGCGCTCGAAAATGTGCCCGCGCTGGTCGTCCGGGATGCCGGGGCCGTCGTCGGCGAACGACAATGTCAGCGCCGTGTCATCGCCGCGCAGGCAGACCAGCACGCAGCCGCCCGGCGGGACATAGCGCAGGCTGTTGTCGAGCAAGTTCGTGACGATCGATTGAAAAGCGGCCACTTCCACCGACCAGTTCAATGTGTCGGGTGCGTCGAGCTCCAGGTCCATGCGGCGCGCCAGGACGGCGGGCATTTGCTGCGCCAGCAACCGACGCACGACATCGGCGACATCGACGGTCTCGAAGGTGCTTGGCTCCATCTCGTCCAAGGTTGCGAGCTCAAGCAGCTGGCGGGTCAGGTGCGAGGCGCGCGCAATCGCCAGATTGAGATGGTCTTGCGCCCGCTGGCGTTCGGCCGCATCGGCCGCCCGCCCAATGACATGCGCTTGCGTCGAGATCACCGCCATCGGCGTGCGCAATTCGTGCGCCGCATCTTGAATAAACGCGCGTTCGCGCTGCGCCTTGCTGCGCAACCTGGCGAGCAGTTCCTCGAATGCCGCCACCAGCGGGCGCAATTCACTGTATTTCGGATCCATCCCGATCGGCGACAGGTCGTCGCGCTGGCGGGCCGCGATGCGTTCGGCCAGCAGCCGCAAGGGCCGCAATCCCTGATGCACGGCGAGCCACAAGGGCAGCACGACGCAGGGCAGGGAAATGAGCAGATAGGGAATCAGTCCGCGTCCCAGGCCGCCCAGGGTGGCCGAGCGTGCCGGTTTGGGTTCGGCGATGCGCAGCGACCAATCGGGCGCGCTGCGCTGATACATCCAGTAAGCGGCGCTGCCGGTCCCGCCGCCGGCCGCCGGCGCCAGGCGTGCCAGGGCACGACTGGCCGCCGCGCTCGACGAATAGACCAGGCGGCCCTCGCGGTCCCATAGCTCGAACACCAGATCGTCGGGCAACTGGTTCGCCTCGCGCCGCACCATGTTGAGCCATATCGCGGTGGTGGCGAAGGCTGTTTTTACCTGCTCAGGCTTGTCCAGTTTGACGAGCGCCGCGTACAAGGCGGCACCGATTTTTTGCACGCCGGAATGCTGCTCCACTTCCTGTCCGAACTGGACGTATTCGTACGCCAGCAGCATGCACCACACCAGAAGAAACGCCATTGCCAGGGCGGCGAGCACGCGCCGCACCAGGCTTGGACGCCACCATCGTCTCATGGCACCAGCACGTAGCCGATGCCGCGCGCGGTGTGAATGCGCTCGGCCCCGATCTTGCGGCGCAAGTTGGAGACATGGACTTCGATCGTGGCGAAATCGACTGGCTCGCCGAGCGGATCGAGTCGCTGCGACAGGGCGCCCTTGGCGACCACCACGCCTGGTTCGCGCGCCAGTTCGAGCAAGAGCTGGAATTCGCGCGGCGACAACTTGAGCGTTTCGGCGCCGAGCCGGGCCAGATAACGGCGCGGCTCGATCGTCAATGGGCCGATCACCCATTGCTCGCTGGCCTGGCGCGCATAGCGCCGCAATACCGCGCGGATGCGGGAGATCAGTTCCTCGGTCGCGAAGGGCTTGACGATAAAATCGTCGGCGCCGCCGTCCAGGCCCTTGAGGCGGTCTGCGAGCCCGGAGCGCGCCGTCATCACGATCACTGGCACCGCGCTGGCGGTCCTGCGCCAGCGCGCCAGCAAGTCGAAACCGCAGCCATCGGGCAGCGACAGGTCGAGCAACACGCAGTCGAATGGCGTGTCATGAAAACCCTGGGGCGCGTCGCCGGCGCGGCGCAGCCATTCGCTGCTGATGCCTTCGGCCTTCAGCGCTCCTTGCAAGGCGCGTCCGAAATCCAGATCATCTTCAATGAGTAGTAGGTGCATCGCCCGATTATACCGAGCCGATTCTTAACGCCAGCCAAAGGCCGCATCGCCCGTCTTTGGGAAGCCTGAAGGTTGGCGTTTGCATAATGCCGATGCTGCTCCCGCCTGGCAATCGCCACGCCAGCAAGTGTGACCATCTACCGGAGATCCTATGCCAAACGCAATTCCATCGACCCGATTCCTGACCCTCGGCGCCGCGCTCGCCGTTCTATTGACCGGCTGCGGCGGCTCGTCGGCCAGCCACGACGCGGCCGATAACACAGCGGCCGGACGCGGCGCGCTGCTGCGCGATTCACCGATCCGCGTGTTGTCCCTGGACGTGGCCGGGGTCGGCTCGCAATTGAACAAATTCGGCACCCAGTTGCTGGTCGTCGCCGGGGCGCCCAAGTGCGGCATCGACTTTCATCATATCGCCTACAACACGGTCGGCGCGGCGGGCGAACCGACGACGGCGTCGGCCGCCATGCTGGTCCCGACCGGCGCCGATCCCGCCTGCGGCGGCAAGCGCCCGCTCGTGTTGTATGGCCATGGCAGTTCGTTCCAGCGCAAGCTGAACATGGCCGACATCACCGATATGACGAATGAAGGCGCGGGCAGGGTCGCCACGCCGGCCGCCCTGTATGCCGCCCAGGGTTATATCGTCATCGCGCCCAATTATGCCGGTTACGACACTTCGCGCCTGAGCTACCACCCGCACCATATCGCCGATCAGCAATCGAAAGACATGATCGACGCGCTCAGTGCCGCGCGCAGCGCACTGGCGGGGCTGGCCCATCCGGTCGGCGAGAACGGCAAGCTGTTTATCACCGGTTATTCGGAAGGCGGCTATGTCGCCATGGCCACGCACCGCGCCATGCAGGCTGCGGGCATCACGGTGACGGCGTCGGCGCCGCAAAGCGGCAGTTATGCGGAGAGCCTGGACTACGAGGCCTTGGGGGCCAGCGGCGTCCTCGACGACCCGCGCGCGTTTTCGCTGTCGAGCCAGCTTCAGCTCGTGATGCAGATAACGGCGTGGCAGAAAGCCTATGGCAATCTGTATGCGTCGCCGTCGGAAGTCTATTCCGGCACCTACGCCAGCGCCCTGGAGAGCCTGTTGCCGACCACCGCGGTATTGGATACCCTGGTCGCCGACAAAAAATTCCCGCCATATTTTCTGAGCCAGGACATGCCCAACTACGCCGGGCTGACTGCCGCGCAAAAGACTTACTTCGGCACGCCGGCGCAAAGCCTGATGAACGCTGGCTACCTGACTGGCGTGCTGGCCGATATCGGCGCCCATCCTTGCCCGATGGGCTCGCCCGGGGCGCCGCTGGCCTGCGCGCCGGCCAATCCGATGCGCGCCGCCTGGCTGAAAAACGATTTGCGCACCTGGGTGCCGAGCGCGCCGATGTTGATGTGCGGCGGCAAGGGCGACCCGGAAGTCGGTTTCGATCATGCGCGCCTGACGCAGGCTTACTTTCAAGCCCACGGCGGCACGGCGCAACTGCTCGATGTCGATTCGCCGGTCACGCAGAACGATCCGTATGCGCGGTCGAAAAATATTTTCGCGGCGATCAGGCAGGCCGTCATCGATAGTGGCGACGACCCGACGACGGCCGACAATTATCACGGATTCATGGCCAATGTCGCGTGCGAAGTCGCGGCGCGCGACTTCTTCAGCAAGTTTTGAACCGCGCCTGATGGCGGCGGTCCTGGCTCAACGGCGCCGAGCGCGCCGCATGGCCGCGCAAGGGCGCAGGATGCGGGTCGGCCGCATGCTGTGGCGCCCGCCCTGTCCGCGCCGCCGCTGGGGCCGATCCTGGGCGTGGTGGAGCAAGCCACGCCGAACGGCGGGTCCCGCCAAGCTGCCCGATCAGTCCTTGCTTGCCTTGTGCCTAGCTTTTCTGCGCGCAATGCTGCCGACCACCAGCAAGCCGGCCATCAGCATGCCGTACGTCTCCGGTTCAGGCACCGGCACCGTGCTCGGATAGTGGTATAAGCTGGAGGAGGTGCTGGCATGGAGCTGGCCGGTACCGCCGGCCGTACCGGTTTCGAACTGGCCGTGCAGAAACCGGTTGCGCATGCCGTCGCTGCTCCTCAGGTTGGTGGAAAATTCCTGCTGGCCCACGACGCCATTGATGATGGTGTCGAGACTGCCGCCGATACCGGCAAGCGCCCTCGACTGCGTGATGCCTTCTTCCTGCACGAACGTATCGGCCTGCGCCGAGAACGAGAGCCGGGTCGACGGCGACAAGGTGAAGCGGAGCGTCTGCCATGTGGAAACGTCCGACGACAGTTGGCCGGCCACCGCGTTGGCGTGCGTTTCGGAATGCATGCTGGTGGCGCCATTGGTCGCGCTGACGCTGCCGTTGGCGAACACTTGGCTGACCGTGTTGAAGCCGTTCAGATAGCTGCTGCCGCCGGCGCCGTTAGCATAGAAGCTGAAGTAGCCGCTCGCTTCCGTGTTGGAAAAGGTGATGCTCGGGGTGATATTGTCGGTCAGGTCCAGGTCGATCAGCTGGAACTGGATATTGTTCAGGCTGGCGGCCGCAGTGCCATAGACCGCATGGGCCGGTGCGCAGGCCAGCAGGCCGGCTGCGAACAGGCCGGCGACGATCTTGAGTGGATGGGCAGGCATGGAATTCTTTCGTTGGAGGTGGCGGTGGGAGGGATTGGCAGTGAACGCGGCTGTCATGCCGTTGCCGCGCTCACGGCGCGGCGGCGGCGTGCCACGGCGCCCAACACGAAGGTGCCGGCGAGCAGCATGGCGTAGGTCGACGGTTCCGGGACCGGGCTGGTGACCGGGCCGGACAGGATTGCGTAGGTCTGCAGGAGGAAGCGGCCCTCGGCCACTCGATCATCGCTGCTCAGGCTGCCGTACAGCTTCATGCTGGCCGATCCCTCGCCGGTACCGTAGTCATTCCTGAAACTGTCCGAGACGCCGTCGGGCGTGCCCCACAGGGCCCCTTGCATGGCGACATAGCTGCTGGCGTAGTCGAAATACCCCAGTTTTTCCTGCGAGACGGTCCCCACGGCGGTAAAGATCAGCTGAGTATTCGGGCTCAGCGTAAACGTGGCGGAACGGAAGCTATCGTTCCTGTAAGCGTGGTAGGTGTTATCGAGCGGTAGGGGATGATTGACGCTTGCCGTGGAGCCCACCGTGCTGTCGGACAAGGTCCCGTGGGCGGAGCCGAAGGCGTTCTCGATCGAGGTCGCGCCGGCCTGGTCGAGCGTTTGCACCTGGCCCGCGCCGCGCGTTTCGATCGACCAGGTCTGCCTGGTGAAGGTGATGGATGGAGTAATGCCATCGTTCAAGTCCAGGTCGACCAGCTCCAAGCGGAAGTTAGCGATGGTGGCGTTCGCCGTACTGCTTGCCGCATGGGCGGGCGCCCACACGGCGGCCAGCGCCGTCAGCGCGCAGAAAGAGAGTTTGGTGAGATGCGGGTGCATGGTAGCCTTAAGAAAACTGCCTGCCGAGGATCGGCAGGCAGTTGACTAGAATACATCACCTCGCGCCATCATTTGATGATTGACATGTAACATTTATTATTTCGCCACGCGCCATCCGCTGCGGTTTGCCAGCGCGGGGCGCCGGCTTGCCCGGTGACGCTGCCCGCGCGCCTGCTCGACCTCACTGCGGCGCTTACCCGGGTGGCGCTTACCCGCGCCGCGCTCTCCCGCGCGCCGAGGCGAGCACCAGCCGTCTGGCGGCCAGCATGCCACGGGTTGCCGGCTCGGGTGCCGGCGGGATCAGGCTCGACGAATAGTTGTAGTAGCGCATGTCGGTAGTGGCGGTCGGGATGCCCGTGCCGACGAACGCTCCCGTACTTAACATGCCTTCCAGCAAACCGCTGCGTGCGCCCCCCCCCGCGTCCTCGCCCCTAAAGATTCGTGCGGAAAAATCCTGGCGACCCCTCGACCCGGTCAGTTGCACTCAGCGGCGCCGGGCGCGCCACATGGCCGCGAAACGGCGCAGGATGCGGGTTGGCCGCATGCTGTGGCGGCCGCCCCGTCCGCGCCGCCGGAACGCCTTGATGGCCCGGCGCAGGCGGTCGCGCAGCATCGCC
The DNA here is from genome assembly GCF_015689335.1 of Massilia antarctica. GTDB lineage: Bacteria > Pseudomonadota > Gammaproteobacteria > Burkholderiales > Burkholderiaceae_D > Telluria_A > Telluria_A antarctica. The sequence continues at coordinate 110,972 of NZ_CP065053.1, read as the reverse complement.
GCCGTCCCGCTGGTGCGCTGGTAAGCCAGTGTGCCCTTGAGCTTGCCGACCCACTTATCCTTGAAGGTCATGAACGCGGCATGCCAGCGCGCGAACCACGCCAGGGTCATGAGGCTGGGCAGGGTCAGCGAATACAGGCGGGTGACGGCCGCCGCGCCGCCGATCTTGGCCAGCACAATCACCAGCACGCCCGTCACCGGATGGCCGTTGGCAATCGCGATCAGGGCCAGCAATTTCACCGGAAACAGCAGCACGGCGGGCAGGGCGAAGGCGCCCAGGGCCCAATACGGCGGCAGGGCCCGGATGCGCGCATCGAACTCGCGCACCGGCGGCCAGCGCGCGATGATGGCACCGATCCGGGTGCCGAGATCCCATAGCCACTCTTCCAGCAGCAGGATCAGCGCCGCCAGGTAAACCAGCGGTGTGAGCAGCCGATAGCGGCGTCGCTTTGCTTGTGTCATGGTCCTCCCTTTGGTTTCATGATACGTGAAAACCCGGCCGGCGCCGAAATAGGGTATCGCCCGGACAGGAAGCGCGCGCGCCATTACAATGAGACACATGAATAAAGCATTTGTCAAAGAATCGGATGAGGACGACGAGGAAGCCATTGCGCTCGCGCAAGCCATTCCCGCGGGCGCCAAGAATTACATCACGCCGGCCGGCTACCAGCGCATCAAGGATGAACTGCTGCAGCTGATCGATGTGGAGCGGCCCGAGGTGGTCAAGGTGGTGCACTGGGCGGCCTCGAACGGCGACCGTTCCGAGAACGGCGACTACATCTACGGCAAGCGGCGCCTGCGCCAGATCGATGGCCGCATCCGTTTTCTCACCAAGCGCATGGATTCGGCCGCCGTGGTCGATCCCAGCGTTCAACACGGCAACGACCAGATTTTCTTCGGCGCCACCGTCACCTATGCCAACAGCGCGGGCGAGGAACACACCGTCACCATCGTCGGCATCGACGAACTCGATCCCCTGAACGGCAAGATCAGTTGGGTCTCGCCGGTGGCGCGCGCCCTGACCAAGGCCAGGGAAGGCGATCTGATCACCTTGCAGACGCCGCTCGGCCCGGATGAGCTGGAGGTAATCGCGGTGCACTACCCGGCCCCCGCCGCGGACTGATTTTTTATTTTAGCGAGTTGCCGATGTCGATTTCCCATGCCACTTTCAACCACGCCTTGCGCATACCGCTGGCGGCCGAAGTCCATTCGCGCCCGTCCTTGCGCCTGAACGGCCCTGAAACCCTGACCCACCTTGCGGTCTACGCGCGCGACGAGGCCGATGCCGATGCGCATCAGCTGGCCTGCCAGAACCAGTTGCTGGGCGCGCTGTGCCGCTATTTCGGGGTGGCGGCGCCGCATCCGGAAGCGCGCTATTTTTTCCATGATTTCGGCAGTTTCCGCCTGCAATGGGAATCGCATACGGAGTTTTCCACTTACACCTTCGCTGAACAGCGCGCCAAGCCGGTCGCGGCCGAGCAAGGGTTCGAGCAGGTACCGCTGCGCCATATTCCCGATGAGTGGCTGCTGAGCCTGGAAGGCAAGGTGATGGCCGCCACCCACGTGAGCTTGCAGCAGGTGAGCGCCTCCTTGACCGAGATGCGCCACGTGTTCGGCGCCAATCTGCTGGTCGGCTGCGACAGCCAGAATTTCGCCAAGGTCTGGACCGATTTCGCGATTGCGCCCGACGGTTTCGGCCGGGTCGTGATCCAGGACCTGGGCATGCAATACCAGCAGGCCGGGCGCTTGGTGCAGCGGGTGCTGGAAATCGAAACTTACCGCATGATGGCGCTGCTCGGCTTGCCGCAAGCGCAGCTGGCCGCGCCCGTGCTCAACGGCATCGAGGCCGAGCTGGCGCGCTTGTCGGCAGGCATGACCGATGCCAGCGAGGTGGTATCGGACGCGCCCGATGCGCCCGACGACGAACAGATTTTGCTGCAAAAGATCACGGTGCTGGCGGCGCGCATGGAAAAGCTGGCGCTGGAAAACAGTTATCGTTTCGCCGCCTCGAAAGCGTATTACCGGCTGGTGCAGGCGCGCATCGAGGAATTGCGCGAAGCGCGCATTCCGGGGGTGCCGACCATCCGCGAATTCATGGACCGGCGCCTGGCGCCGGCCATGAACACCTGCGAGTCGACCGTGCGGCGCCAGGAAGCGCTGGCCGAGCGCATCGGCCGCACCAATGACTTGCTGCGCACGAGGGTGGGCATCGTGCAGGAACAGCAGAACCGGCGCATCCTGGAGTCGCTCAACGCGCGCGCGGCCCAGCAGCTGCGCTTGCAGCAGGCGGTCGAGGGGCTGTCGGTGGTGGCCATTTCGTATTATTCGATCGGGCTGATCGCATATGCGGGCAAGGCGCTGAAGGCGGCCGGGGTGCCGATCAATCCGGACATGGTGACCGGCGCCGCCATGCCGGTGATGCTGGCCATCGTCTGGCTGGGGCTGCGCCGCATGCATCACCATGTGAGCCGCTAGGCTTATTCCTTCTTGAATGTGGCGCCCCCCGGCTGCTGGTCGATTGACTTGCCTGGCGCGAAGATCCAGGACGTGGTCGAAAATTCCAGGTCGGACCAGCTCATGCCGTTGTCGCGCGATTCGCTGCGCAGCACGGCGCTGACCGGGCAGGAGGGGGGCTTGCCGTCCCGGGCATCGCTGGCGCAGGCCTGCGGCACCAGCGGATATTCCAGCCCGATCAGTTTGCCGCGACGGGTGAGTGCGACCTTGATGCCATACGTTAGGTGCTGACGCATCAGCAATTGCATCACCTGGCGCGGCGGGTCGCCCGGGAACCAGATCTTGTCCGGGTATGAAAAGCGGGTGAAGCGCTTGCCATCCTGGTCGAGCATGGTGATGCCGATGTAGGGAATGCTATTGGCCAGGCCGGCGCCGTTGCAGACCTGATCTTGCGCGGGGCCCGCAGCGGCCGTCGGCAAGTCCATGAGCAAGGCCAGGTCGGGGTCCACGCCGATGGGCGCGCGGCCCGGTGCGCCGAGGTAGGTAATCGAGGCGAGCGGCACGAAGGGCGGCAGTTCGTGCTCGTCATCCGACAGCATGCCGGAGAGCACAAATTCGGATTGATCGGGCAGGCGGCAACGCAGTACCAGTTGCTTGCCCTGTGCCAGCAGCGCGCGCCGTTCCTGGACCTTGTCGGCGATGGTGGCGGCGCCGGGCTTGGCGGCATCCGGCTGGTCCAGTGCCGAGGCGCCGATGGTGAACAAGCGGGACTCGCTGGTGATGACCGGCGCGCTCCAGCTTTCCCCCTGGTCGGTGGACAGCGTTTGCGACACGTGCGAGAGCGGTTGCCGGTAAAAATCGGCATCGGCATAGTGGCCCCAGTCCCACCGGGTCAGCGCAACTTCGACCACCCAGGTGGCGCCCTGCACCGCCATGCGCGCATAGCCGGGGTAGCTCAGCGCGCGGCGGGCCGATGCGCGGTTGGCCTGCTTTTCCACGTCTTTATCGTAATGCGGCTTCGCTTGCACGGATGTCAGCTGGCCCTCGGCAACCTTACGGTATTGCCCATATTCGGCCCCGCTCGCATGCACGGCGCCATCCCGGACGTAAAAATTGGCGCACATTTCGGCTGGCGTACCGGAATCGTCGGTGCGGCGCATCGAGGTGATGCCCAGCTCGACCGGAGCGGCCCCGTTCGGCCCGAGGTAGCGCGTGGCGTACTGGGTATCGCAGACGTCTGGATGATTGCCGTAGAGCGCTTTGCAGCTTCCCTCCATCAGAATGCGGCCGCCCTGGGGCAGCAGGCATTCCAGGCGGTCCTGGGCAAAGCCGGACTGGGCGTGCAGGGCCAGCACCAGCACGGTCACGAGAGAGGTTTTCATTCGCTGCATTTTTTCGGACATGGCTGCTCAAGCGGCTTGGCGCCGTTCTCATCGCGGTTACGGTAGTTGCGCAGGCTGCGCGCGGAAGGATGGGCAAGGCCGGCTTGCCGTGCGAGCGCCATGCCGGTCTTGAAGAAGTAGGGCGTGGTGTCGATGCTGGCCGGCTGCCAGGTTGCGCCGCGGTCGGTTGAGGTCATGCGCAGCACGGCGCTTACCGGGCACTGCAGATCATTGCGTGCGGCGCAGGCCGGCGCGCCGGTCGCGTACAAGGGCAGTTCCTGCACCAGCTTGCCCTGGCGGATGGCCATGGCGCTGTTTTCATCCATCAGGTGCAGGCCGCGCTGCGTTAACTGCGCATCGACGCGCTGCTGTTCCACCTCGTCGTTGCCCATGCCGGGAGGCGCCGGTACCCAGAAGCGTGTTTCTCCCGGCATGCGCAGGGAAGCGCCGGTGCCTGGCTGGCCTTCATACAGGCCCAGGCGGGCGCACAGTACTTCCATATTGGCGCCTTGCTCCAGGGGTCGATACGCCAGTTCGGCGCCCGTGTCCACCAGTTCGCTCTTACCGCGCGCGCGGTAAGACACCTTGAAGCCATCCTGCTCCTCGCGCGCGCTGGCATGGCGCGCGAACACCGCCAGCGGCGTCCACTGATGGCTTGCCCGGAGAATGAAGGCGCTGCCATCGGCCAGCTCGCATTCGACGGTTTCGGTGCGCTCGACGGCGCAGGCTTCGCCCATGAACGCGGCGGCAAGCCAGAAGGAGAGCGTGTGCAGAAAACGGCGATATCCCATGGCATGGCTTCCGGACAGTTGATGAGAATGGGCAGGGCAGGCGATGTTAACACACGACGGTCGCCCGGCATCCGTCGGATTGAAAAGGTAGTAATGTTGACCTTGCGGATGCCATGCCAATCAGTTGAATCCGAATCCACGTTGCGGCCGAATAAGAGATCAGTTTGTATAATCGCCTCCCATTTCCTCACAGGCCCGCCCATGCACGATTTCCGACTTGTACGCCATCCTTTGAGTGCCTTGCTGCTGGGCGCGTCGGCCCTGGTCCACGCCGACGAGCCGGCGCAAGCGTTGCCGCAGGTGGTGGTAGCCGCCTCGCGGATCAGCCAGCTGGGCGTGGCCGATTCCGCCAATGCCGGCGTGGTCACCCAGCAGCAACTGGCGGCGCGCTCGGTGTACCGTCCCGGCGAACTGCTGGAAGCGACACCAGGGCTGATCGTCAGCCAGCACAGCGGCGAGGGCAAGGCCAACCAGTTCTACCTGCGCGGCTTTAACCTCGACCACGGCACCGACTTGCGCACCACGGTCGACGGCATGCTGGTCAATCAGCGCAGCCACGCCCACGGGCAGGGCTGGACCGATCTGAATTTCCTGATTCCCGAACTGGCCAGCCGGCTCGACTACCGCAAGGGGCCGTACTACGCCGACGAAGGCGACTTCGCCGCGGCCGGCGCGCTGGCCGTGCGTTATGCCGACACCCTGGCGCCAGGCATCGCCAGCCTGGGCCTGGGCCAGAACGGCTACCGGCGCGCGCTGCTGGCCGATTCGCCCGCGCTGGGCAAGGGCAAGCTGCTGTACGCGCTCGAATCGTTCCATAACGATGGCCCGTTCACGCGCGGCGATGATTACAACAAGCTCAACGGCGTGCTGCGCTTCAGCCAGGGCGACGCCGCCAATGGCTTCAACGTCACGGCCATGGCTTACCGGGCGCGCTGGAACGCGAGCGACCAGATTCCCCGGCGCGCCTTGGACGATGGCCGCCTGGGGCGCTTCGATACGGTCGATACGAGCGATGGCGGCAGCGCGCGCCGCTACAGCCTGTCCGGCGGCTGGCACCTCGCTTCGGCGGTGGGTGTGACGAAGGTCAATGCGTCGGTGGTGGCCAACCGGCTGGCGCTGTACTCGAACTTCACGTATTTTCTGGACGACCCGCTCAATGGCGACCAGTTCAGCCAGCCGGACCGGAGGGTCACCAGCGCCCTGAACGCCGAGCACCGCTGGGGCAGTCACCGGGTCGGCGTCCAGTTCCAGAACGACAATATCCACAACGGACTGTACGACACCGTCGCGCGCCAGCGCCGCGCCACCACGCGCGAGGATCATATCGTCGAGACCAGCGCCGCCGTGTTCTACGACAACAGCACGCGCTGGACGCCCGTGTTGCGCTCGGTGGCCGGGGTACGCCTCGACCATTATCGTTTCGATGTCGACAGCATCCTGCTTGACAACAGCGGCCGCGCGAGTGCCAACCGCGCCAGTCCGACCCTGAGCCTGATTGTCGGCCCGTGGCGCCAGACCGAGCTGTACCTGAACGCGGGCACCGGCTTTCACAGCAACGACGCGCGCGGCACCACGATTCGCACCGACCCGAAAAGCGGCGAGGCGACCGAGCGGGTGACGCCGCTGGTCAAGGCGCGCGGCTATGAAGTGGGCCTGCGCAGCGAAGCGCTGCCCGGCTTGCAAAGTTCGCTGTCGCTGTACCAGCTCGATGTCGATTCCGAACTGGTATTCGTGGGTGACGCGGGCAGCACCGAGGCGGGCCGGCCGAGTCGGCGCAGCGGCGTCGAGTTTTCCAATTACTACAAGCCCAACGACTGGATGAGTATCGATGCCGATGTGGCATTTGCGCGCGCGCGCTTCCGCAATGCCGACATGGCCGGACGGCGCATTCCCGGCGCGGTCGAGGGCGTGGCCTCGCTGGCGCTGGCGCTCGACAGCCTGGGGCCGTGGTTCGGGGCGCTGCAGCTGCGCTATTTTGGCCCGCGTCCTTTGATCGAAGACAACAGCGTGCGTTCGCGCTCGACGGCCACCGTGAACGGGCGTATCGGCTACAAGCTGGGCAAGCGTCTCAAGCTCGAACTGGAAGGCTTCAACCTGGCCAACCGGCGCAGTTCGGCGATCGATTATTTCTACGCATCGCGCCTGCAAGGGGAGGCCGGGGCGGTCGAGGACATCCATTTCCACCCGACCGAATCGCGCTCGTTCCGGCTGACCTTGAGTTCGTCGTTTTGAGGCGTGCGGAGCAAGCAGGCTGATAGACTGCGATGCGAGTACCTTATAGAACAAGAATAGTCTATCAACCAACATCCCAAGCGCGCGCAGGCCGACGCGCTGAGCGCATCGCTACGGCCGAACGTCACGCCGTGCTCGACTCCGCGATGCCGCTGGCCCGGCCGGACGCCGGCTTGCAGCATTACAGCGACCATTTGCACATGCTGCGGCGCTGGTTGTCTCCCTTGGAAGCCTGGCTGGCGCGTTACAGCGATGGTCCGCAGGGCGAGGCCAGCTTCCCGGCGGTGGCGCGGGTTGCGCTGATCGATGCCGATCTGGCCGATCCGGCGCTGGCCGGAGTGCGTGCCGATACGCGGCCCGAGGACGACACCGTCTGGCCGGTTGACGCCAGCGCGGCGTACCGCCGGGGCGTGACGTATGTGATCGAAGGCTCGTAGCTGGGCGGGGCGGTGCTGAACCAGCGCCTGGCGGGGCCGCTGGCGCCGCATCCGCTGCGCTATCTGCGCAGTGGGACGGAGGGGTCGGGGCCGCGCTGGCGCAGCTTCATGCTGGCGCTGAGAGAGAGCGTGAAAAGCGAAGGGGAGATTGCCGATGCGTGCAGGGGCGCGTGCGATGCGTTCGACCGGATTTTGGCGATGAGGTAATACAGATGAAGGGGGCAATGCCAATCCCCAGCCAAACCGTCATTCCCGCGCAGGCGGGAATCCAATTTTGAACCGCAGCCACAGACGGTTCGACAAACTTGGGTTCCCGCCTGCGCGGGAACGACGGTTTTTAAGTTAGCGGGACAATCCATTGCTGGCTGCGCAAGCTAGTGTAGAGCGCGCGAACTAATTGCGCTCGCGTTCCACCCTGGTCACCCCTACCACGCGTCGCAGATTCCTGATCAGGTGCGCCAGATGCACGCGGTCCTTGATCTGAATCGTAAACCGCAGCTGCGTCATGACGTGTTCTTCATCCTCGTCCATGCCCACATACGAAATGTTCGCATCCGATTCGCCAATCTCGGCGGCCACGCGCGCCAGGATGCCTTTTTCATTATTAATCAGTAGCCTGATCCGGCAGTCGAAGCGGCGGTTCAATTCCCCGCCCCACTGCACGGAGATCCAGCGATCCGGCTCCTTGCCGCGCAGCCGCTTGGCGCCGGCGCAATCGCTGGTATGGACGATCAAGCCCTGGTCGCGCCGCAGCTGCCCGATGATCTGGTCGCCCGGAATCGGCAGACAGCAGGGCGCCAGCTGCACCGATACGCCTTCGCTGCCATAAATGGTCACCGGATCGAGTTCGCCCGGCGTCGCATGCGGATGGGCCGGCAAACTCACCAGATCGTCATCGACCAGGCCGAAAATATGCCGCGCCACCAGCGCCGCCATGCGCTTGCCGATGCCGATGTCCGCATACAGCTCATCCATCGACTTGGCCGACGATTCATTGAGCAGCTTCTCGACGGTCGGTTCCGGCAAGTCCGGCTGGATATTGAGCGCCGTCAATGCCTGCGCCAGCAATTCGCGGCCCAGCTCGACGGACTCGTTCAGGTTGATCGTGCGCAGATGGTGGCGGATCGCCGAACGCGCCTTGCCGGTGCGGACGAACGCCAGCCACGTCGGACTCGGCTTCGAATCGGGATCGGTCACGATCTCGACGATGTCGCCATTGCGCAACTCGGTACGCAAGGACGCCGCTTCGTTGTTGATCTTGACTGACACCGTATGGTCGCCGATGCCGGTGTGAATCGTGTACGCAAAATCGAGCGCCGTGGCGCCGCGCGGCAGGGCGATGATCTTCGACTTGGGCGTGAACACATATACCGAGTCGGGGAACAGGTCGACCTTGACGTGCTCCAGGAATTCGGCCGAGTCGCCGGTCTGCTGCTGGATGTCGAGCAGCGATTGCAGCCACGCATGGGTCTTTTGCTGCAGGTCCGACAGGTTCGACTCGCCATTCTTGTACAGCCAGTGCGCGGCCACGCCGGACTCGGCGGTGCGGTGCATTTCCTGGGTGCGGATCTGGAACTCGACCGGCGTGCCGTAGGGGCCGATCAGGGTCGTGTGCAAGGATTGGTAGCCGTTGAGCTTGCGGATCGCGATGTAATCCTTGAACTTACCCGGCATCGGCTTGTACAGGCCGTGCAGGGTCCCCAGCGCCACGTAGCAATTGGCGAAGCTGTCGACCACCACCCGGAAACCGTACACATCGAGCACCTGCGAGAACGACAAGTGCTTGCTGCGCATTTTTTTATAGATGCCGTACAGGGTTTTTTCGCGCCCGTAGACTTCGGCCGGCAGTTCGGCGATGGCTAAGGTGTTCTTGACCGATTCGAGAATCTTCTTGACCACTTCGCGGCGGTTGCCGCGCGCCGCCTTGACGGCCTTGGACAGGGTACGGTAGCGCACCGGATACAGGTGCGAAAACGCCAGGTCCTGCAATTCGCGGTAAATATTGTTCAGGCCCAGACGGTGCGCGATCGGCACGTACACTTCCATGGTTTCGGACGCGATGCGGCGTTTCTTGGCCGGCGTCATGTGCTCCAGGGTGCGCATATTGTGCAGGCGGTCGGCCAGCTTGATGAGGATCACGCGCACGTCGGACGCCATGGCCAGCAGCATCTTGCGGAAATTTTCCGCCTGCGCTTCGATCAGGGTCTGGAATTCGATTTTTTCGAGCTTGGACAGGCCGTCGACGAGGCTGGCGACGGGGGCGCCGAAGCGCTCGATCAGCTCATCTTTCTTGACGTCCTGGTCTTCCATCACATCGTGCAGCAGCGCGGCCATGATGGCCTGGGCGTCGAGCTTCCAGTCGGCGCAGATTTCGGCCACGGCGATGGGATGGGAAATATACGGTTCGCCCGACTTGCGGACTTGTCCAAGGTGCATCTCGTCGGAAAAACGATAGGCTTCCTTGACCTTCTTGAGTTCGGAGGCGGTGAGGTACTCGCTCAGCTTGGCCGACAGCTGGGAGACCGATGCCACACCAGGAGCGGGAGCGGCAGGGAGCGCGGCCTCTTGCGCCTTGGTGGCGGCGCGCGAGGACCGGGTCTTGGGTGTGCCTGAGAGTGTCGTATCCGGAGGAATCAGATTCATACGCAAAGTCAATCAGCCGAAATGTGAAAAAAGAAAATCAGGATGGCTTGTTGACACCGTTCGGGCACGAAAAACACTTACATCGGAACCTTTTTCAGCATCTCGATACCGACCTTGCCGGCTGCGATTTCACGCAGGGCGACGACGGTTGGCTTGTCCTTGGCTTCCACCTTTGGAGTGTGGCCTTGCAACAACTGACGTGCGCGATAGGTCGCGGCCAGGGTCAGTTGAAAGCGGTTAGGGATATGCTTCAAGCAATCTTCAATGGTAATGCGGGCCATGTAATTTCCTCAATATGACGGTGTGTGCCGTGTCACGATTGTTGCGCATGGATACCCAGTTGGGCAAATAGCGAGGCGTTACGCGCAGCTTGCTGGGCAAATCGGCTGCGTGTCGCTCTGACAATCGCGCTCATCTCTGACAAGGCGACGTTGAACTCTTCATTGATAATAACATACTCGAACTCCGGAGCGTGAGCGATCTCGCCGCCGGCGGCCAGCAGGCGGCGCTCGATAATGTGCGGTTCGTCCTGGCCGCGCTTGTTCAGGCGCTCGGCCAAGGCCGCGATCGAGGGCGGCAAGATGAAGATCCCGGCGGCCTGGGGAAACTGCTTGCGCACTTGGCGCGCACCCTGCCAGTCGATTTCGAGCAGGATGTCGGTGCCCGCTTTCATTTCCTTTTCGACCATCAGGCGTGAGGTGCCGTAGTAGTTACCGTGCACTTCGGCCCATTCGAGGAATTCACCGCGGCCGGCGCGCTCGACGAAGTCGGCGGCGGTGGTGAAATGGTACTCGCGGCCATCCTGCTCGCCGGGGCGGGGAGGGCGCGTGGTGGTCGAGATCGACAGCTTGATGCCAGGTTCCTGCGCGAGCAAGGCGTTGACCAGGGTGGATTTACCGGCGCCGGACGGAGCGGCGACGACGAACAGGCTGCCTGAAAAACCGAAAGTAGGAGTGGGCATGGTTGTCTTTCTCGGGTACGGGTTGGTGCGTTATTGCGGTTGTTGGTACGTGAGTACAGCTGCTTGTTTACTTATCTGCTTGCTACGTTAGCCCCAAAACGTCGTTCCCGCGGAGGCGGGAACCCATGGCACCGATGATCAAAGGTGCTATAGGTTCCCGCCTGCGCGGGAACGACGGGTCTGCGGGCGACGGAATTGCTGGCGGGCGAACGTGCGGGAAACTACTCCAGATTCTGCACCTGCTCCCGCATCTGTTCGATCAACAGCTTCAATTCCATCGACGCATCGGCCAATTCCTTCACCGACGCCTTGGCGCCCAGCGTGTTGGCTTCGCGGTTCAGTTCCTGCATCATGAAATCGAGCCGCTTGCCGACCTGGCCACCCTTTTTGAGGATATGCCGGGTCTCGGTCAAGTGCGCGGACAGGCGCGAGAGTTCTTCCGACACGTCGATCCGGATGCCGTACAAGGTCACTTCCTGGCGAATCCGCTCGAACGCTTCCTGGCGCGTCAGGGTCGACGGCGTGCCGTGCCCGGCCAGCCCCAATGCATCCTGCATGCGCTCGACCGCCTTTTGCTGGAATTGCGCGATCACTTGCGGAATCAGCGGCGTGATGCGCTTGACGATCACGTCCATCGCATCGATGCGGGAAATGAGCATCGCTTCCAGGGCCGCGCCTTCGCGCCGGCGGCTGTCGACGAACGCCGCCACGGTGGTGGCCGTGAGCGCGGCCACGTCGGCCTGCAGCGACTCCTGGCCGACCTGGGCTTCCTCGATCACGCCGGGCCAGCGCAGCAGCTCGGCCACCGTCATCAAGGGCGCCGAGACGAAATGCTTGGTCACTTCGGTCTGCAAACGGGCCAGATCGGCCAGCAGGGCGGCATTCAAGGCCTGCGAACCGCCGGCGACCTTGCGTCCGAAACTCAGGCGTGCCTCGACCTTGCCGCGCGTGATGGCAGCCATGATCGCGGCGCGCAAGTCCGGTTCGAGCGCGCGCAACTCATCGTTGATGCGGAACTGCAGATCCAGAAAGCGCGAATTAACGCTCTTGATTTCAATTGTAAGGGTGCCCGCCGCGCCTTCGCTGGTGGCCACCGCGTAACCTGTCATGCTAGAAATGCTCAATGGAGTCCCCGGTATTTTTATCTTTTCTTTACAAAGCCGTGATTTATCCACACAATCGCCGTGTTAAGCAAGGAACACACAGATGGCTGCACAAAATAACGCTCCCCTGCCCGATGGTCTTGAAATCGCCGGATATCGCATTGTAAAGAAAATTGCGTCCGGTGGGTTCAGTATTGTATATCTCGCTTATGACGCCGAGGGGAACGCGGTCGCCATTAAAGAGTACCTGCCGAGCTCCCTCGCTTTGCGGCAACCTGGCGAGCTCGTTCCGGTGATTTCCCCCCCCAATCTACCGGTGTTCCGCATCGGCCTGAAGTGCTTTTTCGAGGAGGGACGGGCGCTCGCGCTGATCTCCCACCCGAACGTGGTGCGGGTGCTGAACTTCTTCCGCGCCAACGATACCGTGTACATGGTGATGGGCTACGAATCGGGCCACTCGCTGCAGGAACACATCGCCCGCCTGGCCAGCAAGGGCAGCCGCTTGTCGGAAGCGTTCATCCGCCAGATCTTCATCGGCGTGTGCGGTGGCCTGCGCGAAGTGCACGCCAACAAGCTGCTGCACCTGGACCTCAAGCCCGCCAATATCTACCTGCGCACCGACGGCTCGCCGATCCTGCTCGACTTCGGCGCCGCGCGCCAGACCATCAACGCCGACATCCCGAAGCTCACGCCAATGTACACGCCGGGCTTCGCCCCGCCGGATCTGTACTCGAAAACGGCGGCGCTGGGACCGTGGTCGGACATTTACAGCATTGGCGCGACCATCTTCGCCTGCATGGCGGGCGCGCCGCCGCAGCCGGCCGACCAGCGCAAGACCGAAGACAAGATGCCGGGCTACTACGCCAAGCTGGAAGGCAGTTTTTCGCCGGCCCTGATCAACATGGTCAAGAATTGCCTCGACATGGACCCGCTGGCGCGGCCGCAAAGCCTGTTCGCGCTGCAAAAGGAACTGGCGCTGCCGCCACCGAAGAAGCCGGAAGCGCCGCGCGGGCTGGAAAAGCTCGGCGGCCAGATGCGCGGGCTGGTCGATCGCCTGGGTAGTTTCGGCCGCAAAAAAGTCAACGATAAAAACACCTGATCCAGAAAGATAATTATGCAATTTTCCGTTTATCAGGAAAGCCAGCTCGGCGGCCGCAAGGTCAACCAGGACCGGATGGGATACAGCTTCACGCGCGACGCGCTGCTGCTGGTCCTGGCCGACGGCATGGGCGGCCACCTGCGTGGCGAAATGGCCGCGGCCATCACCCTGCAAACCATGTCGAGCATGTTCCAGCAGCACGCCACGCCGTATGTGAGGAAGCCCGAGCGCTTCCTCGAAGAGGCCTTCCTCGAAGCGCACGACGAGATTCACCGCTACCGCATCGCCAACAACATGCCGGACACGCCGCGCACCACGGTGGTGGCTTGCCTGATCCAGCACAACACGGCGATCTGGGCCCACTGCGGCGACTCGCGCCTGTACTGGCTGCGCCGCGGACAGATCCTGGGCCGCACGCGCGACCACTCGCACATCGAGCACCTGATCGCCCAGGGCCTGGCCGATCCGGCCGAACGCGCGACTCACCCGGACCGCAACAAGCTGTATAACTGCATCGGCGCCAGCTCCCTGCCGAAGATCGAAGTGTCGCGCCAGGTCAGCCTGCTGACCGGCGACGTGGTCATGCTGTGCTCCGATGGCTTGTGGTCGATGCTGCCGGACGAAGAGATTGTTCATCGCCTGTCGACCCAGACCATCGTGCGCGCCATTCCCGACATGATCAGCACGGCGATTACCATCGGCGGCGAGACCTGCGACAACACGACCGCGCTGGCGATCATGTGGCAAGGTTCGCCGGAAGTGGAGACGGCGGGCGCGAACACGGACGGCAGCGCCGCGGTCATTTCGACCATGATGCTGCCCGAGAACCTGGTCAGCACCACGATCCTGAGCGCTCCGGAGCCGGAGCAGCCGCTCGAAATCGACGCCTTCAACGACGACGAGATCGAAAAGGCCATCGCCGAGATCCGCGACGCCATCGAAAAATCATCCCAAGTTTTGAAATAAGGTTTTTATGACATTTGAATCACGTCCGAGCGGCCGCGCCGTCGACCAGCTGCGCGATATCGTCCTGACGCGCCAGTACACCAAGCATGCCGAGGGATCGGTACTGATCGAGTGCGGCGACACCAAGGTCATTTGCACGGCCAGCATCGAAGAGAAGGTGCCGGGCTTCTTGAAGGGCAAAGGGCAGGGCTGGCTGACGGCCGAATACGGCATGCTGCCGCGTTCGACGCACACGCGCATGGACCGCGAAGCGGCGCGCGGAAAGCAAAGCGGGCGTACGCAGGAAATTCAGCGCCTGATCGGGCGCTCGCTGCGCGCGGCGTTCGACCTGGAAGCGTTCGGCGAACGCACCCTGAACCTCGATTGCGACGTGATCCAGGCCGATGGCGGCACGCGGACCGCGTCGATCACCGGTGCGATGGTGGCCGCGTATGACGCGTTCAGCAAACTGGTGGCCAGCGGAGCGATTCCCGCGGTGCCGGTGAAGAGTTTTGTGGCGGCCATTTCGGTGGGCGTGTACAAGGGCATGCCGGTGCTGGACCTCGATTACGTCGAGGATTCGGGCTGCGACACGGATATGAATGTGGTGATGACCGAGGCCGGGCACTTTATCGAAGTGCAGGGCACGGCCGAAGGCGCGGCGTTCGACCGGGCCGGGATGAACCGTTTGCTCGATTTGGCGCAGGCCGGGATTGCGGACATTATCGCGTTGCAGAAGAAGGCGCTGGGGCTTTAAGCGCTTGCTCCGTCGTTCCCGCGCAGGCGGGAACCCAAGTTTGTACCGTAGTTGGCGGCGGCTCAACGAACTTGGGTTCCCGCCAAGGGGGCCGCCAAGGCCGGGAACGACGGTGGTGGAGGCTATAAAACCACCGTAATACTCCGAAACGTCTGCTCCTCTTCTTCCAGCGCCTTCACATGCGATCCGCCGTCATCGCTCAGGATCTGCACCTTGCGCGTGCCTGGAATCGCAAACAGCGCCTCCGGCCGCACCTCGTCAAAATGCTCATGCACCAGCTGCTGCGGCGCCTCGCCGGCCTTGCCCGACCAGCGGTACAGCGCAAACCCGCCACGATCGGCCGGTGGCCCCGCCACGATCATGTAGGCCAGCCCCACCAGCTCCATGCTGCGGATCGCCAGGCCGCCCAGGTCAAGCTCGATCGCCTCGCCAAACAGGGCGCGCGTGCCTTCGATCACCTGCGCGGGATTGAGCAAGGGGATCACCAGCGCCTTGCCCTGCGGCGCCGGATTGCGCAGCCCGATCAGCAGCGCTCCTTCCGGCGTGGCCGCCAGCCCTTCGATATTGAAAGCCCCATCGGCTTCCGGCATCAAGCCGGCCGCCTGCGCGATCGGATAGTGTTGCAGATGCTCGGCTGCGATCATGTCGTCCAGCAGGCGGCTGTATGCCTTGCCGATCGGTTCCATGCGCGCTGTGCCCTTGCCCGCCCCGGTCGCGAAAAAGCGGTGGCGGCGCTCCTGCACTTCGCCTTTCTTGTTGCGCCCATGCGAGGAAATCCAGTAAATTCGCTCGCCCACGGTGGCCGCGCCTTCCAGGTCCGATTCCTTGTTCGTACGGGTGCCCAAAAAATCCGACAGGTCGACCACCTCCACCGGATCGGCCACGCCGCGCCGGTAGATTTTGAGCTGGTTGCGCTCGTCGTTGGCGACCACGAACAGGTCGTCCCCGAGCGCGGCGGCGGCCGACGCATCGCACATGCCGCGATACACAAAATGATCTTCCAGGCTTGCTTGCAGCACACCCGCGATCAGGATTGCGCTGGCCGGGGCTCGTTGTTTGTTCACGTCGTTCTCCAGTGAGCGGCTAACGCAGGCGCCGCGCGGCGCGCTTGACCAGCCAGCCCGCCACCACCGTGAAGGTGGCGATGATGCCGGCGATGATCCAGAAACCGGCCGGATGGTGCGCGAGCGGAATGCCGCCCACGTTCATGCCCAGCATGCCGGCGATGATGTTGATCGGCAGCGCCAGGACGGTGACGATGGTCAGGATGAACAGGCTGCGGCCCGTCTCTTCGCTGACCCGGGCGGCGATTTCTTCCTGCAGCAGCTTGATGCGTTCCTGCAGCGACGACATATCGCTCAGCACCACCGAGAATTCCTCGGTCGCTTCGCGCAGCTCCTGGGTGTCCAGGTCGGCCATCCACGAGGGCGGGCGTTGCAGCAGCCGGAACAGGGCGGCCGGTTCGGGCGCCAGCAGCCGTTGCAGGCGTACCAGCACACGTCGCATCGCGCCCAGGTCTTCGCGTTTGGCGGTAGGGCGGTCGGCCAGCAGCTTGTCTTCGATGTCGTCGACCCGTTCGACCGCGTCGCGCACGATTTTCACCAGCACGTCGGCCTGGTCGCGCAGCAGGTGGATCAGCAGTTCGACCGAGGAGCGCACCGGTTCGCCCTGGCGCACCGCCTGGCGTACTCTTTCGATCGACTGCAAGGGCTTCCTGCGCGCGCTGACGACGACATTGCGCGCCACGCTGACCCACAGGGTCGAAATGTCGGACTCCTCGAACGAAAAATTGTGCAGCACATCGTTGACCACCGCGATCAGGGTGTCTTCGGCCAGTTCGATGCGGGTCGAGCGCGAGCCGGTGTGCAAGGTTTCGTAGAATTCCTCGGCCAGGTTGGCGTGCGTGGTCAGCCACTTTTCGCTCGCCGCGTTGGACAGGTTGAAGTGCAGCCAGATGAATTGCGATGGATTGTTGGCCGCGTGGTCGCGCATCCAGGCCAGCGCCGCGGCCGAATCGATGGCCAGCGCTTCCGGGCTGACGCCGAACAGATAACCCCACACCAGCCCCGAAGGGTCGGAGCCGTAGCTTACTTCGACTTTGTCGATCTCAAGCAAGGCAGCCCCCGGCGCGCATGCCTGCGTCATAGTCGGATTGCGCGTCGCCTAGCGCGTCGCGTAGTGCTGCTGTCGCCATCGGAGTTCCGCCGTCAATTTCAGGATGCCGATATAGTACAGTGTTTGCCCGGCAAAATCCCGCGAAAGCGGCGCTCGCGCCAGCCGGGCGGCCAATGGCGCTAAAATACGCACTTGCGGATGCCGCTGGCATCCATCACCGGCCAGACCAGACTCTTATGACCCAACGCCTCATCCTCGCTTCCAACAACGCCGGCAAACTCAGGGAGTTCGGCGAACTCCTCGGCCCGATCGGCTTCACCCTGCACGCGCAGGGCGAATTCGACGTGCCCGAAGCCGAGGAGCCGTTCGCCACCTTCGTCGAAAACGCGCTCGCCAAGGCGCGCCACGCGTCGCGCCTGACCGGCTTGCCGGCGCTGGCCGACGATTCTGGCGTGTGCGTCAATGCCCTGGGCGGCGCGCCCGGCGTGTGGTCGGCGCGCTTTGCGGGCGAACCGAAATCGGACGCGCGCAACAATGAAAAACTCATCGCCGACCTGGCCGCCCACGCCGACAAATCGGCGTACTACTACTGCGTGCTGGTGTTCGTGCGCCACGCCGACGACCCGCAGCCGGTCATCGCCGACGGCCGCTGGAACGGCGAGATCGTCGCCCAGGCGCGCGGCGCGGGCGGTTTCGGTTACGATCCACATTTCTGGATTCCGGCCCTGGGCAAGTGCACCGCGGAGTTGTCGCCGCTTGAAAAGAACGCGCTGTCGCATCGCGGCCAGGCCCTGCGCGCGCTGGTAGAGAAGCTGAAATGATCCCGATCAAAGTCGCCGGTAGCGGCGTCAAGACCGAGCCGCGCTCGCCGGCCGCCAGCGCCCTGCAGTACCTGCAGCCGGGCGCGTTGAACCTGGCCGCGCTGCCGCCGCTGTCGCTGTACATTCACTATCCGTGGTGCGTGAAGAAGTGCCCTTACTGCGACTTCAATTCGCACGAGGCGCGCGGCGAGTTGCCGGAAGAAGCATACCTCGATGCGCTGCGGCTCGATCTGGAGCAGTCCCTGCCGCTGATCTGGGGCCGCAAGATCTACACGATCTTTATCGGCGGCGGCACCCCGAGCCTGATGTCGGCCAAGGGGCTGGACCGCCTGATGTCGGACGTGCGCACCCTGCTGCCGCTGGACGTGGATGCCGAAGTGACGATGGAAGCCAATCCGGGCACGTTCGAGGCCGAGAAGTTCAAGTCGTTCCGCGCCAGCGGCATCAACCGGCTGTCGATCGGCATCCAGAGCTTCAGCGGCAAGCACCTCAAGGCGCTGGGCCGCATCCATGACGACAACGAGGCACGCCGGGCGGTCGAGATTGCGCACGCGAATTTCGATAACTTCAACCTCGACCTGATGTACGCCTTGCCATCGCAGACCCTGGAAGAAGCGCGCCACGACCTGGAAACGGCGCTGTCGTTCGCGCCGCCGCATCTGTCGCTGTACCACCTGACGATGGAGCCGAACACCCTGTTCGCCAAGTATCCGCCGGCCTTGCCGGACGACGATGCCAGCGCCGACATGCAGGACATGATCGCGCTGGAGACGGCGCGGGCCGGGTATGGACATTACGAGGTGTCGGCGTACGCGCAGCCGGGGCGGCGCGCGAAGCACAATGTGAATTACTGGGAGTTCGGCGATTATCTCGGCATCGGCGCGGGCGCGCACTCGAAGATCTCGTTCCCGCACCGGGTGCTGCGCCAGGCGCGCTACAAGCAGCCGAAGGCGTTCATCGAGGCGGCGCGGGCCGGCAATCCGGTGCAGGAAGAAAGGGAGATCGGGCGCGCCGACATGGGGTTCGAGTTCATGCTCAACACCTTGCGCCTGACCGAGGGGTTTTCACCGAACCTGTTCGGCGAACGCACCGGCATGGGGATCAATGCGATCGAGCAGACGCTCAATGCGGCCGAAGCGAAGGGCTTGATTTACCGTGACCACAAGATCATCCGGCCGACCGAGCTGGGACAGCGCTTCTTGAATGATTTGCAGGAGATGTTTTTGTCGGCCTAGCCGCCGTCGTTGTCGCTGCGCCGCAAGCCCTCGGTTTCCGGCGATGCCAGGGACGAGGGCCGGGCCTACGGCGAACTGTACCTCACCACCCGGTTGCGTCCCGCCCCCTTGGCCATGTACAGCGCGCGGTCGGCTTCGCCCAGCAGCACGGCGATATCGCTCGAATTTTCCAGCGCATGGGTCGCCAGGCCGATGCTCACCGTTATATATCCGGTCAGATCGGCCTTGGCATGCGGAATCGCCAAAGCGGCAATGCGCTCGCGCATCTTCTCGGCCAGCACCTGGCTGTGTTCCGCCGTCATCTCCGGCAGGATCACCGCGAACTCCTCGCCGCCATAGCGCGCGATCAGGTCACCAGGCCGCTGCAGCATGGCCGCCAGCGCGTGCGCCACCTTGATCAGGGTATCGTCGCCCTGCTGGTGCCCGTAATGGTCGTTGTAGGGCTTGAAGAAATCGATATCGATCATGAGCAAGGACAGCGGCGTGCCGGATCGCTTGGCGCGCCGCATTTCCTTATCCATCGCCACATCGAAATGGCGCCGGTTGGCAATCCCGGTCAAGCCGTCCGAAAACGTCTGCGAACGCAGTTCCAGCGCCTGGTCGCGCAGCAGCCGTTCGCGGTGCACGGCCACGCTCACGTCCGTAATCTGGATCAGGCAATGACGCGCCAGACCCGGCACTTCCAGCGGCGTCACGGCGACCGCCTGCTGCATGCGTTCGCCCGCCGCGCGCGCCGCGGCGTTGACGAACAGCCCAAACGGGGCCTTGTGCAAGGTTTGCGACAAGACCGACGGAAAATTGTCGCGCAGCGCCTGGCGTACCGCGCTGTCGATACGCTTGCCGCTCAGTTCGGGGAACAGCGCAAAAAAATCCTCTCCCACGACACGCTCGGCCGGCAAGTCCGAATACTGGCTCATCCAGCGGTTCCAGACCACCACGCGCTGCGCATGATCGAGCACGATCGTGCCCAGATTGATCGCGCCGAGCACGCTTTCAAGCATGCCCTGGCCGGGTGCCGCGGCGTGGCCCATGTCAGGCCGGACCCATGATCTTGGCGAGGTAGCGGTCGACCTGGTCTTGCAGGTCCTGCAGTGCGGTCAAGTCGAGGATGAAGGCGACATAGCCGTGGATCTGGTGTTTTTCGAGGATGAAGTCGATATGCAGCATCAGTACCACGGTGTCGCCCTGGCCGCCGGTGGCGCTCAGGATTTCTTCGCTGGTGCCGACGTGGTATTCGGGCAGGGACCCGCTCAGTTCTTGCGCAAAAATATTGGCCAGGGTGCCGACGCAGGAATTGAGAATGATGTTGCCGATCTCGCTCAGCGCTTCCTGCTCCATTTCCGTCAATTCCTTGAGCGGCACCGACTCGCCCACCATCAGGCGCACGATATCGAGGCTCTTATCCTCGGGGAACATCAAAATGGCTTCGGTCTTGAACGCGCCTTCGTAGTGCTGGCTGACGCCGCACACGCGCGCACTGTCCTTGTTGCCGAGCATCTCAGCGGCTTCAGCACGGTTGAGGAAGCTGATCGACGGTACCGACATCGTCACTTCTTCATTGACGATTTCGCTCATCGACTTGGCCGCGTGGCCCACGCCGATGTTGAAGATCTCGACCAGCGCATCGTGCTGCAGTTCGCTGAGATTGAACATGGTCATTCCAGGGCGCCGATCAGGGCGTGCATGCGCGCTTCGGTGATGGGCTTTTCCATGAAACCAATGCCCAGCTCGGTGGCGCGGTTGCGGGTGGCGTTCTGGACGTTGGCGGTGACGAGCGAAATGTGGGCGTCCGGGCAGGCTGCGCGCAGGTGCTCGGCGGCGGCCAGGCCGCCCATGCCGGGCATGTTGACGTCAATGAGAATGAGCACGGGGGACAGGGTTTTCACCTTCTCGATCGCTTCTTCGCCGGTGCCGGCTTCCTCCACCAGCCAGCCGGGCTGACGGCTGAGGATGAATTGGCGCGCCATCAGCCGCGATACCCGGCTGTCATCGATGACGAGGACCGTTTTCGTTTCGTTCATGTCACTTTCCCAGAGAATCTATGCATCGAGGCATTTTCGCATAGTTTCCCGCGCCGTATAGGTAAAACGGGGCAGCCGTGCCATCGACTTGTTTACGTTAATGCGACATGGCAACAAAATTGGGCAGGAAAGGTGTATTGGCGGGGTGCGATCCGTTAAAATAAGAGCATTACTCCTTTTTCTCCTTATTTTCCTGACATGACTCAAGACGAATTGAAACAAGCCGTGGCATGTGCCGCCATCGCCTACGTGGTTGACGGCGAGATCATCGGCGTTGGCACGGGCTCCACCGCCAATTTCTTCATCGATGAGCTGGCCACCATCAAGGACCGCATCAAGGGCACGGTGGCCTCGTCCGAAGCGACCGCGGCGCGCCTGCGCGGCCACGGCATTGCCGTGTACGACCTGAACGACGTGACCGGGATTGCCGTCTACATCGACGGCGCCGACGAAATCACCGCCAGCGGCGCCATGATCAAGGGCGGCGGGGCGGCCCTGACGCGCGAGAAAATCGTCGCTTCCGTGTCGCACCAGTTCGTCTGCATCGCCGACGGCTCCAAGCTGGTGCAGACCCTGGGCGCCTTTGCGCTGCCGGTCGAAGTGCTGCCGATGGCGCGCGCGGCCGTGATGCGGCAACTGGCGGACCTGGGCGGCCAGCCGCGCCTGCGTCTCAAACCCGGCACCGAACACGCCTTCGTGACCGATAACGGCGGCGAGATCATCGACGTGGCGGGTTTGTCGATCACCGATCCGGTCGGGCTGGAGCAACAGATCAACCAGATCGTCGGCGTCATCGCTGTCGGCCTGTTTGCCCGGCGCGGGGCCGATGTGTGCCTGCTGGGAACGAGCGAAGGCGTCAAGACCTTGACGTTTTAAGCCATACAAGATATCGATTCGGCAAGAAATCGATCAGACATGATGTTAAAGAAGTAGTTCAACGACGGGGATAACATGAAGCGATTGCTTTTGGCGGTGATGTGTGTGGCGGTGCTGGGCGGCTGTTCGTCGGGCAGGAAACAAAAAGTCGCGGCGCGGCCAGCGCCGGTGAAAGTGGCGGCCGTGAAGCCGGTGCAAGCGCAAGCGCTCGACGCCAAGGGCGAGCCGATTGCGCGTGTGCCCTTCCGTCCCGGCATTTCGTCGGTCACGGTGGAAAACATGGCCAAGAAGCAGGGTTGCACGGGCGGCGTGGGTGCCGGCCTGATGACGCCGCCAGGCCCGGTCGAGGTGTATCGCATGGTGTGCGATAACCGGACCATTTTCCAGGCGAAGTGCGAATTGCGTCAGTGCAAGCAGATCTGAAGCAGGTCTGAAGCGGAGATAAGGCAGGAATGGCGCTGTCCCGTCGGGGCAGCGCCGTGATGCTGGTACGCTCAGTCGGCCGGTGGGACGTAGCCTTGGGCTGCGTCGGCGCCGTCGCCGAAGAAATGCTTTTCCATCTGGGTGGCCAGGTATTTGCGCGCGCGCTGGTCGGCCAGGTTCAGGCGGTTTTCATTGACCAGCATGGTCTGGTGCTTGAGCCATGCCGCCCAGGCTTCCTTCGACACCGATTCCCAGATTTTCTTGCCCAGTTCGCCCGGGTAAGGTGGTAAGTCGAGTCCTTCGGCTTCCTTGTTCAGTTTGATGCAATGGACGGTGCGGGCCATGTGTACTCCTCAAGCGGATAAGTGTAAAGGCGTGATTATAAAGACTTAATCAGCACTTGGGATTTGCGCTGCCAGTTATACATATGCTGGCGGTCCTTGGGCAGGGCGTCGACCGTGGCCGGCTTGAAGCCGCGCTTCTGGAACCAGTGCGAGGTGCGCGTGGTGAGCACGAACAGCTGCTTGAGGCCGGCCGCGCGGGCACGGTTTTCCACGTGCTTGAGAATGCGTTCGCCATCGCCCTGGGCTTGCACGTCGGGGTTGACGGTGAGGCAGGCCATTTCGCCCATTTTCGATTCCGGGAACGGGTACAGGGCGGCGCAGCCGAAGATCACGCCATCGTGCTCGATGACGGAGAACTGGTCGATCTCGCGTTCGATCAGTTCGCGCCCGCGCTTGACCAGGGTGCCGTCCGCTTCGAGCGGTTCGATCAGCTTGATGATGCCGCCCACGTCTTCGATGGTGGCGCGGCGCAGGCTTTCCAGGTTTTCGTGGCTGATCATGGTGCCCACGCCATCGTGGGTGAACAGTTCGAGCAGGGCCGAGCCGTCCATCTCGAACGGCACGATGTGGGCGCGCGGCACGCCGCTGTTGCAGGCCTTGATGGCGTGCTGCAGGTAGAACGCGGCGTCGACCGGCAAAAAGCCCGCCTGCAGCACGGCTTCGGCCTGGTGCGAGGACAGTTCGCGGATTTCGATGCCGCCTTCGTCAACCATCATCGGCGTTTCGGTGATGAACACCAGTTTGTCGGCGTGCAGGGCGATCGCGGCCGACACGGCCACGTCTTCCATGGTCAGGTTGAACGCTTCGCCGGTGGGCGAAAAACCCAGCGGCGAGAGCAGCACCGGGCTGTCGGTGGCGAGGATCGCGTGGATGGTCTCGGCGGCGATCTTGCGCGGCATGCCGGTCAGTTCGAGGTCGACGCCATCGATCACGCCAAGCGGGCGCGCGGTGACAAAGTTACCCGAGATGATGCGGATGGCGGCGTGCGCCATCGGCGTGTTGGGCAAGCCCTGGCTGAAGGCGGCCTCGATGTCGAGGCGCAGTTCGCCGGCCGCTTCCTTCGCGCATTCGAGGGCGGCGGTGTCGGTGATGCGGATGCCATTGTGAAAACGGCCTTCGACGTTGCGCAGCGCGAGCTGCTCGGCGACCTGGGGCCGCGAGCCGTGCACGATCACCACCCGGATGTCGAGGGCGACGAGCAGCGACAAATCCTGGGCCAGCACGGGCAGCGCGCCGGCGGTGACGAGTTCACCCGGAAAGGCGACCACGAAGGTCTTGCCACGGAAGGCGTGGATGTACGGCGCGACTGAGCGCAGCCATTGGACGAATTGGTTAGGGGTTTCCATTTGGCGCATTATAATTCGCTGCGCGACTTGCGCGCTAAATTCATGTAAAAAACAATGTCAGAACAGAGTAACAAGCCTTCCACACCGCCGTCGCCACCCGTCGCCACGCCCCGTAATGCCAGCGAGGCGGGTCAAGCCGCGCCGCGTGAGTCTCAATCCCGCCAGCCGCGCGCGCAGCGCCAGCCGGGGGAGGGCGAGCGTCCGGGTGCCGGGCCGCGCCCACCTCGGGACGGTCAGCCAGCCGGCGAACGGCCGGCGCGTGCCCCGCGTCCGCCACGGGAAGGCCAGGCGGCCGGTGAACGTGCGCCGCGCGAAGGCCAGCCAGCCGGCGAGCGTCCGGCGCGTGCCCCGCGTCCGCCGCGCGAAGGCCAGCCGGGCGGTGAACGTGCGCCGCGCGAAGGCCAGCCAGCCGGTGAACGTCCGGCGCGTACCCCGCGTCCGCCGCGCGAAGGTCAGAAGGCCGGTGAGGGTCCACCGCGCGAAGGCCAGCCGGCCGGTGAACGTGTGCCGCGTGAAGGCCAGCCAGCCGGTGAACGTCCGGCGCGTACCCCACGTGCGCCGCGCGAAGGCCAGCCGGCCGGTGAACGTGCACCGCGCGAAGGTCAGCCAGCCGGTGAACGTCCGGCACGCGCGCCGCGCGAGGTGTTTCGCACGCCACTGCCGCCGATTACCTTTCCCGAGGACCTGCCGGTCTCCGGGCGCCGCCAGGACATCGCCAAGGCGCTGCTGGAAAACCAGGTCATCATCGTCTCCGGCGAAACCGGCTCCGGCAAGACTACCCAGCTGCCCAAGATTTGCCTGGAGCTGGGACGCGGCCAGAAGGGCCTGATCGGCCACACCCAGCCGCGCCGTATCGCCGCGTCGTCCACGGCCAAGCGCATTGCGCAGGAACTGGGCACGCCGCTGGGCGTGCACGTGGGCTTCAAGGTGCGCTTTACCGACACCCTGCAGCCGGGTGCCTCGGTCAAGCTGATGACGGACGGGATCCTGCTGGCCGAAACCGAGACCGACCCGCTGCTCAAAAACTACGACACCATCATCATCGATGAAGCGCACGAGCGCAGCCTGAACATCGATTTCCTGCTTGGTTACCTCAAGCAGCTGCTGCCGCGCCGCCCCGACTTGAAAGTGATCATCACCTCGGCGACGATCGATGCCGACCGCTTTGCGCGCCACTTCGCCAACGGCGACAAGCTGGCGCCGGTGATCGAAGTGTCGGGCCGCCTGTACAAGGTGGAAGTGCGCTATCGCCCGGTCGACCGCGATCCGGTGGCGATGGCGCCGCCGCCGGCGGCGGGCAAGCCGATGCCGAAGGCGCAGGCCGCGCGCGACAAGCGCGACCTGATGGACGCGGTGGTCGATGGCGTCGACGAGTTGTGCCGCATCGGCTCGGGCGACGTGCTGGTGTTCCTGCCGGGCGAGCGCGAGATCCGCGATTGCGCCGAGGCGCTGCGCAAGCACCATCCGCCGCATGTGGAAATCCTGCCGCTGTTCGCCCGCCTGTCGGTCGAGGAGCAGGAGAAGGTCTTCAAGATCACCAACGCGCGCCGCATCGTGTTGGCCACCAACGTGGCCGAAACGTCGCTGACGGTGCCGGGCATCCGCTACGTGGTTGACGCCGGCCTGGCGAGGGTGAAGCGCTACAGCTTCCGCAACAAGGTCGAGCAATTGCAGGTGGAGCCGATCGCGCAGTCGGCCGCCAACCAGCGTGCCGGCCGTTGCGGCCGCGTGGCCGACGGCGTCTGCATCCGCCTGTACGAAGAAAACGATTACCTGCAGCGGCCCAAGTTCACCGAGCCGGAAATCCTGCGCTCGTCGCTGGCAGCGGTCATCCTGCGCATGAAGTCCCTGCACCTGACCGATGTGGAGACCTTCCCCTTCATTGAGCCGCCGCAGGGCCGCGCGATCGCCGATGGCTACCAGCTGCTGCAGGAAGTGGGCGCGGTCGACGAAGCGAACGACCTGACCCCGCTCGGCCACAAACTGGCCAAGCTGCCGCTCGACCCGCGGGTTGGGCGCATGATCCTGGCCGCGCTGGAAAACGCCTGCTTGACCGAGATGCTGATCATCGCCTCGGCCTTGTCGGTGCAGGA
This sequence comes from Massilia antarctica, assembly GCF_015689335.1. Lineage (GTDB taxonomy): Bacteria > Pseudomonadota > Gammaproteobacteria > Burkholderiales > Burkholderiaceae_D > Telluria_A > Telluria_A antarctica. The sequence goes on along the minus strand of NZ_CP065053.1, from coordinate 84,895 downwards.
CCCGCGCGACCGGCCGATGGAGCACCAGCAGGCCGCCGACGAGGCGCACAAGAAGTTCGCCGACGAGAAGTCCGAATTCCTCACCTATATCAAGATCTGGACGTGGTTCGAGGGAGCCATCGAGCACAAGAAAACCAACCGCCAGCTGATGGAAACCTGCCGCACCAATTTCCTGTCGCAGGTGCGCCTGCGCGAATGGCGCGACGTGCATTCGCAGCTGCTCACCATCGTCAAGGAGCAGGGCTGGCGCATGAACGAGCTGCCGGCGACCTACGAGAACCTGCATACGGCCTTGCTCACTGGCCTGTTGGGGAACATCGGCTTCAAGTCGGAGGATGAACCGGGCGCCGGTTACCTGGGCGCGCGCGGCATCAAGTACCACGTGTGGCCGGGTTCCTCGCTGACCAAAAAGCCGGGCAAGTGGATCATGGCGGCCGAACTGGTGGAAACCACGCGCCTGTACGCGCGCTGCGTGGCCAACATCGCGCCCGAGTGGATCGAGCGGGTGGGCAGCCATCTGCTGAAAAAATCGTGGGGCGAGCCGCGCTGGGAAAAACGCGCCGCGCAGGTCACCGCGTCCGAGCGCGCGACCTTGCACGGGCTGGTGATCTACAGCCAGCGCCGCATCAACTACGGCCAGTTCAATCCCGCCGAAGCGCGCGAAATCTTCATTCGCGATGCGCTGGTGGCGGGCGACTACGACACGCGCGCGCCGTTCTTCGCGCATAACCACAAGCTGATCAAAGAGATCGAAAACCTGGAGCACAAGTCGCGCCGCCTCGACGTGCTGGTGGACGACCACTTGATCGCCGCGTTCTACGACAAGCTCATTCCGACCGATGTGGTCAACGGCGCCGGCTTCGAGAAGTGGCACAAGGACGCCACCTTCAAGGAACCCAAGCTGCTGTTCCTGAACCGCGACGAATTGATGCGGCACGAGGCGGCCGGGGTGACCACCGAATTGTTCCCGAAAATGATGTCGGTGACCGGCATCGAGATGCAGCTCACCTACCACTTCGAGCCGGGCAGCCTGCGCGACGGCGTCACCCTGGCGGTGCCGTTGTTCGCGCTGAACCAGTTGCCGCGTGAACGCGCCGACTGGCTGGTGCCGGGCATGCTCAAGGAGAAGGTGCATCTGCTGTTGAAATCGCTGCCGCAGAAGCTGCGCCGCCATTGCGTGCCGCTGCCCGATTACGCGGCGCGCTTTTGTGAAAGAGTGCACGAGGCGGGCAAGTTCGGGCGCGGTGACTTGATCGACGCGATCATCGCCGATATCCGCTCGCAAACGAGCCTGATGGTGATGACGACTGACTTCAAGCCCGAAACCTTGCCGGCGCATCACTTCATGAATTTCAAGGTGATCGACGAGCACGGGCGCCAGCTCGACATGGGACGCAATCTGGCGACCTTGCAGGCCGAATTCGGCGGGCAGGCGCGCCAGAGCTTCCAGAAACTGGCGGAAGTGTCGATTCCGGCGGCACCGGGCAAGGTGCAGGCGACGGCCACGACCTCGGCTGCCGCGCCGGCGGCAGCGTCGTCGGCCTCGCAGGCGAATGCGCCCAAGGTCAGCCAGCATACCGGCCTGACCTCGTGGACTTTCGGCGAATTGCCGGAGCTGCTGGAAATCGTGCAGGGCAAGCTGACCCTGATCGGATTTCCGGCGCTGGTCGACAAGCAGACCCACTGCGACCTGGAAGTGTTCGACGACCCGACCGTGGCCACCGCCACTCACCGGATCGGCCTGCGCCGCCTGTTCGCGCTGCAGTTCAAGGAACAGATCAAGTTTGTCGAGAAGAACATTCCGGGTCTGCAGCAGATGGGCATGCAGTTCATGGCGATGGGCTCGCAGGAAGAGTTGCGCGACCAGATCATCCAGAAGGCGATCGATATCGCCTGTCTGCAGGATCCGCTGCCGACCGACGCGGCCTCGTTCAACAAGCGCAAGGAGGAAGGCAAGTCGCGCCTGACCTTGCTGGTGAACGAGATTGCGCGGCTGGTGTCGCAGGTGCTGACCGAGTTCCATGGCTTGCCCAAGAAGTTGCAGGGCGTGCAGGCGCAGGCCGCGGCCGACATGCAGTCGCAGTTGCAGGGGCTCGTGCACAAGCGCTTCCTGATCGATAACGATTACGCGCAACTGGCGCATTTTCCGCGCTATCTCAAGGCGATCAATGTGCGGCTGGAAAAGCTGCGGGCCGATCCCGCGCGCGACACAAAGCTGATGGCCGAGTGGACCCAGTCCGCCAGCCACTTCATGCGCGCCGCACGCGACCGGCTGGCGGGGAAGAACACCGATCCCAAGATGGTGGAATTCCGCTGGATGCTCGAAGAACTGCGCGTGTCGCTGTATGCGCAGGAATTGCGCACGCCAATGCCGGTGTCGGCCAAGCGCCTTCAGAAGGTGTGGGAGTCGATGCAGCGCTGATCCACGCCGATGCAGCGCTGATTCAGGCGCAGGCGCACGCGTGAGGTCCAGGCGCAGGCGCTCGCGCAGGTGCAGGCGTGCGGAAGCCGCAGGGCGTCGCCCGTGGACACTTTCGGCTGGCGCGCCCGACTATCCGCGCGTGTCACACAGGCGCGCGCGGGGACGCCACACTGGCGCGCGCGCCGTCAGCGCTTATTCATCAAGCACGCTTCATCATCCCGCACCCATGCCGCCCGTTCCCGAACTGCCGCCCATGCCGCCCGTTCCCGAACCGCCGCCCATGCCGCTCGTGCCCGAGCTGCCGCTCATCGTGCTCGCGCCTGCGCCGCTCATGCCGGACTGCGTGGCCGTGCCCATGCCGCCGCCGGTGCTGTTGTCGATGCCGTAAAACCCGTTTATCTGGTTAGCCCAGCCGACATCGCTCATGTCCGGCCAGGCATCCGGATCGAAGCCTGGCGCGTTTTTCAGGCGCTCCTTCTCCACATTGAGCACGAAGCGCTTGTGGACGGTGTCCAGGTGCAGCGCTTGCCACGGCACCGCAAACAGTTTTTCGCCCAGCCCCAGCATGCCGCCGAAGGCCAGCACCGCGTAGGCGACTTGCCCGGTACGCATGTCGAGCATGATTTCCTTGATCTCGCCCAGATCGTCTTCATGGTCATTGACCACGTCGTCGCCGATCAGGGTGTCGGCACCCATCAGGGCAGGGCCAGGGCCGGCGCTGCCTTTGTACATGCCATATTTGTCGCGCTCTGTGTAATTCATGTCGTTCTCCTGATGTTTTTGGGTGTGCGGACCTTGCCGGTCGCGGTCCTTATGCAGACAGACTAGGTTTTCGCGCAAGTCGTTCTTTGATATACCTCAATGGTGTCGGCGCGCGCGCCTTGCTCGTCGATGTTGCTTTTTTGTTCATCGGACCCGCTAAGCGGCGCAACGCACGGAGCGGCGCCGTGGGCGCACGCTATGCTGGTTGAAAGGAGCCTGTCACCATGTTCGTCACCGCACGCTGCAATCACGCCGGCCCGCTCGGCAAACCGATTCCCACCCGTACCTCCGCGGCCATCCTGTGGGCCCGCCTGCACCAGCGCGTGATGGTTCGTTTGCGATGGTAAAGTCGAGCGCCCCCTTGCTGCGCAGCCTGATGCGCGTGGGGAAAAAGCAGCAGCGCTCGGCCGCGCGCCTGCTCACGGTCTTGTTCGCGCCGCCCAAGCCCGCGCCGAAATCCAGATCCACCGTCACGGCTGCGGCCACGCCGAAACCCAGATCCGCCGCCACGGCTGCGGCCACGCCGAAACCCAAACCAGCACCGCGGGCCGCGCCAGCGGCATTGCTCAAAGACGCTCCCGCGCCGGGCAAGTGGCTCACCGCGCGCTACGCCGGCCAGAGCGGACAAGTGCTGCGCCCGATGAGTTACTGGCTGTATCTGCCCGATGGCGCACCGCCGCCCTCGGGCTGGCCGCTGATCGTCATGCTGCACGGCTGCGAGCAGAGCGCCACCCAGTTTGCCCAGGGCACGCGCATGAACCAGACGGCGCAAAAAGCCGGCTATGCCGTGCTGTACCCGCAGCAATCGCTCAGTTCCCATCCGCGTCGCTGCTGGAAGTGGTACGACCGCGCCACCCAGCAGGGCGGCGGCGATGTACCGGTGCTTGTCGGCATGATCGGCCAGGTGCTGGCCGCATACGCAATGGACCGCTCGCGGGTGTTTATCTGCGGTATGTCGGCGGGAGCGGGCATGGCCAATATCGTCGCGCTCAACCATCCTGAGCTGTTTGCCGGGCTGGGGCTGCATTCGGGGCCCCTGTATGGCGCGGGGCACAGCACGGTCGGGGCGCTTGGGGTCATGCAACATGGCAACGGCGCGCGGGTCGACAGCGCCATCGCCGAGGTGCTCGAACGGCGCCCCGGGTTTCCCTCCATGCCGACCATCCTGATCCAGGGCGACGATGACCGGGTGGTGCGGCCGGTCAACCAGGTGCACTTGCGGCGCCAGGCGATGCTGATCAATGATTTGCCGGCGGCGACGCCGGTGCGGGTGGCGCTCAAGGCGGGTGGACGCGGCGGCTTGCCGCACCAGCTGCACGATGTGTATCGCGGGCGCAAGCTGATCTTGCGCGTGGCCCAGATCGCCCAGTTGCAGCATGCCTGGAGCGGGGGCGATGCGCGTTTGTCGTTCAATTCGGCGGCGGGGCCGGATGCCAGCAAGATGCTGGTCGATTTCTTTGGCAAGCACCGGCGTTGACCTTGGTTTGTTTCTGGGCAATGATGCGCACCTGTTCATCCCTGCCGGAATCCGCCCATGCGCCACTGGTATGCAAATCTAAACAAGAAAAATGTTTTCGCGACCAGCGTCGGACTGGCGGCGCTCTGCGGGCTGATTGTCGGCTTGGTTTTTACGTTCCGGCCCGAGCCGGAGCATATAGTGGGGACGTCGGTATTCTGTTGTGCCCTGACGGTGCCAATGGCGCTGTATTACTGGATTGGAAAAGGCGCCGTCGAGCTGGGTATCGATAGCTGGATTGGCTGGTTGGGGATGTTTTTTCTCGGCTCCTTGGCGTCCATCCTGTTTATCGCGATAGATTGCGGATGGCGCAATCCTTTTGGAGAGGAAACAGTGTCGTGCCAGCCCGGTCTCAGCGGTGTGTTTACGCTCGGAGTAGTGGTTTTGACCGTCATCGCCTTGCCCAGCGCCCTGCGGGCTTGGCTGCTGCACAGATGATGCTTGGCTGGAAAATTTCTAATCAGAGGTCAGACCCCGGTTGTCGGAACGCGGGGTACGCACGATAGGCCTTGCCAAATCGGCAGTCGCAGAGTACTGTATAAACATACAGTATTCTGTTGATCGGACCATGAGCTCCCCTGATTTTCTTGCCGCGCCCGAGACCTTGCATCCCGCCCTGTGGCGCGCTTCCCAGCTGGCCCATGCCGGCACGCGCTGCGTCGACAGCGGCCATCCCACCCTGTCGCCCCAGTTGCCCGGCGGCGGCTGGCCCAGCGGCTGCCTGGTCGAGCTGCTGCTGCAGCAGAGCGGCATCGGCGAATTGCGCCTGCTGCGCCCGGCCCTGGCCAAGGTGGCCGAACGCCGTATCGTGCTGCTGCAGCCACCCCATCCACCCCAGGCGCTGGCCTTGGCCGCGCTCGGCCTGCCTCCCTCCCAGCTGATCTGGGTGCGCAGCGCGCGCAATGCCGATGCCTTGTGGGCGGCCGAGCAGGTGCTGCGCAGCGGTAGTTGCGGCGCGCTGCTGTTCTGGGCCAGCCATGCCCGTCCCGATGCGCTGCGCCGCCTGCATCTGGCGGCCCAGTGCGGCGAGGCCCTGTTCTTCCTGCTACGTCCGCTCGCGGCGGCCCAGGATGCGTCGCCGGCGCCGCTGCGCCTGAGCCTGCGTCCGGCCCTCGGCGGGCTCGATATCGGTTTCGTCAAACGCCGCGGACCGCAGCGCGATGCGCCCTTGTTCCTGCCCTTGACTCCTTCTTTACTGCAACGCCATGCGACTCTGGATCGGCCTTTACCTGCCCCGGCTCCCGCTCGACGTATTCAGCCCGCACTGGTCGGCTGAGGCCGCCAGCGTCGTGCTGGAACACGAGCGCGTGCTGGCCGCCTCGCCATTGGCGCAGGCGGGCGGGGTGCGCGAGGGCATGCGCCGCGGCGGCGTGCTGATGCTGCTGCCCCAAGCGCGCCTGCACGAGCGCGAACCGGCGCGCGAGGCGGCGGCCATGCAGGCGCTGGCCATGGCGCTGCTGCAGTACACGCCCCAGGTCACCCTGGCCGAGGAAGCAAGCTTGCTGATGGATGTGGGGGCCAGCCTGCGCCTGTTCGGCGGGGTGCGCGCGCTGTGCCGGGACATCCGCGCCAAGGTGCGCGCGCTCGGTTTCACTGCCCGCCTCAGCTGCGCGCCGACGGCGCGCGGGGCCTGGCTGCTGGCGCGCGGCGGCAGCGGCCACGCGCTCGGCATGGCATCGCTTAAACGCCACCTCGATCGCCTGCCGGCCGCCTTGCCGCTGCCGGCGCGCCCGTTTGCCGCCTGGCTCGATGGCATCGGTTGCCTGTCCTTGGGCCAGCTGCGGCGCCTGCCGCGTCCGGGCTTGCAGCGCCGTTGCGGCGGCGCCTTGCTGGGCGTGCTCGACGCCGCCTACGGCATGACGGCCGAGCTGTTCGACTGGATCGCCGCACCCACCACCTTCCAGGCCCGGCTGGAATTGTTCGACCGGGTCGAGCAGGCCGACGCCCTGCTGGCCGGCGCCCACAGCCTGCTGCTGCAAATGACGGGCTGGCTGTGCGCGCACCAGTTGGCGGTGGGACGCATCGTGCTGCTGCTCGAACACGAGCGCGGCCGGGTGGCGCGCCCGCCCACCGTGCTCGACATCGTCCTGGCCGAGCCGACCTGGCGCGACGAGCATCTGGTGCGCCTGCTGCGCGAACGCCTGGGCAGCCTGAGCCTGGAAGCGCATGTGATCGGCCTGGTGCTCGAAGCGCCCGAGGTGCAGGCCATGGCCATGCCGAGCGAGTCGCTGTTTCCCGAGCCCGGCGGCAGCGAGCAGGATCAGTGGCGCATGCTCGAACTGCTGGTGGCGCGCCTCGGCCCCGAGAATGTGTTGCAGGCGGCGCCGCGCGCCGATTACCGGCCCGAGCTGGCCAACCGCTGGGTGCCGGTGCAGCGGACCCGGCGCACCGCGCAGCAGCAGATGCCGCCGCAATTGCCGCCGGATTTGCTTAGCCTGCCGCGCCCGGCTTGGCTGCTGGCCAAGCCGGTGGCGCTGCTGATGCGCGATCACCGGCCGTTTTATGGCTCGCCCCTGCGCATGGCGTCGACCCCGGAGCGGATCGAGGCGGGCTGGTGGAGCCAGTCGCAGACGCGCGATTATTTCATTGCGCAAGGGCAGGATCACGCCCATTACTGGGTCTACCGCGAACGCATCGCCGGCGCCGATGGCGATACCGCGCCGCGCTGGTTCCTGCATGGCTTGTTCGGTTGAGGCATGCGGCAGCGGCGGCGCTCCAGGGGTAAGATGCTTGGATTCATGATTGACGAGGAGCAGGGATGAACAGCGAAAAACGAGAATTCCCCGGGGCCGATGGCCACAAGCTGGCAGCCCGTCTCGATGCGCCCGACGGTCCGGCGCGCGCCTATGCGCTGTTTGCCCATTGTTTTACCTGTGGCAAGGATGTGTTTGCGGCCAGCCGCATCGCCCAAGCGCTGACCGAGCATGGCATCGCGGTGCTGCGCTTCGATTTCACCGGGCTGGGCGCCAGCGAAGGCGATTTTGCGAATACCAATTTTTCATCGAATGTGCAGGATCTGGTGGCTGCCGCCGCGTTCATGCGCGCTGCGCTCAAGGCGCCCCAGATTCTCATCGGACATAGCTTGGGTGGCGCTGCCGTGCTGGCGGCCGCCGCCAGCATCGACGAGGTGCGCGCCGTCGTGACCGTGGGCGCGCCCAGCGATCCTTCGCATGTCAGCGGTCTGTTCGGGGAACAGCTCGGAGAGATCGAAGCCGCGGGCGAAGCCCAGGTGCAACTGGCCGGGCGGCCGTTTACCATCAAGCGCCAGTTCTTGCGCGATGCCGCCGAGCAGAATCTGAGTGCCAGTACGAGCCAGCTCAGGCGCCCCCTGATGGTCATGCATTCGCCGCAAGACGGCACGGTCGGGATTGATAATGCCTTGCAGATTTTCCAGGCGGCCAAGCATCCCAAGAGTTTTGTGTCGCTCGACGATGCCGATCATTTGCTCACGCGCAGGGACGATGCGGTGTGGGTGGCGGGGATGATTGCGGCGTGGAGCGCACGCTATGTGGGCGGGTGAAGCGGAGGTAGGGACCGTTCCCGGCTGAGCGGGCAATCCGGGGCCGCGCGATTGCGTGCGGCCTCTTTGCGGCCTCTTTGTGCTCCCTTTGCACTCCTTTTGCCCCGCCGTTGTTCAAACGGCGCGGCAAGGTTTGCGGAGGGGGCGGCGCGCCTTATTCGTCGTCGAATTCTTCGGCCAGGTTCTTCCAGCCCTTGAGCTTGGCGAAGGCGCTGAATTCTTCGGGTGCTTCCAGCACGATCAGCTTACGGTCCTGCAAGCCCGGATCGCTGTGCGAAAAATTCGGCCCCACGTAGCCCAGCGCGCGCAGGCGGTCGATGATGTTGCCGACGAGGACCTTGTCCTTGTACAGTCCACCTTCGATCGGCGCGGCGAAGTCCACGTACACGTCAATAATCCCGTAACCCTCGTCGAAAATGCGGATCGCCTTGACGTCGTGGGAACGGCTGCTGCTGTCGCTGGCCTTGAACGGGCCGCTCAGCTGGATGTCGGTATCGGTAGTCATAAGGCGCAGCATAGCATCATCAGCGCGACACGGTATTGCGGCCCTTGTGCTTGGCCCGGTACAGCGCCTGGTCGCCCCGTTCGTAGGCCGCACCTTGCGCCAGCGCATCGTCGGTATCGTGCGGATACAGGAAGGCCAGCCCGATCGACAAGGTCACCGTGCCATACGGGTCGTTGGCCAGGTGGGGGATGGCCTCGGCCGCCAGCGCCGCGCGGATGCGCTCGCCCAGCTCCACGCTTTCTTCTTCGCTATTGGCGGTAAACAGGCAGGCGAATTCGTCGCCGCCGAGGCGGAAAGCCAGGTCGCCCGGCCGGTTCAGGGTATGCCGGATCGCCTGCGCCACGGCGGCCAGCACCACGTCGCCCTGCGGATGGCCGTGCGTGTCGTTGTAGCCCTTGAAACGGTCGACGTCGGCCAGCAGCAAGGTCAGCAGGCGTTGGTCGCGCTGCGCGCGCCGCTGCTCTTCCACGAAACGCATATTGAAATAGCGCCGGTTCTTGAGCCCCGTCAGTTCGTCGGTCAGGCTGTCGGCCTGGGCCGTCCGCACGTCCGTGATGTCGGTCGACACCGCGCAGGTGGCAATCACGGCGCCGCTGTCGTCGAACAGGGGAAACTTGACCGTGGCATAGGTGTGCAGGGACTGGTCGCGGTGATACACGCTTTCTTCTTCGTGGATGGGGCGCCGTTCGGCGGCCGCGCGCTGGTCGTTGCGCCACAGTTGCTCGGCAATGTCGGGCGGGAACAGGTCGAATACCTTGCGGCCCACGAAGGTGGCTGCATCGTAGCCGTCCAGGACCTCGAAGTGGCGGCTGGCCAGGAGAATCGTGCCGTCCAGCGCCTTGGCCGAAATCAGCAGCGGCGCATTGTCGAGCAGCGCGCGGAAGGTGCGGTCGGATTCGCGCAGCCGCACGAGGTCCTGGCGCAGCAGGGCGTTTTCTTCCGACAACTGCGCGATTGCCTGCGCCTCGGTCAGCGCTACCTCGGTGCTCGTACTCATTGCGGAGGCTTCAGGTGGGCCGTGCTTGACGGCAATGCTTCAGAATATACCAGTGTCTGCGGGCATAGGCAGCAATGCCGCAAACAATCTGGCGCCGTCACGCCGGAGTGTGGTTTTCCGCATACCCGGATCAGCGCCGCGGTTGCAGGATGGCATCGAGCCGGTCCTTGCTGCCGGGAATGCGTTCCAGGCGCGGATAGCGCAAGCCGCCCTGGTAATCGAGCGCCACGGTGCGGAAAGTGTTACCTTTCTTGACAAGCAAGTTGAGCGCAGACTTGCCGTCGCGCGCGGCCTTCACGGCCGCTTTCAGCACCTCTGGCTTGTAAGCGCGGTTGTTGACCGCCACGATGGTGCTGTTGCCCGACAGCCCGGCGCGAAAACCCACCCCATCCCATTCGATGCCCTCGATCGCACCATCGTTCTTGACCGAAAAGCCAAGCGAATAGCTGAAGTCGCTCATCTTGTTGCGTTCTTCCTGGCCCTTGATGATCTCGGTGGGGGTGTCGGTATAGACCAGCTTCCAGCCGGCGCGGGCCAGGCCGTCGAGCGGCGCGCCCGCGGCGTTGCTGTCGAGCTTGGCGCGCAGGAAGGGCGCCCAGTCGAACGCCTGCACCGACGCAAGGGTGCGCACCACCTCGTCGAACTGATAGTAGGCCGGGCCGATGCTGCCATTGTCGACGCCGTAAAACAGGCGCGCGAAATCGTCCAGCGAACGCTGCTCGCCGGACAGTTCGCGGATGCGCGTATCGACGTCCAGCCAGATCAGCATGCCTTCGACGTAATAATCCTCGCTGCGTTGCCAGTTGCTCCAGCCCAAGGCGCGGCGCGCCTGCACGATCGGGTCGTTGACGGTGTCCTGCAAGCTGCGCCAGGCGCGGCCCTGCACGTGGTCGTAGCGTGCGGCGTAGGCGGCGATAGTGTCGCGGATGGCCCCCGCCGACACCAGTCCCGAGCGCGCCGCCAGCACATTGCCCCAGTACTGGGTCTGGCCTTCGTAGACCCACAGCAGGCTGTTTTGCAGTGGCACGTTGAAGTTCGGCACATCCTGGTCGGCCGGACGGCGGAACTTGCCGTTCCAGGAGTGGGTGTATTCATGCGCCAGCAGGTCGCGCCCCGCTTCGCTCTTGGCCCAGTCGGTGAAGTAGCCGGGCTTGACCCCGTTCTCGCTCGACTGGTGGTGCTCGCGCCCGATGCCGCCGAATTCCTCCGACAGCGCAAACAGGAAATCGTAATGCTTGTAATGGTGGGAGGCGAACAGCTTGGCGGCCTCCTGCACCAGCGCGCGGTGCGGGGCGATCTGTTCCGGCTTTGTGTCCAGGCTTTCCGGATTGTCGGCCACGATGTTCAGGTGTACCGGCACGGCCGCGCCGGGGTCGAGGTCGATGCGGCGGAAGTGGCGGCCCGCGAACACGGGCGAGTCGATCAAGGTTTCCAGGTCCAGCGGCTTGAAGCTGATCTCGTTGCCGCGGCGCGCGGCTGTGTCGAGCGCGGTGCCGTATTGCCAGCCGTCGGGCAAGGTGAGCGAGGCTTGCACGGGAATGCGGCGGCTGAAGTAGCCGGCCGGGTACAGGGTCATGGCTTGCCATTGCACGCCGAGCATGTCGCCCGTCATCGTGATGCGGCCCTGGGCCGGCTCGACCGGCGAGAGGTACTGGTATTCGGCTTCGACCGCGGTGGCGCCTTCGGGCACGGTCAGGTGGAAGGCGTGCACCTGGACCGGATCGCGCGTCCATGCCAGCGGCTTGCCGCCGGCCGACAGGCGCAGGCCGGCAAGCTGGTTCAGCGGTCCGCTAGGGCCGTGATTGCCGGGGACCCATTGCGGATACAGCAGGGTCAGCGGACCCGGCGCGGCCGGGATGGTGGCGCGGATGCGGAAAATCTGTTGTCCGACATTGGTGGCGTCGACCTTGAGCACGATGGTGCCGGGGTAGGGCAGGTCGCGCGGGGCAGGCACGTCGGCGTGCGCCGGCAGGGCCAAGGTGGTCAGCAGGGGCAGCGCGCAGGCGGCGGAGATGGCGGATGGAAGAAGGCGGCGAAACGATGAGGGCATGGGCGTGTCAATACGGTAAAGATCGGCAATGAAGATCGGCAATGCCTGCGGGTATTCGCAGGCGACCATGATTCTACCGAAAAGCATTGCGCCGGCGCTGCTTGTGCCGCCGCGCAGTGCCTGCCAGGTCCGCGTCGGCCGGGAACGCCGGACTGCGGCGATGCGGGATCGCCACCCATGCGCGGAGGGCAGATGCAGTTGCAAATCGTTATGAATCGGGTGGCGGGAGCCCCTATCGCCAAATGCCCCCGTGCGGCAAAGTGTCTCGTTTCGCTGTCTGGATTTGTCTTATTTTGTCTCATTTTGTCTCATTTGAACGAACAGGCTCCGGCGCTGTCAAATAAGACAAAATGAGACAAAACGAGACAAAAGGAGACACCCAAATGAGACACTTTGCCGCAGGGGGAGCGCCAGGCAAGGACCTCGCGCTGGCGCAATTGGTTGCCTATTTGCACGCCACTGGCAGCAAGGTATCGGTCGATGACGCCCTGGGCATGGCCATCGATACGTGGCTGGCGGCCGAGAAGGCGCGGACCGCGCGCATCATGGCCGACGGCACGGCAAAAGGCTCTCAGTGGAAGTGCCTTTTTCTGCCGGATACGACGCAGATCCGCATGCATGCCGACGGGCGCACCGAGTATGCCGAGGTGGCCGGCGACGCCATCCTGCACCGCGGGCGCAAGGTCTCGCCGCGCGGCTTGACCTTGGTCGTCGCGGGGGAGGGGCGCAATGCCTGGCGCGAACTGCTCGTGCGTCGCCCTGGTGATGCGGGGTGGCAGCGCGCGTCGGTATTGCGCGCCCGCATAGAACGCGCCGCGCAGCAGGCACAGCCGCAACCGGCAACGCCCGTCGAGCGCATGGCCGCTGCGGCGCGCTGCATGTCGGACGCCTTGCGCAGCGCACTGGCGGTGGTGGAGCACGTCAACGTCCAGGCCGCACAGCAGCACGAACGGCGCGCCCAGCGCCACCGCCGCGCCGACGACACGCTCGGTGAAGACTGCGCTCTGGACTGACACGCACTGAACCGCACCGACGCGCACGGCGCCGCACCGATGCGCGCTGCGCCACACCGACGCGCACTGAGCCGCACCGACGCGCACTGAGCCGCACCGAAGCGCACCGGCGCGCGGCCAGCGGTCCGCTACTGAATTGTTTTTGCCCCAAGCACGCATATTCAAAATATTTTTCGGCCCATTGGGCAAAAAATCGTATTTTTCAAGGCCTTGAAAACCCTTGCCGGCGCCATTAGATTGGATTCAACGGATGCTCCACGGAGGTCCGTCAATTTATCGCTTAACTTCTAAAAGGATATTTATCATGCGTACATTCGACCTGACTCCTCTCTATCGTTCCGCTATCGGCTTCGACCGTCTGGCCAATATGCTGGAATCGCAGCGCGCCGACGCGCAGCCCAGCTATCCGCCATACAACATCGAATTGGTGAGCGAAGACAAGTACCGGATCGTGATGGCACTGGCTGGCTTCGACCGCTCGGAAGTCGAGATCGTCGCCGAGCGCGACAGCCTGCAGATCACCGGCCGCAAGCAGAAAGAGGATACGCAACGCACCTATCTGCATCGCGGTATCGCGGCACGTGATTTCGAGCAGCGCTTCCAGCTGGCGAACCACGTCAAGGTCACCACCGCCTCGTTCGACAACGGCATGCTGACGATCGAACTGGTGCGCGAAGTGCCCGAGGCTCTCAAGCCGCGCAAGATCGTCATCGACGGTGGCGACAATGTGCAGGTACTGGAGCAGCGCCAGGCGGCCTGACCAGGCCCAGCACGGCTTTAGCGAGCCGGGCTAAGTGACACCGGGGCGCCCGCGGCAAGGGGCGCCCCGTTCCACGTGCGCTGCGGTGGTCGCTGGTGTCGCTGGTGTCGGCTGCAAGTTGCCGCACGCTAGCTGAAATTAAGACAACCCTAAGTCTGCTGTCGCATGATGACATCATTGACCCGGCGTAATGCGGTCGGGAAAAGGTAGCCGGAAAGGTGGCCGGTAAGCAGCAGCAAACGAATACGGCAATCGATTCAACGAACGAATCAACGAACGAATCAACAAACAACAACAAGCTTTCATTGACCCGACGGTCACTGAATATATCCTTTCAAACCAGGAGTACGTCCATGCATAACGAAGGTGCCATCACTGTCATCACCGCTAAGCGTCTCACGCTTGCCCTCGCCGCCGCCGGCACCATTGGGGGAGCGGTTGGTGCGATCGCGGTTAACCATAACAACGCAGTCGCCTCGTCCTCTGCGGCCGTGTCCGCCGCGCCGCTTGTCGCTTCAGCGGCCTCGGCCACGCCCGTCAACCCGGGCGCTCCCGCGCCGGTGGCGGCCGGTGTCATGCTGCCCGACTTCACCGCGCTGGTGTCGCGCAACGGCCCGGCCGTTGTCAATATCCGCGTGATGGGCAGCACCAAAGCGTCCATGAGCCAGCAGCGTGGCCGCGGCGCGCCGCAATTTGACGAGGACGACCCGTTTTTCGAATTTTTCCGTCGCTTCCAGGGGCCGCAGATGCCCCGTGGACAACAACGCGACACGCCCGTTTTTGGCGCCGGTTCCGGGTTCATTATCAGCCCGGACGGTGTCATCCTGACCAACGCGCACGTGGTGCGCGACGCCAAGGAAGTCACGGTCAAGCTGCAGGACCGGCGCGAATACCGCGCCAAGGTGCTCGGCTCCGACCCCAAGACCGATGTGGCGGTGCTCAAGATCGATGCCAAGAACCTGCCGGTGGTGCCCATCGGTAAATCAAGCGATCTCAAGGTCGGTGAATGGGTGCTGGCGATCGGTTCGCCGTTCGGCCTGGAAAGCTCGGTCACGGCCGGGGTGGTCAGCGCCAAGGGCCGCTCCCTGCCCGACGACAGCGCCGTGCCCTTCATCCAGACCGACGTCGCCGTCAATCCCGGCAATTCGGGGGGGCCCCTGTTCAACACCAAGGGCGAAGTGGTCGGCATCAATTCGCAGATCTACAGCCAGACCGGCGGCTACATGGGCTTGTCGTTCGCTATTCCGATCGATGTGGCTTACCGCATCAAGGACCAGATCGTCACCACCGGCAAGGTGCAGCATGCCAAGCTCGGCGTGACGGTGCAGGAAGTGAACCAGGGCTTCGCCGATTCCTTCAAGCTCGACTCGCCCGAAGGCGCGCTGGTGTCGAACGTGGAAAAAGGCGGCGCCGCCGACAAGGCGGGCATCAAGTCGGGCGACGTCATCCGCAAGGTGAACGGCCAGCCGATCATTGCCTCGGGCGATTTGCCGGCCATGCTCAGCGTGGCCCAGCCGGGCGAGAAGGTCAGCCTCGACGTCTGGCGCGACGGCAAGATCGTGCGTCTCGATGCGCGCCTGGCCAATGCCAGCGACAAGGTGGCGCAAGACGAGCGCGAACCGGCCGCCGGCGCCGACCAGAGCGCGAAACTGGGCCTGGCCCTGCGTCCGCTCGACCCCAACGAGAAGCGCCAGTCCGGCATTAGCGCGGGCCTGGTGATCGAGGATGCGGCCGGTGCCGCCTCGAATGCCGGGGTCCAGCCGGGCGACGTTTTACTGTCGATCAATGGACGACCCGTCAATTCGGTCGAGCAGGTGCGCGATGTGGTGGGCAAGGCCAGCAAGTCGGTGGCCTTGCTGATTCAACGCGGTAATGACAGAATCTTCATTCCGGTGCGGATCGGGTAATCGTGCCCTGTTCCGCCAGCCGGTTCGAGAAAGAAGGAAGTGATGCGGCTGCTGCTGGTGGAAGACGATACGATGATCGGCGAAGTGGTGCTCGACCTGCTCAGGGCCGAGCACTATGCGGTCGATTGGGTCAAGGATGGCGAAATGGCCGACACGGCCCTGCGCCAGTCGCAAAGCTACGACCTGGTCCTGCTCGACCTGGGCTTGCCGCGCAAGGATGGCCTGGAAGTGCTGCGCGCCATGCGCACGCGCAAGGACCGCACCCCGGTGCTGGTGGCGACCGCGCGCGACGCGGTCGAGCAGCGCATTGCCGGCCTGGACGCCGGGGCCGACGATTACGTACTCAAACCCTACGACCTCGACGAACTGCTGGCGCGCATCCGCGCCTTGCTGCGGCGCGCTGCCGGGCGCGGCGAACCCATCTTTGAATACAATGCCATCAGCATCAACCCCGCCACCCGCGAAGTGCAGGTCGACGGCGCCGCCGTGACCCTGTCGGCGCGCGAATGGGCCGTGCTCGAAGCGCTGATCGCCCGTCCCGGCGTGGTGCTGTCGCGCCAGCAGCTCGAAGAAAAGCTGTACAGCTGGCGCGATGAAGTGAGCAGCAATGCGGTGGAAGTCTACATCCACGGCTTGCGCAAGAAGCTGGGCAGCGAACTGATCCAGAACGTGCGCGGGGTCGGCTACATGGTGCCCAAACTATGAACCTGGCGCACTCGCTGCGCGGCCGTCTGTTGTGGTTTTTGCTCGCGGCCATCAGTATTGCCGCCGTTGCCCAAGCCTCGATCGCGTACCGCACGGCCCTGTCCGACGCCGACCAGATTTTCGATTACCACATGCAGCAGATGGCGCTATCCTTGCGCTCCAGCGCGCCGCTGGCCAATACCGAAGCGGCGGCCAATGTCGAGACGGACGCCGAAAACAATGATTTGATGGTGCAGGTGTGGACTCCGGACGGGGTGCAGGTGTTTCGCACGGTGTCGCGCGCGCGCTTGCCGCAGCACGCGGTGCTGGGCTTTTCCAACGTCAAGGCCAACAACACGACTTATCGCGTGTTTTCGGTGCAAACCAGTACCCAGACCCTGCAGATCGCCCAGGACATGGCGGTGCGGCGCAATATGGCCGGCAACCTGGCGCTGCGCACGGTCGGGCCGATCGCGGTGATGATGCCGATCCTGATGCTGGTCGTGTGGTGGGTAGTGAGCGGCTCGCTGCAACCGGTGGCGCGGGTGCGGGCCCAGGTGGCGGCGCGCCAGGCCGACGATCTCTCGCCCGTGTCGGAAGCCGATTTACCGGACGAAGTGCTGCCGCTGGTGCAGGAATTGAACCTCTTGTTCGGGCGCGTGAAAACCGCCTTCGACGCCCAGCAGCATTTCGTGGCCGATGCCGCGCACGAACTGCGCACGCCACTGCAAGCGCTGAAACTGCAGGCGCTGAGCCTGGAGCGGGCCGACAGTCCGGAAGCGCGCGGAGTGGCCATCGGACGGCTGACGGCGGGCATCGAGCGCGCTACCCGGCTGGTCGAGCAATTGCTGGTGCTGGCGCGCCAGGAAGCGAGCGCGGCGAGCGGAGTCAAGACCCAGGCGGTCGATTTGGCCGAACTGGCCCGGCGCGCGCTGTCCGACCTGGCGGGTGCGGCGCAGATGCGCGGCATCGACCTGGGACTGGCGCACGCCGATGCGGTGCAGGTGGCGGGCCAGCCGGACGCGCTGATGATCATGCTGCGCAACCTGGTCGATAACGCCTTGAAATACACCCCGGCCGGCGGCACGGTCGATATCAGCGTGACAGGCGAGGGCAAGCTCGCCAGCCTGGTGGTGGAAGACAGCGGGCCGGGCATTCCGGCCGAGGAAAGGGAGCGCGTATTCAACCGTTTCTACCGCATTCCCGGCAGCGAGGCCAGCGGAAGCGGGCTGGGACTGGCGATCATCAAGGCCATCGCCGAGCGTCACGGGGCGAGGCTGAGTTTGGGGGAATCGGCCAAACTGGGCGGCCTGAGCGTGCGCATCGATTTCCCGGCCGCGAGCAAGGCCGACGCGGGCTAACCGGGCTAACCGGCGTCAGACCTCCAGCCCCGTCGTTCCCGCCGAGTGCCGCCTTGGCGCGGGAACGACGGGCCTAAGGCGGCGAAGGAGCTAAGGTAACGACGGAGCTAAGGCAACGACGGGGCTAAGGCGGCGACGGGGCTAAGGCAACGACGTAGCCACGGCTTACTTCTTGATAATCGCCTGCAACAGCATAAACGCTTCATGCCGGACGGTCGCGTCGGCAGCGGCCAACTCTTTGCGCGCCTGCACCAGTTCCGGCCGCTTGAGCATCTTCTTCTCGGCCGCATTCGGCACCGGAGGTTCCGGCGGGAACATACTGGCCCGGCTGTTATACGTCTGTTGCAGCACACGCTTGCCGTAATCGGACCCATAAAATGCCGCCAGTTCATTGGCCGTCTCCACCCCGATCACGCGCGCCACCGGCAGCGCCAGGCGCTGGTAAATCTCTTGCGGCGGCACCTTGTCGAGCTTGGCGAACACGCTGGCGCGCTGCTCCTCATTGGCGTAGCGGCTCGCGCCCGCCACCGAGCGCATCATTTTTTCCGTCTGCATGGCGGCCAGCATCGCCTGCACCGCCTTGACGCGGGCGGCGTCCGGCGTCGTCACCGGTACCGAGGCGGCGGGAGCAGCAGCAGGAGCGGCGGCGCTGGCACGGGTCAGCGGCGCGCAAGCCAGCAGCGCGGCCAATGCCAGCGTGTAAGTTGGTTTCATTTTTTATCCTTTTCAACAGTCACAGGGCTGCCCACAAGGGGCCAGCCGACACAATAATGCAAAAGGGCAGACGATGTCTGCCCCTTACTACATAGCTACCTGCTCAGCTACAGCGTCGCTTAAAATTTATGCCACAGGCGGGCAAAGTACGAGGCGCCATTCATGCCGAACTGGACCGACTCGTACTTGAAGCCATTGTCGGTCTGGTCCGGGTCCTGCTCGGTCGGCTTGACATTGAAAATGTTCGCGCCGCCGAAGGTCAGCTTGGTCTTGTCGCTGAAATTATACGTAAAACTCAGGTCGGCCGAGGTCTTCGGCTTGTACACCTGGTCCGGGGTCGGCGCGCCGGACCAGGTACCCAGGGTTTGCTTGCCGAAGTGGATCACCTTGAAGTCGGTGCCGATCTTGCCCAGCAAATACTCGAAGCCCAGGGTGGCCTTGCGCCGCGGTCCGCCCTGTTCCAGGAACAGGCGCTCGCGCTGGGACAGCAGCACGTCTTCATAGCCCTTGAACACGGCCGGCGCATTCACACCCGTCACTTCGGTCTTGCTGATGTTCATGGCCAGGAAAGTATTGAGCTTGCCGCCCGCCACTTCGCTGCGGTTCGATACCGTCAGGTCCAGGCCCTGGGTCTTGGTATCGATCGAATTGACGAAGAACTGGGCCGCGCCCACGCCAAGGGTGCTCAGCAGCGGCACGATCGGTGCGTAGTTGCTGGCGTCGAAGCGGCCCGAAAACACGATGCGGTCATCGATGGCGATGCGGTACAGGTCGGCCGTGACCGAGGTGGTCGGGGTCGGCGTCCAGGTGCCGCCCAGGGTGAAGCTGACCGATTTTTCTTCCTTCAGCTTGGGGATGCCGATCGCATTGGCGACATTCCCGCCGTTCGGCGCGAACACCGAATCGACCGGATTGCCGTTGACGAACTCGGTGAACGTGGACGAGAAGTAAGCTTGCTGCAAGGATGGCGCGCGGAAACCTGTGCTGGCCGAACCGCGCACCAGCACGCTGTCGCTGATCTTGAAGGCGGTGGCCAGCTTGCCGGTCACGCTGCTGCCGAAGTCGCTGAATTTTTCGTAGCGCACGGCCGACAGCACTTTCAGGCGCTCGGTGATGTCGGTTTCGACATCGATGTAGGCGGCCACGCTATGGCGGCTGCGGTCGGTCGCGTCGGCCGGACGGAAGCCCGGGAAGCCCTGGCTGCCGGGGTCGCCGCCGAAGCCGGCACCGTCGACATCGTTGTAGGAAGCGGCTTCACCGGCGAAGATTTCGTAGTTTTCCTTGCGGAACTCGGCGCCGAAGGCCAGGTTCATGCCGCTCAGGATGTTCGGATAGAAACGGCTGGCATCGGCATTGGTGGTCAGCTGGGTGGCCGCGAAACCGCCCGCGTCGAATTGCGAGGCCGACACGCCCTTGCCACCCTTGATCAGGTCGAGGTTGGCGATCGAGGCATTGAGCGTATTGCTGATGTTGTAATGCATCTTGTTGTAGCCATAGGTTTGCGAGAAATCCGCATTCCACTCGCCCAGCTTGGCGCGGTAACCGATGGTGCCGTAATGGTCGTCGATGTCGGCATTGATGAAGGGCGCGAAGCCGTTCGGGTACATGGCTTGCGCATTGCGCGTCGGAATCTGGTCCGGACCGCGGCCGAAGGCGGCCGAGGAAGCGTCGCGCTTCTGGGTGCCGGCCGTGAAATACAGCTTGCCGTCGACCAGGGGAATTTCGCCGTTCAGGTACAGGGTCTGGTTCTGCACCTTGCTGTCGCCGATGGTGCGCAGGCTGCCCGCTTCGGCCCGGTTCGAGCGGCCGCGGTCGAGATACTCGGCCGTGATGCCGACCGTGCCGCCGGCCACGGCCACGCCGCAGTAAGCCGAGGCCAGGTAATTCTTGCCATCGCCGGCCGAATATTGGCCCGCGCCGAGCACGCTTTCGCAACCGAGCGAGCGCTTCAGTTCAATATTGATGACCCCCGCAATCGCGTCGGAGCCGTACTGGGCGGCGGCGCCATCGCGCAGCACCTGGATGTTTTTCACCGCCAGCAGCGGAATCGCATTCATGTCGGTGCCGGTATTGCCGCGGTTGCGGGCGCCGAAGATGTTCACCAGGGAGGTGCTGTGACGGCGCTTGCCGTTCATCAACACCAAGGTTTGGTCGGAACCGAGGCCGCGCAGGGCGGCCGAATCGACCAGGTCGGCGCCATCGGCCCCGCTCTGGCGGGTGGAGTTAAACGAGGGCGAGATATAGGTCAGGGTCTGGGCCAGGTCGAACTGGCCGCCTTGCTCGGCCACGCGGGTCATGGGAATCAGGTCGACCGGGACCGCCGTATCGGTGGCGGAGGTGGCCGAGACGCGGCGCGAACCGACCACGCTGACGCTGGGAATGACATCTTCTTTGGTGGCTTGCTGGCCCGACTGGGCCAGGGTGGCGGGGGCGTACACGGCGAGAGCGGCACCGCCGTACAAAGCGAGCAAGACGGACCGACGTAAAAGGGTGGTAGTGAACACGCGACAGGTCTCCGGGTTTTATTATCGAAAGGAGAATGATTCTAATGTAATTTCCACCGCGCCAGTCCAAGGTGGTGTGGTGCAATGACAACGTTGTCAATTGCCGGGCACGAGTTCGGCCCGTCCGCCCACCAGAATTTCGCCTTCCTCCAGCCGGGTGCGGATCAGGCAAGGCGCGCCCAGTGCACCACCCTGGTGCAAGGTGATGGCGCGGCCCAGGTGGGCGCTCAGGGCGCCGGCCGCGACCCCGGTGGCGCGGTCTTCCATGGCGGGGTCGAGGTGGTTGAAATTGCGCCCTTCATAGGACTCCTCGCCGATGCGGCACACCACGTAGCAGCCGTTGACGCCATGCGCGCGGCCCCAGTCGAGGATGCGCTCGAGCGGCGGGTGCAAGGCGTGCAGGGTGGCGCGCTCGGGCACCTCGATCAGCAGCTTGGGACTGCCCACCGAGGCCAGCACCGGCGCGCCGGCCAGCATCAGGCCGGGCTGGCCCAGCAGCCACGCGGCCAGCGCG
Source organism: Massilia antarctica (assembly GCF_015689335.1). Classification (GTDB taxonomy): domain Bacteria; phylum Pseudomonadota; class Gammaproteobacteria; order Burkholderiales; family Burkholderiaceae_D; genus Telluria_A; species Telluria_A antarctica. The sequence goes on along the minus strand of NZ_CP065053.1, from coordinate 63,666 downwards.
GCATCGACCGCCACCGCGGGCACGTCCTGGGGCTGCAAGGCGACGAAAAAATCCTCCCCTTGCCGGCTCAGGCGCAAGGCTTGGCCGCGCATCGCCGTGGCCAGCACGATGTCCGGGGCCGCATCGCCGGCGCGCGCGAACAGCACCTGGGCCGCGCCGAGGGTGGCGTGCAGGCACAGGGGACTCCTGGCGTGCGGATAGTAATAGTCGGCGACCCAGGCCGGCCCCGGCCCCGCGTCGAGAAACACGCAGGCCGGATGCGGCTGGGCGCGCGCGAACGCTTGCCGCGCTTCTGGTGTGGCCGGTCCCTCTTCAATCACCAGCGCCACATTCCCGCAGCCCGGCGTTGCACCAAAACAGAGCACCGTATGCACCTGCATAGTTATTTCCAATTGGTAAGAAAATGTTCCAAGGTTATACTGTGTTTGCATACAGTAGTTTCCTCAATACATTTGATTGTAATATTTTTTCATGCGTACCGCCGTCCCCGCCCCTGCCTCCCCCTCCAGCCTGCCCGATTACGCCGAGTTGTATTGTCTGAGCAACTTTACCTTCCTGCACGGCGCCTCTCACGCCGAGGAATTGGTGGCGCGCGCCGTCCAGCTCGGCTATTCGGCCCTGGCCATCACCGACGAATGTTCGCTGGCCGGGGTGGTGCGGGCCCACGCCGAAGCCAAAAAGGCGGCGCTGCCCCTGATCATCGGCGCCCACTTTCACCTGCACCATGACGATGGCAGCGCTGCCCTGTCCTTGATCCTGCTGGCCAGCAACCGCAATGGCTACGGCAACCTGGCCGAGCTGATCACCCTGGCGCGCACGCGCACGGCCAAGGGAAGGTATCTGCTCACACCAGCGGACCTGGCATCGCCCGCGCCCGCCCAGGCCCACCTGGCCGGCATGCCCGATTGCCTGGCGATCTTGCTGCCCGCCTATCCCGGTCACGATGCGGCCGACCTCGACCGCCTGCACACCCAGGCCGCCTGGATGGCCGCCACCTTTCCCGATCGCGCCTGGCTGGGCCTGACCCTGCTGCACCGCGCCTTCGATGAAGCGCACCGCGCCACGGTCGAGGAAGTCGCCTGGCAGCACGGCCTGGCCGTGGTGGCGCTGGGCCACGTCTGCATGCACGTGCGCTCGCGCAAGCCCCTGCACGACACCCTGTGCGCGATCCGCCTCAACACGCCCGTGGCCGAGTGCGGCTACGCCTTGGCGCAAAATGCCGAGCAGCACCTGCGCGCGCGCCTGCGCCTGGCCAATCTGTACAGTCCCGAGGCCCTGGCCGAAACGGTGCGCATCGCCCGCCTGTGCAGCTTTTCGCTGGACCAGCTGCGCTACGAATACCCGGACGAACTGGTGCCGCCCGGCCAGACCCCGTCCGGCTACCTGCGCGCCGAAACCTATATCGGCGCCCACCACCGCTTTCCGCTCGGCATACCGGCCAAGGTGCAGGAACAGCTCGAAACCGAACTCCAGCTGATCGGCGAGCTGCGCTACGAACCATATTTTTTGACCGTGTACGACATCGTGCGCCATGCGCGCTCGATCGGGATTTTGTGCCAGGGGCGCGGCTCGGCCGCGAATTCGGCCGTGTGCTACTGCCTCGGCATCACCGAAGTCGACCCCGCGCGCGGCAACCTGCTGTTCGGCCGCTTCATCTCCAAGGAGCGCGACGAGCCGCCCGACATCGATGTCGACTTCGAGCACCAGCGGCGCGAAGAAGTGATCCAGTACATCTACAACAAATACGGGCGCGACCGCGCCGCCCTGGCCGCCGTGGTGATCAGCTACCGGCCCAAGAGCGCCCTGCGCGACAGCGGCAAGGCGCTCGGAGTCGACCTGGCCATCGTCGAAAAAGTCGCCAAGACCCACCACTGGTTCGACAGCAAGGACGACCTCGTCAAGCGCCTGGCCGAATGCGGGCTCGACCCCGATTCCCCGCTGGCCCAGCAATGGGCGACCCTGGCCCAGCGCCTGCTCGGCTTTCCGCGCCACTTGTCGCAACACCCGGGCGGCTTCGTGATCGCCGCCGGCAAGCTGTCGCGCCTGGTGCCGATCGAAAACGCCACCATGGCCGACCGCAGCGTGATCCAGTGGGACAAGGATGACCTCGAAGAACTGGGCTTGCTGAAAGTCGACGTGCTGGCGCTGGGCATGCTCTCGGTGTTGCGGCGCGCCTTCGACCTGGTGGGCGAGCTGCGCGGCACGGTATTTTCGATGCAGGACATCCCGGCCGAAGACAGCGCCACCTACGACATGATTTGCGCGGCCGACACGGTGGGCGTATTCCAGATCGAATCGCGCGCCCAGATGAGCATGCTCCCGCGCATGCTGCCGCGCATCTTTTACGATCTGGTGGTCGAAGTGGCGGTGGTGCGGCCGGGGCCGATCCAGGGCGGCATGGTCCATCCCTACCTGCGCCGGCGCCAGGGCCTGGAACAGCCGCTGTACCCCAAGGAAGAATTGAAAGCCGCGCTGGAACGCACCCTTGGCGTGCCGATTTTCCAGGAACAGGTGATGCAGGTAGCGATGATCGCGGCCGGCTTTACTGCGGGCGAGGCGGACCAGCTGCGGCGCGCCATGGCCGCCTGGAAGCGCAAGGGCGGGCTGGAAAAATACTACGACAAGATCGTCAACGGCATGCTCGAACGTGGCTACACCTTGGAATTTGCCGAATCGATCTTCAACCAGATCAAGGGCTTCGGCGAATACGGATTTCCCGAATCGCATGCCGCCAGTTTCGCGCTGCTGGCCTACGCCAGTTCCTGGCTCAAGTGCCACGAACCGGCCGCCTTCCTGTGCGCCTTGCTCAACAGCCAGCCGATGGGTTTCTACAGCCCCTCGCAACTGGTGCAGGATGCGCGTCGCCACGGCATCGAGGTGCGCGCGGTGGACGTGGCCATCAGCGGCTGGGATTCCAGCCTGGAGCCGGGGGAGGGCGCCCAGCCGGCGGTGCGGCTGGGGCTGTCGCTGCAGCGCGGCATGCGTCCCGAGTCGGCCGCGCGGATCGAAGAAGCGCGCGCCGTGCGCGCGTTCGAGAGCGTGGCCGACCTCGCGCGCCGGGCTGGGCTGGACCGGCACGACCTGCACGTGCTGGCCGGCGCCAATGCCCTGCATGGCCTGGCTGGCAACCGGCGCCAGGCGCTGTGGCAAGCGGTGGGCGCGGTGCCCGACAAGGACTTGCTGCGCCCCACCACGCCCGAGGAAGACGTGCCGCTGCTGCATGCCCCGAGCGAAGGCGAAGACATTGTCGGCGACTACCGCGCGCAGGGCTTGACCCTGGGGCGGCACCCGCTGGCGCTGCTGCGCGCGCGCCTGCTGGAACAGCGCTTCCTGCCGGCCGCGCAACTGAACGGGTTCAAGCAGGGACAGCTGGCGCGCGCCTGCGGCATCGTTACCGTCAGGCAGCGGCCGGCGACGGCCAAGGGCGTGCTGTTCGTCACCATCGAAGACGAGACTGGCAACGTGAACGTGATCGTCTGGCCGAGCCTGGTGGAACAACAGCGGCGCGAAGTGCTGGGCGCGAGCTTGCTGGGCGTGTACGGCGTGTGGCAAAGCGACGGGCAAGTGCGGCATCTGGTGGCCAAGCGCCTGGTCGACCTGTCGCACCTGATGGGCCGCCTCGACACCAGCAGCCGCGACTTCTGCTAGCCCCCCGAAATATTAACCGGGGTCTGACCTCTGATTCGAAAGATTTCCTAACCGGGGTCTGACCTCTGATTCGCAAGACCTTCAGCGCCCGCGGCGGATCACTGCAAACCGATCGCCGCCACCCGTCCGCTCCTGCTCACGATATACAGCATGCCCCGATCCGAGATCGACAGCTTGCCCTCCAGCGCATAGCGCCACACCGTCTTGCCGCTAGCCAGGTCGAGCGCCAAGGTGCTGTCCTCGGAACTGATGAAGGCCAGGTTATCGGTCACGACAAGCTGATCGAACCAGGTGGGGTCGGCCGGGTCGCTCAGCTTCGCCGCCGTCCACAGCAGCTTGCCAAAGTCCGGCGCATACGCTTCCAGCGTACCGCCGGTATTGTTGAACAGGTACAGCATGCCCTTGGCATAGGAGGGCGTGGTCACCCGTTTTCCCTGGAGCGTCCAGGCATGGGTGCGCCTGGCCAGGTTGAACGCGACCAGGCGCAGCGCGAAGCTGGCCGGATCGAAGCTGGCCGACACATGACCCGTATGCGCCGGATTGCCCGGTAAGTGCTCCATGGACCCAGCTGCGGCAGCACCGGCAGGGGGTTCACCTTGTCGGCGGGCAAGACGGCCACCTTGAGCGCCAGGGTCCAGGGCGAACCGGCGTAGGGCAGATGGCACACGGCAGGGTCATCGGCGCAGGCGCGCACTTCAAGCTTGCTGGTGTAGACGCCGGACACCAAGCCTTTGGCGGGCACCAGGGTTGCCGCGAACTGTTTGTCGGACAGCGCGCGCACGCCGACCGGCGCGGCGAGAATGCCGGCCGGGTAGGTCAGCGCGACATGGACCTGCTTGCCCAGCACGGTGCTGGTGCTGGCCTCGACCGTCAGGCTGGCCGCCTGGCCAGCCTGCATGCTGATCTCGGCCATGGCCGGGGCAAAGCTCATGCGCCCGCCGGTATCGGCCTTCGGCTTGACGTTGATGGTCAGCGGCAGGCGCCAAGGCGAACCCTCGAGCGGCTTGGCGCAGACCCGGGGATCATCCTCGCAGGCGCGCACTTCCACGGTGCCGCGGTGGGTGCCGGGCTGGAGGTCGATGGAGCTACGCATGGTTGCCGAGTACTGCCGCGCCGCGCCGCCACCACCTCGGACGAGGCGATCAGTCCGCCGCCATCGACGATGCCCAGATTGAAGGGCTGGGACGGGGTGCGGACGAGCGAGATGTCCATGCCGAAAGCGCTCTGCTGGCCTGCAGCCATGCCGATCTCCAGCGCCGCGCTATGGATGCTCAGCCAGTCGCCGCCGGGCGCGACGGTGGCTGGCGGCTTGTCGCTGGCGCCGCCATTGCCACCGCCGCCGCAGGCAGCCAGCACGGCCGGTGCCAGCAGGCAGGCGAGTCAACGTGTGAATCGGTGCATCGTATTCCTTGTTTTTGCCATGTTGGCAAAGTTGATAAAAGGAAATTATAAATCGCCCGGCGAGCAAGGCGACAAGCGCGCGGGGCGCATCGATGAGGGGGCAGCGGGAAAAAGCGGGGGCAAGGCAGGAAGGTAGCGCAGCCAGCGGAGACGGGAAGCGGAGACGGGAAGCGGAGACGGGAAGCGGAGATGGGAATCGGAGACGGGACGGGATGCGGTGGCGCAAGAGCCACTGCAGCCCCCGCGCGCAACGCCCCCGGTCCTGGCAGGACGGCGGCGGGCGCGAGGAGCCGGGCGAGGGGCGCTTAGTGTGCGCTGGTGCCGTAGTAGCTGTGAATCTGGCTCGACCATTGCTGGTTGGCCATGTCCGGCCAGTGGTCGGTATCGAAACCGGGCGCGTTTTCGATGCGGTCCTTATCGATGTTCAAGGTGAAGCGCTTGTTGGCGGTGTCGAGCGTCAAGGCTTCCCAAGGCACGGCGAACAGTTTCTCGCCGATGGTCAGCACGCCGCCGCTCGACATGACTGCATAGGCAATCTTACCGGTGCGCATGTCCAACATGATTTCCTTGATTTCACCGAGGTGCTCATTCTTGAGATTGTGCACATGGTCGCCGATCAGGGTATCCGCACCCATCAGTTCAGGGCCCGGGCCTTTCGAGCCCTTGTCGACATACATGCCATAAGCATCGCGTTCTTCGTAGGACATTTTGACCTCCTGTGGTAAAAGTTCAATACTGAGGCTTGAGCAAGATCATGTCTGTTCGCTGCCGCACGCCGAATAGACAACCTGCAATCTTTTAAATTGATCAATGCGGACGGCTCCGACGCTGCCGCCCGGTCCGCCGCTGTTGCTGTTTTTTACCTTGTTTTGCGGAAGCATTGGCCGGTTTAAGGTATAATTTCAATTTCCCGCACGTGCCGTTCGGCACCATCTGCAATGACCAAATTTGTCTTCGTCACCGGTGGCGTTGTGTCTTCCCTTGGAAAAGGGATTGCCGCCGCCTCTCTCGCCGCGATCCTCGAATCGCGCGGCCTTAAAGTCACCATGCTCAAGCTCGACCCCTACATCAACGTCGATCCCGGCACGATGAGCCCGATGCAGCATGGCGAAGTCTTCGTCACCGACGACGGCGCCGAAACCGACCTCGATCTGGGCCACTACGAGCGCTTCATCAGCACCCGCATGCGCAAGGTGAACAACTTCACCACCGGCCAGATCTACGAATCGGTGATCCGCAAGGAACGCCGCGGCGAATACCTCGGCAAGACAGTGCAGGTGATCCCGCACATCACCAACGAGATCCAGGATTACATCTACCGCGGCGCCGAAGGCGTGGACGTGGCGCTGGTGGAAATCGGCGGCACCGTGGGCGACATCGAATCGCTGCCGTTCCTGGAAGCGGCACGCCAGCTGTCGCTGCGCGCCGGCCGCAAATCGGCCGCCTTCGTGCACCTGACCCTGGTGCCCTACATCGCCTCGGCGGGCGAACTGAAAACCAAACCGACCCAGCACAGCGTGCAAAAGCTGCGTGAAATCGGCATCACCCCGACCGCGCTGCTGTGCCGCGCCGACCGCCCGATTCCGGACGACGAACGCGCCAAGATCTCGCTGTTCTCGAACGTCGAAGAGCAGGCCGTGATCTCGGTGTGGGATGCCGATACCATCTACAAGGTGCCGCAGATGCTGCACGACCAGGGTTTGGATGCCATCATCTTGGAAGCGCTCGGCCTGGAAGCGCCGCCGGCCGACCTGTCGATGTGGACCAAGCTGATCTACGCACTGGAAAACCCGAAAGCGTCCGTCACCATCGGCATGGTCGGCAAATACGTCGACCTGACCGAGTCCTACAAGTCGCTCACCGAAGCGCTGCGCCACGCCGGCATCCACACCGAAAGCCAGGTCAACATCGAATACCTGGACTCGGAAGACATCGAGAGCAAGGGTTGCGAGCACCTGGCCAAGTACGACGCCATCCTGGTACCGGGCGGCTTCGGCAAGCGCGGCGTGGAAGGCAAGATCATGGCGGCGCGCTACGCCCGCGAACACCAGATTCCTTACCTCGGCATCTGCCTGGGCATGCAAGTGGCCCTGATCGAATACGCGCGCCACATGGCCGGCCTGACCAACGCCAACTCGACCGAATTCGACACCGACACCGACCAGCCGGTCGTGGCCCTCATCAACGAGTGGCAAAACCATGACGGCAAGGTCGAAAAGCGCGACGAAAAATCCGACCTGGGCGGCACCATGCGCCTGGGCGCGCAAACCTGCGCGGTCAATCCGGGCACCCTGGCTGCAGAAATCTACGGCAGCGTGGTCACCGAACGCCACCGCCACCGCTACGAAGCGAACAATCACTACCTGTCCAGGGTCGAAGCGGCCGGCATGATTGTCTCGGCGCGCACCCCGACCGAAGACTTGTGCGAGATCATGGAACTGCCGCGCACTGGAGCAAACGCGCACCCGTGGTACATGGGCGTGCAGTACCATCCCGAGTTCAAATCGACGCCGCGCACCGGCCACCCGCTGTTTACGTCGTTCATCAAGGCTGCGCTGGCGCACAAGGCGGCCAACGGCCATGCGGCGGCCGCACTCACAGGAGAAGCAGCATGAAGCTTTGCGGTTTTGACGTCGGCCTCGAACACCCGATCTTTCTCATCGCCGGCACCTGCGTGATCGAATCGCGCCAGATGGCGATGGACACCGCCGGCACCTTGAAAGAGATCACCTCGGCGCTGGGCATCCCGTTCATCTACAAGTCTTCTTTTGATAAGGCCAACCGCTCCTCGGGCACCTCGTTCCGCGGTCCCGGCATGGACAAGGGCCTCGAGATTCTGGCCGACGTGCGCCGCGAAATCGGGGTGCCGGTCCTGACCGACATCCACACGATCGAAGAAATCGCCGCCGTCTCCAGCGTGGTCGACGTGCTGCAAACGCCGGCCTTTTTGTGCCGCCAGACCGACTTCATCATCGCCTGCGCCCAGTCGGGCAAACCGGTCAACATCAAGAAGGGCCAGTTCCTCGCGCCCGGCGACATGAAGAACGTGATCGACAAGGCGCGCCAGGCCGCGCGCGACGCCGGCCTCAATGAAGACAACTTCATGGCTTGCGAGCGCGGTGCCTCGTTCGGCTACAACAACCTCGTCTCCGACATGCGCTCCCTGGCGATCATGCGCGAATCGAACTGCCCGGTCGTGTTCGACGCGACCCACTCGGTACAACTGCCGGGCGGACAGGGCACCACATCCGGTGGCCAGCGCGAGCACATTCCCGTGCTCTCGCGCGCAGCCGTGGCAGCCGGTATCGCCGGCCTGTTCATGGAAACGCACCCCAACCCCGCCCAGGCGCTCTCGGACGGCCCGAATGCCGTGCCGCTCGCACGCATGAAGGAATTGCTCACCACCCTCGTCGAGATCGACCGCGTGGTCAAGAAAGCCGGCTTCCTCGAAACCAGCTTTGCGTAAGTTTGTGTAGTGCGGCACTTGCCGCCGTCCCGATCGCCCTGACAGATGCAGGCGGACCGTTCGCGCTCCGCCCACCTTTTTCTTACCCTTTGGAGATTGAAATATGAGTGCTATCGTTGACATTATCGGCCGTGAAATTATCGATTCGCGCGGCAATCCAACCGTCGAATGCGACGTGTTGCTCGAGTCGGGTGTGATGGGCCGCGCGGCGGTGCCATCGGGCGCCTCGACCGGTTCGCGCGAAGCGATCGAACTGCGCGACGGCGACAAGAACCGTTACTTCGGCAAGGGCGTGCTGCAAGCCTGCGAAAACATCAATACCGAAATCTCCGAAGCCATCATGGGCCTGGACGCGAACGAGCAAGCCTTCCTCGACCGCACCCTGATCGACCTTGACGGCACCGAAAACAAGAGCCGCCTGGGCGCCAACGCCATGCTGGCCGTGTCGATGGCCGTGGCCAAGGCTGCCGCCGAAGAAGCCGGCCTGCCGCTGTACCGCTATTTCGGCGGTTCGGGCGCGATGCAAATGCCGGTGCCGATGATGAACGTCATCAACGGCGGCGCGCACGCCGACAACAACCTGGACATCCAGGAATTCATGATCATCCCGGTTGGCGCACCGAGCTTCAAGGAAGCGATCCGCTACGGCGCCGAGATCTTCCACACGCTCAAAAAGATCCTGCACGAGAAAAAGCTGGCGACCTCGGTCGGCGACGAAGGCGGCTTCGCGCCGAACGTGGCCAACCACGAAGAAGCCATCAAGCTGATCATGCAAGCGATCGAGCAGGCTGGCTACGAGCCGGGCACGCAGATCTGCCTGGGCCTGGACTGCGCCGCGTCCGAATTCTACAAGGATGGCAAATACCACCTTGAAGGCGAAGGCCTGCAGCTGACCGCCACCGAATTCACCAACATGCTCGCGACCTGGTGCGACAAGTACCCGATCATCTCGATCGAAGACGCGATGGCCGAAAACGACTGGGATGGCTGGAAGATCCTGACCGAAGCGCTGGGCAAGAAAGTGCAGCTGGTGGGCGACGACCTGTACGTCACCAACACCAAGATCCTGAAAGAAGGCATCGAAAAAGGCATCGCCAACTCGATCCTGATCAAGATCAACCAGATCGGCACGCTGACCGAAACGTTTGCCGCCATCGAAATGGCCAAGCGCGCCGGTTATACTGCCGTCATTTCGCACCGTTCCGGCGAGACCGAAGACTCGACGATTGCCGACATCGCCGTTGGTACCAACGCCCTGCAAATCAAGACCGGCTCGCTGTCGCGTTCGGACCGCATGGCCAAGTACAACCAGCTGCTGCGCATCGAAGAAGACCTGGGCGACATTGCCAGCTACCCTGGCCGCAGCGCCTTCTACAACCTGAAGTAAGCCGAACCGCACCGGCTGGCCGCGTGGCGGCCGGTGCCATCCTCCCGTATGCGCCTCATTACGCTCGTTCTCGCGACCCTCCTGCTCCTGATCCAACTGCCGCTCTGGCTGGGCAAGGGTGGCTGGCTGCGCGTGGGCGAACTGGAAAACCAGGTCTTGCTGGCGCAGCGCAAGACGGTTGAACTAAAGGCGCGCAACGCCAAGCTCGACTCCGAAGTGCACGACCTGACCAATGGCACGGGCGCGGTGGAAGAGCGCGCGCGATTCGAGCTGGGCATGATCAAGAAAAACGAGATCTTCATCCAGATCCTCGACGCCAACGGCCAGCCGAAAGTATCGGCGACCCCGCTGCCGCCGCCCAAGCCCGACACCAAGACTACCCCCTGAAGCCAACGCCTACCACCGGGGTCTGACCTCTGATTAGAAATTAGTTGCTGTCATGTATCGCTACCCCACACCGGGGTCAGAGCTCTGACTTGAAATAATTTCAGTCTGGACAAGTCCCTCGCCCAACATTGCGCTGCCGTGAAACAACCAGCCGTCGCTGCTGCTATGGGAGACGGAGGGGGCGACGGCGCTGTGGCATCGCGGTTCGCCCGGTGAGCGACAAATCGCGTTGCTACCTAGACAAAAATTGCTAATCAGAGGTCAGACCCCGGTTGTAGGGTGTTGACTCGGCAGTTTATAGGCGCCTTTACCGACTTACGGGCAAATTCCCCCGCCGTGCCATCGTGCGTTTCTCTGATTAACGTTGACAAACCCCGTCAATCGGTATTTAATTTCTGTAACGACAGAAATGAATGAAATTGGAGAAATGATGGCATTGGGACCGACCGAACAGAAATTCGTCCTGCACTGGGGCGAGATGGGCACGCGTTGGGGCGTCAACCGCACCGTCGCGCAGATTCATGCGCTGCTGTTCCTCGCCAACCGTCCGCTCACGGCCGAGGATATCGCCGAGGCGCTGTCGGTGGCACGCTCGAACGTCAGCAACAGCCTGAAGGAACTGCAAAGCTGGAACCTGATCCGGGTCACCCACCTGATGGGCGACCGGCGCGATCACTTCGTCGCCCTCCAGGATGTGTGGGAGATCTTCCGCGTCATCGTCGAGGAGCGCAAACGGCGCGAGATCGATCCGACCCTTACCGTGCTGCGCGAATGCGCCATCGAGGGCGATACCGATACCGCGCTCGAACCAGCCGCGCTGGCGCGCATGAACGAGGTGCTGACCTTCCTCGACATGTTAGGGACGACCTACGACGATTACAAGCACCTGCCGCCCGCGACCCTGCAGCGCTTCCTGAAAATGGGCGGCAAGGTGGCGCGCTTCCTCGGCCCCGACGACAAGGACGCGCCATGAGCAGCGCCGAACTGACCCTCTACTTCGACGGTAAATGCCCGTTCTGCTGCGCCGGCATGGCCAGGCTGGCGCAATGGGACCAAGCCGGGCGTCTGGCCTTTGCCGATATCGCCGCTCCCGGTTTCGATCCGGCCCACCTGGGCGTCGACATGGCCGCCCTGAACCGCGAGCTGCACAGCCAGACGCGCGACGGCCGCGTGCTGGTGGGGATCGACAGCATGCTGCGCGCCTACACCTTGGCCGGCCAGGCCTGGCGCGTGCTGCCGCTGCGCGTGCCCGGCTTGCGCACCGTGTGCAGCTGGTCGTACCGGCTGTTCGCACGTCACCGCTACCTGATGTCGCGCGTGCTCGGCTACCGCGCCCCGGCCTGCGCCGAGGGGGTGTGCGAGCGCCCCAATCCCTTCTTCAAACGATGAAAGCACGTATGCACTCTCCATTTCTGCGCCGCTGGGCCATCCGCTGGATGTACGCGGCCATCGTCACCCATCTGGTGGTCGGCATGCTGCTGCCATGGTTCGCCGACGCCGCGATCTTCAGCGGCTACCACCGCGGCATCGAAACCGCGTTCTGGGGCGCCACCGTGCCGACGCCAGCCCACGCGCAGCAAATCTGGTGGATCTCGCTGTTCGGCCCCACCGTGCAAAGCGCGGCCCTGTGGATGGGCGCCCTGGCCTGGATCGGCGACCGCCAGCGCAGCGCTTTTGCGTGGGGCGCGCTGATCGCCGGCATGCTGCTGTGGGCCCCGCAGGACATGATGGTGTCGCTGCGCGCGCTCTGCTGGGACAATATCTGGATCGATACCTTCGCGCTGGCGACAATGCTGCCGCCGCTGGTGTATCTGTACTGCGTCGACCGCACGCAAGCGGTGCGCACATGATCGCGTCCGAAGGCGAGTTATTCAAGAAGATCCTCGGTCCCGCATGGCGCGGCCTTCATCCCGACATCCAGGCGCGTTTCGACCATAACCCCTTGCCCGGCAAGCCCTTGCACTACACGGGCCGGATGACGGAACTGACCTGTTCAAGCGTCGGCCGCGTGCTCGGCTACCTCACCATGCCGCTGATCCAGGGCGCGCTGATGCCGTTTAACGATGCCGATTTCCCGGTCGATATCGAGGTGTATTCGAAACAGGGCAGCGCGGCCATTTTCAAGCAGCGCATCTATCGCCTCAACGGGCGCAAGCCGGTGCAGTTCACTTCCTACATGTTGGAGAGCGCGCGTGGCGAGGTGCTCGAATACGTCGGCATGGGCATGGGGATGAAGCTGGTGCTGGCGGTGCGCGACGGGAACCTGCACTTCGAGAGCGATGGCTACTTCTGGCAGGTGTTCGGCGTGCGTATTCCCCTGCCGGCCTGGCTCACGCCGGGTAAAACCTATCTATGCCACCGCAATAACGACAGCGCGCAGTTCGATATCCGTATCGAGATCCGCCACGCGCTGTTCGGTACAACCTTCACGCAGGCGGGCGTGTTTCGCGAGGTGATTTCATGAATACCCATATGCTGGCGTTGCAGTTGATGGCCATCCAAGGCTGCCTGGGCGCCTTCGACACCCTGTATCACCATGAGCTGACCGAGGCCTTGCCCGGCCGCGCGAGCGCCCGTCTGGAGCTGCGGATCCATGCGTTGCGCTCCCTGATTTACTGCGCCATGTATGTCGGCCTGGCGTGCTGGCGCTTCAACGGCCTGTGGGCGGTGGCACTGCTGCTGGTGTTCGCGGTCGAGATCGGACTGACCTTGTGGGATTTCGTGGTCGAGGACCGTACCCGCCTGCTGCCGGCCACCGAACGGGTCACGCATACCGTGCTGACGCTCAATGGCGGCGCCTTCATCGCGCTGCTGGCACTGAATGCAGGGGAAAGCATGATGCTGCCGACCGCGCTGGCATGGGCGCCGCACGGTGCCCTGAGCGCATTCCTGCTGCTGTGCGGTGCCGGTGTGGGACTGTCCGGCGTGCGCGACGCCTTCGCGGCGCGCGCCCTCGCTCGTCAAGCGGCCCAGCCGCACCCGCCGGCATTGCGCTTCGGCGCGACCGAATGCGCGGTACTGCTGACCGGGGCGACGGGCTTCATCGGCCAGAAACTGGTGCGCGCGCTGCTGGCCGATGGTCATCGGGTCACGCTGCTGTCGCGCCAGCCGCGCGCCGCGGCCTGGCTGTTCGACGGCCGCGTGGAGTGCGTCAGCGATCTGGCGCAGCTGTCGCCGGCGCGCCGCATCGATGTGGTGATCAATCTGGCGGGGGCGCGCATTCTCGGCTGGCGCTGGAGCGAAGCACGGCGCGCCGCCTTGCGCGCCAGCCGCATCGGCACAACGCGCAAGGTGGTGGCCTGGATCGCGGCCGCCCATCACAAACCGGCGCTGATGCTGTCGGCGTCGGCCATCGGTTACTACGGCATCCAGGCGCGCGGTGACGACACCGTACTCACAGAAAGCGATGCGCCGCAGCCGATGTTCATGTCGGACCTGTGCCGCGAATGGGAGGAAGCGGCCGGCACTGCCACAGCTTGCGGCGTGCGCGTCGTGTGCATGCGTTTCGGCCTGGTGCTTGGTACGCAAGGTGCGCTGCCGATGATGCTGCTGCCGGTCAAACTGGGCATGGGCGGTCCGCTTGGCGACGGGCGCCAGTGGCTGTCGTGGATTCATGTGGACGATGTCATCGGCGGCATCGCCCATCTGTGGACCGGCGCCGAGGGCGGGGCCTACAACTTCACCGCGCCGGAGAGCCTGTCGCAGGCCGGCTTCAACCGGGTGGCGGCCAAGGTATTGAAACGACCTTACTGGCTGCCGACACCCGGCTGGCCGATGCGCCTGGCGCTGGGCGAACAGGCCGACCTGCTGCTCGAAGGCCAGCGCGTGGCCCCGACGAAGCTGCAGGCGGGCGGTTTCGTCTTCCGCCATCCGACCCTGGCCGGTGCGCTGGCGAGTCTGTCGTAATGACTAGTCGATCAGGGTCTTGACCACCACCTTGCCCTCGCCGACCGGGCTGTCCTGGCGCACCATCAGCTGGCTGCCTTTGGCGAACCAGAAGGTCGATACGTAACCGGGGCGGTTGTAGTCGGTCGTGACGACCCAGCAGTCGATCATGCCGCCCGGGCCGGGGATGCTGGCCGATCCGGTGACCTTGAACAGGTAGCGCGCCGGCCCCTGCTGGCCGCCCGGGTGATAGAAGTTGATGCGCGCTTCGTAGCCGTCGGCCAGCGGCAAGGCTTGCAAGGTTTCGATATCGGTTTCGAAGTTGAAGGTGGGCTCGGGCGAGTCGACCACCAGGTCCTTGTTGATGCTCTCGGCGAGGTCCTGCATGCCGGTGATCTTGTCGGGTGCGAACACGAAGCCCTCCACCACGCGCTTGCCGTCTTTTTCGGCGATGCGTTCGTGGGTACGCGGGCGCAAGGTGTCCGCGTCGAACCAGGAGCTGACGGTTTTGAGCGATGCCGCCGACGCCGCCGTGTCGTAGCGCTGCCGGATCTGCATGCGTTTCTGGCCGTCCTCGGTGGCGAAGCGGATCTCGCGCGTGATGATGTCGGCCGGTACCCGGCTCTCGCCGCTGTGCAGGTAGCGCAGGTAGTGGTGTACGCCTTCCTTGAGCAGGGCGGCGCGCGGCAGGGGGGCGCCGACATCGACCTTGGTGACGGCGGCGTGGCTGGAAGGGGCAAGGGCCGCTGCCGCGATCAGGGCGAGCGAGGCCAGTCGGGGTGTGCGCATATCGAACATCTCCTGTGCGTTAAAAACTTAAAAGGTCCTTCAATTCCTGGGCATTGCGGCGCGAGATCTCGAGCACTTTGCCGTCGCTCATCGTCACTTCGTAGCCGAGCGAGATCGATTCTTCGATGGCGCGGATTTCCTGCAGGTTGATGATGCACTGGCGGTTGGCGCGGAAGAAGAACTTGACCGGCAGCCGCTCCTCGATGCTGTTGAGCGACTTCTTGACGTAGGCTTTCTCGCCGCCGAAAAAGATGCGCACGTAGTTCTTGCAGCTTTCGATATAGCGGATCGATTCCAGGCTCACCAGATGACAGCGTTCGCCATCCTTCACGAAGATTTTGCTGTTGATGTCGAGTGGGGGCCGTGGCGCCGATACCGATGCCGGCGCGGCGTCGGCGGCGGCCAGCTTGGCGATCGCGGAGGCCAGCCGTTCGTGGCTGACCGGCTTGAGCAGGTAGTCGACGGTGTTGTAGTCGAACGAGCGGATGGCGTATTCCGAGTACGCGGTCGTAAACACGATGCGCGGCAGGTAGTCGAGCATTTCGAGCAGGTCGAATCCGCTCGCGCCGGGCATGTGGATGTCGAGGAACAGCACGTCCGGCCGCAGTTCGGCGATCATCGGCGCGGCCGTGGCGGGATGGTCGGCCTGGCCGATCACCTCGACCCCGTCGAACTGGCCGAGCATGCGCACCAGCCCCTCGCGCGCCAGGCGCGAGTCTTCAATCACCATGACCCTCATGCCGCGCGCTCCAGCGGCAAGGTGATGCTGACCTTGAAGACGCCACCTGCGTGGACGGCGCTCAGCGCGGCCAGCTCGCCGTACAGCAGATGCAGGCGCTGCTCGATATTGAGCAGGCCAATGCCGGTGCAGCCAGGCGTGCGCGCCGGTGTGTCCGGGGCGTCGTTGCGCACTTCCAGCAGCAGGCTCTGGTCGTGCCGGGTCGCGCTCACTGTCAAGGTGCCACCGCCCTGAAGCTGGTCGAGGCCATGCTTGACAGCGTTCTCCACCAGCATCTGCAAGACCATCGGCGGCATCAGCGCGTCGTCCAGGCCGGGCGCGACGTGCAGGGAAAGATCGAGGCGTTCTTCCAGCTGCGTCCTGACGATGGCGAGGTACTTGCTAATGATGCCCACTTCATGATGCAGGCTGACTTTTTCGTGCCGGGTGCTTTCGAGCGAATAGCGCAGGATATCGGAGAACGAGGTAATCATCGCATCGGCGCGCTGGGCATCTTCATGGATCATGAAGCGGATGTTATTGAGTGAGTTGAACAGGAAGTGCGGGTTAAGCTGGTTCGACAGGCTGCTCAGCTGCGCTTCCTTCAGGTTGTTTTGCAGGCGCAGGTTGAACACTTCGGCCTTCTTGATGCGCCGGCTGCTGCTCACGCTGATGTAGATAAAGCCCCATACCGCCACGAACAGTTGGCTCTTGGGCGCTTCGTCCATGAATTTGCTCACCATGAGTTCCGACGGGATCACCGGGAGCTTGAGTTTCTTGTACTTGGCGCTGATGGTTTTCAGGAACAGCGGCGCCACCGTGGCCGTGACGCAGGCGCCGATCACCATGCCGGCCACGGCGCTGTACAGCACCACGATGGCAATGAGCCTGGCGATCGGCACGGCGTCGCCGCCGCGCCGCTTGTACAGCCAGCGCAATACCAGTACCGCCAGGGTGTAGAACGGAATCCACGCCAGGCTGGAGCAGACGTGCACCGTGACCATGAAACCCCACGCGACGGCGATGGCAGTATTGGTCATGACACCCACGGCGACGGCGCTGCAGTGGTAAATCCAGAAGTCGCGGTCGCGCGGGAAGAAGTGCAGTGGCATGCGGTCGGGTTATCGCGTGAGTGAGCGGAGACCGCATTCTAGCAAGGTGGCGTGGCCGGCTTATTTGGCCGTGTTGCGCCGCGCGCGTTCGGCCGTGCGGGCCGTGGCCAGTTGCGCTTCGAAGCGCGCAACCGCCGGTCCCTGCGCTTGCACCGGTCCGCCCAGCGCAAGGCGGAAGCCTTCGCCGATGCTGCTCGCGTTCTCGTCTCCGGCGTGTCCGCGCACCACCGTGCGCGCGTCGCGCGAGGAGTAACTGCCGCCGCGGTGCATCTTCATGGGCGACGCGGGCCTGTGGCAGTCGGTGGTCCATGCCGAGCCATCCGCCGGCGCGCCTTCGTAGTTAAGGTGCTCGCAGTCGGCCACGTACTCGCCGACATTGCCGATCATGTCGTACAAGCCGAAGGCGTTCGGCTCGTACATGCCGACCACGCTGGTGAACTCGGCGCCGTCGTCGCAGACGGCGGGTTTTTTTCCGGCGCGGCGGATGATCGCGGCAATCGCCTTGCTGCCCGAGATATCGCGGATGTTCGCATGGCGGCATACCTGGCTGGCGTCATCGCCGAAGGGATAATCGGTCTTGCTGCCGGCACGCGCGGCGTATTCCCATTCCGCTTCCGAGGGCAGGCGGTATGGCTTGCCGGTCTTGGCCGACAGCCAGGCGGCGTAGGCGGTGGCGTCCTTCCAGGTGACGCACATGACCGGATGGTAGTCGGTGGGCGCGTAGGCCGGCGTGTTCCAGGCGCCCGGACCCATGTCCATGCCCCATTCGGTGCTGGCGAATTTCCAGCATTCTTTCTGGGTCTGGTGGCCGGTCGCCTCGACAAACTCGCGGAACTGGCCGACGGTGACTTCGTACTTCGCCATCTGGAATGCGGCCACGCGCACGTCGTGCACCGGCTGGTCGGTCGGATAGTCCTTGTCCTGCCCCGGGGTGGCGCCGCCCATCGCGAACGTGCCGCCCTTGATGACGACCATCGGGGGTTCGGTCAGGCTGCCGGTGGCGGCCGCCGCACCGGTCGATGCCATCAGGGCCAGAGAGAACAGGAGGGTGCTTTGCATGTCGTGCCTTCATCAGGTGGGGTGGTGAGAATGAGCGCATTCTGTGCGAAACGGCGGCCATTCGCGGGAAAAGGTGCCGACCGGCGCTATGCGGGGATAAACGGCGATCGGCCCTGCGGACACGTTCCGTAACACTTCTTACCGGACCATGCTGGTTGCATGGGGTGAATCGGGGTGTAATGGGTGCATGGACGACACGCAGTTGCCGCCCTGGTCCCCGGAGCGGCGGCAATTCTCCGACGGCCCACATTGCTGCGGACAGTATCGACGACAGGAGTTCATATGCATAAGAAAGCCCTCATCATCGCCCTCATGGCTGTTTGCATGGGCACCGGCAGCGCAGCTTTCGCTCAATCGCACGACTATCGGGGCGAGGTTGACCAGCGCAGCGAGCACTATGAACGCAATGACGGCTACCAGCGCAGCGACCGCCATGACCGCTATAACCGCCATGAGCGCGACCGTTACGACGATCGCCGGGGCGACCGATACGACAGCCCGCGCGGCGGCTACCAGCCCTACGAGCATCATCCGTCCGGGCGCCAGCACTTCCGCCGCGGCGCGTATCTGGAGCACCAGTATCGCTCAAGCAGCTACGTGGTCAGCGACTGGCGCAGCCGCCGCCTGAGCGCTCCGCCGCGCGGTTCGCACTGGGTGCAGGCCAATGGCGATTACTTGCTGGTGGCGGTGGCCACGGGCCTGATCACGCAGGTGCTGTTGAACCAGTGATCGCAGCGCCAGGCGCGCAGCGCGGCGGGCGGCTACAATGCCCGCTTTCTCCACGGCTGCGCCGCCTGAACTCCATGACACTCAAAGAAGCCCCGTTCCATCCCGACCTGCAGGTGCTCCAGCGCGCGTATGACGCGCACGGCCTGGCCTGGACCGCGCCGCGGCACGAAGCGGAAAGCGCCGAGTATGCGGCCAGCAGTTTCGCGGTCGAGGGCTTGCAGGTGCGTTTTCGCGTCGCCAAAATCACGCCGACCAAGGTGGGCCAGTTCGTCACCTTGTGGAAGCGCATCGGCTCCGGGCCGATCCAGCCGTTCGACGAGACCGACCCGGTCGACCTGTTCGTGGTCAGTACCCGCCAGGGGGACCAGATCGGGCAGTTCGTCTTTCCTGCAGCGGTGCTGGCCGCGCGCGATATCGTGTCGCGCGCGGGGCAGGGCGGCAAGCGCGCCATCCGCGTGTATCCGCCGTGGGTGCTCACGACCAGCAAGCAGGCGCACGCCACGCAGCGCTGGCAGCTGGCATATTTTCTTCCTGACGGCGCCGACGCGGCCGCCGTACGCAGGCTTTATGGGCTGCTTTGACGCGGCTCCTGCTGCGACTTCCAGTATTCCAGCGGCGACGTGCCCACCAGCTTCGTGAAGTAGCGCGTGAAATGGGCCTGGTCGAAAAAACCGAGCTGGCTGGCCAGGGCCGCCAGGTCGACCGGCGCGGGCCTGGCCAGGCGCCAGCTCGCTTCCTGCAGCCGGTAGCGCTGGATTACCCACTTGGGCGATACGCCCACATAATTGCTGAACAGCCTTTGCAGCGCGCGTTCTTCGATGCCCGTCTGCGCGCACAGGGCGGCCACGCTGGCCGGTCCGTCGATGGCTGCGGCGGCGTTGACGGCTTGTTCGGCCAGCAGCGCGCGCGGGTCCGGCGCCGGCAGCACGGCCAGCAGCATCGCTTCGGCCGCGCCGACCATGTCCGCATCGCTGTCGCCCTCCAGCACGCGCTGTTCGGCGGCGGCGCTGGAGATGCGCAGCACCTCGTCCGCCGCCATGGTGCGGTCGGCCAGGCGCGAGACGGGATGCGCGATAAAGGGACGCAGCCCGCCCGGCTTGAAGCGCACGCCGAGCACGCGGCCCGCTCCCGCCACCTTGCGCTCGAACGCGCCGCGCACCACGCCGTGGATGGCAGTGCGGCCGCGGTCGAACACCAGGTGCGCATTCGGATACGGCAGCACGCGCTGGATTTCGGGCGCGCGCTCCCCCATGTTCCATTCGACGATCCAGACGTAGTCGACGAAGCGCGCCAGCGGTGCCGATGGCGGGTAGGTGGCCAGGCGGATGCGGCGCGCCATGCCGAGCGGATCGACGATGCCTTTCGGCGTTGCGGGCGCAGTGTCGGGTTTATCCAAGATGTTTTTCGTCCTTGCGCTTAGTGTGGAGGTTCCCGCGAGCGTCCGCGTTTCAACGCGGCGCCGCCCATCCTTGAATCGAAAGCCTGCCATGTCAATGTTCCGTTTTAGCGCCGTCGCGCTCTCCCTGCTCGCCTTTTTGCAACCGGCCGCCGCGCAAACGCCGCCGGCAGCACCGCCCATGCTACGCGCCAGCGGGCCGTTCGAGATAGCGATCATACCCGCCGGCGCTCCCGAGAAGGAAGGCCGTATCGCCATCGGCCGCATGGCGCTCGACAAACAGTACGCCGGCGAACTGGCGGCCAGCGGCAAGGGCAGCATGCTGACGGCGGTGAGCGACACCCGGGGCTCGGCCGCCTATGTCGCCATCGAGAGGGTCAGCGGGACCCTGGCGGGCCGCAAGGGCAGTTTCGTTCTGCAGCATGCGGGCACGATGCAGGGCGGGACCAGCCAGGCGACCATCACGATCGTGCCCG
Source organism: Massilia antarctica (assembly GCF_015689335.1). Lineage (GTDB taxonomy): Bacteria > Pseudomonadota > Gammaproteobacteria > Burkholderiales > Burkholderiaceae_D > Telluria_A > Telluria_A antarctica. The sequence goes on along the minus strand of NZ_CP065053.1, from coordinate 43,213 downwards.
ATTCGGGCACGGAGGAGTTAAGCGGCATCACCGGCAGCCTTGCGCTCACGGTCCTCGACGGCAAGCACTTCTATGCGCTCGATTACGCGCTGGGCACTAAGGTACCCGGCGCAGGTATCGGTTTGATGCAGGTGGCGCCTGAATTGATGAGTTTTTCTCAGTAGTGCATGCAGGGCGAGGCACCTTATCGAATCCATCGAAGCCGCCCATACTGGCCGCTCGATTGACGACACGAGGAGTTTGCTGTGATGAAAACGCGCACATTGGGATCGACCGGCTTGTCGGTGTCCGCCATCGGGCTCGGTTGCATGGGGATGAGCTTTGCCTACGGCGGCGCCGACGAGGCGGAATCGATCCGCACCTTGCACCGCGCCGTCGAACTGGGCGTGACGATGTTCGATACAGCGGAGGTCTACGGCCCTTACGCCAACGAGGAACTGCTGGCGCGTGCCTTGCGCGGACTGCGCGGCAAGGTGAGCATCGCCACCAAGTTCGGTTTTCGGATCGGCGCGCAGGGGCAGGGCATGCAGCGGGTGACGGGGGTGGACAGTCGCCCCGCGCAGCTGCGCGCGGCGGTCGAGGGCTCGCTGGCCCGGCTGGGCGTGGAGACGATCGATCTGCTGTACCAGCACCGGGTCGATCCGGCGCTGCCGATCGAGGACGTGGTTGGTGTCATGGCCGATCTGGTACGCGAGGGCAAGGTGCTGCATCTGGGCTTGTCGGAGGCGTCGGCCACGACGCTGCGGCGCGCCTGCGCGGTGCATCCGATCGCTGCGCTGCAGTCGGAGTATTCGCTGTGGAGCCGCGACGTCGAGGATGAGGTGCTGCCAGCCTGCCGCGCATTGGGCGTGGGCTTTGTGCCTTACAGCCCGCTGGGCCGGGGTTTCCTCACCGGGCAGCTCGGGTCGACCGCTACTTTGGCGACGGACGACTACCGGCGCGGCCTGCCGCGCTTCCAGGACGAGGCGTTGCGCGCCAACGCGCCGCTGGTGGCGCGGCTGGAGCAGCTCGCTGCCGCGCGCGGGGTCAGCGCGGCCCAGCTGGCGCTGGGCTGGCTGCTGGCGCAGGGCGAGCAGATCGTGCCGATTCCAGGTGTGCGCCGGCTGGTCCACCTGGAGCAGAACGTGGCCGCCACGCAGCTGGTATTGAGCGCGGCGGAGCTGGCGGCCATCGCCGCCGCCGTGCCACGCGGCGCGGTGCGCGGCGCGCGCTACGGCGAGCAGGAAATGGGCATGGTCGGGCTGTAAGGCGCACGCCGGCTTGTGGCATGATGAGGGCCACATTCCATCGAAGTTGGCCCGACGCGACTCATTCACTTTGCGGCGCGTCTTCGCGCATTGTTTTGCGGTGTCGATGCCCACAGCGGCGCCAGCGCGCCGGATCGGGCCGCGGCTGGCCGGCTTCGCCGCCGTCGTCGTCAGCATGCCGGTCAACAGCAACTGGCGAGGGCAACGCGCCCGGTTTGCGTGGTCCGGGTAGCGATTCTTCCCCGCGATTGCACCCCTGATCGATGTCAATGGAAGCGGGCGGAAAACTCGCAAAATCCTGTTTTTTTGTGAAAGAATGGCTTGGTCGCTGCAATGTTGCATGACTAAACTCGCTAGCGATGGAGGCAATCTCGAGCTGCACACAGGCTGTCGCAGCGCGCCGCAAAAGAAGTACAGGGGAGGTCCATGGATTGCACCGGTGGGTCCATGCTCCTCCTTTTTTGGAGGACAAAATACGTGAAAATCTTAAAAATCCTGTTCATGGGGAGCCTGGGCGCCGTGGTGGCTTGGTCCATTTCGGGACATGGACGCGACGGCATGGACAAGCTGCTCGGATACCTTATTTTATTTAACAGCATCTCGTTTGCAGTGACGCTAAAACGAAAAAAAGGCAGCAGCGCACCCGAACAGCGGGCGCCAAAGTGAGTGCAAGAAGTCCGTGATATGACGATGCGGTGCCGCCGCGTCAGATTGAGCAGGGACAGAGCATCGCCGCCCACATGTTATCGACAGGCCTTGCCTATTCGCTGCCAGGATAGTGGCGTCAGGCCGGCGTCAGGTCCAGCAGGTACACGGCGCCGTCGACCCTGGCCTTGTCGACCGTGGCCAGGCGCGTCAGGTCGCCCGCGTGGACGAAGCCGCATTTGTGCAGCACCGCCGCCGACCCCTGGTTGGCGAGAGTGACTTTGGCGCGCAGCTCGTTCAGTTGCCAGCTCGAGCGGGCCAGCCCGATCAGGTGCTGCAGGGCGAACGTGGCCAGGCCCTTGCCTGTCTGGTCATGCGCGATGCGGTAACCCACTTCGGCCGAACCCTTGATCCTGTCGATGTCCTTCAGATTGGCGCGGCCGACGATCCGGCCTTCGCCGTCGAGCAGCACGCAAGGATGCCAGGTGCCGGCCGCATGCCCGTCCAGATAGTGGGCGATATGCCGCGCCACGCCGTCGGGCGAATAGAACGCCGGGTCGCGCGCTTCGACGTGGCGCTCGAACCAGGCGCGGTTGGCCAGTTCAAACGCCAGCAGGGCGCCGGCGTCGCCGTGCGCCAGGGTGCGTATGCCGGGGGCGGGCAGGGCCTGCATGCCGGCTTACGCCGCCGCGCTGGCGATGGTGGCCAGCACGGCGCGCACGGCGTCGGGAACGGGGACCGAACGGTTGCTCGCGCGCTCGACGTAGACATGGACAAAATGCCCGGCCGCCGCGGGCAGCGCTTCATCGTTGCGGTACAGCGCCAGCTCGTAGCGCACGCTGGAGTTGCCCAGCCTGGTCACGCGCATGCCCACGTGCACCGTGTCGGGAAAGGCGATCGAGCGAAAGTACGTGCAGCCCGTGTCGACCACCAGCCCGACCACGGCGTCGGCGTGGATATCGAGCACGCCGCGCGCGATCAGGAACTGGTTCACGGCGGTGTCGAAAAAGCTGTAGTAGACGACGTTGTTGACGTGCTGGTAGGCGTCGTTGTCCATCCAGCGCGTGGGAATGGCCAGAAAATGCGGGAAGGCGGAGCGGGGCGACTCGCGCATGTCAGTGCTTCACGTCGCTGGCGGGAAGCAGCACTTCGACCGGCGTGCCGTCCACGAACAGCTGCGCGCAATCGACCTTGTCGAAGGAGTAGTGCTTGCCGCAGAAATCGCAGTCGATCGCCAGCTGGCCCAGCTCATCGAGGGCGCCGTCGACTTCCTCGCGGCCCAGCATCTTGAGCATGTTGCCGACTTTTTCGCGCGTGCAGCTGCAGTGGAAGCGGGGGTGGGCCGGCTCGAACACGCGGATCGTCTCTTCCCAGAACAGGCGGTTCATCAAGGTCTGGATGTCGGTCGAGAGCAGCTCTTCCTGCTTCAGGGTCGAGGCCAGCATGACGGCGCGGTTCCAGGTTTCCAGCTCGTCGGCTTCGCTGCTTTGCTTGATCTGGTCATCCTTGCCGCTGTGGCGCGGCAGCTTTTGCAGCAGCAGGCCGCGCGAGACGCCATCGTCGGCCGCCAGCCACAGGCGCGTGTCGAGCTGCTCGGAACGCAGCATGTAGTTTTCGATGACGGTCGCCATGTCGTCGCCATCGAGCGGCACGATGCCCTGGTAGGGCTGCTGGCCGGGCATCTTGTCAGTCGGGTCGAGCGTGATGACGAAGCGCGCCTTGCCGCCCGCGTTGAGCAGGTCGGTCAGGCTCGTGTCGTCGGCCACCGTCACGCCTTCCGCCAGCTTGGCGGTGGCGCGCATGCGCAGGTCGGAATCGCATTCGACCACCAGCAGGCGCACCGGCCCGTCGCCGTGGATTTGCATGACGATGGCGCCGTTGAACTTGAGGTTGGCCGACAGCAGGGCCGCCGCCGCCACCATTTCGCCGAGCACCTTCTTGACGGCCGGCGGATAGCTGTGGCGTTGCTGGATCTCGCCCCAGGTGCTGGAGATTTCGACGAACTCGCCGCGCACGGCGGCATTGTCGAAGATGAATTTTTGCAGGGTATCGTTGTTATTTTCTGTAGTCATTGTTTATCCAATCTTTTTCAGTTGCGTCTTGAATAGCTGGCCGCGTGCCACATAGCTGGCGGCGCTGCCTTCGAGACGCGCGATGTCTTCCGCGCTCAGGGTGCGCACGGCCTTGGCCGGGGCGCCGATGATGAGCGAGTGGTCAGGGAATTCTTTTCCTTCGGTCACCAGCGCACCGGCGCCGACCAGGCAACCCTTGCCGATCCTGGCGCCGTTCAGGATCACGGCCTGGATGCCGATCAGCGAGCCGTCGCCCACCGTGCAGCCGTGCAGCATGGCCTGGTGGCCGACCGTCACATTGCTGCCGATGGTGAGTGGAAAGCCCATGTCGGTGTGCATGACCGTGCCTTCCTGCACATTGCTGTTGGCGCCGATCGTGATGCGCTCGTTATCGCCGCGCAGGGTGGCGCCGGACCAGACCGAGGTATTCGCCTCCAGGGTCACTTTGCCGATCAGGCTGGCGGAATCGGCGACGTAGGCGGAAGAGTGAATCTCGGGCGCATGCTCGCCCAGTTGGTAGATAGCCATTTTGGTGTCGGGAAGCGTTGGAATGGCGCTATTTTACGCCGCCCCGGCACTTTCGACGCGGCATGGCCATTCACCGCCGCGTCACGGGAAGGTTGGGGGCTTTCTTCTAATCACAAGGCGGGGCGGCGCAAAACTACCTGTTTCGCGTAGGATAGCTTTCTTTTATGACACGTTTATAGCGGAGGCATCATGCGACTTTCCCCTGTTTCGCGCCTGGCCGGGGCGCTGGCCTTGGCCGGCGTCCTGGCGGTCCCGGCGGCGCGCGCTGCCGATTTCACCACCACCGACGGCTACACCGCCGCCTGCCGCGAGGTGGCGAAGGGGGCCGTGCCCAGGGATGACGATGCGCGCATTGCCGCCGTCATCTGCCGCGACACGGCACTGGTGCGCCAGATCGTCACCTGGGGTACGCAGGGCTTCGAGCGGATACATAAAGACCGTACCTCGAACGACGCCATCTTGGTCGAGGTGACCAAGGAAATCGATTACGTGATCGCCGAACTGGGCGCCACGCGCAAGCTGCTGGCCCAGGTCAAGCTTGGCAAGCGCAAGTCGCTGCGCCTGGCACCCGCGCAGTGGGAGCTCGACCTCGACAGCGACGGCCAGGTCAAGCTGTGGGAAAAATACCTGTTCGCCCTGCCCAAGCGCGGGCACCAGGCGTTCCGCTTCAGTGGTCCGAGTAACGATCAGGAATATTACGACCGCGAATACAATCTCGGCGCCGTGATCCGGGTCGACCAGAGCGATATTTTATGGTCGCTGTCGTATCATCATTTCATCGAGGGCTTGCTGACCAATGTGCGCGCCTTCGACTTGGCCAAGGACTACAACGGCGTGATCCTGGCGCGGCCAGCCTTGCTCAAGGCGGCGCACCAGCTGATCGGCAATGGCTTTCTGATTTCAGGCAAGATGCGCCAGGAAGCGCTGGCCGAAACCGATGACGACGAGGAGTGGATCGGCCATCCCGGGCAGGCCAGCAGCGTGTTCCCGCTGCCGCTCGATGCGGCCGATTTCGCCAGCTGGGGCATGATGATCAAGGAAATGTCGGCGCTGTGGCAAGGCCGCAGCTTGCTGCCGGCCACCCAGGGTGGCAGCGGGATGCTGGCGGCGATGGCGCCCTTGTGTCCCGAGGGCAGTGGCTTGAACGTGGCCAGGGTGTATCTGCAACCGCCGCCGGCCGGTACCTTGTACGGGTTTCGCCATACCAAGCTGCCGACCGCCCATTGCCAGCGCATCGACAAGGCGCATCCGGTCTCGCCGCTGGCGCAAATGGCGGAACAGGCCAGCAAGTCGCAGACCGGCATGGGCTTCCTGCGGTATTTGTACTGGACTAACTGAATACGGCACCCGTGATCGCGCACTGCCCCATGGATGCACGGATGATCGGCGTCGATGTTGACGGCTTTCGTGCACCAAAGGCAGACTTGACTATTCCAATGTTGTATCTACAATGTAGATACAACAGGAGGTAAAAAAATGGAATTGTCGGTACAAAAATGGGGTAACAGCGCGGCAGTGCGACTGCCCACCGAGTTGCTTGGCATCCTGAAGGCGACGTTGGGCGACAAGCTGACCGTCAGCGTGCAAAACGAGGGTGTGCTGCTGAAAGTAAAGCGACCGGCGTATTCGCTGGCGGACCTGGTGGCCCAGTGCGACCCCTCGGCACCGGAGCCCGTGGATATGGCTGCGTGGAGCAATGTCACGCCAGTAGGGCGTGAAGCGTGGTAAAGCGAGCCAAGTTTGGGCGTGGCGATATCATCCTCGTCAATCTTGACCCGACCAAGGGCCATGAACGACAAGGCATGCGGCCTGCGCTTGTGTTATCGACCAGCGTGTTCAATGCGCTCGGCCTCGCGCTGGTGGCGCCAATTGCCCAGGGAGGCGACTTTGCACGGCATGCCGGCTTCGCTGCGCCCTTGACTGGATCGGGCACGACAATCCAGGGCGTGGTACTGGTCAATCAAGTGCGCATGCTGGACCTGGAGGCGCGCGCCGCCAGACGGGTGGAAACGGCGCCCGAGTTTGTTGTCGATGATGCGCTCGCACGCCTGCGTGCAATTACCGACTGAGGGACAATCTCATTGGCTGCCTGGAAAAACCATCGAACCAGGCAATGGCAATCCACGTGATCCTGAATGCGTCTATTCCGATAAGCGGGCTCAAGACGATATCGCTGCATGAAAAAGTTCTCCGGTATAATACGAACGGTCGTTCTTTTTTATTGTCGAGTGTCCCATGAAACCATCCCGATCCGAATTCCTGACCGTGCGCGGCTTGCGCACCCACGTGCGCCACTGGGGCAGGGAGGGCGCGCCCAAGCTGTTCATGGTGCACGGCTGGATGGATGTGTCGGCCTCGTTCCAGTTCGTGGTCGATTGCCTGGAGAAAGACTGGCATGTGATCGCGCCCGACTGGCGCGGCTTCGGGCTCTCCGAACGCAGCCATTCTGACACTTACTGGTTTCCCGACTACGTGGCCGATCTCGATGCCATGCTCGATCATTACGCGCCTCGTGAGGCGGTCAACCTGCTCGGCCACAGCATGGGCGGCAATGTGGTCGGCATTTACGCCGGCGCGCGCCCGGCCCGGGTGCGCCGCCTGATCAACCTGGAAGGCTTCGGCTTGCCCGCGTCGAGCCCGGACAAGGCGCCGCGCCGATACGCCAAGTGGCTTGACGAGATGCGCGCGCCGCCGTCCTTGCGCACCTATCCGAGCCAGGCGGCGGTGGCGGCGCGCCTGCAAAAAACCAATCCGCGCCTGCCCGACGAGCGCGCGCACTTCCTGGCGCGCCACTGGTCGGCGCAAAACGCGGCCGGCGAATGGGAAATCCTGGGCGACCCGAATCACAAGAAGCCCACGCCGCTCGGCTACCAGGTGGAAGAAGTGATGGCGTGCTGGTCGGCGATCAGCGCGCCGGTGCTGTGGGTCGAGGCGGAAGACACGACTATGTGGCAATGGATGGGGCCGCGCGAGGAAGCTCGCATCGAGGTCGACCGCCGCCTGGGACACTTGAAAACGGTGAGCACGCGCATGATGGCCGACGCCGGCCATATGCTGCATCACGATCAGCCCGAGGCGCTGGCCGCGATGGTGGAAGCGTTCCTGGTTTAGCCGCGCGCCGCGTGCATCGCTCAGTCAGCGTACAATAAAGCCTGTCTCCACTAGTTGCCGATCCGAGCCTTGCCTGCGTATGCTGAATGTAGATCTCCATTGTCACTCGACCGTGTCCGACGGCGTCCTGGCGCCTGCCGCCGTCGCCAACTACGCGCACAAGGCGGGGGTGAACGCGTGGGCCCTGACCGACCACGATGAAGTCGGCGGCGTGCCCGCCGCGCGCGCGGCGGCCGCCGACCTGGGCATGCATTTCGTGTCCGGCGTCGAAATCTCGATCACCTGGGCCAACCATACCGTGCACATCGTCGGCTTGCAGATCGATGCCGACAATCCCGGCCTGGTGCAGGGCCTGGCCGCCACCCGCAGCGGACGCGATGCGCGCGGGCGCGACATGGCCGAGCAACTGGCCCGCGCCGGCATCCCCGGCGCCTACGAGGGCGCGCTCAAGTTCGTCGATAATCCCGACCTGATGTCGCGCACCCATTTCGCGCGCTACCTGGTCGAGTCCGGCGTGTGCGCGAATATCCCGGAAGTGTTCCGTAAATACCTGGTCGAAGGCAAGCCCGGTTATGTGCCGCACCGCTGGGCCAGCCTGACCCAGGCGGTCGGCTGGATCCGCGGCGCCGGCGGGATTCCCGTCATCGCCCATCCGGGCCGCTACAAGCTGGGCATGGTGGGGCAGGGCGCCTTGTTCGATGAATTCAAGCAACTGGGTGGCACGGCGATCGAGGTTGTCACGGGCAGCCACACGCCGGACCAGTATCACCTGTACGCCGAGGAAGCGCGGCGCTATGGCTTCCTGGCGTCGCGCGGCACCGATTTTCACGCGCCTGGCGAGTCGCGGGTCGATTTCGCGGCCTTGCCGCCGCTGCCATCGAGCGTCAAGCCGGTCTGGCACGACTGGTTCTGAAGGTTGACCTAGGCTGGGCCGGATGCTTACCGCAGGCTTAAAACGCGCCCGGCGCGCCATGGGCGCGGCGGCGCGGCTCTTGTATTTGTAGCGGCCAACCCTATCTTGTTTTCCTGTTCATTCATCTCGCAGCCGGGAGGCTTGCCATGAAGCGCATTTTGCTGTTCCTTGCCACTAACCTTGCGGTGATCCTGGTCTTGACCGTGGTGCTGAACGTGTTCGGCATCGCGCGTGCGGTCAGTGCGTCCGGCATCAACATCGGCCAGTTGCTGGTGTTTTCGGCCGTGGTCGGCTTCACCGGATCCTTCATTTCCTTGCTGATGAGCAAACCGATGGCCAAGTGGTCGACCGGCGCGCGCGTGATCGACAACCCGGTCAATCCCAGCGAGGTGTGGCTGGTCGATACCGTGCGCAAGCTGGCCGAGCGGGCCGGCATCAGCATGCCCGAGGTCGCCGTGTACGAGGGCGCGCCGAATGCCTTCGCCACTGGCGCATTCAAGAATTCCGCCCTGGTCGCCGTCTCCACCGGTTTGCTGGAAAGCATGGACCGCGATGACATCGAAGCCGTGCTCGGCCACGAAGTGGCCCACGTCGCCAATGGCGACATGGTCACCCTTACCCTGATCCAGGGCGTGGTCAATACCTTCGTGGTGTTCCTGGCGCGGGTGGTCGGCTTTTTCGTCGACAAGGTCGTGCTGCGCGGTAATAGCGACCGTGGTCCCGGCATCGGCTACATGGTCACCGTCTTCGTGTGCGAACTGGTGTTCGGCCTGGTCGCGTCGATCATCGTCGCCTGGTTTTCGCGCCAACGGGAATTCCGTGCCGACGCCGGCTCGGCCAGGCTGCTGGGCAGCCCGCGCCCCATGCAGCAGGCGCTGGCGCGCCTGGGCGGCCTGGCCCCCGGCACCTTGCCGTCGCAAATGTCGGCGTTCGGCATTTCCGGCCCCGGTTCGGCCTGGGGCGCCCTGTTCGCCACCCACCCGCCGATGGAAGAACGTATCGCCGCCCTCAACAACCTGCCTCCCGCATGAGCCAATTTTTCGCGATCCACCCCGACAATCCGCAGGCGCGCCTGATCAAGCAGGCCGCCCAGATCATCCACGCCGGCGGCATCGTCGCGCTGCCGACCGATTCATGCTACGCCCTGGTGTGCCATCTGGACGACAAGGGGCGGTGGAAAAGTTGCGCCGTATCCGCGGCATCGATGAAAAACACCACCTGACCCTGCTGTGCCGCGACCTGTCCGAGATCGCCGTCTACGCGCGGGTCGACAACCGCCAGTTCCGCCTGCTCAAGGCCGCTACACCGGGTCCGTACACGGTGATCCTGGAAGCGACCCGGATCGTGCCGCGCCGCCTGTCTCACCCCTCGCGCAAGACCATCGGCTTGCGCGTGCCCGAGAACGCCATCGCCCAGGCCCTGCTGGCCGAACTGGGCCAGCCGCTGCTGGGCACCACCCTGATCCTGCCCGACCTTGACGGCGAAGGCAGCGAGCTGCTGACCGACGCCGACAGCATCCGCGCGCGCATCGACAAGCAGGTCGACCTGATCGTCGATGGCGGCGCCTGCTCGCTCGAACCGACCACCGTGATCGACCTGACCGGCGACGACGTGGTGCTGGTGCGCCAGGGCCGCGGCGATGCCGCCGTGTTCGGCCTCTGAACCGCCGCCCGCCGCAGTTCCGGGGCCGTGCGCCCGCTCTGCTAGAATCGTGCGATGAATAGCACTCACCAGACCATGCAGGCACTGTTTGTGTTCGCGATTCCGGTCCTGTTCGCCATTTCCCTGCATGAAGTGGCGCATGGTTACGTGGCCCGGTATTTCGGCGATCCGACCGCGGCCAACGAAGGTCGCCTGAGCATCAATCCGCTGCGTCACATCGATCCCTTCGGCACCGTGGCCTTGCCGCTGGTGCTGTACTGGCTGATCCAGTTGCCCTTCGGTTACGCCAGGCCGGTCCCGGTGGAATACGACCGCCTGCGCAATCCCAAGAAACACATGGCTTTCGTGGCCTTGGCCGGCCCGGCCGCCAATTTCGCCATGGGCGTGGCGTGGACCATCATCGGCATCCTGCTGGCCGCCGCCGGCGTGGGCGAGCGCTTCCTGTTCGACATGGTGCGCGCCGGCGTGAGCGTCAACGCGGTCATGATGGTGTTCAACCTGCTGCCCATTCCGCCGCTCGACGGCAGCCATGTGCTGGCCAGCGTGCTGCCCGAACGCGTGCTGCGCCTGCTGCCGACCGTGCCGCCGGATGGCGGGCGCACCCTGGCGTCCCTGCTGCCGGGCGCCATGCTGGCGGCCTTGCCCAAGCGCCTGTTGCGGCTCGTGAATGATGTGGCCGTGATCGACGTGCTCATTTTCGCCGCCTTCATCCTGCTGATGCGCCTGCATGTGCTCGACAGCTTCCTGTTCAAGGCGATGACGGTGGCGATTGCCGCCTTTTCCCGGGTCGCGTCTCCCTTTTCTTTTTTCCTGAGTTAATTCATGTACCCAGATCGTGTTGTTTCCGGTATGCGCCCGACGGGCACCATGCACCTTGGCCATTACCACGGCGCCCTCAAAAACTGGATCAAGATGCAGGCGGAACAGCCTTGCCTGTTTTTCGTGGCCGACTGGCACGCCCTGACCACCCATTACGACGACCCCGGCATCATCGAGCGCAGCACCTGGGACATGCTGGTCGACTGGCTGGCGGCCGGGGTCGACCCCTCGCAGGCGACCCTGTTCATCCAGTCGCGCGTACCCGAGCATGCCGAACTGCACCTGCTGCTGTCGATGGCCACGCCGCTCGGCTGGCTGGAACGGGTGCCGACCTACAAGGACCAGATCGAGAACCTCAGTAACAAGGACCTGGCCACCTACGGCTTCCTCGGCTATCCGCTGCTGCAGGCGGCCGACGTGCTGATCTACCGCGCCAGCCAGGTGCCGGTGGGCGACGACCAGGTGCCGCACATCGAAATGATGCGCGAGATCGCGCGCCGCTTCAACCATATGTACGGCAAGGAAAAAGGCTTCGAGGAAAAGGCGCTGGAAGCGGTCAAGAAGCTCGGCAGCAAGCGCGCCCGGCTGTACCAGGAATTGCGCACCGCTTACCAGCAGGAAGGCAAGGACGATGCGCTGGAGCAAGCCCACGCCATGCTCAACGATGCCCAGAGCCTGTCGATGATCGACCGCGAGCGCCTGTTCGGCTACCTGGAAGGCAGCCGCAAGCTGATCCTGGTCGAGCCGCAGGCGAAGCTGACGGTGGCCTCGCGCCTGCCCGGGCTGGATGGGCGCAAGATGTCAAAAAGTTATGGCAACGCCATTTCCCTGCGCGAAGACAAGGAGTCGGTGGTCAAGAAAGTGCGCACCATGCCGACCGACCCGGCGCGCGTGCGCCGCAGCGACGTTGGCGATCCGCGCAAATGCCCGGTATGGCAATTGCACGAAGTTTATTCCGACGAAGCGACCCGCGACTGGGTGGTCCAGGGTTGCACCACGGCCGGCATCGGCTGCATCGAATGCAAGCAGCCGGTGATCGACGCCATCGTCAAGGAACAGGAACCGATGCACGAACGTGCCCAGCAATACCTGGACGACCCCTCCTTGGTGCGCGCCATCGTCGCCGACGGCTGCGAAACGGCGCGCAAACTGGCACAGGAAACCATGCGCGACGTGCGCGAAGCGATGGGCCTGGCTTACACTTGATAAAGGAATTCTTGATGACCGACACACTCACTACTGACGCCTCCGCCTGGATCGCCCGCTTCGCGCCGCTGGCGCCGCGCGGCGAGGCGCTCGACCTGGCTTGCGGCAGCGGCCGCCACGCACGTCTGCTGGCCGCGCTCGGCCACCCGGTGATCGCGCTCGACCGCGACCCCGAGGCCCTCGCCGCCGCCGCGGGCGAAGGCATCAGCACCATGCAGTTCGACCTCGAAGACGGCAGCGCGCCCTGGCCGTTCGGGGAGGGGCGCTTTGCCGTGATCGTCGTGACCAATTACCTGCACCGCCCGCTCATCCCCGCACTGGTGCGCAGCCTGGCGCCGGGTGGTTTGCTGATCTATGAAACCTTTGCGTGCGGAAATGAAGAATTTGGCCGCCCGAGCAATCCCGCCTTCTTGCTGCACGAGGGCGAGCTGCTGCGCCAGGCGGCGGCCCATCACTTGCGCGTGCTGGCCTTCGAAGACGGTTTCACCAGCCTGCCCAAGGCGGCCATGGTGCAGCGCCTGTGCGCCGCCGGGGCCGATTTTGCGCGCGCCGATGCCCGTCTGGACGGGGGCGCGGCGCCGACCGAAGCGCGATTCTAGTCAACAATGAACCATTCCGGCGGACGATCCGCTACAATCAGGCTTTTACTTACCAGCATAGTTACCTACATATGATCAAGGGCAGCATAGTAGCAATCGTCACCCCGATGCATGCAGACGGCAGTCTGGACCATCCGGGCCTGCGCAAGCTGATCGACTGGCACATCGCCGAGGGCACCGATGGCATCGTCATCGTCGGCACCACGGGCGAATCGGCCACCGTCAGCGTCGAGGAACACTGCGAACTGGTCAAGCTGGCCGTCGAGCATACCCGGGGCCGCATTCCAGTCATTGCCGGCACCGGCGGCAATTCGACCGCCGAAGCGATCAAGCTGACCGAATTCGCCAAGGAAGTCGGGGCCGATGCCGCGCTGCTGGTGGTGCCGTACTACAACCGTCCGACCCAGGAAGGCATGTACCGCCACTTCAAGGCCATCGCCGAAGCGGTCGACCTGCCTATCATCCTGTACAACGTGCCGGGCCGTACCGTGGCCGACATGAGCAACGAGACCATCGTGCGCCTGTCCGCCATTCCGAATATCGTCGGCCTCAAGGATGCGACCGGCAACATCGCGCGCGCCCTGGAACTGCTGCGCAATGTCGACCCCTCGTTCGCCCTCTACTCGGGAGACGATCCGACCGCGCTGGCCTTGATGCTGTGCGGTGGTGCCGGCAATATTTCGGTCACGGCCAACGTGGCGCCGCGCGCGATGCACGAGCTGTGCGTGGCCGCGATGAGCGGCGACATCGCCCGCGCCGTCGCGATCAATAACAAGGTCATGCCGCTGCACCAGAAACTGTTCATCGAGCCGAACCCGGTCCCGGTCAAATGGGCGATGGCGGAAATGGGCCTGATGCCTGACGGCATCCGCCTGCCCCTGGCGCCGCTGGGGCAAGACTGCCACGATGCGGTCCGCGCCGCCCTGCGCGAAGCCGGCGTCCTACCACAGCCCTGACCCGCAAGGGTTGGATCATCCCAGACACCAGCTGCCTTTCAGCTTCTCATCCAGTAACGACATGACTATTCGTAAGACAATTACTTCGGCCTCGGCCACGGCATTTCCTCCGGCGGCGACGCGCGGCCTGGTGCTTTCGGCGCTGATGGTCAGCCTGTCCGGCTGCGGCATGATCAGTTCCGTCATCGAACAGGACAAGCTCGATTACCGCGGCGCCAAGAAGGCGGCCACCCTGGACGTGCCGCCCGACCTGACCCAGCTCGAGCGCGACAACCGCTACAGCATTCCCGAAACGCGCGGCGTGGCCAGCGCCTCGACCTACCAGCAGCCCAAGGGCACGACGGCCATGCCGGCCCCAAGCGGGCAAGCGGTGGCCGTGGCCGGCACCGATGGCGTCCGGATCGAGCGCAGCGGCAACCAGCGCTGGCTGGTGGTGAACCAGACGCCGGAGCAGCTGTGGCCGCAGCTCAAGCAGTTCTGGGCCGATTCGGGCTTTACCATCATCAATGAGTCGGCCACCACCGGCGTCATGGAGACCGACTGGGCCGAGAACCGCTCGAAGATCCCGCAAGACTTCATCCGCCAGTCGATCGGGAAGGTATTCGATTCGCTGTACTCGACGGGCGAGCGCGACAAGTTCCGCACGCGCCTGGAGCGCACCCCGAACGGCACCGAAATCTACATCAGCCACCGCGGCGCGGAAGAAGTGCTGGTCGGCGCCCAAAAGGATTCGACCACCTGGACCGTACGTCCGAACGATCCGGGCCTGGAAGCGCAATTCCTGAGCCGCCTGGTGGCCAAGCTGTCGGGCATGGCCGACGTCAAGCCGGCCGAAGCGGCCGTGGCCGCGGCGGTGGTGGCGCCCCAGCACGCCAAGCTGGTGGGCGACACGGTGGAAGTGGACGAAGGCTTCGACCGCGCCTGGCGCCGGGTCGGCCTGGCGCTGGACCGGGTCGGCTTCACGGTGGAAGACCGCGACCGCGTGCAGGGCGTGTATTTCGTGCGCTATGTCGATCCCGACCTGGCCGCGAAAGATGGTTTCCTGAGCAAGCTGTTCAGCTTTGGCGCCTCCTCGGACAAGGCCAAGGAAGCGCAGCGTTTCCGGGTGACGGTCAAGTCGGAAGCCGGCGCGACGGTGAGCAAGGTGGCGGTGCAGAGTAACGACGGCAAGGCGGAAACCTCGCCGACCGGCGCCAAGATCCTGAAACTGCTGAGCGACGAATTGAAGTAAACGTCGATGCAGCAATAAAAAAACCGGCCGAGGCCGGTTTTTTTACGCCGCTGCACGGGCAACGGGCGCTGAAGCGGCGCCGGGCACGGCTGCCATCGGCCCCGCCTGCGCGCGCAAGACGGCGTGGACGCAAACCTGCGGGCGAAAAAAAACCGGCCCGCGGGCCGGCCTTTTCAAATCGCGCTGATTACTTGGCAGCGGATGCAGCAGCCGAAGCAGCAGCCGAAGCGGCAACCGAAGCGGCGTTAGCAGCGTCAGCAGCTACGGAAGCGGCCGAAGCAGCGGTTGCTGCAGCGCTAGCGGCTTCGGTTGCTGCTGGAGTTGGAGCTGCAGCATCAACTGGAGCTGCTGGCGGAGTAACCGCTGCTGGGGTTTCCACAACTGGGGTTGGGGTAACAACTGCTTCTGGTTCTTTTTTGGTGCAAGCAGCCAGGGCAACGGCCAACAGGGAGACGATCAGCAAAGATTTTTTCATGGGTTTTCCTTAATTAATTCACTAAATTATGACGACGTATGTTGCGATGAATAATTACCGGTAATTATCGCTCGTTAGGGAATTCTCGTTAGCTTTCGTACCTGTAATGGTGCTTGACAGACAACGGAAACTTCCTAACCCGATATTATAGCTAAATTTGGTGCTCCGCAATAGCGGGAAGATGCTTTTATGGAAGCTTTTTGCGAACTGGCAACATTCATCTTGTGATAAAAGACATCTTTATGCTTATTTCATCGGTCATTTTGCGACAACTCCGATTTATATTCTGACCGTCCGGTTTTAGGCCTTACAAACCCTTACAAACCTGTGGTGGTCGGATGCAAGGTTGAAACGGCCTCGATCCAGATTCCCGCGAATCTTTCCTGGCTCAGTTCAGTCGCCTTGGGCAGGTCGAAGCTGGCTTCGCCGCGCATGTGGTCGCTGTGAAAGCGGCGCACGATATGCATGCCGTCCGCGATGCAGAAGGAATCGGTCAGGTGATGCAGGGAGCGCGGCGTCGCGCGCGCCTCGATCTTGTGGTTGAACTCGCGCAGCAGGCGCAGGAAGCGCGGGTAGTGGCGTTCGATATGGGCGCTGTCATGCATGGCGATCTGGATCGCGCCACCGCCGGCCAGGAAATGCCGCAGTGCGGCATCGGTCTCGCTGCTACCGAGCGGAAAGACCGAAAAATCCGGATCGAACAGTTGCAAGGTCGAGCGCGCCCGCCCCAGGCAGTCGCGCAGCTGCGCCTCGAATTCGGCGTGCGAGTTGAATGGCAGGGCGGTAAGGTCGGTCATGGCTGCATTCCTTTAGGCGAGTTCAATCCATCCATCCTGGTACCAGGTGTAGAGCGCTTCCATCACATCGTCGGACGCGCCGGCCAGGGCGGTACCGGGCAGGGCGCGCTCGTTGGCCAGCACGTCGAGCACGGCCTTGTCGGCCCGGCCCACGGCGAACGATTCGCCGTTGATGAACACGTGCTTGCCACGATACAGCATCTGCGACTTGAGCGAGAGCGCCACGCCGCGCTTGCCCGCCGTCTCGGCGAAGCGGCCCATGGTCAGCGGCTTGGCCGGGCCCGTGAAGAACACATTATGCTTCGGTTCGGACATGTGCTCGCCGACGAAAATCGTCACGTCTTCCTCGGTGAAGCGCACCTTGTTCATTTCCTCGGTAATCGCCGCCAGCATGTTGCGCGGAATTTCGGCCGGGTGTTTCGCCACTTCCAGGTCCGGATCGGCATAGCGGCCTGGCAGGTCGATCGAGTCGGCCATGAATTGCAGGAACGCTTCGCCCAGTTCCTGGTAGGACGGCGAGCGAAAGCCGATCGAGTAGGTCATGCACTCGCCCTCGGCCACGCCATCGTGGGCGTAGTGGGGCGGCAGGTACAGCATGTCGCCCGCTTCGAGCAGGAATTCTTCCTGCGGCTTGAAGTTCTTGAGGATCTTGAGCGGCTTGCCTTCGACCAAGGACAAATCCTTTTGCGCGCCGATGCGCCAGCGGCGCTTGCCGTGCGCCTGCAGCAAGAACACATCGTAGGAATCGAAGTGCGGACCGACCCCGCCGCCATCGGTGGCGTAGCTGATCATCAGGTCGTCCAGGCGGGCGTCCGGGATGAAACGGAACTGGCGCAGCAGCGCATCGGCGCCCTTGTCGGCCAGGTTGGCGCCCTGCACCAGCATGGTCCATTCGCGCTGGGTGCGTGGCGGCAGTTCGGTCAGCGGACCGTGCTGCATGCTCCAGTCGCCGTCGACCTGGGTGATCAGGCGCGATTCGACGTGGTTCAGCTTGGCGAGCGCGGCCAGGGCCTCGAACTTGAGCAGCGGCTTGAAGCCGGGGATTGCCTGGCGGATCAAGAGCGGTTTCTTGTGCCAGTAATCGCGTAAAAACTGGGCGGGCGTGATATCGCCCAAGAGCGTTAATTTTTTCATGCGACATTATAACCAAGTCCGAAACAGGGCAAGGCAGCGGGGAGGTATAATCCGCCAGTACACACTGAAAGGAAGCACTATGAAGATTGCCAAAAACACGGTCGTAACGGTCAAATATAAATTGTCCGACGCGCAGAACAATCTGATCGAAGACGGCAGCAAGCCGATGGTCTATCTTCACGGCGGTTACGAAAATACCCTGCCGAAGATTGAAGAAGAACTCGATGGCAAGGAAACGGGCTATGCCTGCGTCCTGCAGATCGAACCCGATGATGCGTTCGGCGACTACGACTCCTCCCTGGTCAAGGTCGAAGCGCGCGAACGCCTGCCGGAGCCGCTCGAAGTCGGCATGCAGTTCGAAGGCATGCCCGACGGCCCGGATGGTTCGGAAGAAGCCATGATCTTCACCGTGACCGACATCGCCGACGACAAGGTTGTCCTCGACGGCAATCACCCGCTGGCCGGCATGGCGTTGCGCTTCGAACTGGAAGTAACCGACGTGCGCGACGCACTCGATGTCGAGATCGCGCACGGCCACGTGCATGGCGCGCATGGCCACGACCATGACGACGAGGACGATGACGGCGAAGAGGGCGACCACTTCCGCAGCCACCCCGTGCATTAAACCCCGGCTTGCCGGGCGGCCCACGGGTCGCCTGGCAGGCGCGCGCTGCCAGGGCCGACGGCCGGCAGCGCGTGGCGCTTTACGGTTTCTGAAGCAGGAACATTTTTTCACTGCCTGGCGCCACGCGCATGCGCAGCACCTCCGATCCCACGCTCACATGCCCCAGGTTGGCGCGCCAGGCGATCGCCGGCGCCGGCCCCGCTGGTGCCGCGGTATCGATCAGCAGCACCTTCCCCGCGAATTTTTGCGCCATCGTCAGCACCTGGTGGCGCGCCGCCGCATAGCCGTCCTGGCGGCTCTCGCCCGGTCCCAGCATGGCCAGCAGCCCCGGCTTGTCGCTGTGCGCCTTCATGTCGCCTTCGGTAAACAGCACCACCGCGTCGAGCTTTTTGCGGTTGGCGATGCCGAACAGGCGCTTGAGCCAGAAGCGGTTGGCCACGGCGCGGTCCTCGAACTCGCTGTTGCGGCCCGCCTCGGGACGGTAGTGATTATTATCCGAGGGCAGATTCATGGTCGCATACAGCACGCTCCCCATCACCCAGTGCGCGTTCTCGGCATAGCTGCGGAACTGCGAGGTAGCCGACAGGCGCGTCAAGGGCAGCTTGCGCTTGCCGAGCGAATCGGCGTCGGGATAAAACAGTTCGCGCATGCGGTTCAGGCGGTCCACCGCCAGCTGGCTGCCGGCGCCATTGGTGCAGCCGCTCCAGTCGCTGGCGGCGGGGGCCACGATCATGGGCCGGCGCGCCTGCGCGAACAGGTCGCGCCGCTGCGTGTACAACTCGTCGCTGCACGGCTCGCGCTCGCCCTTGATGCCGGTGGCGACCACGAAGGCGACCGCGCCATCGTCGCTGGCGGCGATGGCTTGTTCGAGCTGGGCGTCGCCGCCGCCATCGGTGAAGCGGTGGCCGATGATGGCGAACTGGTAGGGCGCCGGGCCCTTGACGGGCGCCGTGCGCGCCTGCGCGGCGCCGGCGTCGGCGCGCACCGCCAGCAGGGCCGCGCACAGGAGCGCGGCAAGTGGCGCGCCGCGCATCATGGCGCGGCCAGGCGCTTGAGCTGATACAGCTGCTCGAGCGCTTCGCGCGGGGTCAGGGCGTCGGGATCGATGGCGGCCAGCGCGTCGCGTAGTGCCTCGTGCAGTGCATCGTTGCTTGCGTCGTGGGGGCCTGGCGGCGTGGTGGCGTCGTCGTCCGGCTCCACGCACGGCAGCGCGAACAGGTCCAGCTGCGGCGTGCTGTCGAGCGCCTGCGATTCGAGCCGCGCCAGGTGCTTGCGGGCGGCCTTGATCACCGCCTGCGGCACGCCGGCCAGCTGCGCCACCTGCAAGCCGTAGCTTTGCGACGCCGGTCCGGGCTGCACCGCGTGCAGGAACACGATGCTGTCCTTGTGCTCGACCGCCGACAGGTGCACGTTGGCCGCGCTCGGGTGGCTTTCGGGCAGCTGGGTCAGTTCGAAATAGTGGGTGGCGAACAGGGTGAAGCTGCGGCTCGCGTCGATCAGGTGGCGCGCGATGGCCCAGGCCAGCGCCAGGCCGTCGAAGGTCGAGGTGCCGCGCCCCACTTCATCCATCAGCACCAGCGACTGCGCGGTGGCGCCGTTGAGAATGGCCGCCGATTCGGTCATCTCCACCATGAAGGTCGAACGCCCGCCGGCCAGGTCGTCGGTGGCGCCGATGCGGGTGAAGATGCGGTCGATCGGGCCGATCGTCGCGCTGGTGGCCGGCACGTAGCTGCCGATATAGGCCAGCAGGGTGATCAAGGCCACCTGGCGCATGAAGGTCGATTTACCGCCCATGTTCGGACCCGTGATCAGGAGCAGGCGGCGTTCGTCGTTGAACTTGCAGTCGTTGGCGATGAAGCGCTCGATCTGTTTTTCCACCACCGGATGGCGGCCTTCGCAGATCACCAGGCAGGGCTCGCCCACCAGTTGCGGCGCGCACCAGTTGTGCTGCAGCGCGTGGGTGGTCAAGGCGGTCAGGGTGTCGAGCTGCGCCAGCCCTTGCGAAATGGTTTGCAGGGTGCCGATGTGCGGCGCCAGGTCGGCCAGCAACTGGTCGTACAGGATTTTTTCGCGCACCAGCGCCTTGTCTTGCGCCGACAGGGCCTTGTCCTCGAATACCTTCAGTTCCGGCGTGATGTAGCGCTCGGCGTTTTTCAGGGTCTGGCGGCGGCGGTAATCGTCCGGCACCTTGTCGGTCTGGCCGTGCGTGACCTCGATGTAGAAGCCGTGCACCTTGTTGTACTCGACCCGCAGGTTGGCGATGCCGGTGCGGGCGCGCTCGCGCGTTTCCAGGTCGACCAGGAACTGGCCGGCGTTCTCGGACAGGCCGCGCAGTTCGTCGAGTTCCGCATCGAAGCCGCGCGCGAACACGCCGCCGTCGCGCACCATGGCCGCCGGTTCCGGGGCGACCGCGCGCTCTAACAGGTCGAGGGAGATGGCGGGGGTGGCCAGCGCAGCGTGGATGGTGGCCAGCAGGCTTTCTTCGCCTTCCGTGAACGCATGCTGCACCGAGCGGCGCAGGGCCGGCAACTGGCGCAGGCCGTCGCGCAGGCTGGCCAGGTCGCGCGGGCGCGCGGAGAGCAGCGCGATGCGGGTGGTGATGCGTTCGATGTCCGGCACCTCGGCCAGGGTGGCCGACAAGGCGCCGGCGGCATCGCTCTGGGCCAGCGCGGCAATGGCCGCATGGCGCGCGCGCGCCACGTTCTGGTCGCGCCGCGCATGGTGCAGCCAGTGGCGCAGCAGGCGCGAACCCATCGCCGTGCGGCAGTGGTCGAGCAGGGAGAACAGGGTGGGCGACTCCTGGCCGCGGATGGTTTCGGTCAGTTCCAGGTTGCGCCGGGTGGCGGCATCGAGGCCGATGAATTCGTTCTCGGTTTCGGTCGACAGGCTGCGCACATGCTGCAAGCCGCGGCCCTGGGTCGACTGGGCATAACGCAGCAGCGCGCCGGCCGCGCCGAACGCGGCGCCCAGGCCATCGGCGCCAAAACCGGTGAGGGTGGCCACGCCCAACTGGTCGAGCAGGGCCTTGTGGCCGCCGACGACATCGAAGTGCCAGTCTGGCACGCGCTGGGTGTGGGCCGTGCCATCGTCGTCGAACAGCTCGGCGCCATCGCCGCGCAAAATTTCGGCAGGGGCGATGCGTTCGAGTTCCTGGCGCAGGCGCAGGCCGACGGTGCGGCTGTCGCCCGAGAATTCCATCAGTTTCAGGCCGCCGCTGGCCAGGGACAGCCACGCCAGTCCCGTGGTGACGACCTTGCGCTGGCTGATCATGCACACGGCCAGTAGGGGACGTTCGGCCTTTTCGGGCAGCAGGTCGGCATCGGTCAGGGTGCCGGGGGTGACCACCCGCATGACCTTGCGTTCGACTGGGCCCTTGCTGGTGGCCGGGTCGCCGATCTGTTCGCAGATGGCGCACGACTCGCCCAGCTTGACCAGCTTGGCCAGGTAAGGGTCGAGCGAGTGGAAGGGGATGCCGCACATCTTGATCGGGTTGCCGTTCGAGGCGCCGCGCGCGGTCAGGGTGATGCCGAGAATGCGCGCGGCTTTTTCGGCGTCGTCGTGGAACAACTCATAGAAGTCGCCCATGCGGTAAAAGACCAGCATGGTCGGGTAGTCGGCCTTGATGCGTAAATATTGCTGCATCATTGGCGTGTGTTTTTCCGTCGGGCCGTTCTTGATGGCGGCGGCGTTGATCTCTGAAGGGGTGGTGGTCATCGTTACTTTCAATCCGGTGCGGGCGCGGCGTTTGCTCGGCCGCGTCGTGAGGCCGCCATTTTACCGCCTCGGCACGCGGAGGAGGCAAAGCGATCGACCGTGCAGCCGATGAGCGCCCGGCGCCATGTCTCATTGCATGTTCCTGCCGCGACAGATCGGCTTGGCGCCAGTGATTCCTTCTACTCGAGTAATAGTATTGAAATTTAATACTTGCGGTTATAAAAACACGACAGGGAAAAAATAATAATATAAATATAAGGTTAAGTGTCCCGCACAGTGTTTACAATGCTATTTAGCAATTTTTAGTTGGTTTATGAAACGGATTGATTGTCAACAGTCGGCCTCCCGCGCCTTCCCTCATCCGCCTTCCAGACGAGCCGCAGAGGGCGTCGTCCGGTTCTTCCACAGCAGGTTTTTTGTTCAATATGAAACACACCGGTGTCACCAAAGCATCATTTTTCTGGGTTGTACAGAGCCTATGTGCTCTCCACAGAAAACCTTACTCCCCTGAAATAGCCCAGCAACAATTGGCCGCGCCACACTCGATTGCTTCCCTGACGAATGCCATTGTGTCATTCGGGTTCAAGGCTAGTGTGGCCTCCGTCAAGCCGGCAAAGCTGCACGGGGAGTCGTTCCCGCTGCTTGCATTTTTGCGCGATGGCGATGAAACGGATGGCGCGGGGCCTGAGGCCAGCTGCGTTGCCGCCCTCATCCTGCAGGCGGACCGTGGCAATGTCCTGATTGTTGAACCCCACGATAGCGCACCCCGTACCGTTCCCCTGGCCGAGTTTGCCGAGCGTTTTCTGGGGAAAGTCATGCGCGTGACACCTGACAACGTGGATGCCGGCGACCCCGACAGCGAAGAACTGGCGCGCCAGTCGCGCCGTTTCGGCTTCAGCTGGTTTGTCCCGGAGTTACTGAAACACAAAAAACTGTGGCAGGAAGTGTTGCTTGCCTCATTAGTGATCCAGCTGATCGCGCTGGCCACGCCGCTGTTTACGCAAGCGATCATCGACAAGGTCGTGGTGCACCACAGCCAGAGCACCTTGATTGTCATTGCCATCGGCATGGCCGTGTTCATGCTGTTTTCGGCGGCGCTGTCGTGGATGCGCCAGTATTTGGTGCTGCATACCGGTAACCGGGTCGATGCCGCCCTGGGCGCCTCCGTATTCGGGCGCCTGTTCAAGCTGCCGCCGATGTATTTCCAGCACCGGCCCACCGGTGTCATTGCCGCGCGCCTGCATGGCGTTGAAACGATCCGCGAATTTATTTCCAGCGCGGCCGTGACCCTGGTGCTGGACTTGCCCTTCCTGCTGATCTTTGTGGCGATCATGTTTTACTACAGCGTGACCCTGACCCTGGTGGTGCTGGCGATCCTGGCGGTCATCGTTGTGCTGAGTATGGTCGTTGCCCCGATCTTCCAGGCGCGCCTGCAAGAACAGTTCCTGCTGGGGGCGCGCAACCAGGCCTTCCTGACCGAGTACATCGGCGGCCTGGAAACGGTCAAGTCCTTGCAGATGGAACCGCAGCTCGACGCACGCTACAGCAATTACCTGGGCAGCTATCTCGACGCCAGCCTGGCGACCAAACAACTGGCGAATGGCTACAACTCCTTGTCGAACCTGCTTGAACAACTGATGAGCCTTCTCATCCTGGGTGTGGGCGCGTACACGGTGATGAACAGCAGCGACTTTACGATTGGCATGCTGGTCGCGTTCCAGATGTTTTCCGGCCGCCTGTCGCAACCGATGCTGCGCCTGGTCGGACTGTGGCAGCAGTTCCAGCAGGCCAGCCTGTCGGTCGACCGCCTGGGCGACCTGATGAATGCGCCGGTGGAACCGTATTCCCTGGTTCCCGCACGCGCCAATGCGCGCGCCGGCAAGATCGAGATCGATACGGTCGCCTTCAAGTACGCCGAGCACTTGCCGCTGGTGTATCAAAACCTGTCGCTGACGGTGCAACCAGGGCAGACCATCGGCATCATGGGCGCCTCCGGCTGCGGCAAGAGCACCCTGGCCAAGCTGCTGCAAGGTTTTTATCAGCCCAGCGCCGGGCGCATCCTGGTCGACGGCGTGGATATCCGCTATCTGTCGGCCAATGAGCTGCGCAGCCATTTCGGGGTCGTGCCGCAGGAAACGGTGCTGTTTTCAGGAACCATCTTCGAGAACCTGCAGATGGCCAGTCCGGATGCCAGTTTCGAGCAGGTCACGGCGGCTTGCCAGATGGCGGAAATCCATAACGCGATCGAAGCGTTGCCCAAGGGTTACCAGACCGAGATTGGCGAGCGCGGGGCCGGCCTGTCCGGCGGGCAGAAGCAGCGCATCGCGATTGCGCGTGCCTTGCTCAAGCGCCCGAGCATTCTGGTTTTCGACGAAGCGACCAGTGCGCTCGACCAGTCCACCGCAGAACAATTCGCCCACACCATCAACGCCCTGCGCGGCAAGGTGACGATGCTGTTCATTACGCACGGCTTGCCCAAAGGGTTGCAGCTCGACGCAGTCTACCGCCTCGGTCCGAACGGAGCGCAGCGCATCACCCTGGCGCCGGTTCCCGCTTCGCTCGGCAACCCTGAGCGCCCGCAAGCCGAATCGCCCGCTACCGCCGCATAAATAAAGATGACTACCATGAGCCCGAATCAAACATCCGCCGCCGCGGCACCACCCCTGGCCGGCCCTTCCGGGGCCACGGTCATTCCGCTGCGCCCACCCAAGCGCTGGCACGATCCCCTGAGCCGCATCGAGCGGCAGGGCCCGAGCACGGCAGGCCGCATAGTGCTGCGTGCGGTGTCGGTACTGGTGCTGGTCATGATCGTGTGGGCTGCCTTCGGCAAGCTTGACGTCATCGCCAGCGCCGACGGCAAGCTGGCGCCGCAGACCCTGGTGAAGATCGTGCAGCCATCCGAGGCGGGTGTGGTCAAGGAACTGCTGGTGCATGAAGGCGACACGGTCAAGGCCGGACAGGTTCTGGCGCGCCTGGATGCGACCATCGCCAGTGCCGACAAGACCGGGGTCAGCAGTGACCTTGGTATCCAGCGGATGCAGGTGCGCCGCATCGAGGCTGAACTGTCCGGCAAACCGATGCTGGCGCGGGCCGCGGATGACGCGCTGCTGTTCGCGCAGGTGGAGCGCCAGTACCAGGCGCGTCGTGGCGCATTCAACGATAGCCTGGAGCAGGAGAAGGCGCTGCTGCAGAAAATGGAGTTTGAAAAGAAGAGTGCTGGCGAAACGCTGGCCAAGCTGGAGCAGACCTTGCCCACGTACCAGGCGGCCGCAAAGAGCTTGGCCGAGCTGTCGCAGGAGGGCTATGTGCCGCTGCGCCAGAGTGCCGACAAGGAGCGCGAGGCCGTTGAAAAGGCCAGGGACCTCGATGCACAACGTTCGACCGTGGCTGCGTTGAATTCGGCGATGGCGGCGCAACGTCAGAAACTCAGCCAACTGCACAGCACGTACAAAAGCGATCTGGAGCGCGAACTGGCGGAGATTCGCGCCAAGCTGGGCCAGTTGCAGCCGAGCCTGGACAAGAGCAGCTATCGCGAAGGACAGATGGTGTTGCGGGCGCCGCAGGATGGCGTGATCAAGGATCTGGCGACGACCACCACCGGCGCGGTGGTGCAGCCGGGCGCGGTTGTGCTGACTTTGGTGCCGAAAGATGAGCTGTTGTTTGCGGATGTGAATATCAAGAACGAGGACGTGGGTTTTGTCGCGGTGGGGCAGAGGGCCAAGGTGAAGCTAGCGGCTTATCCGTTTCAGCGGCATGGCATGTTGAGCGGGACGGTGATTCACATCAGCGCCGATGCCAGCGAACCGCCACGGCCGGAAGCAGGGAGAGAGGGGAGTAATGGACAGGCGAGCGGCAGCGCAAGTTACAAGGCGCGGATCCGCCTGGATCAGCAAGCGCTGAAAGACCCGCAAGGCAAGCGTCTTCATATCACGCCTGGGATGCAGGTGGTGGTCGAGATCAATCAGGGGCAACGGACAGTGTTGGAGTACCTGCTGTCGCCGGTGCAGAAAGCGGTTTCTGAAGCGGCGCGCGAGCGATGAGTGACGGGAAAGCTGCTACTCGCAACGTCGAACCGAAATCGAGGGGTGAGGAATAAAGAAGCAAATCGTTCTGTAAGAGGTTTCACGTCACAGCTATTTTATTTTTATTATTTTATATTTCTGTAGTGGTGCGCTTGAGAAATATTTATGGTAGGGTTTAGGTTGAAAATTAAATATCTATACCAAAAAATGGTGGTGACAGGTTCTCAGAAAATTGCAAAATCTTTTGTTAAATAATGAAGAGGTTCGCAATCTAGCGAGTTGGGTTCAACTGATGTTTTTGGAGGATAAATATGAAAATTAGTAACGATAAAATGTCCGTGTCGAGATTAAAAAAATGTTTTATTGGCGTGATAATCGTATCGATGACCTCGATGTTGGCAGGATGTTACCTTCCGAAAGCGATTGATGATTTTAGCGTGATGGGCAATGATACTTTATCTGACTTGGTGCGAAATTCTTATGGAGATGGAAATTTGACGCCCGGATATAGTTCTGGTGTAAGTGGAGTAGGTCGGATCAGTAAATCAAAAATTGAATTTTTGGCAAGTAATTTATTTGCAAAGCAAGAGCGAAATAAAATTGAGGCGACGTTTGTAAAAATGGTGGTCATTGTGTTGAAGGCGTCGTACCAAGAGATGCAGTATGTAGTTTTGTCAGAAAGTGGAAATTAAAAATACTGGCGCTCCATTTGATACTTCAAACTGGTCCGACCCAGCATTAAAAGTCAACATTAAATTCAGATTTGATGAGCATGATCGAATGCAGGATTTATTCTTGGAAATTATTAATGTAACGGCATATGAAAAAAAATTAGAGGGTGGGAAATGGATAAATTTTCGAAGCACACTCATTCAGTCTGGGATTGCCAAGGTCTCCGGTAAGGCATGACTTCTGGGCTTTAAAAGGCCCTTCTCGATCAGTTATTGCGGAATTCCATGGAAAAAATCAAGGATAAAGATTCTTAGCCAGAAATCTCCAGATTAACGCGGGAGGGAGGCCGCTGATCTTCCGGGAGGTGTCAGCTGAAAAGATTTCGCACGTTTTTTTGCCGAATTCAAAGTTATTAACTAATCCGGGAAATATAAATATACGAATATGTATGATATTTTCATCAATGCGATTTTGGCTAATGCTTCTTATGCGGATGATTTGGTAGATCGGTGCCGAAGGGATGTCGTTAAAATTTTTGCTGGAAGAGCGAATGGCCCGGTTCTGGCCGAGTTTATTTCAAAGGAATTCAGCGTCATCAGTCATAAGGAATCGGGCGATATCGTGGGGAGTGGCTTCGACGCCACGACGTGGAAGCAAAAGTCTACGAATAAAATATATATTTCCTTCCAAGGCACGTTCGGCGTTAAAGGTATCGCGGCAGATCAAAACGGGCAAGCGTCGAATTATCGAGTATTTTTTGGCGCTGGTGCAGGGCGCGACTCGGGAAGGCTTGTGTGAACGTTAATCATTGCGCGGTGGACTCAGTCCTCGGGGCGATTGCATTTGCGGCAGATGTTGGTTTGAAAATGCGTAGCAACTTGCAGAAATTTAAAAGGATGATGTAGTTATGGGATTATATTATCTGGCATTGCTGTTGATCTGGTTCGGTGTGCTCTGGTGGGTGGTGAAGGGTCTCACATGGCGGCTCGATCATCGGTACAAGAGGTTGATTTCGCTGATTGTCATTGTCATTGTCTATCCGCTGCCGCTCGCTGATGAAATTATTGGCGCGATACAGTTCAGCAAATTATGCGAGCACCAGGTGATCTATAAGGATCCGGACATGGAGAAAAAAAGAGGTGCGCGTCTCATATTTGATCCTCATGAAAAGAGGCAAATTGAAGGAAAGGCGCTGCCCATGACGAGCGAACTTTGGGAATTCGTTAACGAAAGCGATAAATCAGTGATGCTTAGCTATGTCGTATTCAATACGGGCCAGGCAGGAGACGCGTTTGACTCGACATGCCCAGCTCAACGAGGGAGAAGCCCGTTGATCTTTAGCGGAGTGTGCTACCCGAAAGAAGATAAAAATCTTTACATTTATTACAAAATTGTAAATTAAGAAAGTCAAAAAATGAATATACACGATACTTTCATCAATGCGATTTTGGCTGATGCAACAACGTTATAAATTAAAATGGGGTAATATTTATGAGTGCGAATGATATTTTTGTTAATGCGATCTTGGCTGATGCAACATATGTAAATGGTTTGGCGGCTGAGATGACAGGAGAGTGCCTAAAGAAGGTGCTGCAGGATCGAATGAAACCAGAAAGGATGATGTAGTTATGGGATTAGTCTATTTTATATTGATGGTGATCTGGTTCGGTGTACTCTGGTGGGTGGCGAAAGGTATCACATGGTTGGTCGATTTTCGGTATAAGAGGTTGATTGCGACGATTGTCATTGTCGTTGGCTACCCGCTTCCGATCGCCGATGAAATTATCGGAGCAGTACAGTTCAGCAGATTATGCAAGCATCAGATGATCTATAAGGATCCGGAGATGGCGAAAAAAAAAGGGGCGCGTCTTATATATGTGCATCATGAAAGAAAGCGCATTGACGGAGTGGCGCTTGCCATGACAAGCCAACTTTGGGAGTTCGTCTACGAAAGCGATAAATCACTGATGCTTAGCTATGTCGTATTCAGAACCGGCCAGGGACGTTTGACTAGATATGTCCAGATCAACGAGGGAAGCAGCCCGTTGATTTTTAGCGGAGTGTGCTCCCCCAAAGAAGAAGAAAATCTTTTCCTTGATTACAAAATTATTAATTAGCTAGGGCAATAGAAAATGAATATGCACGATATTTTCATCAATGCGATTTTGTCCGATGCAGCTTATGCAAAGGATTTGAAAGATGGTCTGGAAGGGTTCGCGTTAAAGGAAAAGTTGCTGAATAGAATGACCCCAATCTTGGCCGAGCTAATCGGAAACGATTTCAAAATCATCAGTCATATGGAATCCAACGACATTAGCGGGAGCGGCTTCGATGCCACGATGTGGAGGCAAAAGTCGACGAATAAAGTCTATATTTCCTTCCAAGGCACGTTCGGCCTCAAAGATATCGCGGCAGATGTTGGGTTGGCAATAAGTGGCGCGGCCCGCAAGCAGGTGCTTGATATGGTCAACTGGTGGCTTCGTGAAACAGGAAAGGGTGACGACGCATCGGTACGGCAGATTGCACTCTGGGCTCCACCGCCGAACCCCGGAACGATCTCCCCTTCGGATCCAAAGCCTGGCACTTTCGTCAACGGGTCCAATGGCGTGGGTACCGGTACGATCACTGCACAAGACATTGCCAATGGTGTTGAAGTGAATGGCCACAGTCTGGGCGGATATCTGGCGTCCGCTTTTGGACGCCTGTTCAACGTGCAAGTACCGACTATGCACGCGACAACCTTCAATGGCGCAGGGTTTTCGTTTCGCAGCGATGAAGCGTTCAAACAGCTGGAATCATTGCTCGGGCCGGGATTTGGGTCGGGAAAAAATCCCAGCCTGATGGAACAGGACAATTTTTATGCGGAAAACGGCATCAATTTTACCACTAATGATTGGTGGTTTGATCAAAGCGGATTCCGCCAAACGTTATTTAACGAAGAGTCGGCCAATCCCGTCGACAATCACTCCATGTACAAACTCACCGATACGATGAGCTTGGCTGATGTCATGGCGCGGCTCGACAAAACGTTCGATATGAAAGACTTGAACGCGCTGTTGAAGACAAGTTCGAACCGGGCCGAAAGCAGTCTGGAAAATGTGCTCGATGCATTGCGTAAAATTCTGATCAACGAAAAAGCTATGCCGACGATGGTGGGGGATGTGTCCGATAGCGCTCCGAGCCGGCAGATGTATCACGCAAATCTGTTGCTCTTGAAAGTGGCACTTGATTCCGGTCTCTCTCCCGCACCGCTGGCGCAGTTAAACGGCAAAGTCAACATCACCGTTCCGACAAGCTCGGTTCCTGCCCGGAGCGACGAGCTCCATTATCTGCCGTATCTGCTTGCGCTGAAGTACCTGTTGCCGATTCAGGTTACGCCGGATAATCTGGATGCGCTGGCTATCATCGCCGCGAAGCATGTAGAACTAACAGGAAAAATTGCCAGCGATCAGTCGGATTTTGAGCAGAACGAGCGCTTGGGCGCATTGAATTTCAGCGACTTGTATCTTTCCAGCAGGTCCTTGATGCTGAAAATGATGATTGAGAGGAATAAGTCCGACGTGACCGGGATTGCGCCCTACCCGAATCTGATGTTCTACGATACCGTCACCGATACCACCTTGCGCTCCGGAAGTCCCGATTCCGGCGACGCGGGACGACGCCAGATCCTGTTTGGCGGTGAATACGGCAACGTGCTGACAGGCGGCGACAAGTACGACGAGATCTACGGCGACGACGGCGACGATACGCTCGGCGGCGGCGGCGGCAACGATTACATCGAGGGCGGGGCCGGCGACGACAAGCTTGACGGCGGTACAGGCAGCGACTGGCTGCGCGGCGGCAGTGGCCGCGATACCTACAGCTTTGGCGCCGCGTTTGGGAACGACACCATCGTCGACAGTGACGGTGTGGGAAAAATCGAAATCGCCGGTAGCGTGATTACGGATGGAAAAGGCGTCGGCAAGCGCAACCAATGGGTCGCCCAATTGGCCTCCGGCGAGTACGTTGGCATGGCGGTGTACGACGCCTCGTCCAGTGTCACGGGCAAGCGCATGATCATGACCAAGGGACTCGACAGCAGCAACGCGGTCACGATCGACAATTTCGACCTGGCGAAGGCATTGAGCAGCGAGGGATATCTTGGTATCAAGCTCGAGAGCCAGTCGAAAGTCGCCCTGAAAATCGGGCCGGGGAAAAACGTGTATAACGAACCCGGCTTTGTCGAATCGAGCCTGGCGGCGCAGCTGGCGACCATCAGCGAAGGCGGCGCCGCCACCTTCACCATGTCCTTGAGCGCGGCAGCCGGCGCGCACGAGACGGTCACGCTGTCGCTGTCCGGCGTCAGCGGAAAACTGATGGTGATGGTTGACGGTGCCCTGGTCGCCGCCGAAGGCGCCGTCATCGCGCTCAGCGAAGGTCAGACCGAAGTCGTTTTCGCGCTGGTCCAGCGCGGTGATTTTGAAGGCGATGTGCCGGGAACGCTGAAGGCCAGCCACAACGGCCCGGGCGGCGTCGCGAGCACCAATACCATTGCGCTCAGTCTGAAAGACACCGGAAAGTCCACCTTTACCATTATCGGAGATCAGCACGCTCCTGCGGGAAAGACCAGTGCCGACTTGTATAACTGGTCCGCAGTGACATTCCTGGCCGATGGCACCCTGGTCGGTGGCGTCGCCGAGGCAAATTTTTCCGACGTTCTAATGGGGGGAGGCGTCAAAAACAAGATTTTTGGCCTGGGAGGCAACGATCTGATCGATGGCGGCGAAGGCGACGATATGATCGATGGCGGTGACGGAGACGACATGATCGCCGGCAGTCAGGGCAACGATCACATCCTCGGCGGCAAAGGCAATGACTATATCAGCAGCGCTTCGCCTTCCAATGGACAGCGGCGTCTGTCTCCGGACCAGATGTGGACCCCCCCCGCTGGCAAGACAGCCATCGCCGCCGGCGCGGCCTGGGGTGTCTACGATAGTGGAAAAGGCAGCAATATATGGGATGGTGTGGATTCATCTTACTATGCAGACAATGATTTTGTTGACGGTGGCGAGGGCGACGACCGTATCATCGGAAGTCACGGTGATGACCAACTCCTCGGTGGAGCCGGAAGTGACGTGCTCTGGGGCTTGTCGGGCAACGACGATATTGAGGGCGGCGGCGACGACGACCATCTCTTCGGGGATGGATATCATGCAGACCCGCAACTGCTGATTTACCAGGCACCTGAGCACCATGGTGCCGACTTCCTGGACGGCGGCGCTGGCAACGATCGCTTGGTCGGCCAGGGATCGAGCGACGTGCTGTACGGCGGTATCGGCAATGACGTTCTGTTTGGCGACACCGGAGGCGGCCCGACGAGCGACCCGGACTACATTCCTTTCCAGTACCAGGGCAACGACTATCTCGACGGCGAAGAGGGCGATGATTGGCTGTACGGCGAAGGCAAGGACGATACCTTGTATGGTGGCGCGGGCAAGGATACGCTGTGGGGCGACATGTCGGCCTCTACCCTCTCGCCCGGTGACGATGCCTTGTATTGGGGGCGCGACGTGCTCGATGGCGGAGCCGGCGACGATATCCTGGTCGGTGGCGGCAAGGATGACCAGTTGTATGGCGGCACCGGCAACGACAAGCTGTGGGGTGACGAGAACATCAAGAGTTTCAACCAAGAATTTAGCGGCAACGACTTTCTCGACGGCGGCGACGGCGACGACCAGCTGGTCGGCGGCGGCGGCGGCGACCGCCTGCTCGGCGGCGCGGGCAATGATCGCCTGATCGGCGATGACGATGAATTCGTTCCCGCAGCCTTCCAGGGAGACGACTATCTCGATGGCGGCGCCGGCGACGATATGCTCGCCGCGGGCCTTGGTAACGATACGTTGTTTGGCGGCGCAGGCAATGACACGCTCAACGGCGGCGGCGGCGCCGACTACATGGTTGGCGGCGCCGGCAACGACATCTACGTCATCGACAGCGATGGCGATATCATTGTCGAGGAGGGGCGCCAGAAGGCCGGCGCCGGCACCGGTGCGCGCGGAGCGACGCTGCCGGCGCCCGGCGACGCCCGCGCCGACGAGCCGGGCACCAACGATGTCGAAGCAAGCATCAGCTATACCCTTGGCGCGCACCTCGACGCCATCAGGCTGACGGGAATCAATGCGATCGATGCCACCGGCAACAGCGCCAGCAATGGGCTGTTCGGCAATGGCGCAGCCAATGTTCTCACCGGTGCGGCAGGCGACGATTACCTGGTCGGCGGCGGCGGCAACGACGTCTATGTATTCGACCGCGGCGATGGCAAGGATACGATCGAGAACACCGATGTCTTGTCCGACAGCGCCGATCCCGCGCGTGCGCCGGCCGTCGACATCCTGCGCTTCGGCGCCAATGTGTCCGAGCGCGATATCGTCGCTTACCGTGATGGCGATATCCTGTCGCTGCGGATCAGCGGTTCGAGCGAACAGGTCAATATCCTCGACTACTTCGCGGCGAACAAGGTCGACGGCACGGTCACATCCGACCGCAAGCTCGATCGCATCGAATTCGCGAACGGCGTTGTCTGGAACCCGGCAAAGATCGACGCCATCCTGCTGCGCCAGGCGAATAACCAAGCCCCGGTTGCCGGTCCTGGCGTCCCATTTCTTAGCGCGCGCGCTGGCGACCCGTTCAGCTACACGCTCGCTGCGGCCAATCTGACCGATCCGGATGCGGACGACAAGCTCCATTACAGCATCCAGCTGGAGGGCGGCCTGCCGGCGCCTGCCTGGGTCAAATTTGACGCTGCGACCCGTACGGTGTCCGGCGTGCCCGACGACGCCAGCGTCGGCAAGTTAGTGCTGATCGTCGTAGCGATGGACAATTATGGCGCCGGTGCCGGTATCGGCATTGCTATGAATATCGGCGCAGCCAATCGTAAGCCCGTATTGAACGCTGTCCCGGTCGATGCGAAGGCGTCGCGCGGCACGCCGTTGACCTACAACGTTCCCGCTAATGTATTCACGGATCCCGACGGTGATGCGCTGACCTACAAGGTGACCTTGGAAAAAGGCGGCAGCCTGCCATCCTGGTTGAGCTTTAATCCCAAGACGGGCGTACTGAGCGGTACACCGAGCACGCTCGAACACCTGGTGCTTGCCATCACCGCCACCGACGTGCATGGCCTGAGCGCCCAGACCTTGATGAAACTCGATGTCGACAATCGGGCGCCAACGTTCGGCGCCTGGACGCAGGTGCCAGGTGGTGCCGCCAACGATGTGTGGCAGTTTACGGTGCCGCAGGGGAGTTTCACCGACAGCGACCGGGGCGATACCCTGTCCTACGCCGCCACGTCGCCCGATGGCAGCGCGCTGCCGGCATGGCTCACATTCGATGCCGCCACCCGCACGTTTTCCGGCCGCCCGCCGGCAGTGGGAAAGTACGATGTGCTGGTCAAGGCAAGCGACATCAACGGCGCAAGCGTATCTGCTGTGCTTCCGATCACCATCGACCCGAATCAGGTCTACTCCGGCACCGATGCGGCCGATGTGAAAGAGGGCGGCTGGGGCCACGATAGCCTCAAGGGTCTGGGCGGCAATGACACCTTGCTCGGCTCCTTCGGCAACGACCGCCTCGATGGCGGCGCCGGTAACGATTTGCTCAAGGGTGGCGGCGGTGCCGATACTTATGTCTTCGGCAAGGGCTACGGCAACGACACCATCGACAACCAAGACTTGCCATTGCAGGCTGGCATCGACACCATCGAGTTCCTGCCTGGCGTTGCGGTGGGCGACGTCAAGCCGACCCGCGCCGACAACGACCTTATACTGAGCCTGCCTGCCAGCGGCGACAGCTTGCGCGTGCTGAACTACTTCAAGGCCGACGAGCTTGCGCTGTCGCAGGTCGAGTTCATCAAGTTCGCCGATGGTACAAGCTGGACTTTGGCCCAGATTCTTCCATTCTTGCTGGTGGGCTCCGCCGGTAACGACAAGCTGTACGGGTCCGACACCAACGACATGCTCGACGGCGGGGCCGGCAACGACCGGCTCGACGCTGGCGCGGGCAACGATACCCTGGCCGGCGGCACCGGCAGCGATGACCTTATCGGCGGTACCGGTGCGGACACCTACCGCTTCAACAAGGGCGACGGCAAGGATACGATCTCCGATGTCAGTCCGGTCGTCACTGTGCCGGATGTGGACCGGCTGGAATTCGGTGCCGGTCTGATGCCGGCCGATGTCGAGGCCGTGCGCGATGGCGCCACCTTGCGCCTCAATTTCGGCAACAGTGGTGACGCGGTCACCATCTGGAGCTATTTCAGCACGAGGACCGACCTGAATCTGGCGGTCGAGCAGATCGCCTTTGCCGACGGCACCTTGTGGACCACGCCCATGGTCTTGCAGCAGGTACTCAAGGGCACCGACCTGGACGACAAGCTGGAAGGCACTGCGGGCAACGATGTCATCAGCGGCCGCAAGGGCCAGGATAGCTTGCTCGGCCTGCAGGGCAATGACACCCTGTCCGGCGGAGCAGGCAATGACACGCTCGATGGCGGCGTTGGCGACGATGTGCTCGACGGCGGCGCCGGGCGCGACCGCATGGTGGGCGGCGCCGGCAACGATATCTTCAAGTTCGGCCACGGTGACGGTCCGGATGTGATCGTCACCGGCGACACGGCGCCCGGAAAGATCGACACCATCCGCTTCGCAGACGACGTGCTGGCCAGCGATGTGCTCGTCGAGCGCTGGAAAGACAGGCTGGTGCTCATCATCAGCAGCTCTGGCGATACCTTGTTCGTTGAAGATTATTTCCGGGAAGTGAATGGAGTACGCACCGGAAAGATCGAACAGGTGCAATTTGCCGACGGCAGCAGCTGGAATACGGCTGCCGTCGACCAGATGGCGGTTCCACACTCCAACACGCAACCGTATATAAGGCAGACGGGGGGCGATTTTTACGGTAACGTCAACAGTACTTTCAACACGGTGATGCCTCTGGACTGGCATCTGGAAGTCGATGTGGGTGACGCCCTGTCCTACAGCATTGAGGCCTTGCCTGGCTATCCTGCCGTGCCCGCATGGCTGCACTTCGATCCGCTCACCATGAAGATGTGGGGTACGCCCGGCGCGAACGACCAGGGCGTGTCCTCGGTCTACTTTTATGCCACGGATCTTTACGGCGCAAAGGCCGGCATATCAATCAACATCCATGTCGGCGCGGTAAGCGTCGCGCCGACGGTAGCGTCGCCCGTAGCCGATCAGCTCACGTCGCAAGGAACGTCCATCCGGTTCAGCCTCGGTGACGTGTTTGCCGACGCGGATCAGGGCGACGTGGTCGCATACAGCGCCACCTTGAGCACGGGCGCCGTGCTGCCCACATGGTTGACCTTCGATCCGGTTGCGCGTGAGTTCAGCGGCATGTCCGCCGCCGCCGGGACCTTGAGCGTGAAAGTCACCGGAACCGATCTTGGCGGCAAGTCAGCCTCGGATGTCTTCGATATTGTGGTCGCGCCGGACAGCATTATTACTGGCACTGCCGGCAACGATACCTTGAAAGGCGGCGCCGGCAACGACATCGTCAGGGGCCTCGGCGGCAACGATGAACTCGAAAGCGGCTTAGGGCGCGACACCCTGGAAGGCGGCG
The DNA here is from genome assembly GCF_015689335.1 of Massilia antarctica. Lineage (GTDB taxonomy): Bacteria > Pseudomonadota > Gammaproteobacteria > Burkholderiales > Burkholderiaceae_D > Telluria_A > Telluria_A antarctica. The sequence continues at coordinate 7,167 of NZ_CP065053.1, read as the reverse complement.
CCGGCGATGATACCTACCTGATCAACCACGACGACGATACCGTTGTCGAAAACGTGAACGAGGGCATCGATACGGTGCGCACCGCGTTGCCGAAGTACACACTGCCGGCCAATGTCGACAACCTTGTGTTTAACGGCGAGGTGGCAGGAATCCTGACAGGTAATAACCTCAATAATCAACTCAGCGCGGGGGCGGGGGCCCAGACCATCGATGGCGGCGCGGGAGCCGATACCATGGCCGGCGGTGCCGGCGATGACCGCTATGTGGTCGACAGCGTGCTCGATAACATCGTCGAACTGCCTGACGGCGGTAACGATACGATCACGTCAAGCCTGAGTCTTACCTTGCCCGTCAACGTGGAAGCGCTGGAATTGACGGGGACCGAAAACATCGATGCCACCGGCAATGCTGCCAACAATAAAATCCGGGGTAATGCGGGGAATAACCGCCTCGACGGTGCCGGCGGCCGCGACGATTTCTACGGCGGCGATGGCGACGATACCTATGTCGTCGACAGCATCGACGACTGGATTTCAGACGACAGCGGTAACGACACGGTTGAAACAAGCATCAGCTCCCCAAACCTGCTGTCCGGCAGCGTCGAGAACCTGACCTTGACCGGTGCCGCGCTCTCGCGCTTCGGCAATGCGCTCAACAACATCATCAAGGGCAATGCCCTGAATAACACGCTCAATGGCCTGGAAGGCAATGATCAGCTGTTCGGCGCTGGCGGCGACGATACCTTGTCCGGCGGGGCGGGCAATGACGTGTATGTCGTCGAACGTGGCGATGGCAAGGACGTCATCCTCAATGACGATGTGGCCAGCGCGGTCGATACCCTGCGTTTCGGCAAAGACATCGCGGAGGGCGACATCTGGGTGCAGCGCAGCGGCGAAAACCTGCTCCTGCTGCTCCGCGGGACCACGGATCAAGTGACTTTCTCCAAGTACTTCGCCGCCGACGTGACCAAGGACGGCGCCATCGTGAACAACAAGATCGAGCGGGTCGAGTTTGCCGGCGGTGTGGTATGGGACCAGGCAAAAATCCAGAGCCTGGTCGATATCTCCAGCGCCAACAAGGTGCCGGTACGCGGCCCGGTGAGCGTGGCGCCGTTCAAGGCGGAGGTCGGTAAACCGCTGAGCTTCGCCCTGGCAGCCAATACCCTGGTCGACCCGGATCCTTTGGATACCTTCGTCTACAGCGCGTCGTTGGCCAATGACGTGCCATTGCCGGCCTGGCTGAAGTTCGATGTGGCCTCGCGTACCTTCAGCGGCACGCCGACCGTCGCCGATGTGGGCTCGGTTCCCGTCAAGCTGTGGGGGACCGACAACCGTGGCGGGCGAGGCTACATCGACCTGCCGCTGGTGGTCAGCCCGGCCAACCGCACGCCGGTGCTGGCCGCCGCGCTGGCGGACCAGTCCAACGCCTTGGGCACCGCATTCAGTTACGTGGTGCCGGCTGGCGCATTCACCGATCCGGATGCGGGAACGGTGCTCAGTTACAGCGCCACCATGGCCGACGGCACGGCTTTGCCGGCCTGGCTGTCGTTCAATGCCACTACCCGGGCATTTGGCGGCACCCCGCCGGCTGCCGGAACCTTCAGCGTGAAAGTGAGCGCGCGGGATAGCGGCAATCTGAGCGCCAGCGATGTCTTCGATCTCGTCGTCAGCGTGAAAAACCTCACCTTGACCGGGACCGCCGGCGCCGACCAGTTGAACGGTGGTGCGGGTAACGATATCCTCAATGGCCTGGACGGCAACGATAAGCTGAACGGCGGCGGCGGCAACGACACCATGGATGGCGGCCTCGGTACCGACACCATGACCGGCGGCGCGGGCGACGATGTGTACGTGTTCGACCTGGCGGCCGACGTGGCGGTGGAAGCCGCCAACGAAGGCAATGACACGGTCAAGTCGAGTGTGAGCACGGTCCTGGGCAACAACATCGAGGCCCTGACCCTGACCGGCACGGCGCCGCTCAACGCCACCGGCAACGCATTGAACAATGTACTGACCGGTAACTCGGGCGACAACACGCTCGACGGTGGTAGCGGCGCCGATATCCTCAACGGTGGCTCCGGAAACGATCTCTACATCGTGGACAACGTTGGCGATATCGTCAACGAGGGCAATTACGTCGGCGTCGATACCGTGCAGACGGGCTTGAATTACGACTTGGGCCCCTACCTCGACAACCTGACCCTGACCGGTAGCTTGGCGGTCGATGGCAAGGGCAATGCCGGCAACAACGTGATCAAGGGAAATGCTAACAACAACGTGCTCGATGGTGGCAGCGGGGCAGACGCACTCAGCGGCGGCGCCGGGAATGACACCTATATCGTCGACAATGCCAGCGATACCGTGGTCGAACTGGCGAACGAAGGCATCGATACCGTCAAGTCCGGCGTGAGCAGCACCCTGAGCGCGAATATCGAAGCGCTGTTCCTGACGGGCGTGAACGGGATTAGCGGCACCGGTAACGCGCTCAACAACCTGCTCGTCGGCAATGGTGCCAACAATGTGCTGAACGGGGACGCGGGCGACGACCTGCTTCAGGGCGGTGCCGGGCTCGATACGCTCACCGATACCCTCGGCAATAATCTGCTCGATGGTGGCGCCGGCAACGACACACTCACCGCCGGCGTTGGCAGGGAGATGCTGATCGGCGGTGCCGGCAACGATGTGATCCTCACTGGCGACGGGGCCGATATCATCGCTTTCAACCGCGGGGATGGGCAGGATGTGGTCAATGCCAGCACCGGCAAGGACAATACCGTTTCCCTGGGCAAGGGCGTGCTGTACGCGGATTTGCTGTTCAAGAAAACCGCAAACGACCTGGTGCTGGTGACGGGCGCGGCCGAACAGATCACCTTCAAGGACTGGTACGCGGCGCCTGCCAATCGCAGCGTCGCCAATCTGCAGGTGGTGATTGAAGGCGGCAGCGACTATGACGCCGCGTCGGCCAGCAAGCTCAACAACAAGAAAGTCGAGCAGTTCAACTTTGACGGTCTGGCCGGGGCGTTTGATGCTGCCCGCACTGCCAATCCGGCATTGACGAGCTGGGCCCTGTCGTCCTCCTTGCTCAGTTTTTACCTGAGCGGCAGCGACACGGCGGCACTGGGCGGCGACCTTGCCTACCAGTACGCCAGGACCGGCAATCTGTCATCGATGTCGATGCTGCCGGCCGGCGCTTTGTTGTCGAGTCCGGCGTTCGGTGTCACTGCGCAACCATTGCAGGCGGGTTCGGCATTGCGCGACCTGTCGCCACAGCTTGTGTAACTGACTGCTCAGGAGCGGGTCGCGTACCCGCTCCATCATCTCCACAAGCCGCCCGGATCGCACCGGGCGGCTTTTTTTCGATCCGGAAACGAACGCTGACGTCGAACCGCGCCCTCAACTGCGGGGAAACCGGTCAATTCGACCCGCTCGCTGGCCCCTGCCAAACAAAATTCCCAATGACCCTCATTAATACAAACAATGAGGCGCTCGACTCATCTTGTCGTATCATAATAACCAATGAGAGCTTCTCATTCGATAGTTTTTCTTAACCCACAAAATTCACCTACGAGGATACCCATGTCGCTGATCAATACGCAAATTCCGGTTTTCAAAACCCAAGCTTTCCACAACGGTAAATTTGTTGAAGTCTCGAACGAGTCGATGAAGGGCAAGTGGTCGGTCGTCATTTTCATGCCTGCCGCATTCACCTTCAACTGCCCGACCGAAGTCGAAGATGCGGCCCAGAACTACGCCGAATTCCAGAAAGCCAACGCGGAAGTCTACATCGTCACCACCGACACCCACTTCTCGCACAAAGTCTGGCATGAAACCTCGCCTGCCGTCGGCCAGGCCAAGTTCCCGCTGGTTGGCGATCCGACCCACACCCTGACCCGCGCTTTCGGCGTGCACATCGAAGAAGAAGGCCTGGCACTGCGCGGCACCTTCATCATCAATCCGGAAGGCGTCATCAAGACCCTGGAAATCCATGACAACGCCATCGCCCGCGACGTCAAGGAAACCCTGCGCAAGCTCAAGGCTGCCCAGTTCGTCGCCGCCAACCCAGGCCAGGTATGCCCTGCCAAGTGGAACGAAGGCGCCAAGACCCTGACCCCATCCTTGGACCTGGTCGGCAAGATCTAAATCGCAGCAAACAGGAAGGGCGCGGCGCCTTGCGCTGCCTTTCCTGCACCGGGAACCCGCCCGACGGTTCCCGGTTTTAATTCAAGGCACTTTCTTACGGATATGAACATGCTTGACACGACCCTCAAAACCCAGTTGCAAGGCTATTTGCAGAACCTGCGCGCGCCGATTCGTCTCATCGCAACGCTCGATCACAGCGAAAAAAGTGCCGAACTGCGTGAACTGCTGGCCGAGATCAGCAGCCTGTCCGATAAAGTCAGTGTCGACGAGTCGGGCACCGATAGCCGCAAGCCTTCGTTCGTGATCGCCCGCGAAGGCGAAACCCACGGCGTGCGCTTCGCCGCCATTCCGCTCGGCCATGAATTCACCTCCCTGGTGCTCGCCCTGCTGTGGACCGGCGGCCCATCCGCCGAAAGTGGAACCCGAAGTGATCGAGGCCATCAAGGCGCTCGACGAAGCAATCGATTTCGACGTGTATATGTCCCTGTCCTGCCACAATTGCCCGGACGTGGTGCAGGCAGCGACCCTGATGGCGGTCTTCAATCCGAGGATCCGCACCGTGATCATCGATGGCGGCCTGTTCCCATCGGAAGTCGAAACGCGCCAGGTGATGGCGGTCCCGATGGTCTTCAAGAACGACACCATGTTTACCTCCGGTCATATGACCGTGGAAGAACTCGTCGCCAAGCTCGACGTGAATTCGGCTGAACGTGAAGCCAAGAAACTCAATCACAAGTCCGCCTTCGACATGCTGATCGTCGGCGGCGGCCCGGCCGGCGCGGCGGCAGCGGTGTACGCGGCACGCAAAGGCATCCGTGTCGGCGTGGCGGCGGAGCGCTTCGGCGGCCAGGTCAACGACACCATGGCCATCGAGAACTACATCTCGGTGCTGGAAACGGACGGCCCCACATTCGCCGCCGCCCTCGAAGCGCAGGTGCGGCACTATGAAGTCGACATCATGAACCTGCAGCGGGCCGAGCGCATCGTTCCCGCCGCCACCCCGGGCGGCCTGGTCGAGGTGCACATGCAAAACGGCGGCGTGCTCAAGGCCCGCAGCGTGATCGTCTCGACCGGCGCGCGCTGGCGCAACGTCAACGTGCCCGGCGAAGCCGAGTACAAGAAACAAGGGCGTGGCCTACTGCCCGCACTGCGACGGCCCCTTGTTCAAAGGTAAGCGCGTGGCCGTGATTGGCGGCGGCAACTCCGGCGTGGAAGCGGCCATCGACCTGGCCGGCATCGTCCAGCACGTGACCCTGGTCGAGTTCGCCGATTCGCTGAAAGCCGATGCGGTCCTGGTCAACAAGCTCAAGAGCCTGTCGAACGTCACCATCCACGTCAATGCCCAGACCACCGAGATTACCGGTGACGGCCAGAAAGTGAACGGCATGGCTTACAAGGACCGTGCCACCGGAGCCGATCACCACGTGGCGCTGGAAGGCGTGTTCGTGCAGATCGGCCTGGTGCCGAATACCGAATTCCTGAAAGGGACTTTGGAACTGAGCAAGTACGGCGAGATCGTTGTCGATGCCAAATGCCACACCAGCCTGCCGGGTGTGTTTTGCCGCCGGCGACGTGACCACGGTGCCGTACAAGCAGATCGTGGTCGCCGCGGGCGAAGGGTCGAAAGCCGCGCTCAGTGCGTTCGACTACCTGATTCGCCAACCGGTGGTGAGTAATGTTGCCAACGAAGAGGAAGTAGCGCTGGCGGCCTGATCTCAGCAACCCGTCGCTTCGCAAAAAAACCGCCCGGCTGGAAACCGGGCGGTTTTTTTTCGCCCGTGAACTTTGGTTCAGGAAATGCAACCGCCTGCCGCACCGGCTTTTCCGCAATCGGGACGGCGTGTGCGTGCCGCCGTCGCCTGATGTGGCGCAGACGCGCGCGCACTCACCGGCCTATTCTTGAAACGGGCCATGCGCGCGCCACGCCGCACTGCCCGGGCCGGGTTCATGTTCGCCGAACCCATCCGATTTCCGTCAAGGAGTCTTTCATGTCCGTCCCCCGGCATTGCAACAGACTGGTCCTGATTGCCGCCCTCGCGCTGCCGCTGGCAGCCCCGGCGGCGACGCGCTACACCGTCACCACGGTCGGCGTCGCCGGCAGCAGCGCGCGCGACATCAACCTGAGGGTCACGTGCTCGGCGCCTATACCGACAGCAGCGGTACGATGCGCGGCTTCCTCAACACCGGCGCCATGCCGCTGGACCTGGGTTCCTTCGGCGGCGACACCATCCCCAACGCGCTCAATGACGGCGGCATGGTGGTGGGCACCTCGACCAACCGCGCCGGCCAGGAGCGCGCGTTCAGCTACGGCAACGGCAGCATGCGCGATCTCGGCACCTTGGGCGGCACCTACAGTAGCGGTTACGGCGTGAATCATCGGGGCGACATCGTCGGCAGCGCCAGCACCGCCAACCCGGCCGAACAGGACCTGGAGCGGGCATTCCTGATGTCCGGCGGGGTGATGCGCAACATCGGCACCTTGCCCAATGCGACATGAGCCGCGCGCTGGATGTCAACAATACCGGCCAGGTCACCGGGCTGTCCTCGGTCAGCAGCGACAGCGGTCCCGAGCATCCCTACCACGCCTTCCTGTACAGCGGAGAGGTGATGACCGACCTGGGTACCCTGGGCGGGCTGTACAGCACGGGTTACGCGATCAACGACCGCGGCGCCGTCGTGGGCGACGCCGGCAGCAAGGAGGAGTTTCCGTCCGGGCACGCAATCCCGCACGCCTTCCTGTATGTCAACGGTGTGATGAGCGACCTCGCACCCTGGGCGGCAAGGAAGCCGGCAGCATGGCCTTCGACATCAATAACCTGGGCCAGATCGTCGGCGAAGGCAGCAGCGACAGCGTGCAGCGCGCTTTTCTATCCTGAATTTTGCATAAAAAAGGGCAAGAATGCCGTAAGTGATTGATAGAATGGGAGTTATCTAGAAACCTACCCTGTCAACAAAACGCCACCTTGCCCACATGAATTCTACCCCAGAGCAGTCTCCGTTTTTGCATCCATTCCCGCGCACAGCGTCC